>NZ_JBVJJY010000001.1:312167-716775 GCF_055585785.1 Kitasatospora sp. NPDC053308 | reverse complement strand
CTCCGGGTTCTCCGGGTTCTCCGGGTTCTCCGGGTTCTCCGGGTTCTCCGGGTTCTCCGGGTTCTCCGGGTTCTCCGGGTTCTCCGGGTTCTCCGGGCTCTCCGGCCCCCCAGAGCCCCCCGGGGTCGCTGAGTTCCGCGCAGCCCAACCCCCCGCACCGGCCCACCTCGACGCCCGTCACCCAGGCCGTCATCCTGGCCGGTGGCCAGGGCTCCCGGTTGCGCCCCTACACGGACGACCGGCCCAAGCCGCTGGTCGAGATCCCGGGGACGGGGACGCCGATCCTCGGTCATCAGCTCGCCTGGCTCGCCTCCGAGGGCGTCACCGACGCGGTGATCTCCTGCGGGCACCTGGCCGACGTGCTGGAGGAGTGGCTGGACAAGGCGGACCTGCCGCTGCGGGTGCGCACGGTGATCGAGGCGGAGCCGCTCGGGCGCGGCGGCGGGCTCAAGTACGCGGCCAAGGCGCTGCCCCGCCCGGACGAGCCCTGGTACGCCACCAACGGCGACATCTGGACCCGCTTCAGCCTGCGCGAGATGGCCGCCTTCCACCACGAGCGGGACGCCCTCGCGACGCTCGCGCTGGCCCGGCCGCGGATCCCGTGGGGTGCCGTGGAGACGGACCAGTTCGGCAACGTGCTGGACTTCATCGAGGCGCCGCCCTCGCCCTTCCTGATCAACGCCGGCCTGTACGTGTTCAGCCCGGAGTTCGCCGAGCTGCTGCCGGACGTGGGGGACCACGAGCGCACCACGTTCCCCCAACTCGCCCGCAGCAAGCGACTGGCGGGCTACCAGCTGCCGCAGGGCGTGTACTGGCGCGCGATCGACACCGCGAAGGACCTCACCGAGGCCGCCAAGGAACTCGCCGCCGGCGCCGGCCGCGCACCCCGGTAGTCCCCGGCAGTCCCCAATGGCACCACCGCCGTAGCCCCGGGAGCAACCCCCGTCGCACCCCGGCGGCACGGGCCGACGCCAGCCGACCCGGCCGACCCAACCGACCCTGCCGACGCCAGCAGCCGCCGACGGCCGCCCCCGCGAGCAGCACCACGGCACCGGACGCCGAACACCGGTCGGCCCGGGTGCTCCCCCACGGAGCACCCGGGCCGACCGGTGTCACCGCGGCCTGGAGGGGCTCTCAGCCGCCCCGGGCCACCGTCGCCCGTCTCAGGTCGCCGTCGGCGCCCCCGGACGGGAGGAGCGGCCGCCGCCGGACAGGTCGGCCAGCGGCCCGCTGCCCAGCACCCCGCCGAGCAGTCCGGAGCCGGAGCTCGGGCTGGACTTGGGCGCCTGGCCCGAGCTGCCGGGGCCCGGGGTGCTGCGCTGGGCGGGGGCGGAGCCGCCCGCGGCGGACGGGGCGGCGGGGGCCGGTGAGGCGCCCGCCCCGGTCTCCGGCTTGCCGGAGTGCGCCTTGCCGCTCGGGGTGGGACCGGTCGCCTTGGCGCTCGGCGGGGTGGACGGGGTGGTGGCGCTCGGCGTCGGGGTGGCCGGGCGCGCGGCGGCGGGTGAGGGCGAGGTGGACGGGCCCTTGCCGCCGGGGGCGCCGGACGGGCCGCCGGAGGGCCACACCGGGGTGCCGTAGTCGGTGGCCGGCCGGGTCGGCGCCTGGTGTGCGCGGGCGCCGGTGCGGACGGCGGCGCCGAGCATCGAGCCGAGCAGCAGGGTGAGGCCGACGACGACCGTGGTGACCACCGTGCCCCGGCGCAGCACCCGGCGGCGCAGTGCTCCGGGCGCGTCCGAGCCGAACCGCCGCCAGGCCTCCAGGTTGAGCCGGCCGTCCAGCGAGGCGAAGGGCGCTCCGGCGATCAGCAGCGGGCTCCAGGCCGCGAGGAAGATCAGGTCGGGCGTGTCATAGACGGGTACGGCCCGCCAGCTGACCGTGAACAGCAGCGCGGCGGAGAGCACCATCGCCGCCCCGGCCGCGAGCCGCTGCCAGAGGCCGAGGATGGTGAGCACGCCGACCACGATCTCGGTGAACGACACCACCAGGCCGGCGCCCACCGGGTGGGCCATGGCGAAGGCCAGCAGCGGCTCGGCGACCTTCCAGGGGTGCAGCGAGGAGAGCCAGCGCATCATCGAGCCGCGCTCGCCGCCGTCGAAGTACACCGGGTCGCACAGCTTGCTGAACCCGGCGTAGACCGACAGCGAGCCGAGGACGGCGCGCAGCGGCAGCAGCACCAGGCCGAGGTCGACCCGGCGGCCGGGGTACCAGGGCTGCTTGCCCTCGGCGTCGGCGGCGGAGACCTCGGGCAGCTCGCCGCTCGGGGTCCAGCCGTGCGGCTCGCCGACCGGGCCGACGCCCGCGTCGGTGGCGCTGCCGGTGCCCTCGCGGGGCTGGCGCGGGACGGTCCGGGCACCCGCGAGGGAGGGGAGCACCTGGGTGTCCGCCTCGGCCAGGCCGACGCCGCCGCGGGCCGGGGCACCGCCCTGGCGCACGGCTTCCAGCAGCTGGGTGGCCGCCAGGTCGCCGGGGGGTGCCTGGCCGGTCCAGGTGACGGCGGTGACCCGGCCCTTGCGGCGCGGTCCACCACCGGCGCCGCCACCGGCACCGGCGCCGGCCATGGCCGGGACGGCGGAGGCCGGCACGACGACCTGCGGGGTGACCAGCGGACGACGGATCAGGCCCTGGTTCGCGTACGGGTCGCCGAACGCGGCGCCGGTGGACAGCAGTCCGGCCGGAGCCTCGATCAGCGGCGCGACCGGGGCGCCGAGTCGGAGCCGGAAGCTCGCCTGGGTGCTGCTGAGCCGCGCCGGGTCCGACTCCACCTTGACGGTGTTGAGGCCGGGGCCCGCGTCTATCCCGGTGCTGCCGCCGCCGAACAGGGGGCGCCGAGGTGTTCTGGTGTCCACGCCCGTCTAACCGGGTGACGGGCGCTTTGGACACTCTCCCGAGTGGATGTCCGGCGCACACTTGAAGTGATCATGAAAAAAGCGATCGGACCCGGTCGGGCCCGATCGCCTTTCACTCGGACTGCGGACAATTCGGGAGATCGCCTGCGCCTCACCCCGCCGCTGTGCTCAGCCCCGGGCGGTCAGCGCCCGACGCACACCCGGGCGGCCGGCGCCGGGGCGGTCAGCACCCGGGGCGCACCCGAGGCGCACCCGGGCGGCCGACGCCCGGCGCACACCCGGCTGGGTCAGCACCCGGTGCACACCGCGGTCGGCCGGCACCCGGCGTCGCCGGCGCCTCCGCGACTGCCTCAGCGCTTGGCGCGCAGCCGGGCGGCCTCGTACAGCACGATGCCCGCCGCGACGCCGGCGTTCAGCGACTCGGTCAGGCCGGACATCGGGATCCGCACCCGCATGTCGCAGGTCTCCGAGACCAGCCGGGACAGGCCCTTGCCCTCGCTGCCCGCGACGATCACGACCGGGCCGGTGAGCAGCTCCAGGTCGCCCAGCTCGGCCTCGCCGTCGGCGGCCAGGCCGACCACCATCAGGCCGGCCTTCTGGTAGGCCTCCAGGGTGCGGGTCAGGTTGGTGGCCCGGGCGACGGGCAGCCGGGCCGCGGCGCCGGAGGAGGTCTTCCAGGCGCCGGCGGTCATGCCGGCCGCGCGGCGCTCGGGAATGACCACGCCGTGCGCGCCGAAGGCGGCGGCGGAGCGGACCACGGCGCCCAGGTTGCGCGAGTCGGTGACCCCGTCGAGCGCGATGATCAGCGCGTCCTGGCCGGCGTCGGCGGCGTCCGCCAGCAGGTCCTCGGGGTGCGCGTACTCGTACGGCGGGACCTGGAGCACCAGGCCCTGGTGGTTCATGCCGCCGGTCATCTGGTCCAGCTGGGGCCGCGGGGCCTCCATCAGCGGGATGCCGCGGTCGTTGGCGGCCTGGAAGGCCTCGCGGACGCGGTCGTCGGTGTCGATGAACTGCTGGACGTACAGCGCGTTGGCCGGGACGTCGCCCTGCAGCGCCTCGACCACCGAGTTGCGGCCGAAGACCAGCTCGGCGCTGCCGGCGCCGCCGCGGCCGCCGCGGCCTCCGGCGCCCGCGCGGCGCATGCCGGCCCGGGCCTTGGCGTCCCGCTCGCGCTTGAGCGCGGCGTTGGCGGCGCGCTGCTTGGGGTGGCCCTTGCGCGCCTCGCCGGGCGGGGTCGGGCCCTTGCCCTGGAGCGCCTTCCGGCTGTGCCCGCCGGTACCGACAGACGCACCCTTCTTCGATCCTGGGTTGCGGCGGTTCCTGCGCTGGCTGTTGCCGGCCATGGCTGTACTTCCTGTCTGTCCGGCATGCCCCGGCCGCCCCGCTCTGTCCGGCGGCGGTCGGCGGCATGCGCTACGTCATGCGGGAGGGCCGCACCGGTCCGGTACGGCCCACCCATCACCCCGATCGTCGGACGGGGTTACTGGTTGTCACTGGTTGTTGATCGTCCAGCGCGGGCCGGACGGGGTGTCCTCGATCGCCAGCCCGGACAGGCCGAGCTGGTCGCGGATGGCATCCGCGGTGGCGAAGTCCTTGCGCTCGCGCGCCGCCTGCCGCTGGTCCAGGACCAGGCGGACCAGCGAATCGACCACGCCGTGCAGGTCCTCGCCGCGCTCCGTCCCGGCCCAGTGCGGGTCGAGCGGGTCGAGGCCCAGTACACCGAGCATCGCACGGACCTCGGCCAGTCGCGCCACCACGCTCTCCTTGTCGTCCGCGTTCAGGGCGCTGTTGCCCTGGCGGACGGCGGTGTGCACGACGGCGAGCGCCTGCGGCACGCCGAAGTCGTCGTCCATCGCCTCGGCGAAGGCCGGCGGCACCTCGGGCGCCGCGTCGACCGTGCCGCAGCGCTCGACGGCGCGCTGGACGAAGCCCTCGATCCGGCCGAAGCCGGCCTCGGCCTCGCGCAGCGACTCCTCGCTGTACTCGATCATCGAGCGGTAGTGCGCGGCACCCAGGTAGTAGCGGAGCACGATCGGGCGCCAGGCCCGGACCATCTCGGAGACCAGCACCGAGTTGCCCAGCGACTTGCTCATCTTCTCGCCGGCCATGGTGACCCAGGCGTTGTGCACCCAGAAGTTGGCGAAGTCGTCGCCGTAGGCCTTGGACTGGGCGATCTCGTTCTCGTGGTGCGGGAAGATCAGGTCCAGCCCGCCACCGTGGACGTCGAAGGCCGCACCCAGGTACTTGTGGGCCATCGCCGAGCACTCCAGGTGCCAGCCCGGGCGGCCGCGGCCCCACGGGGTCTCCCAGCTCGGCTCGCCGGGCTTGGTGGCCTTCCACAGCGCGAAGTCGCGCGGGTCCCGCTTGCCGGTCTCGCCCTCGCCGCTCGGCTGGCGCAGGTCGTCCAGCTTCTGGTTGGAGAGCGCGAGGTAGTCGGGGTAGGACTTCACGTCGAAGTAGACGTTGCCGTCGGCCGCGTAGGCGTGGCCCTTCTCGATGAGCCCCTGCATCATCTCGATCATCTCGGGCACGTGCCCGGTGGCCCGCGGCTCGGCGGTCGGCGGCAGGCAGCCCAGCGCCGTGTAACCGTCGTTGAAGGCACGCTCGTTCGCGTAGGCGATCTGCCACCACGGCGTGCCGAGCTCGCGCTCCTTGGCGATGATCTTGTCATCGATGTCGGTGACGTTGCGGACGAAGGTCACCTGGTAGCCGCGGTAGGCGAACCATCGCTGCATGATGTCGAAGTTGAGCCCGGACCGGATGTGCCCGATGTGTGGCGCCGACTGGACGGTAGCGCCGCACAGGTAGATCGAGACACAACCCGGTACAAGCGGGACGAAGTCGCGTACCTGGCGGGTGCTGGTGTCGTACAGACGAATGCTCACAGCGTCAAGCGTAGTGGGCAGCGGGGGGTGCCCCGCCACATTCCCCGGGACAAGGGTGCCCGGATCCCGGGGAACGGCGGGTGGGCGAGGGCGGTCAGAGGCTGCCGACCACCTTGCGCGGGGTGAGCCGCACGATCACCCGGACGTCGTCCGGGCCGTCCCAGGTGTACTTGTCCACCCCGCGGTACTTGGTGGCCAGCTCGTCGATCAGCTCCCGACCGCCCTCGGTGGTCATGGTGACCTCCCCGCGCGCCTCCAGGTACTCGTACGGGCTGTCCGCCGGGTTGATCAGGATCGAGACGCGCGGGTCCCGCACCAGGTTGAGGTGCTTGCGGCGGCCCTCGACGGTGGAGAACAGGAGGTCGTCGCCGTCCCGCTTGACCCAGACCACCGAGGACTGGGGGCTGCCGTCGGGCTGGATCGTGGAGACCACGGCGAAGCTCTTGCCGTCGATCAACGCCTTGGCGCGGTCGGAGAGTTGGGCGGTCATCTGGCGAACCTCTTCTCATCGGCGACGGTTGCGACCCGAGGGGAAGCCCCGCACGGGCCCGGAGCCGACAGTATCGACTCGGGCCCCGGCACGCCTCGGTGAACACCCGTCAGGCGCGCATTTCTTCCCGACCCGCGCGTCGTTCCCCCCGGCCCGCACTCCCCACCGGCTCTCCGCACCGGCTCTCCAGCCGGCTCGCCGGACCGGGCCGCCGGCCGTCAACGCCGTTCGTACACCAGGGCGGTGGCGATCGCGGCCAGCCCCTCGGCCCGGCCGGTCAGGCCCAGCCCGTCGGTGGTGGTGCCGGACACGGACACCGGGGCGCCCGCCGCCTCCGAGAGCGCGGCCTGCGCCTCGGCCCGCCGCTTGCCGATCTTCGGACGGACGCCGATCACCTGGACCGCGACGTTGCCGATCTCGAAGCCCTCCTCGCGGACCAGCCGGGCCGCCTCGCCGAGCAGCTTCACCCCGGAGGCGCCGGCCCACTCCGGCCGGTCGGTGCCGAAGTGCGCGCCCAGGTCGCCGATCCCGGCGGCCGAGAACAGCGCGTCGCAGGCGGCGTGCGCGGCCACGTCGGCGTCCGAGTGCCCGGAGAGCCCGACCCCGGCGTCCGGCCACTCCAGTCCGGCCACCCAGAGGGGCCGGCCCTCCTCGAAGGCGTGCACGTCGGTGCCGATCCCGACGCGGGGGATCACGGGGAGCTGCGGGTCAGTAGGCATCGGAGGCCCTCCGGCGGGCGAGTACGGCCTCGGCGAGCACGAGGTCCAGCGGACGGGTGACCTTGAACGCCTCCTCGTGGCCGGGCACCACGACCACCTGGCCGCCGTAGCGCTCGACCAGTCCGGCGTCATCGGTGACGGGCGGCGCGTCGGCGGTGCCCGCGCTCTCCTCGGCCAGCGCCTCGGCGTGCACCCCGACCAGGGTGGCGCGGTCGAAGCCCTGCGGGGTCTGCACCGCGCGCAGGGTGGACCGCTCGGGCGTGTCGAGCACCGGCTCGGGGTGCCCCGGGTTCGGCTCGACCCGCTTCACGGTGTCGGCCAGCGGCACGGCGGGCACCACGGCCCGCGCTCCGGCCCGGACGGCGGCCGCGACGGCGTCCACCACCTCGACCGGCACGAGCGGGCGGGCCGCGTCGTGCACCAGGACGATCTCGACGTCCTCCGGGATCGCGGCCAGACCCAGCCGCACCGACTCCTGGCGGGTCGCGCCGCCGGCCACCACGCGGATGTCCTTGCCGTCCAGCCCGTGGCTGTCCAGCAGGGCGACCACCTCGGCCACCCCGTCCGCGGGTGCGGCGACCACGACCAGGCCGACCGCCCGGCTGCGGGCGAGCGCCCGGACGGCGTGCACCAGGAGGGGCACACCGCCCAGCTCGCGCAGGGCCTTCGGGGCCCCGGGCCCCAGCCGCTCACCGCGTCCGGCGGCGGGCACCACTGCTGCTGCGACTGCTGCTGACGCGTTCAGGTTTCACTCCTTCGGCGAAGTGGGTATGGCCATGGCGTGCCCGGCGGGCGCACCGGTCCCCTTCCGAAGAACCCCGGTCCGCCGTCCGCCGCACAGCTCCGCAGAACCCGCACAAACCGCAGGATCCGCACCGAGCGGTGCAGAAACGGTCTTGCGCGCGCGGCCCGGCTCGGGCGGGAGGCGTCGTCCGGACACGCCTCAGCGCCCGGAGTGCCACTGCACCACTCCCGGACGGTTCGTCCGAGGAGCGGCGCGTCGGCACCGGGCGCTGTGAGCGTTGGGCGGCAGCCCGACTGCACTGCGGTGGCGCGTGCGCTACGAGGCGAGGACCTCGTCGAGCAGCGTCTCCGCCTTGTCCTCGTTGGTGTTCTCCGCCAGCGCGAGTTCGCTGACGAGGATCTGGCGCGCCTTCGCGAGCATCCGCTTCTCGCCGGCCGAGAGGCCGCGCTCGCGCTCGCGACGCCAGAGGTCGCGCACAACCTCGGCGACCTTGATAACGTCACCCGAGGCGAGCTTCTCCAGGTTTGCCTTGTAGCGACGGGACCAGTTGGTCGGCTCTTCCGTGTACGGCGCGCGCAGCACCTCGAAGACCCGGTCCAGACCCTCCTGGCCGACTACATCGCGCACGCCGACGAACTCCGCGTTCTCGGCGGGCACGCGGAGCGTCAGGTCTCCCTGCTGCACCTTGAGCACCAGGTAGGTCTTGTCCACACCTTTGATCTGGCGAGTTTCGATGGCCTCGATCAGCGCGGCCCCGTGATGGGGGTAGACCACCGTGTCGCCAACCTTGAACGTCATGTGACAGGACCCCTTCCGTGGCTTTCCAGAATAACACGCTTCTCGGCGCACCCGAAGGGCGTTTTCGCAGGTCAGGGCCGGTCTCGGGGCTTGACAACCACCCCCATCACGTGCTGCGACCGGTGTTCGAGAGGGGCTTCCCGCAGGTCGGAGGCGGTTCCAGGGTTCGGCGAAACCCTTGCGCAACACCCCCGCAACCATGATTGGATCTTGAGCTTTCACCCCTCTTCCGGTCGTGACCGAATCGTTATTCGATCTTGGTCGAAGCTTGTCCATGCCGTGACCGGGACATGTCGGATGTACCGCCGGACGGCCCCCGGCCGCCCCCGGGAGTGCGACACGGGGACCACCCCGTGAGGAGCGCATAAGTGAGGTCGATAATCTGAGACCTGACCTACCGACACGTGACCTCTAGGAGAAGCCGCCGCCGTGAGCCGCAGCCTTCGACGCGGCAGCATCGCCGCCATCGCCGCCATCGCCATCGCCTCGCTGTCCTCCTGCGCCGCCGGCAACACGCCGGACACCCTGCAGATCAAGCCGGACAACGCGGCGGCAACCCTCGGGACGAACCTCCGACTGAACAACATCGTGGTCGTCACCGGGGAGGGCACCTCGGGCGACTACACCGGCGCCGCCACCGTGGTCGTCAACATCGCGAACACCGCGACCACCCCGGCCGAGCTGCAGTCCATCACCGTCGGCTCCTCCGCGGCCACCTTCGCGGACGCCGCGGGTGCCCCGCTGACCGGCATCGTCATCCCGGCCGGCGGCTCGGTCGCGATCGGCGGCCAGGGCAACCCGAGCGCCACCGTCGCCTCCGCCTCGGTCCACGTCGGCGGCTTCGCCCCCACCACCTTCACCTTCAAGGACGGCCAGAAGGTCGATGCCCAAGCCGGCGTCAGCCCGGACGGCAAGGGCCTCTACAAGGGCTACGGCCCGACCCCTTCGGCGGCCGCCACGCCCGCCAAGAGCTCCTCCCCCACCGCGGGCGCCCCGAGCGCCGGTGCCACCACCCCCGGTGCCACCGCCACCCCGGGTGCGACCCCCGGCGCCACCGGCACCGCCGTCCCGGCCGGCGCCGCCACCACCCCGGCGGTCCCGGCCGCGCACTGACGCCGTGCACCGCCTCCGGCGGGCCCTCCCGGGCCCGCCGGGAGCAACGCGAAGGCCCCCTCCGGCTGCTGCCGGCGGGGGCCTTCCGCGTGCCTGACCGCGAGGTGGGTACGGCTTACGGCTCGAACTTGTAGCCCAGGCCGCGGACGGTGACCAGGTAGCGCGGCGCGCCCGGGTCCGGCTCGATCTTGGCCCGCAGGCGCTTCACGTGGACGTCCAGGGTCTTGGTGTCGCCGACGTAGTCCGCGCCCCAGACCCGGTCGATCAGCTGCATGCGGGTGAGCACCCGGCCCGCGTTGCGCAGCAGCATCTCCAGCAGGTCGAACTCCTTGAGCGGCAGCTCGACCTTGGCGCCGTCCACGGTCACCACGTGCCGGTCGACGTCCATCCGGACCGGGCCCGCCTCCAGGGCACCGGGGCCGCCGCCGTTCTCGCCCGCGCCGCCGTCCTCGCCGCGGCGGCGCAGCACCGCGCGGATCCGGGCGACCAGCTCCCGGGTGGAGTACGGCTTGGTCACGTAGTCGTCAGCGCCTATCTCCAGCCCGACGACCTTGTCGATCTCGCTGTCCTTGGCGGTCACCATGATCACGGGGACGTTGGAGCGCACCCGGAGCTGGCGGCAGACCTCGGTGCCGGGCAGGCCCGGGAGCATCAGGTCGAGCAGGACGAGGTCGGCGCCGTTGCGTTCGAACTGCTCCAGGGCGTCGGGGCCGGTGGCGGCGACGGCCACCTCGAAGCCCTCCTTGCGGAGCATGTACGAGAGGGCGTCGCTGAACGACTCCTCGTCCTCGACCACCAGTACTCGGGTCACGATCAGGCCTCCGGGGCAAGCTGGGGGGTTGTGTCTGACAGGTGTTGTTCCCGCTCCCCGGCGGGGAGCGAACGGGCGGTGCGGTCCTGGCGATCCGTTCCGTCCGTCGTGAGGGGTCCGGGTGCCGCGGTGGGCGCGGCGGGGTCGGGCGCGTGGTCCGGTCCGTCGCCGGGGCCGTCGCCGGAGGCGGAGGCGGGAGCGGTGCCGGGGCCGCGGTCGGCCGCGTCGGGCTTCTCGGGCTCGTCGTCCGGCTCGTCGTCCGGCTCGTCGTCGACGGGCGCCTGACCGGCGGGCAGGCGGATGGTGAAGGTCGAGCCCTGGCCCTCGACGCTCCACACCGAGACCGTGCCGCCGTGCGAGGCGGCGACGTGCTTGACGATGGAGAGGCCGAGGCCGGTGCCGCCGGTCTGCCGGGAGCGGGCCGGGTCGACGCGGTAGAAGCGTTCGAAGACCCGCTCGCGGTCCTTCTCGGAGATGCCGATGCCCTGGTCGGTGACCGAGATCTCGATCAGCTCGCCGTCCGCCTCGCCGAGCGCCGCGGCGCTGGAGATCCGGCGGGTGGCGATCGCCACCCGGGTGCGGGGCGGACTGTAGTTGACCGCGTTCTCTACCAGGTTGCCCAGCGCGGCGGCCAGCTGGCCGCGGTTGCCGTGCAGGTAGAGGCCGGCGATGCCGCCCGCCGCGATGAGGATCTGCTTGGCCGCGGCCTGCTGGCGGCAGCGGTCGATCGCCTCGGCGATCAGCTCGTCCACCGCCACCGGCTCCGGGTCGATCATCAGCCGGTCGTCCTGGACCCGGGAGAGGTCGATGATCTCCTGGACCAGGCTGGCCAGCCGGGCGGCCTCGACCTGCATCCGCCCGGCGAAGCGCTGCACGGCCTCCGGGTCGTCGGAGGCGTCGACGACGGCTTCGGAGAGCAGGGACAGGGCGCCGACCGGGGTCTTGAGCTCATGGCTGACGTTGGCCACGAAGTCCCTGCGGACGGCCTCCACCCGGCGCCGCTCGGTCTGGTCCTCGACCAGCACCAGCACCAGCCGGGAGCCCAGCGGGGCGACCCGCACGGAGACCGCGAGCGGCTCGACCGCGCGGGCCGTGCCCGGACGCGGCACCTCGAGCTCGACCTGGCGGATCTCGCCGTCCCGGCGGGTGGCGCGGGCCAGCGCCAGCATCTGGTCGACGGCGACCGCGCCGCCGCGTACCAGGCCCATCGCGTACGCCGCCGAGCTGGCCTTGACCACCTCGTCGCCCTCGCCCAGCACGATCGCGCAGGAGCGCAGCACCGAGAGCACGGTGTCGACCCCCGGGGGCAGGGGCGGTTCGGGGTTGCCGGTGCCCAGTCCCTGGTACCGGCTGTGGTTCCTGCCGCTGGTGCCGCTGTACTTGCCCCTGGCCTGCTCGCGCTCGCTCCAGCGGAAGGCGATGGAGGCGGTGAGGCCGACGCCGAGCCCGGCTATGGCGCAGGCAGCGGCGGCGGCCACGTTCACGTCCATGTGGCCAGCGTAAGCGTACGGCCAGGCCACTCCCCAAGGCCTGGATCAAGGCATCGATCACACGTTGCCGAGAATTCACCTTCATGTAGCTGCCGATTCACCGCACTGGCCGTGCACCGTCGCCCTGGCGGCGGAAAGTGGGCCGAGCAGCCCGTGTGGGAGAGACCGGTGTGCCGTTCGGCGGCCACCGGCTCGGGTGTGCGCGTACGATGCGCGCCACCAGCAGCGGTCACCCGGACGCCGGAACGGCGGTCGTACGGAATGACCGGTCGGCACCGCCACCGACACAGCTACTGAGGAGAGAACATGCGCGACGCGTACCACGAGGAACTCGATGCGATCGGCGACAGCCTGATCGAGATGGCCCGGCTGGTCGGATCGGCCATGGGCCGGGCCACCACCGCCCTCCTCGACGCGGACCTGGCCCTGGCGGAGAGCGTGATCTCCGCCGACGAGAAGGTCAACGAGCTGCACCACGACCTCGAGAACCGGGCCATCGACCTCCTCGCCCGCCAACAGCCGGTCGCCACCGACCTGCGCATCGTCGTCACCTCGCTGCGGATGAGCGCCGACCTGGAGCGCTGCGGCGACCTCGCCCGGCACGTCGCCAAGGTCGCCAGAATGCGGTACCCCGACTCGGCCGTGCCGCGCGACCTGCACTCGACCGTCCTGGAGATGGGCCAGCTCGCCCAGCGCCTGGTGGCCAAGGCCGGCCTGGTCATCGCCACCAAGGACGTCGACAAGGCGCTGGAGATGGAGCAGGACGACGACGCCATCGACACCCTGCACCGCGAACTGCTGTCGCACCTGATCGACGAGCGCTGGCACCACGGCATCGAGACCGCCGTCGACATCACCCTGGTCGGCCGCTACTACGAGCGCTTCGCCGACCACGCGGTGTCGGTCGCCAAGCGCGTCGTCTACCTGGTGACCGGCGAGCACGCGGGCGAGTTCGTGGCCGCCACCGAGCCCGGTACCTCGGACTGAACTCCGCTCCCGGAGCCGCTCACCCCGAGGGGTGAGTAAACCTGTCGCGAGGGTGGTGCGGGCGCACGGCTCCCCGGACGCCCCACCACTGCGCGCCTGTTGACGCTCCCTCCGTTCGGCGGTTTCACTCGAAGCATCGGGCGCCGGAGTGTGCCCGCTTCACGGAGGGAACAGCTCGATGAAGGCCAACCCGACCCGCCCGGCCCCCGCCCGCGAGACCGTCGAGCCGCCCGCCCCGAAGCTGCTGCCCGTCCTCGCCGCCGGCTGCGGCTGCGGTCCGGGCTGCGGTTGCGGCTGCCAGTCCGGTGCGCCCTGCCAGTGCGGCGGTGCGGACGGCGGCTGCTGCGGCGGCCACTGAAGGCCTCGCGTGAGGGCCTCGCACGAAGGCCTCGCACGAAGGCCTCGGGTGCACGACCGCCGTGGGAGACGGCCGTGCACCCGGCGGACAGCCGCCGCAAGGCCGGCTGACGTCAGACGTCAGAACCTGACGTCGGTGCAGGAGTAGAAGGCGTTCCCGGTGTCGGCGATCTCCCAGACCGCGACGACCACGTGGTGGCCGGTGCGCCCGCCCGGGAGGGTCGCGGTGTGGCTGAGCGTGCTCGGCACCTGCTTCCCGCCGTACGGGACGGTCAGGAAGGGCGTCAGCTCCAGACTGGCCCGGGTGATCGGCCGGCTCGCGTCGTAGCCCGGCTTGGTCAGGTAGTACGTGAAGTTCGTGGTCGCGTGCCGCGCGGTGAACTTCCAGGTGAAGGTGAGCTGTTGGCCCGCCGACACCTGCTTGGCCGGCCAGGCGCCGCCGTGCGGGTCGTCCAGCTCGGCGAAGCGCGCGTTGCCGCCGGCGCAGATGGTGCCGTCGGCGGGGCCGGCGGACGGGAAGCCCTTCGGGCCCTCGACGCTCTGCGGCTCCCACTGGATCTCGCCGCAGTCCCAGGCGACCGCGTCCGCGGCGCAGAGCGCGGCCCGGCTGGGCGGCGTCGAGATGTACCCGTGGGACGACGCCGGGAAGGCGAGGGTGAGCGGTACCGCCAGCGCGGCGACCACCGCCCCGACGATGTGACGTGTGCGCATGGTGCTCCTCCGTGGGGGTGGATGGAGAGTGCGCCGGGGCGCAGACGCGCGCACGTGGGGGTGCGGCCGGACGGGGGAGATCCTTGGCATGCCTGCGCCGACCCGGTGCCCTCACGGTAGGAGCCGCCACCCCGCCCGTCAATGGTCTGAACCACTTTCGGTCTTGGGCCAACTCATCCGCCCCACAAGGCGGTTGAGGAACGAAAAAGCCCCGCCACCCGGCGAACCGGATGACGGGGCCTCCGCGCGGCCGGGCCTGCCGCCCGCCCTTCGGGCCTACTTCTTACCCTGGGTCTGGCCTGTCGGTTTTTCGGTCCTGATCAACGGCCTCTGACCTGGGGCCGAGCCGTCGCCAGTTGTCATCGTTGGCTGCCCTTGATCGACGCCGGACGGCCCACAGACGGCCCGAAGAGTGCACTCCCGGGTCGCGCTTCAGCACGGGTCCCCAACACCCGGGAGGTTACCCTCCGAACACGTCACCTCACTTAAAGTTATTCAGGGCTTCAAACGCCTTAACGCCCTTTCCTAGCCGGTATGCTGATTGATGTTCAGCTCCAACGGTCTCGCGCGCCTCGGCGAGCGGCCGAGGGCCTCGCGATTGCGGGGCAATTCAACCCGAGGAGCTGGGCAAACATGGGAAAGCGGCGGCCACCTGCCAAGACGCAGGAGAGTCGGCCCTCTTGGGGGCAGATCCTCATTGCAGCGCTTACGGCGGTGACAGCTATCGCGAGCTGCGTAGAGCAGCTGGTGCGCTGAACTAGCGCTCCCCCATGGTCGAGAGCAGAACCGGACGGGCGTCAGGGCTAGCGCGAGCAAGCCCGGCCGTTGCCTAGTCGGCCGGACTCACTCGATCTCTCTACACAGGAGCCCGGGTCTGGTTGCAGCCAGGTCCGGGCGTTCTGTTGTAGAAGCTAGTGAAGCAATCGTTCGTTGCTTCCAGACTTCAAACCAACTTGCTTAGTTGTCAGCTGACAAGATCTTGTTGTCAGCGAGCAGCAACAAGAGAACTGTATCAACTAAGCCACATGAAACGTGCTCTCTTAGTTCCTCGTAGTTGCTCGCAGTTCCTCGCAGTTCCTCGCGGTTCCTTGTTGCTTCTGGTTGATACCAACATCATCTTCTCGAAGGATCACCGTTCGGAGAACCTCCTTACAGCACGCACGAGGACCAGCCAGGTTGGCTTACGGCAGCTGACAGAACGCCACAGCAGCGTCGTCACTGACCTTGTATCGCCGCCATCGCAGCCCATCAGGGTCACTGGCCTCAGCCTTTCGTACAGCCGAGATCAGCCCGTCCGCGCCAGCTTCCCGGAGCGTCGCGAAGGCGTCCGCCCACGATGCAGCGCGGTACTCGGTGACGAGTCGCGAGGCCCCATCGGACAGGACCGCCGCCGCCCGAACGCCGGCCAGCGGCACCGTGCCCGTCAACGCGTGGCGTGCCGCCTCTCCGCTGGAGGTAGCCACCCAGTAGCCGTCCACAGTGTTCCGGGTGAGCCTCTGGGCCTCGACCATCCTGCGAACGGCCTCTGCGTGCTCCGGCGTGCCCGTGGCGAACCGTTCAGTCTCGGCGCGGAGTTCGGGCACCACGGTGTCCACCCGGAGGTCGGTGACCACCTGGTAGTCGTCGGCCCGCTCGAAGACGATGGGCGAGTCCGCGAGAACGAGGTAGTCGAACTGGTCGGCACCGGCCCGCAGGATCGAGACCGTCGCCGACGGCGTGCCGGGGTTGCCGAGATCGCACCCAGGGTGGAGCGCGGCGACCTGGTCGAGGGCCTGTTCCAGCCCGTCGGCCAGCGGCCGGCCGGGCTCCGCCAGTGCGGCCACCAGGTGGCCGCCCAACTGGGCGACGTACCACGGGACGCCGTGCCGACAGCCGGTGTCCAGCCCGGCCGTGCTCAGGCCGTCCAGGACGACGGCGAGCGTGGGCGTGGCCGCCACCCAGTCTTCGTTCGGGTTTGCGCCGCCCGGAGCGGTGGCGATGGAGACGCGCATCTCTCAGCCCTCGTGTCGGTAGATCGGAGTGACCCTGCTGCTCTCCAGAACTTCCAGAGTCTCCGGGTCGTAACGGCAAGAGATGAGCGTGGAGAAACGCTTCGCCCGAACCTCGCGGTAGAGCTCCGCCAGGTGGTTCTCCAGGTAGTGGACGACGCCGTTCGCGCCGATCGCGTGGATGCCCGCGACGTAGAGGAACGTCCCCTTGCCGTCGAGGCGGGGAAGCCGAGCGAGGTATCCGACGTCCCCGGCCGTGCCGTCCACGTCGAGCGGGGAGCGGTACTCGGTCTCGGTGCGCAGGTCGACCAAGTGCCAGGCCTCGTCCTTGCGGAACCGGAGGTTGTCGTCGCCTTCGAGCACCTGGGCCACGATCGGGGACAGCCGCGGACCGCAGATGACGACCAGGTGCTCGCGGTTGAGGTTCACGATGCCGGACGGCGGGATGACCTCGTAGGCGGAGTCGAGCTTGAGACCGGTGAACAGCTTCCGCAGGTGCTCGTAGTTGTTCAGGTCTTCCCTGGTCACGACCTGGCTTGGGTTCTCATCCAGGGACTTCCCCGCCTCATACTTGCCGCCGACCGCCACGGTCATCGGGCCCAGGCCGAAGAACGCCCGCTCCGGCGCGGGGCCGGCCGACGCGAGCTGACCGACGCGTCCACGGCTTACGCCGAGCAGAGCAGCGATCTCGGTCTGCGACATGCCCGACGCCGACGCCTCTTCGATGGCTTCCCGGCGAACGCGGGACAGCTCGACCACCCGGTTCTGGTAGTCGGCCATCAGGGCAATCGCCGCCTTGGCCCGTTCGATCGGGACGGCCACGTTGGCCACCCGCTCAAGCTCCTCGTGCATCGTCATCCCTTCACCGCTTAGGGGGGCGAAGCAAGCCTACCGCTAGAGGGGCTTGACGCACAGATGCCATCTGCCTACCTTGGGTATCGCAAGAGAGCGAAAGCCCCCCTAAGCAGCACTGGGGATGGGCTTCGCGCTTCTCTGACCTGCCCAAACGCACCGAAGCGGCGCCCCAACCGCCAAGTCAGTACGCCGCTTCGTGCCCCGGTGAAGGGAGTTCCATCATGCACGCTTCGATCACCACTCAGCCGCCCCTGACCGCCGAAGCGGTCGAGGAGAACGTGTCGCTGTTCGGCGAGACCGAGCCGGGCCAGGACGAGGCCCGCCTGTCGGTGCGGGTGTCTGTGTCGCTGCGATTCTTCGACCTGGTGGGCCTGCTGGCCTTCCACCCGGGGCTGGTGGTCACCGCCTCGGACCTCCAGTGGTCCGAGGCGGTGGCGGACGCCCTGCGGTACGCGATCGTGAACTCCGATGTCTCCCAGATCGAGGAGTACTCGGAGCTGGCCCGCGCCGCGCTGTCGCACCCGCGCCGGTCGTTCCACGCGTACACCAAGCTCGTCGCCGAGGCCGTGACCCGCGAGTTCGGCTTCACCGCCCCGCAGCCGCCCGCCGCCTCGGCGGTGAACACCCTCCGGCTCGTCGCCGCCTGACGCCTGTCCGGGTGGGCGCTCACCGACGCTCACGGGCGCTCACGACCCGCTCACCCGGCCGTCCGGCCGACCCGGTTTCAACCCCGGTCGGCCGACTTTCAGGGGCCCGCGCGAAGCGGTGAACACCCGACCGCTCACCGCCGCTCACGGAACCGTTCCCGGCGTTCCCGCTGACCGTTCCCACGCTCACGGGAAGCGTTCCCGCCCCGTTCCCCCAAGCATCGGTCGCCCCCTGACCAGCAGTCACGGCCCGACCGCCACCCGACTCGCTCACCGCGTTCCCGGCGACCGTTCCCGCGTTCCCGGAGACGCTCCCTCGCCTTGCAGGAGTAGCTGTGACCAGCCAGAACGGGGCCGACTCCCACCCCCAGGAACCTCCACCACCCGGACCTGAAACCCCGGCCCGTGCCGCTGAAACCGGCGCCGCTGTGAGCGGTGAACGCCCCTCTGTGAGCGCCGTTCAGTGGGGTGTTCACCGCCCCGTTCACCGCGCCGCTGAAACGGCCGACCGCGTGGTTGAAGCGGCACCCGGCGGACCTGAAACGGAGCCGCCCGTGAGCGGTGAACGCGACGCCGTGAGCGCCGGTGAGCGCCCGGTGAACACCCCCAGCGCCGGTGCCGCTGAAACGCCCGCCGGTGTCCTTGAAGCGGACCCGGACGTGGTTGAAGCGCCGGTGCTGCCCGACCCGATCGCGCTCCCCGCGCCACTCCGGCACGCGCACCGAGCCACCGCCCGGTGGGCCGCCGACCGGTTCGTGAGCGTGCTCCGCCGGATCACCCCGGCCGTGGTGCTCGACCGGTGGGGACAGCCGGTCGGCATCCCCGACTACGGCTCCCCCGCCTTCGCCGCCTTGGCCCCGGGTGACCCGCGCCGTGAGGCCGCTCTCATCACCGCCGCCGAAGCCTGGCGCCAGCAGGCCGAGACCGCACCGGAGTTCATCCACGCCAGCCTGCGCACCGCCGCCGCGATCGGCGAGCAGGCCCGCGCGGAGTGGGTGGCCCAGGACGAGGCCTCCTGGAAGGAGCTGGTACGCACGGTGCGAGCCTGGTCCAACGACCCGAGCGCGCTGGAGCTTGCCGAGCGCCGCACCCGCGCCGCCGAAGCCGCCCACCGCCCCGTGGCGGCCTCTTCCAGCTGGCCGCCGGTCGCCGTCCCCGGCCGCCCCGGCTGGCACCGCCACCGCCACCCGACCGGGCGCCAGGTTGACCTGCCCGACACCCAGCCCCTTGCGGAGAGCGCCTGATGCCCGTCGAACTCCACCTGGCCACCGCCCCCGACGGCCGACCACAGGCCGCCAACCCGATGTACGACCCGGCACCCGGGATCGACCGCCCCTCGCGGCCGGGCCCGGTCCCGGACCCGGAGGTGTTCTGCGGCTGGGTCGGGGACACCGTCCGCGACCTGGACCCGACCACCGAGGCCGACCCGGTCGGCGTGCTGGTGAACCTGCTGTCGGCCGGCGGGGCCGCGATCGGCCCGGGGCCGTTCATGTGGATCGGCAACGACCGCCACCCCGCCCTGATCTGGGCGCTCACGGTCGGGGCCACAGCCGCGGGCCGCAAAGGCGCGGGCACCAACACCGCCAAGCGGCTGTTCAAGGCGGCCGTGCCGGACTTCATCGCCTGCAACACCCGCTCCGGCCTCTCCTCCGGCGAAGGCCTGATCGAGATGGTCCGCGACGGGGACGGCGACAAGGACCCCGGCGTAACCGACAAGCGGCTGTGGGTGGTCGAGTCGGAGTACGGCGTCACCATGGCCCGGGGACGGCGCGAAGGCTCCTCGCTCAGCGGCATCCTGCGCCAGGCCTGGAACGGCGAAGACCTGGGCGTCATGAACCGGGACGCCCTGCACGCCACCGCCCCGCACATCGCCGTCATCGGCCACATCTCCCCCCGTGAGCTGCGGGCCAAGATGCAGGACGCCGAAATGGCCGGCGGCACCTACAACCGCTTCCTGCCGGTCTTCGTCCACCGCAACCTCCTCGACCCCGACGGCCAGGGCGCCCCCGACGGGCTGATCGACAACCTCGCGTCGGCGTGGAAGACCGTGCTCACCGACGCCCGCCGGGTCGGCGAAGTCCAGCTCACGACCGAGGCCGCCCAGCTGTGGCGGGAGGAGGTCTACCCGGCCCTGTGCGGGGACGAGGGCGAGGAAGGCCCGATCGCCGAGTTCACCGCCCGCGCCGCCCCCTACGCCAAGCGCGCCGCCATGGTCTACGCCCTCCTCGACCACAAGGACCACATCGGCGAAGCCCACCTCCGCGCCGCCTGGGCCCTGGTCCGGTACGCCCGCGCCAGCGCCGCCCACATCCTCGGCCCCACCGCCGCCGCCAGTACCGGCGACCCGCACCTGGACAAGCTCATCCAGGCCGTGAAGAACGCCGGGGCGGGCGGGATGACCCAGTCCCAGGTGCAGGTACTGCTGAAACGGCTTAACGCCACCCAGCGCGCCGACGTCACCGCCCGCCTGGTGCAGCTGCCCGGCTTCGCCGCCGCCCAGCTCGCCACCGGCGGACGCCAGCAGACCACCTACCTCTACGCCCCGCCCGACTGAGGAGCGGTCCGAAAAGGCCGAAAAGGCCGGAAAGCCATCTGACCTGCGAAAACAGCCGCTGGAAAGTGGTCCGGAATGGTCCGGAAAGTGGTCCGTGATCCCCCGGCCCCGAACCTCCCGGACCCTTTCCGGACCATTCCGGACCACTTTCCGCCACACAAAACCCCAGCTCAGACCCCTTTACGGCCTTTCCGGCCTTTCCGGACCACCCCCGGACCCGAACGGAGACCACCCATGACCCGCCCGACCGCCACCCGCACCGTCCGACCGGCCACCCGTGCGGACGCCCCACCGGCCGCCACAACGCCCCGGGCCCGCTCCCCACCAAGCCGCCCGACAGCAGTCGCGGCCCGGGGGCGCATGCCGGCCGGGAACAGGCCCGGCGTCCACCATCGGAACGCCCCCTCTCCCCTCCCCCTCCCAGACCACCCCCGCCCCGGCGTTGTTGTCGCAGGCCAGAGCAACAACAACAACGCCAACAACGCCGCCGAGTGGGGGCGCCGGAGAGGGGCTCGCCCCACACCAGAACCCGCCAGCCGAACGGCCCGCGCGTCAACCTCCGCAACGGTCCGTCACCTCCCCCCACCCACCCCCCACCCGGAGAAAGCCCTCCCCCACCCGCCCAGGGGCCCGAGAGGACGTTCTCCGGCCGGGTGGGGGGTGGGTGGGAGGTCACCCTCCGTCACAAGAGGGCCGAACCTCGACCGTCAGGCCCCAGGTGTCAGAAACCGTCTGACGCCTCTGACGGCCAGATCCCTAGGACAACGCGCACGCGCGCGCGAGGAACCCCCGTCTGACACCCCGCTCTGACGGCTCTGACACCCCCTTCTGATGCTCCTGACACCCCGCCCGAAAGCCGCTCTGACGGTCCTAACACCCGCCGGACCACGCCGATCGGCCCGCCGAATGGCTTTCTGACACCTCTGACACCCGCCCTGACACCCCTGACGCCATCACCCACCGCAACCACCCTGCCCCACACAGGACCACACGCGAAGGGCCACACAGGCCCACACGCCGACGTGTGCCCCACACGCGGCGCGCACCCCGCTGACCTGCCCGTGTGACCTGTGTGGGGCACACGCCAAGCCCCACTCCAAGCCCGAAATCCCGACCCCAGGGACACACGCGACGCCCGCTGTGTGCCCCACACAACCAGCCGCCCAGGAGATCACCTTGGCCAACCGCCGCGCCCCGGCCGACCCGCGACCCACCGTGGTCGCCCTTCCCGCCAGGTTCCTCACCCCCGAGGACGTCGCCGCCATGTTCGGCGTCCCCCTGGAGACCGTCTACCAGTGGCGCCGCAAGCGCACCGGCCCGCCCGCCTTCCGCGCCGGCCGACACCTCCGCTACCACCCCGACGCCGTCGCCCAATGGGTCACCGACCAGACCCAGCAGGCCGCCTGACACAGCCGAGCACGGGCCCTCGCCAGGGGCTGGCAGGCGGCCCCGCCCGGACGGTCCCCGCCCGCCCGTCCTGGCGGGTCCGAAGCCCACCTCCAACAGCCGCCCCACCGTGGCCCCGGGGCCCTCCCCCGAGAGCGCTCGCAGCACCGCCCGGGCGGCCGTCCCGAAGGCCACCGACACCCCTCTCCCCCAACCCCTCCCAGCACCCCCTCTCGGACAGCGGTAGGGCGGTAGGAACCGCAGGTCAGAGCGTGCCTACCGCCCGCCCTACCGACTCCCTACCTACCGCCCTACCCCGTCGGCCGGCACCAGGGAGTCGCCAGGGAGGCAGGGAGGCACTCCCGAAATGCCCGCTGACGGCCCCGAAGCGCCCTCACAGGCTCCCAGCGGCCTCCCTCCCTGCCCCACCACACCAACACCTCGCCCCAAGGAGCGGCCCCATGGCCGGACACATCCAAGACCGCTGGTACAAGACCGAGAACGGCCCGGACGGCAAGCCGCGGCGCGTCCGCACCGACCGCTACGGCACCGGCAAGCGGTACCGGGCCCGCTACGTGGCCCCGGACGGCACCGAGAAGAGCAAGAGCTTCCCCGACCGGCAGAAGCGGCAGGCGGAGGAGTGGCTGGCCCGGATCGAGGCCGACATGTCGCGCGGCCAGTACCTCGACCCGGCCACGGCGAAGACCACCTTCCAGGAGTTCGCCGAGCACTGGCTGAGGAGCCAGACCAGCGACCCCAACACCCAGGCCTCGATGCAGTCGCAGCTCCGACGACACGCCTTCCCCCGGATCGGCGTCCGGCCGCTCACGTCGTTCCAGCCGAGCCACATCCGGGAGTTCGTGGCCGAGCTGGAGACCTCCGGGATGTCGGGGTCGTACGCCCGGGTCATCTTCTCCAACGTGCGGGCCGTGCTGAGCGCGGCCGTGGACGACGGCATCCTGCTCCGGAACCCGTGCGCCGCGCAGACCGTGCGCCCGCCGGTCGTCGGGTCCCGGCGGGTCGTGCCGTGGGAGCCGGAGCGGGTGTTCGCTGTCCGGGAGGCCATGACCGAGCGGTACCGGGCGACGGTGGACGTCGGCGCCGGCTGCGGGCTGCGGCAGGGCGAGATTCTGGGCCTGGCCGTGGACGCGCTCGACTTCGACGCCAGCACGATGCACGTCACGCAGCAGCTCAAGCTGAGCCGGAGCAAGCCGGTGTTCGCGCCGCCAAAGGGCGGGACGCTCCGGAGCGTACCGCTCCCCCGGCCGGTGGCCGACGCGCTCAAGGCCCACATGGAGCGGTTCCCGCCGGTGGAGATCACGCTGCCGTGGATGAAGGTGGGCGGCCCGCCGGTCACGAAGCGTCTGCTCTTCACCAGCCAGTCCGACTCGATCGTCTGGCGCGGCATGCTCAACGAGGACTACTGGAAGCCCGCACTCGCCGCCGCCGGGGTCATCCCGAAGCCGGGCAAGGGCGAGTCCTACGCGTCCGCCCGGGAGCACGGCATGCACGCGCTCCGGCACTTCTTCGCGTCGGTCCTGCTGGACGCCGGGGAGAGCATCAAGGCCGTCAGCGAGTACCTGGCCCACGCCGATCCGGGGCTGACGCTGCGGGTGTACGCGCACCTGATGCCGGACAGCCGGCACCGGGCGCGGAAGGCGATCGAAGGGGTCTTCGCGCCCCAAGATCACGAAGGCTGACGGCCCACAGACGGCCCGGGAATGACGACGGCCCCTGATCTGCGCCATACGCACAGGTCAGGGGCCGTATCGCCAGGCTGGTTACTTCTTGCCCTGGTTCTTGACCGCCTCGATGGCCGCGGCGGCGGCTTCCGGGTCGAGGTAGCGGCCGCCGGGGGTGACGGGCTTGAAGTCGGCGTCCAGCTCGTAGACCAGCGGGATGCCGGTCGGGATGTTCAGGCCGGCGATGGCCTCGTCGGAGATGCCGTCGAGGTGCTTGACCAGCGCGCGCAGGCTGTTGCCGTGGGCGGTGACCAGGACCGTCCGGCCGGCGGCGAGGTCCGGGACGATGGCGTCGTACCAGTACGGGAGCATCCGGTCGACGACGTCCTTCAGGCACTCGGTGCGCGGACGCAGCTCGCTCGGGATCTCGGCGTAGCGGGCGTCACCGGCCTGCGAGTACTCGGCGTCGTCGGCCAGCACCGGCGGCGGGGTGTCGTAGGAACGGCGCCACAGCTGGAACTGCTCCTCGCCGAACTCGGCCAGGGTCTGGGCCTTGTCCTTGCCCTGCAGCGCGCCGTAGTGCCGCTCGTTCAGGCGCCAGCTGCGGCTGACCGGGATCCAGTGGCGGTCGGCCTTGTCCAGGGCGATCTGCGAGGTGCGGATGGCGCGGCGCAGCAGCGAGGTGTGCAGCACGTCGGGCAGCAGACCCTCGGCGGCCAGGAGCTCGCCACCACGGGCGGCCTCCTTCTCACCCTTCTCGTTGAGGTCGACGTCGACCCAACCGGTGAACAGGTTCTTCTGGTTCCACTGGCTCTCGCCGTGACGGAGCAGGATGAGTCGGTACGTCGTGTCAGCCATGCGCCCCAGCTTAGTGGAGGGCCCGAAAACCCCTGGTGGGGACCTACGACCGCTGGGTAATGTGTGCTCCGCTCAGATGCTGCTTACATGCGTCGGCTGATCGGGCCTGCCCTCGCCGCTCAGCGGACGCTCGCCCCGGGGGAGTCCCACATGCCCGACGCCGTCCGCTTCCGAAGAATGCTCCAGGAGACGGCGGGCGGGCTGCCGTCCCGGTTCTGGTGGCTCTGGGTCTCGACCCTGGTCAACCGGCTCGGTGCGTTCGTGGTCACCTTCCTGGCGCTCTACCTCACCGGCGACCGGGGGTACTCGGCTTCCTACGCCGGCCTGGTCGCCTCCCTGTTCGGGCTCGGCGCGGCGATCTCGTCGATCGTCGCCGGCATCCTGACCGACCGGGTCGGCCGTCGGCCGACCCTGGTCGGCGCGCAGCTCGGCACCGCCCTGTGCACCGCGGTCCTCGGCTTCACGGACGGCCAGGTGGCGATCGCCGTGGTGGCCTTCCTGGCCGGCTTCTGCAACAACGCCACCCGGCCGCCCATCTCGGCGATCATCGCGGACATCGTCCCGCCCGCCGACCGCGTCCGTGCGTACTCGCTGAACTTCTGGGCGATCAACCTGGGCTTCGGCCTCTCCTCGGCCGTCGCAGGCCTGATCGCCACCTACGGCTACCTCACGCTCTTCCTGCTGGACGCGCTCTCCACGGCGCTCTGCGCGGTGGTGATCTTCGTCAGGATCCCGGAGACCAGGCCCGACACCACGGCGGCGCGGCCGGACGAACCGGCGGTCGGCCTCGGCGCGGTGCTCCGCGACAGCCGCTTCATGGCAGTGGTCGGGCTCACCCTGCTGCTCGCCCTGGTCATGCAGCAGGCCTCCACCACGCTCCCGGTGGCCATGGGCGAGCGGGGGATCACCTCCGCCGAGTACGGCCTGGTGATCGGCCTGAACGGGCTGCTGATCGTGCTGCTGCAGATCCCGCTCACCCGGTGGGTCGAAGGCCGCAGCCGAACGGTCATGCTGGCGGCCGCAGCGCTGCTGATCGGCTGGGGCTTCGGGCTGACGGCCCTGGCCGGGGGGTCGGCGTGGTTCTACGCCGGCTCCGTGGCGGTCTGGACGATCGGGGAGATCGGCTACACGCCGACTCTGATGGGGCTCGTCGCAGAGCTCTCCCCGACCCATGCCCGCGGCCGCTACCAGGGCCTCTACTCGCTCTCCTGGTCGCTCGCCCTGTTCCTCGGCCCGGCCGTGGGCGGTGTGGTGCTGGAGCACGCCGGCGGCGGGGTGCTATGGGGCGCGTGCGGGGTGTGCGGCACGGTCGCCGCGGTCGGGTACGCGGTGCTGGGGAAGCGGTCCGTCGCCCGGGCCGACGCCGGGGCCGGGTCCGGGTCCGGGTCCGCCATCGCGGTGCCGGCGCCCGGAACGGCAGCCGAGAAGACCCCGACCGGCGCCTGAACGGTTCGGGTCGGGGCCAGTCGGCCGGTCAGCCGGCGGCCGGTGATCCGCCGACCTCCGGGGCGGCCAGATGAGCGAAGGCGGCCAGGTTGCGGGTGGACTCCCCGCGCTTGGTCCGCCACTCCCACTCGCGCCGGATCGCCGAGGCGAAGCCCAGCTCCAGCAAGGTGTTGAACGGCGCGTCGGCGTTCTCCAGCACCGTCCCGAGCAGCCGGTCCACGACCTCCGGGGTGAGCGCCTCCAGCGGCAGCCGGCCGGCCAGGTAGACGTCGCCGAGCGCGTCGACCGCGTACGCCACGCCGTACAGCCTGGTGTTGCGCTCCAGCAGCCAGCGGTAGACGCCCTCGTGGTTCTCGTCCGGGCGGCGGATCACGAAGGCGTTCACCGACAGCGTGTGGTCCCCGACCCGCAGGGCGCAGGTGGTGCTCAGCTTCCGGGTGCCCGGGAGGGTCGCCACCAGTGTGTGCGGGTCGGCGGCGGCCGGCTCCCAGGCCACCCCGGCGTCGTCCAGGGCGGTGCGCAGGAGGGTCAGGGCCTCGTCCTTGGTGCGGATTGCCATGGGGCTGACGTTACTCGTCGGTACCGGGCGGGCGCAGCCCCTGGCGGCCGGCCGAGGCGGCCTCAGCGCAGCCGGCGCCGGGCGGTGGCCTCAGCCGAGCCGGCGCCGGGCGGTGGCCAGGCGACCGGCCGGGCGGGCCAGGCTGCCGGCGTACACCTCGGCGGTGCTCGCCGCCGAGGCGTCCCAGCCGAAGCCCGCCGCGTGCCGGGCCGCCGCCGCGCCGCGCCGGGCCACCAGCTCCGGATCGGTGACGTACGGCTCCAGCGCGTGCGACCACTCCAGCGGGTCGTGGCCGCGCACCAGGGTGCCGGTCTCGCCGTCCCGCACCGCGACCGGCAGGCCGCCGACCGCGGCCGCCACCACCGGCGTGCCGCAGGCCTGCGCCTCCAGCGCGACCAGGCCGAAGGACTCGCTGTACGAGGGCATCACCAGGGCCGTCGCCGCGCGGTACCAGTCCGCGAGCCGGTCCTGGCCGACCGGCGGGTGGAAGCGCACCACGTCGGAGATGCCGAGCTGGGCGGCGAGCTTGTGCAGGCTCTCCGGCCGGGCCAGCCCCGTCCCGGACGGGCCGCCGACCACCGGCACCACCAGGCGCTCGCGCAGCTCCGGGCGGCGGGCCAGCAGGGCGGCGACCGCCCGCAGCAGCACGTCCGGGGCCTTGAGCGGCTGGATCCGGCCGGCGAAGAGCAGCACGGCGGCGTCCTGCGGCAGGCCGAGCCGGGCCCGGGCGGCGGACGGCGCCCGCTCCGCGCCCGGGCGGAAGACGTCCAGGTTGACCCCGGGGTGGACGACGGCCAGCTGGTCCGGCCGGGCGGCGTAGTGCAGCGCCAGCTCGGCGGCCTCCTCGGTGGTGTTGGCGATCAGGCGGTCGGCCGCCTCCACCACCTGGGTCTCGCCGATCACCCGGGCCGCGGGCTCGGGCGTGTCGCCCTCGGCCAGCGCGGCGTTCTTGACCTTCGCCATGGTGTGCATGGTGTGCACCAGCGGCACCCCCCAGCGCTGCGCGGCCAGCCAGCCGACCTGCCCGGAGAGCCAGTAGTGCGAGTGCACCAGGTCGTAGTGGCCGGGCCGGTGGCCCGCCTCGGTGCGCAGCACCCCGTGGGTGAAGGCGCACAGCTGGGCCGGCAGGTCCTCCTTGACCAGTCCCTCGTACGGACCGGCGGTGACGTGCCGGACCAGCACGCCCGGGGCCAGCTCGACGGTCGGGGCGTCGTCCGAGCAGATCGCCCGGGTGAACACCTCGACCTCGATGTTGAGGTCGGCCAGGCGCTTGGCCAGCTCGACGATGTAGACGTTCATCCCGCCGGCGTCCCCGGTGCCGGGCTGGTGCAGCGGCGAGGTGTGCACGCTCAGCATGGCTATCCGGCGCGGGCGGCGACGGCCCGGGACGAGCGACTGGAGTCGCCCGCGCGCGGGTACGGCGGGCTGGGCACGGCGTACCGAACGGACGGGGTGCTGGATCACCTGGCTGAAGCCTCCTCTGTGCGGCCCGTCGAGGCGGTCCGCGTCGGGCCGCCCGTTGTCCGGTGTGCGCTGCCCCGTCCGGGCACACATCACCACCAGTGTGCCAACCACACGAACGGCGTCCGGCATTCCCCGCCCGGCCCACGAGCCGCAGCGACCACCATCGCCCCAGGTCACAACGGTGCCGCCGACTCCCCGACTACCCTTCTGGACATGACCGCCTCCTTCGACCCCGGCTCCGCCGCGCCCTCCCGTGGCCGGAGCGGGCGCCCGGTGGGGACCGTCACCCGGGGCACCACCAACACGAACCGGCTGCGCCGGATGGACCGCTGGATCGCCCACACCCTCGGCCGGGCGCTGCGGGCGGCCGGGCGGCCGCCGGTGGCGGTCGACCTCGGCTACGGCGCCGCGCCCTGGACGGCCGTCGAGCTCGCGGCGCGGCTGCGCGCGGTGCGGCCGGACGTCCGGGTGGTCGGGATCGAGATCGAGCCGGAGCGGGTCGCGGCCGCGCTGCCGTACGCCGAGCCGCCGCTGCTCACCTTCCGGCGCGGCGGCTTCGAGGTGCCGCTGGACGGCGGCGCGCCCGCCCAGCTGATCCGGGCGGCGAACGTGCTGCGCCAGTACGACGAGGCGGCGGTGGCCGGGGTCTGGGAGCGGCTGTGCGCGCGGCTCGCCCCCGACGGGCTGCTGGTCGAGGGCACCTGCGACGAGATCGGGCGGCGGCACGTCTGGGTCGCGCTCGGCCCGGAGGGCCCCCGGACGGTGACCTTCGCGGCCCGGCTCGGCGGCCTGGTGCAGCCCTCCGACCTCGCCGAGCGGCTGCCCAAGGCGCTGATCCACCACAACGTGCCGGGCCGGCCGGTGCACGCGTTCCTGACCGACTTCGACCGGGCCTGGGCGGCGGCCGCTCCGTACGGGGCGTTCGGCGCGCGGCAGCGCTGGGTGGCCGCCTGCACGGCGCTGGCCGGCAGCTGGCCGCTGGTGGACGCGCGCGGGCGGTGGCGGCAGGGCGAGGTCACGGTGCCCTGGTCGGCGCTCGCGCCGTAGGGCCCTCGGCGGCGGCTGCCGGAACGCGGCGTCGTAAGATCACCTCCGCTTACGGGGTGCTCGAACGGTCGGGGACCGGCGGGACGGGGGGACGGTCCGGGGATGGAGACGAGCGCGGGGGCGGCGGCGGAGACCGCCGAGGGGACGGTCGCGGAGACCGGCGCGGGGGCGGTCGCGGAGACCGGCGAGGGGGCGGTTTCGGAGACCAGCGAGGGGGCGGGCGAGAGCACGCCCGCGGAGACCGGCGGGCTGAACACCAAGGTGCTCGCCGCGGCGACGGCCATGCTGGTGCTGGCCGGCGGCCTCGTGGTCGGGATGGCCCTCGTCAAGCCCGAGCGGACGAACGCCGTCTGCTCGCCGGCCGGGACGGACGACCCCAAGGACTACGCGGCGTTCTGCGCCGCGCTCAACCGGCCCGACCTGCCGGCGCTGCTCGGCACGCCGGACGACCGGGTCTCGACGGCCGGACGGGGCCTGTACAGGTTCAAGGACGACACGCGGCTCATGGCGGAGGTCCGGCTCGACGACACCGTCGTGACCCTTTCGGAGAGCGACCACTCGGCCTGGTCGATGCGCGACGGAACGTGGCCCGGCGCCACCCCGGTCACCGTCCTCGGCCACCCCGCGGCGACCGTCTCGGGGCGGACGATCACGCTGTTCGGCACGCACCGGAGCAGCGAAGACAGCCCCAGGACGCGGAACCTCGTCATCGCGAAGAACGCCAAGGACCCGGGCGGGCGGGCGTTCGAGATCACGGTGTTCCGTCCGGACGGCGGGCAGGTCGACGACGCGGTCGTCCAGCGGGTCGCCGAGGCCGTACTGCCGAACCTCCCGGGTTGGGTCGCGGCCACGTAGCAGCCGACGTCGTCCGGCCGGGCGGGCGGGCGGGGCGGGCGGGAGCTGGTGAGCGATCCGATGCATTCACTCGAACGAGTTATCGAATATCTCTGGCGTGTTGACGCCTCGTCACGCCACGATGGAGGCGACCGAGCGGCGACACCACACGCCGCTCGGTCCGCACCACGCCCAACCGTCGGCCGTCAGCCCTCCTGCCCGAGCAGCTCCCGTCGGGCCGCCTCGAACACCCCGTACACCTCCGACCCGAACAGCACGAACCGCACCTCCGTCAGCGCCGCGCCCGCCGCCGCGTCACCGCCGTTCAGCACCTCGGCGACGGTGCCCAGCGCGATCCGGGCCGCGTCCGCCGGCGGCCAGCCGTAGATCCCGGCCGACACGGCCGGGAAGGCCACCGTGCGCGCGCCCAGCCCGGCCGCGACGCGCAGCGACTCGCGATAGCAGGAGGCCAGCAGCTCCGCCCGCTCCCCGTACTCCTCCGACCGGTAGACCGGCCCGACGGTGTGCACCACCCACCGGGCCGGCAGCCGTCCGGCCGTCGTCGCCACCGCGCGCCCGGTGGGCAGTCCCTTGCCCCAGTGCGAGGCGCGCAGCCGACGGCACTCCTCCAGGATCTGCGGCCCGCCCTTGCGGTGGACCGCGCCGTCCACCCCGCCGCCGCCCAGCAGGGAGGAGTTGGCGGCGTTCACCACCACGTCCACCTGCTGTTCCGTGATGTCACCCTCGACCAGGGTGATCCGCGTCACCATCATCTGCCCCCGTTTCCGCCCCTCCCGGCAGCTGCCGGGCCGGGTATCCGAGCCGTCGTCCGAGTCCGATCACCACACCGCCACCGGCGTGGCAATAACCACAACGGCGCCGGTCGGCCAGAGAAATCCCCGGAGATCACGTTATGGTCGCGAGAAGTTCCCCGACGCACGGTGCCAGGCGGGCACTGCGGACGGACGTCGACCGTTACGCAGTCGGGGAAAGGGAGGAACCACCGATGCCCGCAACGGGAGACGGGCGGGCACCTGGTGCCGCGAACCTGTCGGGCGCCCACGACGGCGCCCCGGTCGGCCGTGCCCGCAGCCGCCCGGTCACGACCGGCCCGGCGACGGCGGCTCCCCCGATACCCCACCCCCGCTCGCAGGCCGCGCGGGCGGCGCACGCGGCCCACCCCTCGCACATCTCCGCGGTCCCGTCCGCACCCGGCCCGGACGCCCCCGCCGACGGCGACGCACCGCTGCGGCTGCTGGTCATCGAGGACGACCTCTCGGACGCCCAGTTGATCAAGGCCGCGGTGGCCGACAGCGGCACCTCGATCGAGATCCACTGGGCCCGCGGCCTCGACCAGGCCACCGCGCTGCTGGCCCCTCCCCCGGCCCGGCGCGGACGCTCCCGCGGCACCGAGTTCGGCTGCGTGCTGCTCGACCTCGCCGCGCCCGCCGACCTGCCGCACCCCTCCGACTCCTCCGACGGCCTGGAGGGCCTGCACGAACTGCTCCGCCGGGCTCCGCACATCCCCGTCGTGGTGCTCACCGACGCCGCCGGAGCCGAACTCGGCGCGGCCGCCGTCGCCGCCGGCGCCCAGGACTTCCTGATCAAGCACGAGACGGACGGCCCGCTGCTGGCCCGCGCCCTGCGCTACGCCGTCGAGCGCAAGCGGGCCGACGAGTCCCAGCGCCGCCTCGTCGAGGCCGAGTTGCGCGGCCAGGAGAACGCCCGCCTCCAGCGCCACCTGCTGCCCACCCCGCTGCTGGACGGCGCCGGCCTCTCCTTCACCCGGCGCTACCGCCCCGGCCGCCGCCGCGCCCTGCTCGGCGGCGACTTCTACGACGCCGTGCGCACCGACGACGGCACCGTCCACGTCGTGATCGGCGACGTCTGCGGCCACGGCCCGGACGAGGCCGCGCTCGGCGTCGCGCTCCGCATAGCGTGGCGCACCCTGGTCTTCGCGGGCCTCACCGGCGAGGCCCTGCTGACCACCCTCCAGCACGTGCTGGAGCACGAGCGGCGCAGCGACGAGATCTTCGCGACGCTCTGCATGGTCGTCATCCGGCCCGGCGGCGCCGACAGCGACCTCGACTCGCTCGGCAGGAGTGAGCAGGCCGAGCTCTACCTCGCCGGGCACCCCGCCCCGATGCTGCTCGGCCGCGACCACGCGCCGGTCACCCTGCCCTCCGACCTCGCCGGGCCCGCGCTCGGCCTGCTGCCCTGCCACGACGGGCAGGCCGCCTGGCCCGCGCACCGGATCGAACTCCCGCCCGGCTGGCGGCTGTTGCTGTACACGGACGGGCTGATCGAGGGGCGGGTCGGGGCCGGTTCCCGCCGTCTGGGCCAGGACGGGCTCGCCGACCTGATCGGCGACCACCAGGCCGCCGGGCTGACCCGGGGGCGGCTGGTCGACAGCGCCATCGCCGAGGTCGAGGAGCTGAACGGCGGGGCGCTGACCGACGACGTCGCGGTACTGCTGCTGGAGCGCAACCCGGTGCAGCTGATCCTCGGTTGACCCCCGGCCGACGGTCCGCGACTGACGGGCCGGGGCTGACGGGCTGTGACTGGCGGGCTGTGACTGGCGGTTCGGGGCTGAGGGGCTGTGCCTGACGGTTCGCGGCTGACGCGGTGCGGACAGCGCGACGGCCCGGGCGGGTGAACTCCCCGTCCGGGCCGTCGCGCTGTCCGCTGTCGGGCCTACCAGGGCCCGTACGGGCCGGTGTTGCTCCGGCCGCCGCCACCGGTCAGCGCCCGGATCGCCGGGCGGACGTCCACGACGTAGACGATCGAGGCGACCAGACCGGCCAGGGTGCCGATGCCGGTGAAGAAGTTCACCCCGAACAGGAAGTCCCAACCGAAGGAGATCGCGAGGATCGCGACCCAGAACCCCTTGGTCTTCTTGTCCGCCGCCCGGTACGCGTCCTCCCGGCGGGTGGCCGCGTCGACCAGGGCGAACAGCTTGTAGGCCAGGATGGCGATCGTCGCCCACCAGATCGGATTCAGGTAGGAAAAGGCCAGAATCTGGAGCACTCCGACCATCACGATCTCCTCTGTCTCTCGCGTGCGGCGCTTCGATCGCCGCCCATCCTGGCACGACGGCCGTCGGCACCGGTGTCAACGTCCCGTGGTCCTGGGTCGTGCCCCCGTCGGGGGGACGACATTCACTCCGTGCCGGCGGAGCCGTCCTTCCGGGTCCGGGCGGACTTCTTCGGCGCGGGTGCGGGGGCGACTCCGGTGTCGGCGTCCCGCACCAGCTCGGCCTCGACCGGCTCGGACTCGGCGGGCACGGACCCGACCCGCTCGACCCGGACCGGCTCGGTCCCGGCGGCAGTGCCCGGGCGGGCCTTCTCCACCACGACCTTGCCGCGCTCGGCCAGCTCGTCGTACGCCTCCTTGGCCTTCACCGCCAGCTCGACCGCGCGGCCGACCTGCTGCAGCGCGAAGCCCTGGGCCCGCTCCTGCAGCGCCTTGAGGTCGGTGGGCAGCGCCGTGACGGCCTCGCCGACCTTGGCCGGGGCGGCGACCAGCAGCGACTGCGCCTCCTGCAGCCGGGCGGTGGCCTTCTCCTGCGCGCCCTTGCGGTCCGCCGTCAGCGCCTCGACCTTGCCCGGCACCTCGCGCAGCTTCTCGTACGCGAGGTCCCCGGCGCCGGCCAGGGCGTACAGCGGGGTCGGGTCGCTGAGGGTCTTCTTGATCTCGTCGGTGATGGGCATGGTTACCGGTCCTCCCGGTGGGTGTTCTGGATGGCTGAGGCGTCGGTCGTCGCACCCGGGGCCGGGGCGGCGTTCTCCTTGAGGAAGGCGTCGTAGACCGCGAGCAGCGCCTGCTTCTGCTGCTCGTTGATCAGCGGATCGGCCAGGATCGAGGCCCGCAGCTCCAGGCCATCGCCCCGCCGCTCCTCCAGGATCCCGGCCTGGACGTACAGCGTCTCCGCCGAGATCCGCAGCGCCTTGGCGATCTGCTGGAGGATCTCGGCACTCGGCTTGCGCAACCCGCGCTCGATCTGGCTGAGGTACGGGTTGGACACGCCGGCGGCCTCCGCCAGCTGCCGCAACGAGTACTGCGCGTTGCGCCGCTGCTCCCGGATGTACTCGCCCAGCGAGCCGACGTTGAGTGAGGCCATGCGGACAGCCTGCAGCACCCCGCTTGCAAATGCAAGCAGGGTGCTAGCGGCAGCAAACGTGGCGCGGGCGGCGGGCGCGGCGGCGGGCGCGCTCAGGCCGCCAGGTGGGCGAGCAGCAGGGCGGTGAACCGTTCGGGGGTGCGCAGCGGGAGGTAGTGGTCGGCGGCCGGGACGCGGTGGGCCCGGGCGGCGGGGATGTCGGCGGCGAGGCGTGCCGCGATCGCCGCGATCTCCGGGTGGTCCCGGTCGCCGTGCACGACCAGGGTGGGGACGGCGACCTCGCCGAGGCGGGGTTCGGCCGCCCGGACGGGGGCGCCGGCGAGGTGGTGCTCGCTGACGATCCGGCGCGCCGCGTTCTCCTCGACCATCGCCGCGATCAGCTCACCGCCCGGTGCCGTGCGGCCCATCGCGGCCCAGACGGACAGCTCCAGCGCGGCCAGCGCCGGGGCGTCGCCCCGGCGGCGGGCCTCGGCGTAGGCGACGGTCTCCGGCGCGGCCGGCCAGTGGTGGCCGCTGACCGAGGCGCCGACCAGGGCGAGGGCGGTGACCCGCGCGGGGTGGGCGAGCGCGAAGTCCAGCGCGGTCTCCCCGCCCATGCTGAGCCCGACCAGCGCGGCGCTCGCCAGGCCGAAGTGGTCCAGCACGGCGCGCAGGTCCTCGACGTCGTCGAACGGCCGCTGCGGCTCGGTGGACCGGCCGAGGCCCCGGGCGTCGTAGCGGACCACGTCGTGGTGGCGGGCGAGCTCCGGAAGGACGGCGTCCCACAGCCGGGAGTCCATCCCGGAGCCGTGCAGCAGCACCACCGGGCTGCCGGAGCCGCTGCGCTCCGCCCACAGCCTGCCCCCGCCGGGGGCGGGGACCAGGTGGGCCTCGGACCGGGAGCGGTCACCGCTCCCGGTCGTGTGCTCGTTCGCGTGCTCGCTCGTGCGCCGGGTCATGCCCGCGATCCTCGCAGGGACCGCGCCGGTAGGGCGGGGGCGGGGGCCTGACCGTGCCGGCGGGTCGGGCCGGCGGGTCGGGCCCGCGGGTCGGGCCGGCGGGTCGGCTCAGACGGGTCGGTTCAGACGGGTTCGGGCAGGCGGATGGGCATCAGGACCGAGAAGGTGCCCGTCCGGCCCGGGGTGCGGATGGCCAGGGGGGCGATGGGGCCGCCGAGTTCGAGGACGAGCTGTCCGGGGCGGCCGGCGTCGAGGGCGTCGAGGAGGAAGTCCCGGTTGACGGCCAGTCGGAGGTCCTCCGGGCCAGGGTCGGCGGTGACGGCCAGTCGGCCGTCCTCGGTCAGGGTGAGGACGGTGACCTCGCAGTCCGCGCCGTGCGGGCCGGAGGGCAGGGTGCGGGTGGCGCCGGACTCGACGGCGGCGCGCAGTTCGGCGGCGGGGAGGCTGATCCGGTGCTCGGGTTCGAGCCTGCTGACGGCCCGGTGGTCGGGGTAGTCGAAGTCCAGGGCGGTGCCCTCGATCCGGTGCCCGCCGGTCTCGGCGCGCACCAGACCGCCGCCGAGGGTGAGCCTGACCTCGGCGGCCCCCGGGCCGAGCAGGGCGCGCAGGGCGTCCACCAGCGGTGCCGGGACGATCGTGCCGGCCGCCGGCGATTCGGGCGCGGCAGCGGTGGAGCCGGTGGAGCCGGTGGCGGGCGCTTCGGCGAAGGCCATCCGGTAGCGGTCGGTGGCGACCAGGCGCAGCACCGGGCCGTCCGGTTCGAACAGCACCCCGGCGAGGGAGGGCAGCTCCGGGTCGCCGCTGACCGCGAAGCGGACCGCGTCCAGGGCGGCGGCCAGGTCCTCGGCCCGGACGGTGAGGTGCGAGGCGGTGCCGTGCGGGTCGGCGGGGTGCGGGCTGGTGGTCATCGGTTGCTCCCTCTGGTCGATCATCGAGCGGATCAGGGAGAGTTCGCGGCGCGCGTCCGAGAGGCCGTCCTCCAGCCTCCGCAGATGGGCGTCGAGCACCCGGCGGGCCTCGCCACTGCCGGGCGCGGCGCCGAGCACGGCGCGGATGCCGGCCAGCGGCAGGCCGACCCGGCGCAGCCGGGCCAGCAGCCGGGCGTCGGCGAGCTGGCCGGACCGGTACCAGCGGTAGCCGGTCTGCGGGTCGACCCAGGCGGGGGTGAGCACCTCGGCGCCGTCGTAGTAGCGCAGGGTGCCGACGCCCAGGCCGCTGGCGCGGGCCAGCTCGCCGATGCTGTGCAGCTCGCTCTCCATGCCGATGACTCTGCGGGCTCGACCTGGTCGAGGGTCAAGCCCGCTCGGGGGCGGCGGTGCCGGGGCCGGTGCCGCCACCGGGCAGGGCGAGGTGGTTGAGCTTGTGCGGGTTGCGGACGGCGCGGATCGCGGAGATCAGGAGCGTGCCGTCCGGCCCCGCCACGAAGTCGAGCACCGAGACCGAGTCCACCGCGCCGTCCACGGTGATCACCAGGCCGGGCTCACCGTTGACCAGGACGGGGTGGACGTCGGCGCCCTCGCCCAGCTGACGGATCACACCGAGGGTGAAGCGGGCGACGTTCTCCGCGCCGGTGACCGGGCGCAGCGCGGCGCGGATCACTCCGCCGCCGTCGCTCCAGGTGGTGACCTCGGGGGCGAGCAGTTCGAGCATCCGGTTGAGGTCGCCGCCGACGCAGGCCGCCAGGAACTCGTCGGTGGCGCGGCGGCGCAGCTCGGGCGGGGCGTCGTAGCGGGGCCGGCGGGCGCGGACGTGCGCCCGGGCCCGGCTGCCGACCTGGCGGCAGGCGGCCTCGGTGCGGTCCAGCGCCTCGCCGATCTCCTGGTAGGAGAAGCCGAAGGCCTCCTTGAGGACGAACACCGCCCGTTCCAGCGGGGACAGGCTCTCCAGCACCACCATCAGGGCGAAGGAGACGGTCTCGGCGCGCTCGACGCCGTCGGTCGCGTCCGGCTCGGTGACCAGCGGCTCGGGCAGCCACGGGCCGACGTAGGCCTCGCGGCGGACGGCGGCCGAGTCCAGCCGGTTGAGGGCGAGGTTGGTGACCGTACGGGCCAGGAAGCCGCCGGGGCTGGCGACCGGGCCGGTCACCCGGCTCCAGCGCAGCCAGGTGTCCTGGACCAGGTCCTCGGCGTCGGCGACGCTGCCGAGCATCCGGTAGGCGATGCCGAACACCATCCGGCGGTGCTGCTCGAAGTCGGCGAGGCGGGGGTCGGCCGACGACGGGTCGGCCGACCGGTGGTCGGAAGTCTCGGTCACCCCCGGGACGCTACCGCACGGTAGTGGCGGGCCGTCAGCCGCGGAAGGCCTCGTAGGCGGGGGCCAGCACGGTGGCGAGGTCGCGGCCGTACGCGGTGATGCCGGAGCGGCCGAGGCGGTGCAGCGAGGGTTCGTCCGGCTCCTCCTCCGGCGTGTCGGGGCTCAGGGTGAAGTCGCCGCGCCAGTAGGCGGCGACGGTGACCGTCTCGGGCTTCGGCTTCGGCTGGTCGGTCATGCGTCCTCCTCGGCGGTGTCCACGGCATCGTCGGCCGCGTCCACGGATGCGTGGGCGTCCCCGGCGGCGTCGGTGTCCACGGATGCGTGGGCGTCCCCGGCGGCGTCGGTGTCCACGGATGCGTGGGCGTCCCCGGCGGCGTCGGTGTCCTCGGCGACGGCGTCCTCCCGGGTGAGGGCGACCAGCTCGCGCAGGGCGTCGACCGGCAGCTCGGTGAGCCAGTGCTCGCCCTCCCCCACCACCGCGTCGGCCAACGAGCGCTTGGTGGCGAGGATCTCGTCGATCCGCTCCTCGACCGTCCCGACGCAGACCAGGCGGCGGACCTGGACGTCCCGGCGCTGGCCGATCCGGAAGGCGCGGTCGGTGGCCTGCTCCTCGACCGCCGGGTTCCACCAACGGTCCAGGTGGATCACCTGGTTGGCGGCGGTCAGGTTGAGGCCGGTGCCGCCGGCCCGCAGGGAGAGCAGGAACACCCGTGGGCCGTCCGGGGACTGGAAGCGCTCGACCAGCTCCTCGCGGCGCGCCCGGGGCACGCCGCCGTGCAGGTAGAGCACCTCCTCGCCGAGCCGGCGCTCCAGGTACGGACGGAGCATCGCGCCGAACTCGGCGTACTGGGTGAAGACCAGCGTCCGGTCCCCTTCGGCCAGCGCCTCCTCCAGCAACTCGGCCAGCCGGGCGACCTTGCCCGAGCGTTCGCCCAACGCCGATCCGTCGTGCAGCAGTTGGGCCGGGTGGTTGCAGACCTGCTTGAGCTTGCCGATGGCGGCCAGCACCGTGCCGCGCCGCTCGACGCCCCGGATCCCCTCGACCCGCCGCAGCAGGTCGGCGACCACGGCCTGGTAGAGGCCCGCCTGCTCGGCGGTCAGGTTGCACCAGACCGTCATCTCCTGCTTGGCGGGCAGATCGGCCGCCACCGCCGGATCGGACTTGACCCGGCGCAGCACGAACGGGGCGGTGCGGCGCCGGAGTTCGGCGGTCCGGTCGGCGCTGCGGTGCAGTTCGACCGGGATCGCGTAGCGCTCCTTGAAGCGCTCGGCGGGGCCGAGCAGGCCGGGATTGGCGAAGTCCAGGACGGCGTGCAGTTCGGAGAGCCGGTTCTCCACCGGTGTCCCGGTGAGGGCGATCCGGTGCCGGGTGACGGGCAGCGCGCGGATCGCCCGGGACTGCGCGGTGCCGGTGTTCTTGATGTGCTGGGCCTCGTCGGCGACCACCCGGCGCCAGCGGATCGCCCGCAGGGCGGCGAGGTCGCGCTGGACCAGCCCGTAGGTGGTGATGACGAGGTCGCACTCCCGTACGGCTTCGGCGAGTTGCGCCGCGCCGAGCCGGCCGGCGCCGTGGTGGACATACCGCCGCAGGGCGGGCGCGAAGCGCTCGGCCTCGCGCTGCCAGTTGCCGACCAGGGACATCGGGCAGACCAGCAGGGTCGGGCCGGGCGCTCCGGGCGCTCCGGTCGCTCCGGCTGTTCCGGGCGCTCGGGCGGCCCGTTCGGAGGCTTGGGCGGCCCGTTCGGCAGCGAGGAGGGCGAGGGTCTGGACGGTCTTTCCGAGGCCCATGTCGTCGGCCAGCACGGCCCCGAGGCCGAGCCCGGACATCATCTGCAGCCAGGCCAGTCCGCGTTCCTGGTACGGGCGCAGCACGGCCCGGAAGTCCGGCGGCAGCACCGGGGCCGGTACGGCGTCGGTGCGTCCGGCGAGGAGGTCACCGAGCGGGCCGTCCGCGTGGACGGAGGTGACGGGCAGCCCGGCGACCGAGGCCTGCGGGTCGAGGGCGAGCCGCAGCAGGTCGGCGGCGGCGAGCACGCCGTCGCGCCGGTCGGCCAGGAAGGCCAGCGCGGCGGCGATCTGTGCCGGGTCGGCCTCCAGCCAGGTGCCGCGCACCCGGACCAGCCCCTGCTTGGCGGCGGCCAGTTCGGCCAGTTCCCGCTCGGTGAGCGGGGGGCCGTCCGGGCCGAGCGCAGCCTGCCAGCGGAAGGCGACCACGGCGTCCCGGTCCACCTGGCTGGTGACCGCGAGCGAGCCGGGCGCGGGCGGGGTGGTGGCGCGCAGGGCGAGGCCGAGCCGGGGCCGCCGGCGCCACCAGGCGGGCAGCAGCACCCCGAAGCCGCCTTCGGCGAGGACGGGCGCGGCGGTGCGCAGAAAGTCCAGGGCGCCCGCCCGGTCGAGCGGCAGGACGGACGGGCGGGAGCGGTGGCGCAGCCCGTCCAGGGCCGGCCAGCGGTGGGCGGCGCGGGCGAGTTCGGCGACCAGGACGTCGGCGGGGTCGGCGGTCTTGCGGGCGAGGGCGGCGTACGCGGCGCCGCCCTCGTGCAGGTCGGCGGCGCGGACCAGCAGGGACGGCTCGTCCACGGCCTGGAGCAGGAACTCCAGCTGCCAGGCGTCGTCGGAGGGGCGGCCCTCCGGGTCCTCGGGGTCGGGGCCGAGCGGCTCGACCAGCCGGAAGCAAAGCCGCAGCGCGGGATCGGTGGGCTCGGCGGCCGCGTACCAGGCGGCGACCCGGCGGCGCAGCTCGGCGAAGTCCTCGGGCGGGACGTCGCGGACGCCGCCGTCGGGGGTGGTGAGGGCGTGCAGCCAGCGTTCGGCGGCGGCCTCCCCGGGCGGCGGGAAGGCCGTGTCGGCGAGGGCGGCCCGGGCCTCGGCATCCGTCAGCGCGCCGAGCGCGGCCTCCAGCAGCGCCTCCCCGGTACCGGCGCCGTGCGGCCACTCACCCAGCAGGACGGGCGGGCAGCCCGCCGCCAGTGCGGCGGCCTCGCGGCGCCCGGCCGCGGTGAGGTCGGGCCGCCAGCGGGCCTGCGGGCCGCCGTCGGCCGACACGGGCACGGGGAGCACCCGGCCGCGGCCGACCGTCCGCCAGGCGAGGTCGTGCACCCCGGTGAGCCAGCGCAGCGCGGGGCCGTGGACGACCTCGACGCGCCCGGTGCCCGGGAGCTCGGCGCCGGTGACGGCCCAGTGCGGATCGAAGACCTCGCCGAGCAGCTGGGCGGCGGCCGCGGCGTCGAAGAGCAGGGCCGGCACCCGCCAGGGGGTGAGCACCGCACCGCCGCGCGGAGGGGTGACCGGCAGGTCGGGCGAGGGTGCGGGGGCGGCGCCGACGGTGGGCAGCAGCAGGGTGGCCCAGCGCTCGGAGGCCTGGCCGGCGAGCCAGCCGAGGCCCGGGCCGATGCCGCCGAGCAGGGCGGCCAGCTCGGCGGCCGGGCAGGCGTGGGGATGGGCGCGCGGGGCCGGCCGGTCGGGCTGCGGTTCGGCGGCGCCGGGGTGGGCGCGGGCGTCCTCGGCCCAGAGCGCCAGCTGCCCGTCCGTCCGCCAGAGCGCGTGCAGGACGAACATCGGGGGCCTTCCGGGCGGGTGGAACCGTTCTTCGCAGCCTAGTCGGGAGGTCCGACAGGGCGGGTCCGCTGAGCCGTTCGGGGGAAGCTCGACGAAGGTGGTTGAAAGTTGAACGAAGAAGGCCTACGCTGGGACCAACAAGTTGAAGCCTAAACAAATGGCTTCGGACCCGAGGAGGAGCCATGGGCCTTTTCAACCGCACCAAGACCGCCGTCGCCGCCACCACCGCCGTCGCCGCCACCACCGCCGTCCAGACCCCGGCCGGCCCCGACCTCGCCCACCTCACCGGCGACTGGACGATCGACGCCGCGCACAGCGAGATCGGCTTCTCCGTCCGCCACGCGATGGTGACCAACGTCAAGGGCCGCTTCACCGAGTACGACGGCACACTGCACCTGGACGGAAGCGTCCCGGCCAACTCCTCGGCCGACCTGGTGATCAAGGTCGCCAGCGTCGACACCAACCAGGCCCAGCGCGACGAGCACCTGCGCACCGGCGACTTCTTCGCCGCGGAGACCCACCCGGAGATCCGCTTCCGCAGCACCTCCGCCGAGCCGCTCGGCGACCACGCGTACCGGATGACCGGCGACCTCACCATCAAGGGCACCACCCGGCCGGTCGTCCTGGACCTGGAGTACACCGGCAGCGCCACCGACGCCTACGGCGCCCAGCGGGTCGGCTTCGAGGGCAAGGCCGTCGTCGACCGCACCGAGTTCGGCCTGACCTACAACGCGGCGCTGGAGACCGGTGGCGTGCTGATCGGCGAGAAGGTCAAGCTCAGCTTCGACATCTCCGCCGTCAAGGCCGGCTGACCCGGGCCGCAACCGGGCGGGCCCGAGCCCGCCCCCCGTGAGCACCGCCCCTGCCCGTCCCCCCGGGGCAGGGGCGGTTCGGCGTGCCCCCGCGCCCGGTCGGCGCCGACGGCGCGGTCCCCGGCTCCGGTCACGGCAGCGGCGTCGCACCCGCGCCCGGGAGCAGTGCGGCGTCCGCGTCCGGCAGCCAGCTGCCCGGCGGGCGGCGCAGCCAGCCCTCGGCGGCGCCCAGCCGGGCGGCCGCGGCGGCCAGCGCGCGCAGCCCCGGATGGCGCTCGCCGGGCCGGTGCACCAGGCTGACCAGGCTCAACGGCACCGGCTCCACCAGGGGCACGTTGACTGTCCCCGGGATCCTCGGCCCGCCGACCGTGGTCAGCATCGGATCGCCGTGCCGGGCGAGGTAGCGCGCGGTCTCGTCCACGCCCACCGGCGGGACGTACGGGTCGGCCGCCGTCAGACCGTGCTCGCGCAGCAGCCGGGCGCCGAGGTCGGCCCACTCGGTGGTGGCCGGGTTCCCCGCGCAGATGTCCACCGGGTGCCCGGCGAGGTCGGCCGGGCGCAGCGCCGGGCGGCCGGCCAGCGGGTGGGTGTCCGCCATCATCACCGAGACCCGCTCCAACCGCACCGGCAGCTGCACGAGTTGGGCGCGCAGCGGAGCGGGCAGCCCGGCGAAGCGGCCGAAGGAGGCGTCCAGCCGGTGGGCCAGCAGTTCGGCGGCGGCCGCGGCGAGACCGCCGTGGAAGCGGGCCAGCAACTCGCCCTCGGGCCAGGCGGCGCGGGCCCGTTCGAGCACCCGGTCGGCGGTGAGGTCGGGGCCGGTGACGTCGCTGTTGAGGTCGAGCAGCAGCGGCCGGGCGGCGGCTCCGGCACCGGAGGCGGCCCCGGCGAGGATCTCGTCGTGCACGGCGAGCAGCCGGCGGGCCCTGGGCAGCAGCCGCCGCCCGGCCGGGGTGAGGTCGACGCTGCGGGTGGTGCGGGTGAACAGCGCCTCCCCCAGCAGTCCCTCCAGGCTCCGGACGTCCCGGCTCAGCGCCTGCTGGGCGATGTGCAACCGCTCGGCGGCCCGGCCGAAGTGCAGGGTCTCGGCGGTCGCGACGAAGCCGCGGAGCAGACGGGGGTGCAGGTCGCGGGGCATGGGCGGCAGAGTAACAACGCGGTCCGACGGCTCGGCCGGGCAGCGGCGGAGCGGCAGCGGTGGCGGCGGAGCGGCAGCGGTGGCACGGCTCGCCCACGCTCATTGACAACAAGGCGTTGTCAATGCGGCGGAACAGGTGTTGGACGGCGGTCCGCCCCCGCGACGAGGCTGGGTGCATCCCCTTCTTCCTCGCCAGGAGCCCGATGCCCTCGCCTGCCCTCCTCGCCTCCTACCGGCGACTGTTCGCGGCCCCCGGCGCCGTCGCCTTCACCCTGGCCGGGCTGCTCGGCCGGCTCGCGCTGTCGATGACCGGCGTCTCACTGGTGGTGCTGCTCTCCGAGCGGCGCGGCTCCTACGGGCTGGCCGGGACGGTGTCGGCGGCCGGGCTGGTCACCGGCGCGATCGGGATGCCGCTGATCGGCCGGCTGGTGGACCGGTACGGGCAGGCGCGGGTGACGGTGCCGGCCGCGCTGTACAACGTCGTCCCGCTCACCGGGCTGCTGCTCTGCGTCCGCTTCGACGCCCCGGACTGGACGCTGTACGCCTGTTGGGCGGCCGGCGCGGCCGCGCCCAACCTCGGCGGCATGGCCCGGTCCCGCTGGGCGCACCTGCACCGCGACGACCCGGGCGCCCGGCACCTGGCCAACTCCTTCGAGCAGGCGCTGGACGAACTCTGCTTCATGGCCGGGCCGGTGCTCGCGATGCTGCTCTGCACGAGCCTCGCCCCGGAGGCCGGGCTGGTCACGGCCGGGACGGTCGGCACCGCCGGCTCCCTGCTCTTCGCCGCCCAGCGGCGCACCGAACCGCCGCTGCCGCCCGCCCCGGCGGAGGGGGCCGCCCGGGCCGTTCGGCGGCGCGACTCCCCGCTGCGGGTGCCCGGCCTGCGGGTGCTGGTGCTGACCTTCCTCGCGACCGGCGTGGTCTTCGGCGCCACCGAGATCACCACCGTCGCGTACGCCGACGCGCTCGGCCACAAGGCGGCGGGCGGCGCGCTGCTGGGCCTGGTCGCGGGCGGGTCCTGCGCGGCGGGGCTGGTGTTCGGGCTGCTGACCCCGCGCCGGGCGGCCCGCACGCGCTTCCTGCTCGGGGCGTCGGCGATGGCCGGAGTGCTGCTGCTGCCGCTCGCTGCCGGGCTGGGCGGGGCCGGGCTCGGGGTGCTCGGCGCCGTACTGTTCGCGGCCGGCACCGCCACCGCGCCGACCATGGTGACCGGGATGACGCTGGTGCAGGAGCTGCTGCCGCAGCGGCAGTTCAACGAGGGCATGGCGCTGGCGGTGTCCGGCATCGTGGTCGGCATCTCGGCCGGGGCGGCGCTGGCCGGCACCGTCGCCGAGCGCACCGCACCCGGCACCGGCTACGCGCTGCCCGCCGCGGCCGCCGCACTCGCGCTGCTGATCGCGCTGACCGGACGGCGGCACCTGCGGGCCCGTCCGTCCTCGCCCGCCGGGGCGGCGAAAAATGCCGAGCCGATTGTCAGTGCCACCGTCTAACTTCGAGTCATGGCGGAAATCACCTACGTCCGAGGCGATGCCACCGCGCCCCTCGGGAAGGGCGTGAAGGTGATCGCGCACGTCTGCAACGACCTCGGCGGCTGGGGAAAGGGCTTCGTGCTCGCGCTCTCCAGACGCTGGCCCGAGCCCGAGGCCGCGTTCCGACGCTGGCACCGGGAGCGGGCGAAGAACGACTTCGGGCTTGGCGCCCTGCAGTTGGTGCGGGTCGGGCCGTACCTCTGGGTGGCCAACCTGGTCGGCCAGCGCGGCATCCGGACCGGGCGCTCCACCGGGGTGCCGGTGCGGTACGAGGCGATCGACGCCGGGCTCGCCGCGCTGGGCGACCGCGCGCTCGAACTCGGCGCCTCCGTCCACATGCCGCGGATCGGCTGTGGCCTGGCGGGCGGGCGCTGGCAGAAGGTCGAGCCGCTGGTCACCGCCCGACTGACGGCACGCGGGGTGCCGGTGACCGTCTACGACTTCGACTGACCCACGGCTCCCGCCGACTTCCACCGAACCTCGACCGACTCACCACGCCCCCGGCCGGAAGCACCGACCGGCAACCGACCTACGACACCGACCCAGCAGGCCAGGCGTACACGTACTCGGGCACCAGGAAGCCGCCCGGGAAGACACCCTCCTGCGCCCGGACCCGCACGGCGCCCTCGCGCTCGTAGAAGGCGATCGCACGGGTGTTGTCGCGCAGCACCTCCAGGAAGAGTTCCGCCCCGGGGTGCCGCTCGGCGACGTAAGCGCGGGCCGCGGCCACCAACGCGCGGCCGATGCCACCGCCGGTCAGGCCCGGGCGCACGTGCAGGTTGTCGATCAGCACCCGGCCGTCCGGTTGCGGGACGAGGTAGACGAACCCGGCCGTCTCCCCGTCCAGTTCGGCGATCAGCAGCTCGGGCGTGTGCTCCGGCTCGCCGTAGTCCGCGTCCAGGCGCAGGCTCCACAGCTCCCGCCGCTGGGCGACCATGCCGTCGCCGAGCGCCTCCTCCGGGACGATCCCCCGGTAGGCGGTGCGCCAGCTGTGGGCGTGCAGTCCGGCGACGGACTCGGCGTCCCGCACTCCGCCGCGCCGAATGGTGGCCTGTCCTGAACCGATCATGTGACCAGCCTCCCACGAATTGGAGTTGAACATGTTCAACCCGACCCTCTACAGTTCTGGCAAGATTTTGAACGCGTTCGAATCCCCGAGGGGGGTGTGCGTGGCACCGGATGCGGAGGGGGCATCCGGTGCCACCAACACCGACACCGGATGGAACCTCGTCTCCCGCTAGGCTCGTCCCCGTGGACGACCTGGCAGCGACGAACCGAACGGACGGCGAGAACGGTGCGGCCGAGGACTCGGCCGCACCCGGCGCGGAAGGCGGGCCCCTGCCCGGCGGCAGGGCGCAGCCGAAGACCGACAAGAGTGAGGCGACCCGGGCGCTGATCCTGGAGACGGCCATGCGGCTGTTCCAGGAGCGGGGTTACGAGAAGACCACCATGCGCGCGATCGCCACCGAGGCGGGCGTCTCGGTGGGCAACGCCTACTACTACTTCTCGGCGAAGGAATTCCTGATCCAGGGGTTCTACGACCGGATGACCTACGACCACGCGGCCGATGCCAGGCGCCGCATGGCCCACACCCGGGACTTCTCCGAGCGGCTGCAGATCGCGCTCGTCTCCTGGCTCGACACGGCCGCGCCGTACCACGAGTTCTCCGCGCAGTTCTTCCGCACCGCGGCCGACCCGACCAGCTCGCTGAGCCCGTTCTCCAACGAGTCCCACCCGGCCCGGGCGACGGCGGTCGAGCTGTTCCGCGAGGTCCTGCAGGGCTCGGACCTGGCACCCAAGCTGGACGCCGAACTGGTCGAGCTGCTGCCCGACGTGCTGTGGCTGCACCTGATGATCGTGGTCCTCTACTGGGTCTTCGACCGCACCCCGGACACCGAGCGGACCCGGGAGTTCGTCCGGCGCTCGACGCCGCTGGCGGCCCGGGTCATCAACCTGTCGCGCTACCGGGTGTTCCGCCCGATCGTCCGCGACGCCAAGGGCCTGATCCAGGACTTCATCCTGCCGACCATCGGCAAGACCGCGACCAAGTGACGCCCGGCCCCGCCGTCGTGGAACTCCATCGCGCCGGACCGCTCAGAACTCGGTCGGGGTCCACGCCCGCAGCGGCGTGCGCAGCAGCAGGTCGGCGGCGGCGACCGCGCCCGGGCGCAGTTCGGTGACCAACCCCGCGGCGGCCAGCCTCGGGGCGGTCTCCGCGCCCAGGTAGAGCGAGCCCAACTCCGAGGCGCCGAGGGCGAGGTCGGCCTCGTCCGTAGTCCGGGTGCAGCGGCCGGTACCGTCCGTGCCGGCCTCGATCGCCCAACGCCCGGACGCGTAGCCGAGCTTGTCGTCGACCTCCAGCACCACCCGGCCGGGGGCGCCGTACGCCCGGGCGTCGAACGCGGCCCCGGTGTCCAGCAGCCGCAGCCACATCTGGTCGGAGTTCAGCTCGTGCGGGGTGGCGGCACGCGGATCCTGGAGCAGCAGGGGCAGCGGGTCGTCCGGGCCGAGGTTCTCCACCACGACCTTGCGCACCCAGTCGACGGACAGCACGAAGCGCCACAGTTCGACGGAGGTCGGCAGGTCGAGGGCGATGACGTCGTCCACGGTGAGCGTGCTGTCCGGGAAGGCGCCGTCCCACCTGTCGTCGACCCGGTAGACCACCAGACCCGTGACCGCGCCGGCGGCGTCCCGGTGGACGGCGGCGAACGGCTCCTTGAACTCGTCGCCCGGGACCCGGACCTCACCGACGGTGCGCTCCCACCACAGCCCGTCGCGGACGATGGCGCCGGGCTGGGTCCGCCGCCAGCGGTCGTGCAGCGCGGCCCCGAGCTCGCGCAGCTCCGCCATGGTCACGAAGTCGATCCGGCCGCCGGGCACGCCCGGCAGCCCCTCCCGCAGGCCCCGGGTGCGGCGCAGGTCGATCCTCCAACCGGAACCCCGGGTGGCCGGGCCGAAGCCGAACCGGCCGTAGATGTTGTACTCGGCGGCCATCAGGACGGCGACGGCCGCACCGCGCTCGGCGGCGGCCGCGAGGTCCCGGCGCATCATCGTGCTGAGCAGACCGCGGCGGCGGTGGGTCGCACTCACCGTGACGTTGGTGATGGCGTCGGCCACGACCGTCGCCCCGCCCGGGACGGTCAGCTCGGTGTCGAAGCTCCGGTAGGTGGCGATCTGGCGCTCGCCGTCGAAGCCGGCCAGCATCCGCTCCGGCTCCCACATCCGGCGGCGCAGCTCCGGCGCGATGCCCGCGTGCGGGCGCAGGAACCCGAAGTTGAGCGCCCGGTTCCACTCCTCCACCTCGTCGACCGAGACCGCCCTGACCCGGAGTCCGTTCACGGTGTCGACGGCCGACTGATCCATGCTGTTGCCCATCGGCCCACCGTACGGCGGCCCTCCGGCCACGGCACCCGATTAATTCCGTACCCGATTCATGCCGCCCCCGCCCCGGTGTGCTCCCCCGGCAGCACCACCCAGTGGTTGGTGTGCAGGATCCGGCCCGCGAAGTGGACGTCGCGCTCGCCGACCAGCCGGAATCCCAGCGCCCGGCAGATCGCGTTGGACGGGCCGTTGGTCGTCCCCGGGTTGGCGTGCACCTCGCCCCAGCGGCCGTCCGCGGCGGCGGCGTCCAGCACCCGGCGGACGGCCTCCTTCGCGAGGCCCCGGCCCTGGTGCTCGGGCAGCACCATCCAGCCGATCTCGGAGACCCGCTCGCCGTCCTCCTCCTCGGCCGCCCAGAGGTTGACCGTGCCCGCGACCTCTCCGTCCTCGGTGCCGTCCGGGACGATCATCCTGATCCAGCAGCGGTCCGCCGCGGCCTCCACCACGTCCTTGCGGTGCCGCTCCTCCACCGCCTCCCGGGACAGCGGTCCGCCCAACTCGGCCATCATCACCGGGTCGCAGCGCATCCGCAGGTACGCCTCGACGTCTCCGGCACGAACATCCCGCAGCATCACGACGACTCCTCAGAACGGTCGGGAGGCCACGCTACCGCCGACCTCCGACAGTGGCGCCGGAGTGCCCGTGCTGCCATGCTCGTGCCGGTTCAGGTACGGACGATCTCCCGGGGGAGCCATGGAGGACGAATACCGCCGCAAGCTGAAGGAGTACGAGGGCCGCAGCACCACGGCGAAGGCGCTGGGCGCGCTGACGGTGCTCGGCTGGGTCCGGGCGGCCTGGCTGGTCCTCGCCCCGGCCGGCGGGGACTGCGGCTCGCCCGCGTTCTACGAACCGCTCGGCTACCACCTGCAGGAGGTGTGCGATTCCCAGGTGATCGGCCGGATCGGCGAGGCGGTCGCGGTCGTCGTCCTGACGCTCCCGCTCTGCGCCGCGTGGTTCTGGACCGGTAGCGGGCTGCGCGCCCGCCGGGAGGAGCTGGGCGCGCTGTTCGGCCGGTGACCCGCGGGGCGGGGACCGACGGAGGACGGTCCAGACTCCACCCGGATGACGGTCCCGGCCGGATGACGGTCCCGGCCCGGCCGGGCTCACGGGCGGGCGTAGAAGTCCGGGGTGCCCATGATCCAGAGGCTGGCCTGCTTGATCGGCATGCCCGCGCGCGGGGCCTCGATCATCTGGTCGTCGCCGATGTAGAGCCCGACGTGGAAGATGTCGGCGGCGCGGCCGGAGTCCGTCCAGAACACCAGGTCCCCGGGGCGCAGTTGGTGGTAGCCGATCCGGGTGCTCTGGGCGTACTGGTCGGCCGCGAAGTGGTTCAGCGGCCGACCGCCCTCGCGCCAGGCCATCATGGTCAGCCCCGAGCAGTCGTAGCCGTCCGGGCCCTCGCCGCCCCAGACGTAGGGCAGCCCGATCTTGGACTTGGCGAAGGCCACCGCGGCGGCCGCGCCCTCGGCGGACCACGGGCGCTCCGCCGGCGGCGCGCCGGGCGCCGTGGCGGCGGCCGCGGCTGCGGCGGCCTCGGCTTCCCGGGCGGCCTGCTCGGCGGCGGCCCGGGCGGCGGCCTCGGCTTCGCGGGCGGCGATCGCCTCCAGTGCCTCCTGGCGCCTGCGCTCCAGCTCGACGGTGGTGTTCCGGGCCGCGGCCAGTTCGGCGAGCAGGTGCTCGCGGCGCAGGCCGGCGGCCGTCACCTCGCCCTGCTGGGCGGCCAGCCGCTGCTCCGCCCGTGTCCGGGCCGCCCCGACCTCGGCGGCGGCCTTCTCGGCGGCCTCGGTGGCGGCACGGGCGGCGGCGGAGGCGGCCTTGGCGGCGGCGGCCGTGGAGGTGGCGGCGTCCAGGACCTGCCGGGTGCGCTCGCTGACCACCCCGACCACGGCGGCGCGGTCGCCCGCCTCGCGCGCGCCGTGGGCGCCGAGCAGCGCGTTGAGCGCGGACAGTTCGGCCCCCGCGCCCTGCCGGTAGGTCTCGGCGGCGAGCCGGGCCGCGTCCTCGGCGGCGGCCGACCGCTCGGCCTCCGCGGCGGCGGCCCGCCGCGCGGCGGCGTCCTCCTCGGCCCGGGCCCGGGCGAGGGCGAGCTGGGCGCCGTTGTAGGCCTCGACGGCCCGTTCGGCGCCGCGTCCCGCCCGGTCCAGCTCTGCCCGGGCGGCGGTGAGCGCGGCCTCCAGGGCGGCGACCGAGGAGGCCTTGCCGGCGGCCTCGGCCCGGGCGCGCTCGATCTCCTCGGTGCTCGGGTACGGGGCCCCGCCCCCGGCCGGTCCGCTCGCCGGTCCGGTCACCGGTCCGGTCACCGGTTCGCCGGCGACGGGCTCGCCCGTGGCCGGGGCGACCGGTACGGCCCGGGCGGCGGGGAGCAGGCCGAGCAGGGCGGTGAGCGACAACAGGAGGGTCGGCAGGAGCCTGCGCGCCACGGGACATCCCTTCTGACGGGTCCGGAGGGGACGGCGGCGGACGGCCTACGGCCGGCGGCGCGGCGGACGACGGACGGCGCACGACGCACGGGCGGCCGCCAAGCGGGCGGACGCCGACCGGCGGCAGGGAATCCGACGATTCGTCCCCTCATGTGACGGAACGGTCACATGACGCTCATGCTCTCAATTCCGGCGGCCCTGGTACCCGGAACGGCGCTCCGCCAGTCGAGTGACCATCGGATGATCCGACCAGGACTCAACCCCGGCGAGGCGGAACGGGCGGACGCACTACCGGTGGATCCGGGGGGTGTGCGTCCGCAGCCGGGGGTGTCGTTCCGGACGGCGCTCCAGCCCGGTCGGGCCGACCGCGTAGGTCCGGCTGCGCCCGGCCCGGACCGTACGGCGCCGCTGCTGCGCCCGGTGGGAGCGGCCGGGACCGGCCCCGTGTGCCGAGCCGTCCAGCGCCGGGGACTGCGCCGTCGCCCCGGCGGCGGCCGCCGTGCGGCGGTCGGCCAGCCGGGCCTGGCGGCGGGCCAGCGCCCGGGCGGCGTGCGCGTCGAGGTGCGCGGTGGCCCGGGCCGCCATCCGCTCGGCCACCCGGTGCGCGGCCGGGTGGTTGGCGGGCACCTTGTCGGGGGCGCCGGCGATCAGGTCGAAGAGCCAGGTGCGGGCCCGATCGGCGCGCCGGTGCAGCAGGCGCTCGCGCCGCAGCGCGCGCGCCCGGCGCCGGGGGCGCGTGGTGTACCGCCAGCGGGCCCAGGGGCTGCTCGGCCGGGCCAGCCGGATCGCCCCGATCCAGGACAGGCCGGGGACCATGATCCCGAGCAGGCCGGTCCACATCTTGCCCTTGATCAGGGTGATCACCGAGGCCAGCGCGTTCACCGAGATCACCGTGATCAGGCCCCACCTGGTCTCCTCGCCGGGCACCACGCCCAGTGGGACGTACCCGATCAGCAGCAGGGCGGTGAACAGGATCCCGAAGATCACCGCGTCCACCGACTTGCGGCCCTGCTCGCTCCAGTAGACGTCGTCCAGGTGCAGGATCAGCGCGAACTCGTCCAGCACCAGGCCGCAGCCGATGCCGAAGGCCAGCCCGAACCAGTCCATCCACGGCTGCCCCCCGTAGGTGGCGAACACCCCGATGCCGCCGAGCAGCAGGAAGCCCAGGCCGAACACCATGTGGTGGATGTGCAGGCCGCCGGGGGTCACGTTGCCGGGCCACCAGCGCACCTGGGCGCGGATCATCCGGACGCTGAACCGGATGAAGACGAAGGACGTGATGAAACCGACCAGCAGCAGGAACAGCGGTTGCTTGTGGGCGTCGACGATGTGCTCGCGGTAGCTGTCCAACAGTGTGGTCATGCGCCTTACCTTCGTTCCTGGTCCTGCGTCCTGACTGCCGTGACATGGCCGGGGGCCCAAGAAGGGTCCAACACCGGTCAACGCGCGGTCAGAACCCTCGGGTGCGCTTGGCCGCCCGGCGCGGCACCGCCGGGTAGAGCGACGGGAGCTCGGCGCCGACCGGAAGCTTCAGGAACAACCGGGCGATCTCCCCACCGAGGTTCACCCCCACGGCCAGCGCCATCGCGATCGCCGCCGCCCGGAAGACCGACACCAGGCCGGCACTGGAGTGTCCCTGGGCGAAGGCGAGCATCCCGAGGTAGAGGGCCGAACCCGGCATCAGCGGGCCGATCGCGGCGGTGACGTACGGCAGCGCCGAGCCGTTGCGGGAGCGCGCCATCAGCTGGCCGAACAGACCGACCAGGCCGGCCGCCACCCCGGTCGCCGCGATCGGGTTGACGCCCGCGTTGTAGACCAGCGCGCCGTAGCTGGACCACCCGATGGCGCTGTTGGCCGTGACCAGGGCGAGCGTGCGGCGGTCGGTCTGCAGCAGCATCGCGAACGCCAGCGTGAGCAGCATCGCGGCGGTCAGCTGGATCGGCGGGGAACTGACCCCCACCAGGCTCTCGTCCGGCCGCAGCTTCGCCTCGAAGCCGACGCCCAGGTAGAGGATCACCATGACGCCTATCACGATGCCCGCGACCAGGTAGATCACTTCCAGCAGGCGGGCCGCGGCGGTGATGTAGAAGCCGGTCAGGCCGTCCTGGACGGCGGCGACCAGGGCGCGCCCGGGCAGCAGGGCGAACAGGCCGCCGGTGATCACGACCGAACCGCGCAGGCCCCAGTCGTTGAAGGACAGGACGATCCCGGAGGCGGCGGCCGGCATCGCGGCCGCCACGAACTGGTAGAACTCCGGCAGCCGGCGCCGGGCCAGCGCCGAGGCCAGCCGGTCGCCGAGGACGGCCGCGACGAAGGCGCTGCCGAAGACCAGCCAGGCCTTGTCGTCGGCCCGGCCACCGACCAGGAAGGTCGCCGCGCCGGCCAGCAGACCGGTGGTCAGGGCGAGCAGCCAGGCCGGGTACGGGTGCCGGTTGCGGCGGATCCGGGCCAGCCGGCGGTAGGCGTCGTTGACCGTCACCTTCTCCGCGGTGATGTCCGCGACCAGCTCGTACACCGCGTTCAGCCGGGTGTAGTCGGAGGTGCGGCGGCGCACCACGCGGTCGGCGGTGACCGGCGGCTCGACCAGCGAGGGCTGGTGCGAGATGCCGATCAGGGTGAAGGTCACCTGCGGCTCGCAGCGGTCCAGCCGGTAGGCGTGCGCGATGCCGAGCATGGCCGCCTCGACGTCCTCGGCGGCCTCGCCGCTGGCCAGCAGCAGCTCGCCTATGCGCAGGGTCAGGTCGAGGATGCGGGGGACGTTGCGGGCCGTGCCGGCCGACGGGTGCATCTCCCGCGCGGTCCGCTCGAAGGCCGGGCGCTCGGACATCGGGGTGCGCAGCAGCGTGCGCATCCGGTCCGGCCACGGGGCCTCGCCGGGGGCGCCGGCGGTCAGCTCGGGGATCGGGATGCCGGTGGGCGGGGTGTAGCCGGCCGCCCGCCACTCCTCGGGGGTGAGGGTGTCCTCGGCGACCGAGCGGCGCCGGGCCGGGCGGTCGCCCGCGGCACGGGCGGGCGCGGCGTGGGCGTCCGTCGGGCCCGCGTCCCGGGCCCGCACGTCGACGGTGAGTTCGGGGTGCGGCTGGGGCTCGGCGTGCGGCTCGGGCTCGGCGTGCGGCTCGGACTCGGGGAGGAGCTCGGACTCGGGGAGGAGTTCGGACTCGGGGAGGAGTTCGGACTCGGGGAGGAGTTCGGGGGCCGGCTCGGGCTCGGGGCTCGGCTCGGGCGACAGCAGGCCCTTGGTCTCCGGGACGGGCGGCGCGAGCGGGACCACGATGGTGGGCTCGACGGCGGGGGCAGGGTGCCCGAGCAGGCCCTCGGTGGGCGGGGCGTCGGAGGGGTGCACCGGCTGCGGGGGTGTCCGCCGTGTCCGGCGGACCGCCCGGCCTCCCCTCGTCCGCTTGCCCGCACCCGGTCGGCCCCGCTTCGGCACTTCCGCTCCTCGCCGCCCCTGGTGGCCGCCGGCCACCGCTCGATCTCGGGTTACACCTTGCCTGATCGAACAGCCGGACGCACATGTACGCGACGTCCCGGGGCCGGGACGGCGGGCGCCTACCCGGCGCGGTGCCGCGTGGCGGGCGCCGCGCCGGAGCGGCGGGCACGCAGCAGTTCGATCGCCACCGGGACCACCGACAGCAGCACGATGCCCACCAGGATGGCCTCGACGTTGTCCCGGACGAACGGGACCTGCCCGAGGAAGTAGCCGAGCACGGTGACCCCGCCGCCCCAGAGCACGCCGCCGACCAGGTTGAACACCACGAAGGCGCGGTAGTTCATCCCGCTCACCCCGGCGACGATCGGCGTGAAGGTGCGCACGATCGGCACGAAGCGCGCCAGCACGATCGCCTTGGGCCCGTGCCGGTCGAAGAAGGCGGCGGCCTTCTCGACGTTCTCCTGTTTGAAGACCCGGGAGTCGGGGCGGCGGAAGAGGCTCGGCCCCACCTTGCGGCCGAAGAGGTAGCCGACCTGGTCGCCCGCCACCGCGGCGGCCACCACCAGTGCGCACACCACCCAGAGCGGCTGGTGCAGGTAGGTGCCGCCGGCCACCAGCAGGCCGGTGGTGAACAGCAGCGAGTCGCCCGGGAGGAAGAAGCCGATCAGCAGACCGGACTCGGCGAAGACGACGGCCAGGATGCCGAGCAGGCCGAAGGTGGAGATCAGGGCGGTCGGATCGAGCCAGGACGGGCCGAGGGCGAGGCTGGTCACGGTGCGGGAACTCCCGGAGGTCGAGTCTCGGCAATGGAATGGTAAAGCATTCACAAAGACTCGATCCCGGACCGAAAGGTTCCCCGGCGCCGGCTCCTGCCCCGGTTCTGGGCCGGCACCGGCCCTGGCCCGGCCCCGGCCCTGGCCCGGCTCCGGTCCTGGCCCCGGGCAGGAGAGCTCAGGACCCGGGCCGGGGCCGGAGGATCCGCCCGGTCAGAGGCCGTAGCGCTCGACGATCTCCTCGTGCCGGGCGACGTCCGCGCCGGCCGCCTGGGCCAGGGCCGGCCAGGCGAGCGGGTGCGTCCAGTCGCCGGTCAGCCGGTGCAGCAGCGTGTCGGCCTCGGCGGCCGACGCGGTCGGCGGAACCCCGAGGGCCGCGTAGATCCCGGGCAGCGACTCGTCCTCGTCGGCCGGGTCGGTGATCCGGTACTGCTCCCCGCTGTACGCCCACACCGCGTAGCCGTGCTCCCGCAGCCGCTCGCGCAGGGCGGCCCACGCTTCGTCGCCGGGCCAGCCGCCGTCGATCCAGTACGTGGTGTACCCCGCCGGGTCGAGCAGGGTGAGCACCTCGAACACCGGGCGCCAGTTCCGCCGCTCCTCCTCCGGGGCGTCCTCGGCCGGCGGGCTCTCCAGCAGGGCCGGGCCGAAGACCACCACGTCGCCGTGGTTGAGCGTCAGGTCCTCGCCGAGCACCGGCAGGACGCGGGCGGTGGCCGGGCCCGTCCGGACGGCGGGCAGGTCGGCCGTCGCGCCGTTGGTCCGGGTGGCCCGGACGGTGATCAGCTGCCACTCCTCGTCCACCGGGCCCTCGGGCTCCTCGAACTCCATGCCGAGCAGCGCGCCGGTGGAGCGGACCACGGCCCAGTCCCGGTTGGCGGTGGCGGCGGTGATCAGGTGCCAGAGGTCGGGCTCCCGGACCGCCCGGTGGTCCTCCTCCGGGGCGTCGGCCGGCGCGGCGCGCTCCAGCAGCTCCTGGTAGAAGCGCTGCGCGGCGGCGTGGTCGCCCAGTTCGGTGGCGGCGCGGGCGGCGAGGCGGCGGGTGTTGAGCACCGAGTCGTCCAGCGCGAGGATCGCCTCGCACTGCTCCAACGCCTCGGCCCAGCGGCTCTCGGCGGCGGCCCAGCGGGCGCGTATCCAGTGCGCGTCGGCCGGGGCCGGGCCGGCCAGCCGGTCGGCGAGGCGTCGCACGCCCTCGGCGTCCCGGGCGTGGATCAGCAGCTCGCCGAGCCTGCCGGTCAGCTCGCGGTTCCCCGGGTCGGCCTCCAGCCGCTGCCACAGCAGGTCGGCGGCGGCCCGGGCGTGGCCGAGCCCGCCGAGCACGGTGGCCAGCAGCACCGTCAGCCCGGTGGCGCCGGCCTGCTCACCCCGGTACCGGTCCAGGGCGACGGAGAGCAGGTCGGCGCCGGTCTCGAAGGGCACCCCGGCCTCGGCCAGGTGCGCCGTCAGCTCGCCCGGCGGCACGGGGAGCTCGGGCTCCGGCAGCGCCTCGGCGGCCGCGCGCAAGGCGGCGACCTGCTCGGACACGCCGTCGGTGCGACGCAACCGGGTGAGCTTGCGCTCCCCCGTGGCGGCGAGCGTCAGCGCGACCGTCCGGGCGCCGCGGGCGAGGGCGAGCCGGCCCGCCGCCAGCAGCAGGTCCACGCAGGGGCGGTGCGCGCCGACGCCGTCCAGGTAGCCGACCCAGCCGGCCAGTACGGCGCCCAGCTCGGCGTCGTTCTCGAACGCCCCGGCCGCGACCAGCAGTTCGACCGTCTCCGTCCAGGCGGGGCGCAGGTCGGCGTGGCGCTCGGCCTCGGCGCGGTCGGGGAGCAGGGCGAGCGCCTCCTCCGCCCGGCCGAGCGCGGCGAGCGCGCGGGCCCGCAGCAGGGCGCCCCAGCGCTCGTCCCGTTCGTCGAGCTGCCGCCCGTGCGCCGCCTCGGCGCGCTCGGCGGTGTCCAGCAGCTCCAGCACCTCGTCGTGCCGGCCCAGCAGGTGCAGGGTGCCGGCCCGGGCCTGGTGGAAGCGGAGCGAGACCCGCTGGCCGGCCGCCCGCATCCGGTTGGCCGCGGCGTCCAGGTGGTCGAGCGCCTCGGCCGCCCGGCCGTCGTCCTCCAGGGCGTCGGAGTACTCGCGGGACAGGCAGTCGTAGCAGGCCCGGCCGGGCTCGATCCGGTCGAGCGTCTCGCCGACGACCTCGAGCCGCTCGGCCACGTACCCGGGCCCGTCGACCCGGGCGTGGCAGATCGCGAAGTCCTGCACCACGCAGACGGACTGCGGACAGCCCGCCGTCTCCTCCCGGTGCGCGAAGTCCAGCAGGTCGATCACCTCGGGCAGGACCGCCTCCCCCTGCTGGCGCTTGTTCAGCAGGTTCTGCATCCGCCAGTGCCGCAGGTAGACCTCGACCCAGGGCAGGCCGAGCGACCGCGCGGCGGCGACCGCCTCCGGGTAGAGCGCGTCCAGCTGGTCGTTGCGGCCCTCCGAGGCGTGGTCGGGCAGCTCGACGATGGCGTCGGCCAGCCGGTGGTGGCCGGCCTCGACCAGCTGCCGGTGCGCGTCGCGCACCCAGGACCAGATGTCGGTGGTCATGCTTCTTCCCCCTGCGTCGTGCTGATGACGTGTCTATCGCGAACCACTGACAACGGCGCGCTTGCGCCCCGGACCGAGGGGAGCGGCGAGCCGTCCCTCACGCGTCCCCCGCGAGGGCGCCGGGGCTGTCCGGGACGTCCGGCAGGCCGGCCGGGACGGCGGCGGTCAGGGCGGAGACCGCGGTGCCGACACCGGCCAGCGCAGCGGTCAGGTCGCCGTCGGCGGGGCCGGAGGAGGCGGCGGCCATGATCACCTTGAGCGAGCGGAGCAGCCCGGCCGCGGTGGCGCTGCCGGTGTGCCCGGTGCGGTAGGCGGCGAGCAGGTCCTGGACCGCCGGGCAGGCCAGGTTGAGGTAGAGCCGGGCCCTGACCTCGCCGTCGGTACGGGCGGTGAAGGCCCGGGCCAGCCGCAGCGCGGCGGACGGGATCCGGGCGTCGGCCTGGTCGTCCTCGATCCGGGCCTTCAGCTCGGCCTCGCGGTCCGGGACGAGCACCAGCGGCAGGCCCGGCGGGTCGAAGCGGGCCGGGACGAGCTGCTCGCCCGGCTCGGCCAGGGCACCGGCCAGCCAGGCCGCCTCGCCGTCCGGCAGCGGCCGCTCCGGGTCCCGGAACAGCTCGCGGTTGCCCTGCTCGCTGCCCAGCTCGACCAGCCGGCAGCCGCGCAGCTGGGCGTAGCGCCGCAGGAAGGGCAGGACGGCGTAGCGGTCACCGCGCGCGATCGGCACCCGCATGGCCCGGTACAGCATCTCCTCGAAGCCGCCGCCGCTGCCGAGCGCGACGTGCACCGCTCCCCCGCCGGCCGCCCGCAGCGCGCCGGCGGTGAGGTCCCCCTGCGAGGTGGGGACCGGGACGTCGTCGGCGAGCAGCGTGAACAGCCGCTCGTCGCAGAGCGCGGCGCCGAGCAGGTCCTGGCCGTGCCGGGTGAGGATGCGGCGCCAGGCCGCGGGCCGCAGCCGGGCGGTCTCGTACAGGCCGTCCACGACGGCGTCGGCGAGGGCCTTCTGGAGCGCGCGGTAGTGCTCGTCGCGCTGGAGGTCCTCGCGGCTGGCGGTCGGGGTGAGCCGGCTGGACTCGACCACGCCGCCGATGAACCCGGCCCAGCTGGGCAGCAGTTCGCGGGCGTCCTCGGCGAGCAGCATCCCGCGCAGGTAGACGGCGAGGTCGCGGTTGTCGCTGCTGCCGTAGGTGCCGCCGTCCTGGACCCAGAGCAGGCCGACCGCGTCGGTGGCGCCGTCGACCGGGTGGACCGGGAAGGCGGTGAGCGGCTCGAAGCGGCGCCCGAACGCGGTGGCGAAGCGCATCCGGGCGGCGTGCTGGTCGCCCTCCGCGGCCCGGCGCCAGGGCACCTCGACGGAGTTGACCGGTCGCTCGTCCTCGCCGACGTACACCGGGATCGGCAGCAGTACGCAGTAGCGGCCGAGGACTTCGCGCAGGGTGTCCTCGTCGGCGAGGTGCGCGTGCTCGGCCTTGAGCGCCAGCTCGACCACGGTGCCCGGGCGGGGCCGGGCGGGCACCGGCTCGACCCGGTACTGCTCGCCGCCGCGGCTGCGGTAGCGGTGGCCGAGCTGCGGCTCGCGGTGCGAGGTGGTCGTGACGGTGACCTCGTCGGCGATCGAGAAGGCGGAGAGGAAGCCCAGCCCGAAGGCGCCGATCAGCTCCTGGTTGCCGGTGAGTTCGCGCAGCATGCGGGTGTAGCCGGTGCCGACGGTGGCGAGGTAGGAGTGGATCTCGGGTTCGGTGAGGCCGGCTCCGGTGTCCTCGATGGCGACGGTCCGCCGGGCGGCGTCGGCGCGCACCCGGATCAGCGGGCGGCGCTCGCTCTCCGGATCCTCCAGGAGCCGGCGGGTGTGCGAGTCGTGCGCGTTCTGGACCAGTTCGCGCAGGGCCACCAGCGGGGTGGAGTAGAGGTGGGTGGCGAGGACGCTCACCAGGCCGCCGAGGTCGACCTCGGTCGTGCGCAGCTCCTCGGCGGGGGTGGGCTCGGGCGGGGCACCTTCAGACATGGGTCCCCAGTGTGCCAGTGCGACTATCTGCCGACCATTTCTTTCTTCCGAGGGTTCCTGGCGGAATGACGGGAGGCGGAATGACGGGGTTTCCCGTGACATGCGCGGCCTGACGAACGCGGCCCGGCGGACGCGGCCCGGCGGACGCGGCCTGACGAACGCGGCCTGACGAACGCGGCCCGCCGAGCACCGGCAGGACGGAATCCCGTCAACTCCGAATTGACCGGGTCTCCCCCATCGGAGGAATTGCCACCCGTTCGGTGGAGTTCGTCCACACCGCTGGTGAATGCTGGGCGGGCGACGTCAGGCAACGGCGCTGCGGAGCGGCCACTACGTCCGCGCCACCATTCGCACTTCCAGTCAGGGAGACCAGCGTGTCCCGTATCCGCGCAGCCGCCGCCGTCACCGCCCTCGGGGCGTTCCTCCTCGTCGGCGTCGGTGCCGCCACCGCGCACGCCGACAACGGCGCCGGCGCGATCGACCACTCCAACGGGAGCGTCGTGAGCAACGTCGGCTCCGGCAACATCATCGGCACCGTCCACGGCAACGTGGTCAACACCCAGCAGACGGCGACCGGTTCGGGCGCGAGCAACCAGAACAACGGCCTCGCCGTGGCCGGCAACGGCGGGAACGTCGGCGCCCTCCAGGGCAACGGGAACGTCGACGCCCGGGTGTACTACCCGCACGTCCTCTACTGAGGCGGACGCGCTCCGGCCTGGAGCCGAGGGCCGAGAACCGGGAGCCGAGGGGCCGGGTGCCCGTCCCGCCGTCGCGGGGCGGGCGCCCGGCCCCCGCCGCTTCCCGGCGGGTGGCTCAGGCGAGACCGTCCCGGGAGAGCCCCAGCACCGCCCGGCCGAGCCGCAGCAGGCAGTCCCCCAGATCCGGCCGGGCGCTGTGCGGGCGGTTCCGCACCCCGTCGTTGACCAGCGAGAACAGCGCGTGCACCCGGATCCGGGCGGCCACCGCGTCGTACTCCGGACGCACCTGCCGCAGCAGGCCGACCCAGGTGCGCAGGAAGTCCCGCCGGAAGTCCACCGCGGCCCGGCGGTCGGGCGGGGCCAGCCGTTCCGTCTCACTGAGCATCGCGCCCAGGTAGTCGCCGTTGCGCAGCGCGAAGCCGACGTACGCCGCCAGCCCGGCCGACAGTGCCGCCCCGGGCCCGTCGGCGGCCGCGATCGCGCCGTCCACCTCGTGCCACAGGCGCTCGCGGCTGCGCACCAGCGAGGCGGCGAGCAACTGGGCCTTGCTGTCGAAGTGCCGGTACACGCTGGGGCCGGAGATGCCGACGGCGGCGCCGAGCTGGTCGGTGCTGACGTTGTCGAAGCCACGCTGGTGGAACAGCCGGACGGCCGCCGCGAGCAGTTCCTCCCGGCGCGCCCGCGGGCCGGGCTCCGGTGCCGGTCCGGTCGGCGGGTCCTCGGCCGTGCCGTCCAGCGGGGCGGCGAGGACGGCCGCGACCAGCTCCCGCAGCAGCGCCTCGGCGCGCCGGGGCTGCGGGGCGGCCGACTGGTAGGACAGCCCGGCGCAGACCGAGAGCGCCGACCAGCAGAGGAAATCGGCATCGGCGGCGGGGAGTTCGGGGCGCTCCTGGCGCAGCACGGCGGCCATCAGGGCGACGTCCGCGCGCAGTTCGCGGCGCAGCGCGGCCCGCCGCGCCGACGGCAGCAACCGGGCGTCGCGCTGCACCAGGGTGCCGAGCGGGCGGTGGCCGACCGCGACGGCGGCCAGCGCGGCGCCGAGCTCCCCGGTGGTGCCGGCCGCGCGCAGGCCGTCGGCGAGCGCGTCCAGGCCCAGCCGCACGGCGCGGTCCAGGAGTTCGGGCTTGCCGCGGAAGTGCCGGTAGAGCGCGGGGGCGGTGATGCCGACCCCGGCGGCGACCTCGCTCATCGAGACCTGGTGGTAGCCGCTGCGGTGGAAGCGGTCGGCGGCCACGGCGAGGATCTGGGCACGCCGCCCGGGCGGCCTTCGGACCACCATGGCGAGCCTCCCGCGCAGCCTTCCGGATCGTCGCCCGAAGGCTAGCAAGGATTCACCCGATCCCCCCAGTGGCCTGGTTTTCCACCGCGGCCGACTCTGGACAGCCGAAGCTACCCGGGATTAACTTGTGGGGCCATCACCTGGCACGTTCCGCCCCGCCGGCAGCTCCGGCCGGCACCGTCGAAGGGAGCGCCGCCGTGCGCCGCACCGTGTTCAACGAGGACCACGAGGCCTTCCGGGAGACCATCCGGGACTTCATCGAGAACGAGGTCGTCCCGGTCTACGAGAGCTGGGAGGCCGAGGGCCACCCGCCGCGCGACTTCTACCGCCGGCTCGGCGCGCTCGGCGTCTACGGCATCGAGGTGCCCGAGGAGTACGGCGGCGCGGGCGAGCGCGGGTTCAAGTTCCAGGCGGTGGTCGCCGAGGAGACCGCCCGGGCGGGCGTCAGCTTCGGCTCCTCCGGCGTGCACACCGGGCTGGTGCTGCCGTACCTGCTGGAGTACGCGAACGAGGAGCAGAAGCGGCGCTGGCTGCCCGGCTTCGTCTCGGGCGACATCATGACCGCGATCGCGATGACCGAGCCGGGCGCCGGGTCCGACCTCGCGGGCATCACCACCACCGCGCGGCTCTCCGAGGACGGCACCCACTACGTCCTCAACGGCGCCAAGACGTTCATCACCGGCGGCGTGCTGGCCGACCTCGTCCTGGTGGTCTGCCGCACCTCCCCGTACGACCCGGACGACCGCCGGGCCGGCCTGTCCATCCTGTGCGTGGACACCGACTCGCCGGGCTACACCGTCGGCCGCAAGCTGCAGAAGATCGGGCTGCGCACCTCGGACACCGCCGAGCTGGCGTTCAGCGACGTCAAGGTACCGGTGGAGAACCTGCTCGGCGAGGAGGGCAAGGCCTTCTCCTATCTGACCCACAACCTGGTGCAGGAGCGACTGGCGATCGCCGTCGGCGCGTACGCGGCGGCCGCGGCGGCGGTGCGCTTCGCGGTGCAGTACGTCAAGGACCGCAAGGTGTTCGGCAAGGCGGTGGCCGAGTTCCAGAACACCAAGTTCACCCTGGCGGACTGCGAGTCCCAGGTGATGGCGCAGCAGTCGATGGTGGACCGCGCGCTGGAGCTGTACCAGGACGGCGAACTGACCGTGGCCGACGCCGCTGCGGCGAAGCTGTTCTGCACCGAGTCGGCCTCCACCGTGATCGACAAGTGCCTCCAGCTGCACGGCGGTTACGGCTACATCCTGGAGTACCCGATCGCCCGGCTCTACACCGACAACCGGGTGTTCCGGATCTACGGCGGCACCAGCGAGGTCATGCGCAGCATCGTCGCCAAGTCACTCGGGCTGTAAGCCCGTTCGGTTCCGACGGCGCGACGGGCCGCACCCCCATGGCGGCCCGCCGCGCCGTCCTCGTCCGCACGGGGCCGGACGGGCGCGGACGGACGGGCGCAGGCGGACGGGCGCGGACGGACGGGCGCGGACGGACGGGCGCAGCCGGCGGGCCGGACTCAGTTGGGCGAGCCGTGCTCCGTGCGCCAGGCCTCCCAGCCCGCCGTGGACGCCACCCGCGCCTCGTGCAGGGCGCGGTGGGCGAGCGCGCTCGGCGGGGTGTCCAGCCCGCGCACCCAGGTGCGGCCGGCCTGGATCAGGGCCGCGCACACCATCGTCGCCCCGGCCGCGCTGAGCGCGGCGCCGATCGCGGTGAGCGCCACGCCCCCGGTGACCAGCGGACGGTTGACGCGGAACCCGGTGAAGATGCTCTGGTTGGTCGCCATGCCTCCACGATGCGGGCAGTCGGCGCGGCCTGCACCTCGGACTGCTCGGGTCGGGCCGCCGGGCCGCTCCGGGTGCGGGACGGCGGTCGGTCCGCGACCCTGGGCACACGGAGTGAGGAGGCGGCGCGATGCCCGATCTCGAACAACTCGCCGTGGAGCACGCCGCGCTGGCGGCCGAGAGCCCGCACGGGCGCAGCGCCCACCTGGTGCTGCACGACGGCGCCCTGCGGCAGACGGTGATCGCGCTGACCGCCGGGACCGCGCTGGACGAGCACAATCCGCCCACCGCCGGGAGCGTCCAGGTCCTGCGCGGTCGGGTCTCGCTGACCATCGCCGGCCGGCTGCTGGAACTGCCGGTGGGCCGGCTGGAGCCCGTCCCGCAGGAGCGGCACGGGCTGCTGGCGCACGTCGACTCGGTGGTGCTGCTGACCGCCGTCACCACGTGACCGCCGCCGCCCGGCCGCCGTCACCCGCCTGACCGCCGTCGATCCCTGAGCCGCCCGACGGCCGCACCCGCTCGACCGTGGGAGACCCCTGAGCCGGCCGGGTCCGCTCAGCCGGGGTTGAGCACGCTACCGCTGACCAGTCGCAGCCCGCGCAGGAAGTCCTCGCCGCTGGGCGCGAGTTCGGGCGCGGCCAGCCATTGGGCGGCGTAGCCGGCCAGCAGGGTCTGGTAGAAGGCGCCGCGGGCCAGCTCCTCCTCGTTCTCCGCCACCTCGGGCAGCCCCTGGAACAACGCGGCGAGGCCGAGCCGGCCGTCCTTCTGCGCCCCCGCGAACGCCTCGGCCAGCTCGGGCGCGTGCGCGGCCTGCGCGAGGGCCTCGAACTGGGCGGCCCAGAGCCCGCGGTGCTCGACGAAGACGTCCCGCAGGCCGTCCCAGACGGCGGCGAAGCGCTTCTCCGGATCGCCCGACACCTCGTTGGCGGCGGCCACGACGGCGCCGAGGGCCGCCCCCATGTCGCCGATCGCCTCGATCATCGCCGCGTTGAGCAGCGCGTCCTTCGAGCCGAAGTGGTAGCCGATCGCGGCCAGGCTGACACCGGAGGCGGTGGCGATGTCCCGGGCGGTGGTGCGCCCGTAGCCCTTCTCGTACAGGCAGCGCTTGGCGCCGGCCATCAGGTCTTCGCGGTTTCCCATGCCCCGATCCTACGGAACGGCTGGACAAATGTCTTGCACGCACGTCCTGGACGGACGTCTTGCACGTTCGATTTACACATACGTACTAGACAAGCGTCTGACACGTCCGTACTGTCTTCCCCATGACCGCAACCACCGGCCGCGCAGGCCGTCGCGAATGGATCGGCCTGGCCGTCCTCCTGCTCCCGACCCTCGTCCTCACCATGGACATGGGCGTGCTCTTCTTCGCCGTCCCCTACATCTCCACCACGCTCGCGCCCAGCGGCACCCAGCAGCTGTGGATCATGGACATGTACTCGTTCCTGCTGGCCGGCCTGCTCATCACGATGGGCGCGCTGGGCGACCGGATCGGCCGCCGCCGGCTGCTGATGATCGGCGCCACCGGCTTCATCGGCGCCTCGCTGCTGGCCGCCTGGTCGCACGACGCCGGCCAGCTGATCGCGGCCCGCGCCCTGCTCGGCACCGCCGGGGCCACCGTGATGCCCTCGACGCTCGCGCTGATCCGCACCATGTTCCAGGACCCCAAGCAGCGGCAGGTCGCGCTCGGCGCCTGGGGCGGCATCCTCACCGCCGGGGCCACCCTCGGCCCGGTCGCCGGCGGCCTGCTGCTCGACCACTTCTGGTGGGGCTCGGCCTTCCTGCCCGCCGTCCCGGTGATGGCCCTGGTGCTGCTGACCGCGCCGGTCCTGCTCCCCGAGTACCGCTCCACCTCGCGCGGAGGCCGCTTCGACCTGGTCGGCGCCGCCCTCTCGCTGGCCGCGATCCTGCCGCTCGTCTACGGCGTCAAGACCCTGGCCGTCGAGGGCTGGAGCCTGCTGCCCGGGCTCGCCGTTCCGACCGGTCTGCTGCTCGCCGCCCTGTTCGTCCTGCGCCAGCGCACCGCCGCGAACCCGCTGCTCGACCTGAGCCTGTTCCGGATCCGCACCTTCAGCGGCGCGATCAGCGTCAACACCGTCGCGATGTTCGCGATGATGGGCTTCTCCCTCTTCACCTCCCAGTACCTGCAGCTGGTCAAGGGCATGAGCCCGCTGACCGCCTCGCTCTGGTCGCTGGTGCCGAGCGTCGGCGTCGGGGCCGCGGTCGGGATCAGCTCGGCGCTGGCCGGCAAGGTCCGCCCGGCGGCGCTGATGAGCGGCGGGTTCCTGATCGGTGCGACGGGCTTCGCGATGATGACGCAGGTCGGCGCGCACTCCCCGCTCGCCCTGGTCCTCACCGCGGCGGGCGTGCTGGCCGCCGGGACCGTCGGCACCATGACGATGACCGCCGAGATGGTCGTCTCCGCCGCCCCGGTCGAGCAGGCCGGCGCCGCCTCCGCCACCTCGGAGACCGCGGTCGAGCTCGGCAGCTCGCTCGGCATCGCGCTGCTCGGCGCGGCCGGCGCGGCCGTCTACCACCACCGCCTGGACGGCGCCCTCCCCGCCGGGGTCGACGGCGAGGCCGCCCGGACCGCCCAGGACACCCTCGGCGGAGCGGTCCACACCGCCGCCCAGCTGCCCGGCACGCTCGGCGCCGACCTGCTGGAGACCGCCCGCACCGCCTTCACCGACGGTCTGCACGTCGCGGCCGTGGTCGGCCTGGTCTTCGCCCTCGGCGCGGCGCTCCTGGCCCACCGCCTGATGCGCCACCTCCCGGCCGCCGCCCCCAGCCGGCCCGCCGGGCCCGAGTCCGCGCCCGAGCCCGAGCCCGCCACCGTCTGAACCACGCCGGCCCGATCCGCTGCGCCTGATCCACTGCGGCCGATCCACCACGGCCCATCCACCGCGGCCCGATCCACGCGAGTCATCGAGAGCCTCCGCCCGTGCCAGGGCGGGGGCTCTCCGCCGTCCCGGGGATGGCCGCAAACCCCTGCCGGCCGGCGACCGCCCGTGCCAGGCTGAGGGCCATGGGTGCTGACCGGGCGCGGGTGCGCGGGAGTTACGACACGGTGGCGGAGGAGTACCTGGGGCGGATCGGGGACGAGCTGGCGCACAAGGCCGTCGACCGGGCGCTGTTGGCGGTGGTCGTGGAGGAGGCGGCCGGCGGGGTGGTGGCGGACCTGGGCTGCGGGCCCGGGCACGTGGCGGGGTGGCTGGCCGGGCGCGGGGCCGAGGTGGTGGGGGTCGACCTCTCGCCGCGGATGGTCGAGCTGGCCCGGCGCGAACAGCCGCGGGCCGCGTTCCGCACCGGCGACCTGCTGGCGCTGCCCGCCGCCGACGGGGAGTTCGCGGCTGCCGTGGCGCTGTACTCGGTGATCCACCTGGAGCCGGAGGAGCTGGGGCCCGCGTTCGCCGAGATGCGACGGGTGCTGCGGCCCGGCGGCGTGCTGCTGGTCTCCTTCCACCTGGGCACCGAGGTGCGGCGGATGCGGGAGTGGTGGGGCCACCCGGTGGACGTCGACTTCCACTTCCTGGAGAGCGACACCGTCGCCGAGCGCCTCACCGGGGCCGGGTTCACCGTCGAGGTGCGGATGGAGCGCGCCGGCCTGCCCGAGGAGGCGCCCACCCGGCGCGGCTACCTGCTGGCCCGGCGCACGGGCTGACCGTCCACGGCGTACGCGCCGGCCGCGGTGCACGGACCGTCCACGGCCTACGGACCGGCCGCAGTGCACGGACCGCCCACGGCGTACGGACCGGCCGATCGGCCGGTGGATCGCCGCCGCGGAGCGGCCGCCGGGCGCCTCGCGGTCCACTGGAGCGGCACCTGGTTTTCGGCCAGCGTTTCCCGGCCGGTGTATCCGTTCGCCGTGAGGGCCAGGCATACTGGCCAGCACGGGCGCTAGCCCGCCGTGACTCTAGACAAGAAGGGACCGGTGGCCAGGGATGCTGCGGAACGGTCTTGAGCCCTGGCACATCTTCGTGGTGCTGGCGGTCGTGATTCTGCTGTTCGGTTCGAAGAAGCTGCCGGAGATGGCCCGCGGCCTGGGCAAGTCGATGCGCATCCTGAAGGCCGAGACCAAGGCCATGCGCGAGGACGAGACCCCGGCGGACGCCGGCACCGCGCAGAGCACCGCGGCTCCCCAGCAGAGCGCGGACCGTCCGGCCGTCACGCCGACCAACGTGACCAAGGCCACCGAGGCGAAGCGGCCCGAGAGCGCCTGAGCCTCCCCACCTTCCTGCCGAGAGCCCCCGGTGACCCGCCGGGGGCTCTCGGCCGTCCGGAGCCGTTCGGAACCGTCCGGAGCCGTTCGGAGCCCTTCGCCCGGACGGAGCAGGCGGGCGGGCGGGGCGGGCGGACGACGGCCAGGCTGGTCGGGATGTCCGAGAACCCGCTTCCGCCGCCCGCCGACCTGCGGGCCTGGGTGTGGCTGGTGTGCGCCTTCACCCTCCTGATGGTCGGGTACTTCACGCTTCCGCTGGGGTGGTTGGGCGAGAACCGGCCGGTGCTGAGCTGGGTGCTGTTCGCCTGCGCGCTGGTCGGACTGACCTGTCTGCTGCTGGTCAAGATCGCGGGTGTGCTGCGGGGGACGGCCCGCCGGCCGGTGGTCTGGCTGGCGTTCCTGATCTGCCTGGCGCTGACCGTCTTCTCGGCGACGTACTACGTCCTGGGCTCGCACAAGGCGGAGTTCGCCGGGCTGGAGACCCGGCTGGACGCGCTGTACTTCACGGTCGTGACGCTGGCGACGGTCGGGTACGGCGACATCACGCCCTCCGGGCAGACGGCACGGTTCGTGGTGGTGCTGCAGATCGGCTACAACTTCGTCTTCCTCGCGGCGGCGGCCGGGACGGCGTCCCGGGCGGTCCGCGGCAACGTCGAACGGCGGATCCGGCAGAAGGGCTGAGCCGGCGGACGGCCCGAGGCGGGTCCGACCGCCTCGGGCACCCGGCCCGGCGAGAACGGCCGCTCCGGGCCCGGCCCGGCGTCGTCCACAGGCTGTGGACGACGCCGTGGACTCAGGAGCGGCTGGTGTCGATCACGCAGAAGCGGTTGCCGTCGGGGCAGGCGAGCACGACGAAGTCCGGGTTCTCCGGGTACAGGTCCCAGTCGACCCGCTCGGCACCGAGCGCCACCAGCCGCTCCACCTCGGCGGCCTGGTCGGCGGCGTCCCCGGCGTAGAGGTCGAGGTGGACCCTCGGGCGCTCCTGGACGGGCGACCCGCTCAGGCCGAGGGCGAGCTGCACCCCGCCCGCGCCCTCGACGGGCACCAGCACCGTCCAGTCCTCCCCCACCACCCCGCCGCGCGGCACGTAGCCGAGCGCCGCCGTCCAGAAGGCGACGGCGCGCGGCATGTCGGAGACGCCGAGGACGAGGGAACCGATCGTCAGCACGGGCCCATTCTGACGTCCCGTCCGCGGACGGGCCTCCGGCGGGCCCGCCCGGTCAGTCGTCCTGGAGGTCGGCCGCGCTGTGCAGGGTGGCGAACAGGGCCGAGAGGCGGGCGTTCCAGTTGGCGTAGGTCGGGGCGTCGATGGCGTGCCGCTTGCCCATGTCCTTGATCACCTTCTGGGCGTTCTTCAGCTCCTGCGCGGCCGCGTCCGGGTCGCCCTCGTTGAGACGGGCGGAGGTGGTGTCGAGGATCCGCAGCAGCTCCGTCTGCTTGTCCCGGTCCTTGCCGAGCTGGGCCTGGGCCACGGCCTGCCGGAAGGACTGGAGCTGCAGCGCCGCCGGCTGGTTGCGCGGAACGGCCTGGGTGGGCGTCGGGGCCGCCGAGGGGCCGCCCGGGGCGGTGGGGGCGGCGGTGGTGCCGGTCGCGCCGGGCGACGGTGCGGCGCTGGGCGGCGCCGCGGCGGGGGTGGAGGCCGCGACGGGCTTGGTGGGGGCGGCGTGGCCCGCCGGCTCGTCGAAGGCGGAGACGACCAGGGCGGTGACGCCGGCCAGCGCGGCCACGCCCAGCGCGCCGAGCACCAGCGGCCTGCGGCGGGCGGTGCGGGCGGGAGCTGCGGGAGCGCCGGGGACGGGAGCGCCGGGGACGGGAGCGCCGACGGGCCCCGCGACCGGGACGGGAGCCATCACCGAGGTGGCGGCCGGGGCCTGGGGCGGAAGGACGGTGGTGTGCTGCTGGTTCGGTGCCACCGGAACCGAAGACGGGGCGGGAGCCGGAACCGGCGGCAGCAGCTGGGTGGGGGCGGCCGTGGCCAGCAGTTCGGCCGTCGGGTCCCCGACCACCAATCCCGGTACGGTGGCCAGCAGTTCGGCCCGGGCGGCGGTGGCGTCCGCCGGACGGCCGGCCGGGTCCTTGGCGAGCAGGCGCAGCACCGCCGTGTCCAGGGCCGACGGCAGGCCGGGGCGCCGCGCGGACGGCGGCAGCGGCTGCTCGCTGACGTGCTTGAAGGCGATCGCCACCGGGGTGTCGGCGGTGAACGGGGTCGCGCCGGTGAGCATCTCGGTCAGCACGCAGCCGACCGCGTACAGGTCCGTCCGGCCGTCCAGCGGGGAGGCGGTCGCCTGCTCGGGCGAGAGGTAGGCGGCGGTGCCGAGCACGCTCGCGGTCTGGGTCAGGTTGCCGGAGGAGCCGGCCCGGGCGATGCCGAAGTCGACGACCTTCACCCCGCCGTCGTCGGTGATCATGATGTTCCCGGGCTTGATGTCCCGGTGCACCAGCCCGGCCGCGTGCGCGACCGCGAGCGCCTCGCAGACCGCCGCCGCGATGCCGACGGCGCGTTCCACCGGCAGGGTCGGCTGCTGGGCCAGCAGCGCGGCCAGGGATCGGCCGCTGACCAGCTCCATCACGATGAACGGGGTGCCCTGGTCCACGCCCGAGTCGAAGACCATGACGATCCTCGGGTGCACCAGCATGGCCGCGTGCTGCGCCTCCCGGCTGAAGCGCTCGGCGAAGCGGGGGTCGTCGGCGAGACCGCCGTTGAGGACCTTCACGGCGACCTGGCGGCCGAGCACGCGGTCCACGCCGCGCCAGACGGTGGCCATGCCGCCGACGCCGAGCGTCTCGACGAGTTCGTAACGCCCGTTCAGCGCCCGTCCGATCACCTGGAGCTCCCCTCACGTGCCGTGCCCGGGGTCCCGGGCCGCCTCGTGCACCTGTGCACGATAGCCGTACGGCCGTACGACCGGCCGGGGGCGGAGGGTGGCGGTCGGGGGACCGGGCAGCGGTCCCCCGGCCGCCGGCGCGGGGGTGCGGCCCGCCCTGACTGCGGGCGGGCGGGCCGCACGTTTCCGGGCCGGCCGGGCCGGCGGCGCGTCCGGGGTGACGCCTGCCGGTCCGGCCGGGGCCGGCCGGGTGGACGGCGGGCACGGGGGAGCCGACCGGCCACCCGGGGTCTTCGGGTGGTGCTTCCCGCCGGCGCCGCGCGAGCGGTGCCGGCAGGTGCGGGTTACTGCGGGTGGTTCGGTCCGGGTGGGCGGCGAGCCCGGGGGGAGTCGCTCGCCGCCCACCCGGAGTTCTTGGGGGTCACCTTCCGGATGACTGGTCGTTCCCGGAGCGGTCGGGTTTGCTCGGGCGGACGTCCGGCACGGTGGGCGCGACGGGCAGCGGCGGGACGGGCACCCCGGCCTTGCCGGGCTTGGTGCCGCTGCCGCCGGTGCCGTCGCCGTCGCCGTTGGTGTTGCCGGTCCCGCCGTTCTTGCCGCCGTCGGTGCTCCCCTTGCCCGTGCCGGAGCCGGGAGGGGCTCCGGTCCTGGCCGGGTCGCGCGGCTGGGCGCCGGTGTCCTGGTGGTCACCGCTCCCCGCGCCGAGGGCCTCGGCGCAGAACTCCGCCACCCGGTCCGCGCCGCCGGCCGCCTCGACCAGCGGGCCGTAGAGCGGATCGGTGACCAGTCGGCCGGGGCGTTCGCCCTTGGCCGTGCGGTCGGCGAAGCCGCGGCAGAGGCCGAGCAGCGCCGGCGGGACGACCGGACGGTCACCGCGACCCTCGGCCGACGGGGAGCCGGGGGTCGCGGTGTCGGTCGGGGCGGCCGTCCGCGGAGCACCGGAGGCGCCGTCGGACGGCCGGGCGGAGCCGGACGTCGGGGCGAACGGGGCCGCGGTGGCCGGGGAACCGTGGGCCGACGCGCTCGGCGAGGTGCCGGAGGCGCCTTGGCCCGCGAGCGTGCGCTGCGGCTCGGCGGGTCCGCCGCTCAGGGGGGACGGCAGGTTGCCGGTGCCGGCGGCGACCGCGACCCCGCACAGCGCGGTGGCGCCGAGCACGGCGGCAGCGGCCTTCGTGCTGAAGGTCCTGGCCAGCGCGGCGGTCGCCATCGATCGTCTCCGGACGGGGGTCACTATCGGGTCGGGGGTGAGACTCGCCTCCCGGAACGCGGCCAGGGCGGCCTCCTCCCCGGCCAGTTCGCCGGCCGTCGCGGGAGCGGCGGCCGCGGCGAGCACCCGGGCAAGCTGCCCGGGACCGCCGTCCGGTCCGGTGAGCGAGGCCTCCTGCCCGGCCGACGGGGCGGCCACGGCACCGCCGAGCAGCTGCTCGGCGGTATCACGGTCGATCCGACGGGATCGGTTGGTGCTCATCTCATGTCCTTCAGCGTCGCGGCCCGGCGTTCTGTCACACCCTGCGGAGAACTTTTTTTCGCGGCTTTCCCCGCGGGTTGCCCGGAGGCCTTGCCCGCGCCCGTTCCGGCCCCTCCGGTCGAGCCCACGGCGGTCCCGCCGGGGCCGGCGGTGGGCTGTCCGCCCGGCCGCGCGGCCGGGATCCCGCCGCCGGTCGCGAAGGGCTGCTCCAGCAGCTTGGCCAGCCGCCGCAACCCGCGGTGGGCGGCCATCCGGACGCTGCCGGCCCGCTTGCCGAGCACCCGGGCGGCGCTCTCCGCGTCCAGCTCCATGACCACCCGCAGCAGCACCGCCTCGGCCTGGTCGCGCGGCAGCCGGGAGATCAGCGCCAGCGCGTCGGCGGTGCCGACCGTGGCGAGGGCGGCACGGGCGGTGTCGTCCCCGGCCGCCAGTTCGACGAGGTACTCGAAGGGCAGGTCGGCGACCGGACGGCGGCGGCGGGCGCGCAGGTGGTCGAGCGCCCGGTTCCGGGCGATGGTGGCGGCCCAGCCGCGGAAGCCGTCCCCGTCGCCGGAGAAGCCGCGCAGGTCGCGGGCGATCTGCAGCCAGGCCTCGGAGGCGATGTCCTCGGCGTCCTGCGCGTCCTCCGGCCGGCCCCCGACCAGCACCCGCAGGTACCGCAGCAGGCCCGGCTGGACGGTCCGGAAGAGCAGCCGGAACGCCTCCTCGTCCCCGCCCTGCGCGGCGCGGACCGCCTCGGTCAGATCGGTGGGAGCGGCGGCCGGTCCCGGGGGCGGGCCGGTGGTCGGTACTGGTCCGGACCGGCCTACGGGGCTGCCCGTGCCCGCTCCGGGGCGCTCTGCACTCTGCACCCGCCACATGATGCGCCATTCGGGGGAACAGTTCGGCTCCGCCCGAAGGACCGGCCCGGACGGAGCCGAGGTCCCGCGCCCTGCCGCCCTCCGCCCGCGGTCCCGGCGTGCCCGCGCCGCCCATATTGTCCGTAAACGAATCAGTCCGGGCCGCCGTCGCGCCGGGAGACCGCGGTCCACCGACGCCGCCCGGCCCCGCGCCGGCCTCCGGTCGCGGGGATCGCTCGGGCCCGCCTCCTCGGCCGTGCCACCGCCCGCGGAGGCGGGCCGGGCGGGTCGCGCGTGGGCGCCCGCCCTGCGCGCCCTGGGCCTCGCCGGGCGACGCCGGGCTCTCCCACCTGCCGAACGACGCCGACGGACTGCTGCTCGGCCTGGTCGAGCGCCCCACCGGCGGCCGGGTGCCCCTCACCTCTCACCTTCGACACCTCTCACCTCCGACCTCAGCCCGGCCCGCCGCGCCGAGGGGACCGCCGCCCGCCCGCCGGCCACCAATCCGACCTCCGCGCGCGGTACGGCGTCGAGACCTGGCGGGCCCGGACCGGCGCGGTGGTGCCCGTCGACGAGCGCGAGTGATTCGGCACCGTGCGCCGCCGGGGCACCCGGACCGCGGGCTCCGGACCTTCCCGGCCGTCGATCGGCCGACGACTGGTCGGCGGTCGATCGACGGAGCCCGCGGAACCGCAAGTCGGAGGGGGTGTCACCCCCCGCACCATGACAACTGTCACGCGGATCCCGCAACGGACGGCACTGCTCTGACGGAGGGTCGGACGGAAAGACTGGAGGCACGACGCGGGCAGCGGCCCGCGACCAGCCGGGGAGGACCCACCGTGAGCCAGACCGTCAGCGCCGCCGCCGTCACCACCCTCGGCGCCACCACCGCCGCGCCCGCGCAGACCGCCACCGGCGGCGCCGCCCACGCCAAGGCTCCCAACCCGCTCGTCTCCGGCCTGCGCCCGCTCGCCCTGGACGTGGCCGCCCCGCTGGCCGGCTACTACCTGCTCCACTCGGCCTTCGGCCTGAGCGAGTTCGCCGCCCTGGCCTGGAGCAGCGCCTTCCCGGCCGTCCGCACCGTCCTCGGCCTGCTGCGCGAGCGCACGCTCAACCTGTGGGCCACCCTGATGCTGGCCGTCAACCTGGCGGGTCTGGCGCTGACCTTCGTCACCGGCGACGCCCGGCTGATGATCGCCAAGGACGGCGGGCTGAGCGGCACCGTGGCGCTCGCGATCCTGGTCTCCGCCCTGATCGGCCGGCCGGTGATGAGCCCGATGCTGATGCCCTTCGTCACCAAGGGCAAGCGCGACCGCGCCGCCGCCTGGGAGCGGCTGAGCGAGGGCCGGGCGGCCGCGTCGCGCTCCTTCCACCGCCACGAGCGCCTGTTCTCGGCCATCTGGGGCACCGCGCTGCTGACCGAGTGCGCGGCCCGGGTGATCGGCGCCTTCACCCTGCCGGTGTCGACCATGGCCTGGCTGTCCACGGTCTTCCTGATCGGCGCGATCGTGGCCGGCTCGATGCTCGGCCAGATCGCCGTCGAGCCGCTGGAGAAGCTGGTCCGCACCGAGGCCGAGACCCCGACCGCCGCCTGAGCACCCGGCCGGTCCGCGAAGGACCGCCCCGTGAAGAACCACCCCGTGAAGAACCACCCCGCGCAGAACCGCCCCGCGACGGGCCGCTCCGTGATGCACCGCTCCGCGAGCAGCCGGTACGTGACGGCCGGTACGTGGACAACCGGTACGTGAACAATCGGTTCCGAGGACTCGAACGGCCAGGAACCATCCGGATCTCCCGGGAGTCCTTCCATAACGAGGGGGTAACGGGACCCCCGACGAGGAAACGGGGAGCCCCATGAACGGGACGACGGACGCGCCGACCACCACCGAGGACCGCACCCTCGTCTGGGACGGCTGCCTGAACGTCCGCGACCTGGGCGGGCTGCCCACCGCCTCCGGCCGGCTCACCGCCCGCCACGCGATAGTCCGGGCGGACAACCTGGACCGCCTCACCGCCGAGGGCTGGGACGCCCTCCTCGACCACGGCGTCCGCACCGTGGTCGACCTGCGCAATGTCGAGGAGTACAGGCCGCTCCTCCCGCTCCCCGAGGGCGTCGACCTGATCCGCGTCCCGCTGGACGAGCTCGCCGGCCCCGCCTGGTGGAAGGCCCACGGCCGGCTGGACGGCACCCCGCTCGCACTCCGCCCGTACCTGGACCACTGCCCGCACGCCGCCGCCGCGCTGATCACCGCGATCGCCGGCGCCCGCCCCGGCGGCGTGGTCGTGCACTGCGGCGCCGGCCGTGACCGGACCGGCCTCGCCGCCCTGCTGCTGCTCGCACTGGCCGGAGTCGACCGCGCCGCGATCGCCGAGGACTACCTGCTGAGCGGCCCCAACGTCCGCCCGCTGTACGGAATGCTCGGCCTGCCGGACCCGTACCACCGGATCGACGCGGTGCTCGCGGAGGCCGGGACCACCGCCGAGGCCGCCCTGGCGGACGCGCTCGCCGGCTTCGACCCGGCCGGCTACCTGCTCGCGGCGGGCGTCACGCCCGACCTGATCGCCGCCGTCCGCGGCCGGCTGCTGCCCGCCGGCTAGCGCACCGCCCGCCGGGCCCCCAGCCGGCCGCCCGGGGCCTCCGGAACGATCCGCGCGGATTCCCCCGACAATCGTCAACCGATGGTTGACGGTCGCCGGGTCGACAACCTACGGTTGACGCATGGAGAATCCCGTTGTTCCCAGCACCACTCCGCTGCGCCTCGACGACCTGATCGCGGCGATCAAGAAGGTCCACACCGATGCGCTGGACCAGCTCTCCGACGCGGTCATCGCCGCCGACCACCTCGGCGAGCTGGCCGACCACCTGATCGGCCACTTCGTCGACCAGGCCCGCCGATCCGGCGCCTCCTGGACCGACATCGGCCGGAGCATGGGCGTCAGCAAGCAGGCCGCCCAGAAGCGCTTCGTCCCCAAGGACCCGGGCACGCCGAACGACCTCGACCCCAGTCAGGGCTTCAGCCGGTTCACCCCCCGGGCCCGCAGCGTCGTGGTCGCCTCGCAGGAGGAGGCCCGGAAGGCGGCCAACGCCGAGATCACCACCGCGCACCTGCTGCTCGGCCTGCTCGCCGAGCCCGAGGGCATCGGGATGAAGGCGCTCGCCGCCCAGGGCGTCGCGCCCGAGGCCCTGCGGGAGGCGGCCACCGCCGCCCTGCCGGCCGCCGTCGACGAGCTGCCCGCACTGATCCCCTTCGACGCCCGGAGCAAGAAGGTGCTGGAGCTGACCTTCCGCGAGGCGCTCAAGCTCGGGCACAACTACGTCGGCACCGAGCACATCCTGCTGGCGCTGCTGGAGCAGGACAACGGCCAGGACGTCCTCACCGCGCTCAACGTGGACAAGGCCGAGGCGGAGACCTTCGTCTCGGAGGCCATCGCCGCCATCATCGCCGCCCGGAACGCCGAACCCGAGCAGCAGGGTTGAGGCCCCGGCGCCGTGCCCTGGACGGAACTCCCGCCCGGGGCACGGCACTTCCGGCTAGAAACCGGAGACGTGGGTGGTGACGATCCGGACCCGGCCGTCCTCGGCCGCCGCCAGCGCCGCCCGCAGCCGGGCCGAACGGGCCGGGCCGAGGAGTTCGAGCGCCTCCTCGACCGGGGCCCAGCGGTGCTCGTCCAGCTCACCCTCCGGGACGGTCACGGGGGTGCCGTCCGGGACGGTGCCGAAATCGAACATCAAGTGCTCGGCGGGGTGGTCGAGTTCGCCCGACGGGTGGGTCCAGGAGATGGCCAGCAGTGCACCGGCCTCGCCGACGATGCCGGTCTCCTCCTCCAGCTCCCGCACGGCGCACTCGACCGGGCCCTCGCCGAGGTCGATCGTGCCGCCGGGGAACTGCCAGTGCTCGCGGTACCCGGCCTTCACGATCAGGATCCGGCCGGACTCGTCCCGCAGCAGGCAGCCGGCCGCCGCGTAGATCCGGGGCAGCGAAGCCAGCCATTCCTCACGGGACTTCAAGGGCTCAGCGGTCACGGCGCTCCTCCTGGGGCGGGACGGGTTCGACGGCCCTACTCTGCCACCGGAGTCCAGGGCCGCCACGACGCGATCCCGCCCCGGACCGGTGAAACCGTCAGCGCAAGGGCGAAACCGCCGCCGGAGCGACGAGTCCGTACCGGAGCGATGAGCCCGAAGCGGAGCGATGAGTCGGCGCCGGAGCGACGAGTCCGTACCGGAGCGATGAGTCGGCGCCGTCCCGGCGGTCCAATCCGCATGGAGACCATCGGGGAGACCACACCGGGCGGAGCCGTACTGACCTGCGACCTGGGCGCGCTGACCGCCCCCGACCTGGCCGTCGTCGACGCGCTCGCCCGGCTGCGGCTCGCCGCCGCCCGGCACGGCGTCCGCGTGGTGCTGCGGAACGCGAGCGGCCCGCTGCGGGAACTGCTCGCGTTCAGCGGGCTCGCGGCACTGCTGCCGCCGGGCCCGGGCGATCCGCTCGGTCGGCTCGACGACCCCCGGCTACTCGCCGCCGACCCGCTCGGCGTCCAGCCGGGGCGGCAGGCCGAACAGCGGGAACAGCACCTCCGTGTCGAGGAAGTTGGTGAGCCCGGTGATCCGGCCCTCTGACACCTCCGGCACGATCAGCGCCCACGGCTCGTGCCCACCTGCCGGGCTCGGCCGGTACTGGGCGAAGGCCGGCCCGCCGTTGGCCGTCACCGGGAGCAGCCGGGAGCCGCGGCAGCCCTGGCCGGGGCCCAGCATCCAGGCCCGGAGCTCCTCCCGTCCGCGCAGCCACATCGCGAACGGCGGCATGTTGAGCGTGACGTCCTCGCGCAGCAGCACGGCGAGGCCGTCCATGTCGTACGCCTCGAAGGCGCGGACGTAGCGGTCCAGCAGCGCGCGGTGGTCCTCGTCCAGGGCGGGCGCGGGCCGGGCGGCCGAGCCCTCCGCGGCGAGCGCCGCGCGGGCCCGCTGCAGCGCGCTGTTGACCGAGGCCACCGTGACCCCGAGGAGTTCGGCCACCTCGGCGGCCTTCCAGCCGAGCACCTCGCGCAGGATCAGCACGGCCCGCTGCCGGGGCGCGAGCCGCTGCAGCACGGCCACGAAGGCCAGCTTCACCGACTCGCGCTGGGCGGCCACCTCGGCCGGATCCCCCGTCTCGGGCAGCACCCGGCCGTCCGGGGCGGGGCCGATCCACGTCACCTCGGGCAGCTGGGCGTCGTGCGCCGTGGCCACCGTGACCGGACCGGCCAGATCCATCGGGCGGGCCCGGGCGTTCCGCCCGTTCAGCGCGTCCAGACAGACGTTGGTGGCGATCCGGTACAGCCAGGAGCGCAGCGCGGAGCGCCCCTCGAAGCCCCGGTGCCCGCGCCAGGCCCGGACCATCGTCTCCTGCACCGCGTCCTCGGCCTCGAAGACCGAGCCGAGCATCCGGTAGCAGTAGCCGGTGAGTTCGGTGCGGTGGCGCTCCAGCTGGAGCTCGACCGGCTCGTCCGCGATCACGTCGGCCATGATGCCCCCGTCGTCCTGCCGCGTCTGGTGAACGGGACGAACCTAGCGCAGGGTACTGACAATCCGGTCCGCCGCCGATCCGGTCCGCCGTCTTACGCACGCCCGCCGGTGCCGGAGCCGGAGCAGAGCCGAGCGCCGTCCCGGGTTCCCGGCTTCCCGGCTTCCCGGCAGGATCCGTGACGGTACGTCAGGGGCGGGCGCCCGCAGGTCGGCACCCGCCCCCGGCCGGACGGTTCAGTGGGCGGAGTGCTTCTCCGCGCCGCGGTGCCGGTGGCCCTTGAGTTCGGCGTGCAGCGCCGGAGCGGCGTGCGTGGACGCGGTCGCCACGTCGCGCCCGCCGTGGCGGAACGCCTCGCCGGCGCCGTAACCGGCGACGGAGGAGGACACCGCGCCGGTGCGCAGCTTCGGCCCGATCCGGGCGGGCTGGCTCGCCATGCCGCGGCGCTCCAGCAGTTCCTGGGTGCCCTGGCGGAGCCGGGCGGTGCTGCCCGGAGTTCGCTTGGTCATCGTCGGCCTCCCTTCGGCGGTCACCGGCCGGACGGATGTCGGCCGGAGGGGCCGCACGGGCGTTATGTCCGGATTTTATCCGGGCTACGGGTCCGTGCCACCGGGAATCCCGGCTCGGACCGGCCGGGCTCGGACCGAGCGGTTTCGGACCGCCCGGCTCGGACCGGGCGGTTTCGGACCGGGCAGGCTCGGACGGCCGGGCTCGGGTGCCCGGGTGCCGATGCCCGGCTTCGAGATGCCCGCCTCAGCCCATGACCTCGTGGACGAAGCACCAACGCCAGTCCTCCCCCGGCTCGTACGAGCGGATCACCGGGTGGGAGGAGTTGTGGAAGTGCGCGGTGGCGTGCCGCTGCGGCGAGAAGTCGCAGCAGCCGATGTGGCCGCAGTCCAGGCAGATCCGCAGGTGCACCCAGTCCCGGCGGCCCTGCGCCAGGCAGTCGGCGCAGCCGTCGGCGGGCGGAAGGGCCTCGATGTCCCGGGGGGCCAGGGCGAGGTCTTCGCAGGCGCTCATGAGTGCAGGCTAAGCCGCCCCGGGGCGTCCCGCCCACCCGGCGCCCGCCTCGGAAGTCCCTGCTCAGTGCGATTGCGGCGGCTCCGGCGGCCCGGGCGCCGCGGGGTGTCCGGCGACTCGGTCCTCCGTCCCCGGGGCCGCTCCCGGGGCTGCTCCCGGGGCCGTCCAACTGGCCAGCAGGGACAGCTTCTGCGCGGTCGGCGAACCCGCCGGGGCGGTGTAGACGACCAGCAGCTGGTCGGGCGAACCGTTGACGCCCAGGGTCTCGTAGCCGAAGTCCAGGTCCCCGACCAGCGGGTGCCGGACCAGCTTGACGCCGTGGGTCTTCTCCCGGACCAGGTGGTCGGCCCAGAGCCGGCGGAACTCCTCGCTGCGCACCGACAGTTCGCCCACCAGGGCGCTCAGCGCCGGGTCGTCCGGGTGCAGTCCGGCGTCCCGGCGCAGGTAGGAGACGGTCTCCGCGGCGACCGCGTCCCACTGCCGGTAGTACTCCCGGGCCGCCGGGTCGAGAAAGGCGTGCCGGGCCTGGTTCGGGGCGTCGCCCGGGGAGCCGTCCGTCCGCGTGGCGAAACCGTTCACCGCGCCGGCCAGCGCGTTCCAGGCCAGGACGTCCATCCGCCGGCCGAGGACGAAGGCGGGCACCCCGGTCATCAGGTCCAGCAGCAGCCTCGTCCCCGGCCGGACCCGCTCCCGGGCCCGGCCCCGGGCGGTGCCGGACGGCGCCGGGTCCTTGGGCGGACGGGCGAGCGACCGCAGGTGCGCCGTCTCCACCGCGTCCAGCCGCAGCACCCGGGCCACCGCCTCCAGCACCGCGTCCGAGGCGCTGCCGCCCCGCCCCTGCTCCAGCCGTACGTAGTAGTCCACGCTGACGCCCGCCAGCTGCGCCACCTCCTCCCGGCGCAGGCCGTTCACCCGGCGGCGGCCGTGCGAGGGCAGGCCCACCTCCTCCGGCAGGATCCGGGCCCGGCGCGAGCGGAGGAAGTCCCCCAGGGTGTTCTCCATGCCCGGCAGGCTATCCGGGCGCGGCCGCCCGAGGGTGGTACTGCCGTTCCCAGGAAAGGCCGTTCCCGGGACGGGCGTTCCCGGGACGGCGGTACCCGGGAGGAGCGCGGCCCTGGGTACGCGGCGGCGACCCGCGCACAGTGGTCGACGTCAGCCCGAGCGACCCGAAACCGGAGCCCCCGATGAGCCTCTCCTCCCTCGCCACCCGCACCGCCGTCGTCACCGGAGCCGCCAGCGGCATGGGCGCCGCCACCGCCCGCACGCTCGCCGCCCACGGCGCCAGGGTCGCCCTGCTCGCCCGCCGCACCGAACGGCTCGACGCCCTCGCCGCCGAGATCGCCGCCGCGGGCGGGCAGGCCCTCGCCGTCACCGCGGACGTCACCGACCAGGCCTCCGTGGACGCCGCCGCCAAGGCCGTCCACGACGCGTACGGACAGGTCGACCTGGTGGTCAACAACGCCGGGGTGATGCTGCCGAACCCGCTCGCCGACGGCCGGATCGACGAGTGGACCCGCATGGTCGACACCAACCTCACCGGCGCGCTGCGGATCGTCCGCGCCTTCACCGCCGACCTCACCGCGGCCGCCGCCGAGGGCCGCACCGCCGACCTGGTCAACGTCTCCTCGATCGCCTCGCACGTGGTCTTCCCCGACTACGCCGTGTACGGCGCCACCAAGGCCGCACTCACCCAGCTGTCCGCCGCGCTGCGCGGCGAGCTCGGCCCGCGCGACGTCCGGGTCAGCGCGATCGAGCCCGGTCTCACCGACACCGAGCTCGGCGGGCACATCGACAACCCGGTGCTGCGCGAGCAGCTCGGCGGGATGTTCGACGCCATCCCGGCGCTCACCGCCGAGGACATCGCCGACCTGGTCGCGTACACCGTCAGCCGCCCCCGGCACGTCAACCTGCGCCACCTGGTCGTCCTGCCGACCCGGCAGGCGTAGCTGCGGTCCGGCGGCCCCGGCGGGAGGCCCTCCGGCATCCCGGCCCGGTGCCCGGGGGCGGCATGGGAGCATGCCACCCGTGGCGATCGTGACGGGGAGTACGAACGGCGACACCGACGGAGGCGACACCGGCGGTGTGCCCGCGCAGCCCAACGGCGGCGCCGGGGCGCCGGACGGCGGGGCGGGGACGACGGACGGCGGAGCGCGGACGACGGACGGCAGCGGCGCCGGCATACCCGGGAGGCCGGGCCCCGAGCGGTCGGGATCCGATCCGGTCGCGCCCGGCGGGTTCCGGGCCCGCCCGGTGCCCGCCACCGGCCGGGTCCGGCAGCCCGTCGCGCTGATCCGGCTGCTCGGCGGCCTGGTCGCCACCGGCCTCACCCTGCTGCTCGCCGACTACGCCCGCGCCACCACCGGCGGCATCGCCGCCGACGTCGCGGTGGCCGCCGCCCTGGTGCCACTGCCCCTGGCGAGCCTGGCCGGCGGGCTCACCACCGCCGCCGTCCTGCTGCTGCCGGTCGGCCTCGCCGTCCGCCGCCTGCTCGGCCCCGACCGGCGGCGCGCCCTGCAGCAGGTCTCCGACGGGCTGCTCGCCGCCGTCCTCGCCTACGGCGCCACCCTCGGCCTGGACCTGTGGGCCGACGGCCTCGCCCCGCACTCGCTGCTCACCGCGATCACCAAGCCGCTGCCCGGCGACGTCCTCGGGCACACCGAGCCGGTGTACGGCTACCTCGCCCCCGTCCTCGCCTTCATGACCGCCTCCGGCAACCGGGAACACCGCCTGCCGTGGGCCGTCCTCGCCCTCTCCGGCCTCGCCGGACTGGCGGGCGGCTTCGCCACCCCCACCTCACTGCTGCTCGGCCTGCTGATCGGCTGGACCGGCGCCCACGGCACGCTGTACGCCGTCGGCACCCCCGACCCGTGCCCGCGTCCCGGCGAGGTCCTGCGCGCCCTGCGGGACAGCGGCCTGCGCCCGGTCGAGGCCCAGCCGTCCGGGCCCGACCGCTACCTGGTCCGGCAGGCCGACGGCCTCCCCGCCCTCGACGTCCAGCTCCTCGACCGGCAGGCCGTCACCGCCGCGGCCGTCCAACGCGCCTGGCGCCGACTGCGCCTGCGCACCGCCCCCGATCCGCGCGTCCTGCGCTCCCCGCGCACCGGCCTGGAACACGAGGCCCTGGTCACGTACGCGGCCCTGACCGCGGGCGTCCGCACCCGCGCCATCGCCGCCACCGCGGGCCTGGGACAGGACACCGCGCTCATCGCGTACGAGCGGCTGGCCGGGCGCACCCTGGACCAGCTCGCCGACGACGAGATCACCGACGGGCTGCTCACCGACGCCTGGGGCCAGCTCGCCCTCCTCCAGCGCCGCGAGATCGCCCACCGCGCCCTCGTCCCCTCCTCCCTGCTGGTCGACGACTCGGGCGCCGTGCACCTGGTCGACTTCGCCGACGGCGACATCGCCGCCACCGAACTCGTCCTGCGCTGCGACGTCGCCCAACTCCTCACCACCCTCGCCCTGCGCGCCGGCGCCGCCCGCGCCGTCCGCACCGCCACCGCCGTCCTCGGCCCCGATCCCGTCGGCGCCACCCTCCCCCTGCTCCAGCCCATCGCCCTCACCCACACCACCCGCCGCGCCCTCAAACGCCACCCGAAGCCCGCCCCGCCCGCCCCGGCGCCCACCGGCACCGGACGCCCCACCGCCGCCCGGCCCACCCACCACGCCACCCCCACCCCCGACGCCGCGAGCACTGCCACCGGCCGACCGCCCCTCACGAGCGTCCCCGCCCCCAGCTCCGACCCCGACACCCGGACGACCACCCCCGCCCCCGCCGCGGACAGCGGCCGCCCCACCACCCCCGACGCCGCCGACACCCACCCGGCGCCCACGCCCGGCGGGCTGCTGGAGGAGATCCGGGCGGAGGTGTTGCGGGCGCGGCCGCAGGTGGTGGGGCGGCCGGTGCGGCTGGAGCGGTTGCGGCCGCGGACGCTGCTGGCCGTCGTGGGCGGGGTGGTGGCCGGGTGGCTGCTGATCCCGCAGCTGTTCGCGGCGGAGGACAATCCGGTCTCCGCCCTGGCCGACGCCGACCCGTGGTGGCTGCTGCTGGCGCTGGCCGCCGCCGCGACCAGCCACGTCACGGCGGCGATGGGCTTCGTCGGCTTCGTGCCGGAGCGGCTGGACTTCCGCAACGCGGTGCTGGCGCAGGTCGCCGGGTCGTTCGTGAAGCTGGTGTCCCCGGGCGGGGTCGGCGGGGTCGCGCTGAACACCCGGCTGTTGCAGCGGGCCGGGATCCCGACCGCGCAGGCGCTGTCCAGCGTCGGGGTGGGGACGATGATCGGGCTGGTGCTGCACCTGCTGCAGCTGGGGGCCTTCGTCTACCTGCTGGACATGCAGCCGGGCGGTTCGGAGCTGGACGCGCTGCCCGCCGTGGTGGGCGGTCTGGCGGGAGCGGCGGCGCTGCTCGCGGTGGTGTGGACGATCCCGGTGGCCCGGCGGTGGCTGGCGGCGCGGCTGCGGCCGTTGACGACCGAGGTGCTGCCCCGGCTGCTGGACCTGCTGCGCAGTCCGACCCGGCTTGCGGTGGGGGTGACCGGGCAGCTGCTGGTGTCGATCTGCCTGATCGCGTGCTTGTACTGCTGTGCCCGGGCGATCGGCCGGGAGCCGTCCTTCGCCTCCGTCGCGGTGGTGTTCCTGGTGGGCAACGCGGCGGGCAGCGCGGCGCCGACCCCTGGCGGGGCCGGCGCGGTGGACGGGGCGCTGATCACGCTCCTGCAGCAGACCGCGTCGATGGAGAAGGGCGGCGCGCTGGCGGCGGTGGCGCTGTACCGGCTGCTGACGCTGATCCTGCCGGTGCTGCCGGGCTGGGCGGCGCTGGCCTGGCTGCAGCGCCGCCGGGCGCTGTAGGCCCACGGGCCGGGAGGCCCTGCGGCCCGGCTACTCCCGGTACTCGTCCTCGTCCAGCTGGACCACCCGGGTCTGCTCCGCGACGTCCGCGACGTCGGTGGCGGGGTCGGCCCCGAGGGCGCGGCGCTCGGCGACCTGGTCGTACTCGTCCACCGGAGGCGTCTCCTCGTCGGGCTCCACGGTCTCGTCGGTCTCGTCGATCAGGTAGTCCTCGTGGTCCTGCGGCATGGCATCCGTCCTCACTCTTCGGAGGCTTGCGGTACTGGCAGTATCCGCCGCCCAGAGCCCGGACGCGACGCGCCGGGCACGCCCGGGCGTGTTGGCGGGAGCCCCGCGGCCGACCGGCCCGGCCCCCGGATCGACCCTCGAAACGGGGGCCGCCGAACGGCCCGGAACCGGGCCTCGTGCAGGTGCGCACCTCGCAGCTGAACGGCTGTGCGTACTGCCTGGGCACGCACACCACGGACGCCCGCGAGGCCGGCGAGACCGACGAGCCGATCCACCTGCTGCCGGTCCGGCGGGAGGCCGCGGAAGGCGTGGGCAGCGGGCGGAAGCGGGCCGCCCCGGCGCTCGCCGAGGAGATCGCGCGGATCGGCGACGGCGTCCCGGCCCCGGTGTGCGCCCGGGCCGCCGCGCGCTCCCCGGAGGCCGAGCCGGCGCAGCCGACCCCGGTCTGCTTCGCCGTCACCGCCTGGGACCGCACCGACGTGGCCGCCCGCCCGTCCCCCGGCGCCGCCTGAGCGGAACGCCCGCCGGCCCGCCGGGGGTACGATCGGTGCCGTACGAAGGGCTAACCCACACCCACCCGGTGGCCCCGAGGCCCATACGAACGACGGGGAAAGCATGTCCGGCTCGCACTACTTCACCGGTGCACCCGAGGTCGCCAGCGACCGCCGGTCGATCACGGTCTCCCTGCCGGACCTCACCCTGGAACTGACCACCGACGCCGGGGTGTTCTCCCGCGAGCGGCTCGACCCGGGCACCCGGGTCCTGCTGGAGCACGCCCCGCCGCCGCGGGTGCGCGGCCCGATCCTGGACGTCGGCTGCGGCTACGGCCCGATCGCGCTCACCTGGGCGAGCCGGCGCAAGCGCCTGCCGGTCTGGGCGGTGGACGTCAACGAGCGCGCCCTGGAGCTGGTGCGGCTGAACGCCGGGGCGCTGGGGCTGGGCAACGTCCGGGCCGAGCTGCCCGACGACGTCCCGGAGGACGTCCGGTTCGCGACGATCTACTCCAACCCGCCGATCCGGATCGGCAAGGCGGCGCTGCGCCGGCTGCTGACGCACTGGCTCGGCCGGCTGACCCCGGACGGTTCGGCGTTCCTCGTGGTGCAGAAGCACCTGGGCTCGGACTCGCTGCAGAAGTGGCTGAACGACCAGGGCTACCCGACCACCCGGGTCACCTCGGTCAACGGGTTCCGGATTCTGGAAGCGCGGCCCCGCCCCGAGGCGGGCGAGGGCTCGGAGATTGGACGAGGTACGACGTCGTGAAGCAGCTGCGCGGGACCGAACTGAAGCGTCTGCACCGCTCGTGGCGGCGCAGCAACGAGTTCCGGCTCGCGATGATCCTGGAGAACCTGCAGTCGCCGTTCAACGTCGGCTCGGTGGTCCGGACCGGTGCGGCGATGGGCGCGGAGAAGCTCTACCTGGCCGGGGACACCCCGTCGGTGCGCTCCTCCGGCGCGCAGAAGGCCGCGATGGGCACCGACAAGTACCTGAAGGTGGAGCACTTCCCGACCGTCGCCGAGGCGGTGGCGGCGGCGAAGGCCGACGGCTTCAAGGTGGTCGGCCTGGAGCTGGCGGACGAGGCGGTGCCGATGTTCGCCGCCGAGCTGACCCCGGCGGTGGCCTTCGTGCTCGGGCACGAGGACCGCGGGATCACGCCGGAGGCGCTGGCGCTCTGCGACCAGGTGGTGTTCGTGCCGCAGCTGGGCCGGGTTGGGTCGCTGAACGTGTCGGCGGCCGCGACGGTGGCCTGCTACGAGGCGCGCCGCCAGGGCTACGCGATCAGCGGCGTCCCGGACGGCGCCCTGGACGCCGGCGACCTCGGCGGCGACGAGGACTGAGCCGCGTCCCGGACCCCGGGACGCGCGGACGAACGTGAGCGGCGGGAGGGGTAGGCCTTTCGGCCTACCCCTCCCGCCGTTTCCGTCCGGAAACCCGGGAGATATCTGCCGAACGGCAGATGTCCGGACGGGCTCCGCCCGGAAGCATTCCGGACGTGACCGAACTCCGGATCCTCGACCTGACCAAGGAGTACCGCGGCGGCAAGCGCGCGGTGGACTCCTTCTCGCTGACGCTGCGGCCCGGCGTGCTCGGCCTGCTCGGTGCCAACGGCGCCGGCAAGTCGAGCCTGATGCGCGTCCTGGCCACCGTCACCCGGCCCACCGCGGGCCGGGTGCTCTGGGAGGGGGTGGACATCGCCCGCCGCCCCGGTCCGCTGCGCCGTGTCGTCGGCTACCTCCCCCAGGACTTCGGCGTCTACCCGCAGCTCACCGCCCGTGAGTTCCTCGGCTACCTGGCGGCCGCCAAGGGGATGCGGCGGCGCGCCGCGCGGGCCAGGATCGACGAACTGCTCGACCTGGTCAACCTGTCGGGCGCGGCCGGGCAGCGGCTCGGCGCGATGTCCGGCGGGATGCGCCAACGGGTCGGCATCGCCCAGGCGTTGCTCAACGACCCGGCGCTGCTGATCGTGGACGAGCCGACGGTCGGGCTGGATCCGGAGGAGCGGCTGCGCTTCGGCAGCCTGCTGAGCGGGCTCGGCGCCGACCGGATCGTCGTGCTGTCCACCCACATCGTCCCGGACGTGGCCGCCACCGCCGACCGGATCGCCGTCATGGGGCACGGCCGGCTGCTCGCGCACGGCACCCCGGAGCAGTTGCTGCGCCAGGCCGAGGGCGCGGTCTGGGAGTTGACCGTCGGGGCCGACCGGCTGCCGGCGCTGCGCTCGCGGTTCCTGCTCGGCGGCACCACCCGCACTCCGCAGGGCGTCCGGGTGCGGGTGCTGTCCGGGCACCCGCCCGCACCGGAGGCACGGCCCGTCTCCCCACGGCTGGACGACGCCTACCTGCTGCTCACCGCCGCCCCGGCGGCGGCCGAGGGGGTGGCGGCATGACGGCGCGCGTCGGGGCGCTCGCCCTGGCCGACTTCCGGGAGCGTCGGCGGCGGCCCGGGTACCTCGTCGTGCTGCTGGGCACGCTCGCCCTCGGGCTGCTGGCCGCGCCGGTCGGCGACTCCCGCTGGCAGGTGTTCCAGGTGACGGACCTGCACGGCCGCTACACCAGCGGCTACGTGGGCACGGTGACGGCGCTCGGCGGCGCGGTCTGGCTCTCGCTGGCGGGCTTCGGCATCGCCCGCGGCGCGATCCCCCGGGACGAGCAGGGCGGCGTCGGCCGGCTGCTCGCCGCAACCCCGCTGAGCCGGACGGCCTACCTGGCGGGCAAGTTCGGCGGCAACCTGCTGCTGTTCGGCTCCATGCTGCTCGCCCTCGTCGGGACGGCGCTCGCGGTGCAGCTGCTCAAGGGCGACTCGGGCCGGGTGGACGTGGTGCGGCTGCTGCTGCCGTACGCCCTGATCACCCTGCCGCTGCTGGCGGCGGTGGCCGGGTGCGCGGTGCTCTTCGACACCCTGCCGGCGCTGCGCGGCGGGCTGGGGGCGGCGGTCTGGTTCGCCGTCTGGCTGGTCCTCGTCCTGGGCGGGCAGGCGGGCGGCGGGCTGGACGTGCTGGGCATGCGGCGGATCACCGCGTCGATCCGGGAGACGCTCTCGGCGGGCGGACGGCCGGTGGACGGCGTGGAGTTCGGGGTCGGGCTGACGGCGGACGACCGGGTGCTCGGCACCTTCGACTGGCCCGGCCTCGGACCGGGCGAGGCGGGCGGGCCGGCCGTCACGGGACTGCTGCTGACCGCGGCGGCGGTCGGGCTCGCCCTGCTCGGGGCGCTCTGGTTCCGGCGCTTCGACGGGGCGGAGGCCCGCCCGGGTGCGGCTGGGCTCCGACCGAGTGCGGCTGGGCTCCGACCGGGTGCGGCTGGGCTCCGACCGGGGAGGGTGCGGCTCCGCCCGGGTGTCACGGGGGTGCGCCCGGGCGGACGGGGGGCCCGCGGAACCGTCCGGGAGGACGGCGGGCGAGGCGGCGCCGCCGCGCCGGAGAGCGAGCCGGCCGCCTTCGTCCTGGATCCGGCCCGGCTGACCCCGGCCCAGAGCGGCGGCACGGTGCTCGCCGCGCTGGTCGGCGAGCTGCGGATCCTGGTGCGGGCGCAGCGGTGGTGGTGGGCCGGGGCCGCCGTGATCACGGCCCTGGCGCTGGGCGTCGCCCCGGACGGGCCGAGCCACGCCGTCCTGCCCTTCGCGATGCTCTGGCCGGTGCCGCTCTGGTCCCTGCTGGGCCACCGCGCGGGCGGCGGCAGCATCGACGAACTGCTCGGCGCCTGCCCCTCCCCACTCCGCCGGGAGCTGGCCGCCCTGCTCGCCGGGGTGCTCCCGGCCCTGGCCGTCGCGGCCGGGTCGGTGGTCCGGCTGCTCGGCGCCGGAGAGTCCCGGGCCGCCGCGGGCGCCGTGGCCGGGGCGCTGTTCATCCCCGCCCTGGCCCTGCTCTGCGGCACCGTCAGCGGTGGCCCCCGGCTGTTCCAGACCGTCTACCCGCTGCTCTGGTACGGGATGATCAACCACGTCGGCGGCCTGGACTTCCTCGGTGCCTCGGGGGAGCGCGCCCCGGCCCCGACGGTGGTCGCGGGCCTGGCCGCCGCCCTGGCACTCGGCTCGCTCACGATCGGCGCGATACGCCACGCCACCCGCTGAGCCCGCCCCCCTGGATCCGGCCCGCCCCGATCCGGCCCCCGGCCACGCCCGGACGCCGCTCGGTCCAAGGACGGCGGGAGGCTTGCCCACTCCCCTGGTCATGTGAATGAGTAAACCCCAGGTCAGAAGCCTGACCTGGGGTTCATCGTGGAGCCGCCTGCGGGATTCGAACCCGCGACCTACGCATTACGAGTGCGTTGCTCTGGCCAACTGAGCTAAGGCGGCACCGTTGCCACGTGTGGTGGCAACGCGGGCCAGTCTACACAGGTTCGCGGGTGATCCGTACCGGGATACCCCCGGGGCGGATCAGGCGGGCGGATCAGGCGGAGGAGACGGCGAGCTTGGCGGCGAAGCCGGCGAAGAGGACGGCGACGCCGCTGGTGAGGGTGGCGGAGAGGCGCTTGCGGCGGCGGAAGGCGGTGGCGAGGGTGGTGCCGGCGAAGATCAGCAGGGAGAGGTAGAGCAGGCTGAAGGTCTGCAGGACGCCGCCGAGGAGGGCGAAGGACAGGACGGGCTGCCCGTAGGACGGGTCGACGAACTGGGTGAAGAAGGAGAGCAGGAAGAGGATCGCCTTCGGGTTGAGGAGGCTGACCACCAGGGCGCGGCGGAAGGGGTTCTCGGCGGACTCGGGGACCGGCTCGGCGGCGGGGTCGGCCGCGGTCCGGCGCTCCCGCCAGAGCTGCCGGGCGGCGCGGAGCATGCCGTAGCCGATCCAGAGCAGGTAGGCGGCGCCGCCGAACTTGACCACCGCGAAGACGGCCGGGTTGGCCTTCAGCAGGGAGGCCGCGCCCAGCGAGGTGAGGCTGATCAGGGTGAGGTCGCCGACGAAGACGCCGGCGGCGGCCCGGTAGCCGGTCCGGATGCCCTTGCGGGCCGCGACGGACAGCACGTAGAGGGAGTTGGGGCCGGGCAGCAGGACGATGACGAGGGCGCCGAGGACGTACGTCGCCAGGTCGTTGACTCCGAGCACGATGCGCTCCGGTGAGGGGAAGGGCAGGAGGGGGCGCTCATCGTAACGTCGTACCGGCGAGTGATTGAAGCGAGAACCACCTCCGGCCCGACCGCGGCCCCCGCCCTACCGGTCGCAGCGCTTGCCCTGCTCAGGGGCCTCCCCGGTCAACAGGAAGCGGTTCACCGCGCCGTCCACGCAGGCGCTGTGCCGGCCGTACGCGGTGTGGCCGTCCCCGTCGAAGGTGAGCAGCCGGCCGGACTCCAGCTGCCCGGCCAGCGACCGCGCCCAGGCGTACGGGGTGGCCGGGTCGCGGGTGGTGCCGACGACGACGATCGGGGCGGCGCCGGCCGACCGGATGGTGTGCGCCGCCCCGGTGGCCCGCACCGGCCAGTAGGCGCAGGTCAGCGCCATCCAGGCCATGCCGCGCCCGAAGTGCGGCGAGACCCGCTCGAAGTCCGGCACCGCCCGCTGGACGTCCTCCGGCCCCCGGAACGGCGCGGGCAGGTCGAGGCAGTTCACCGCGGTGTTGGCGGACATCAGGTTGGGGTACGAGCCGTCCGCCTCGCGCCCGTAGTACGCGTCGGACAGTCTCAGCAGGCCGGTGCCGTCGCCGGCCTCGGCGTCGCCGAGCGCGGTGCGCAGCTTGGGCCAGAGGAAGTCCGCGTACAAGGCCTCGATGACGCCGGTGGTCGCCTGGGACTCGGTGAGCCGACGGCCCTTGTCTCCGGTGGGCAGCGGGGCCGCCCGGACGGTCGCGAACAGGGCGGTGAGCTGCTCGCCGACCTGCTGCTCCGTCCGGCCGAGCGGGCAGTCCTCGCGCTTGGCGCAGTCCTCGGCGAACGCGGCCCAGGCGGTCTCGAAACCGCCGGCCTGGGTGCGGTTGCCGGTGACGGAGTCGAGCGCCGGGTCCATCGCGCCGTCCAGCACCAGGCGGCCGACCCGGCCCGGGAAGAGCCCGGCGTAGGTGGCGCCGAGGAAGGTGCCGTAGGACTTGCCGACGAAGTTCAGCCGCTCGTCGCCCAGCAGCGCGCGCAGCACGTCCATGTCGCGGGCGGCCTCGACGGTGCTGAGGTGGCCGAGCGCCGCTCCGGCCTGGCGGCGGCAGCCCTCGGCGAACTCCTTGTCGGCGGCGACCAGCGCGTCGATGCCCTGCTGGTCACCGGGGGAGAGGCCGACGGCGGCGAAGGCGTCCATCCGGTCCCCGTTCAGGCAGCTGACCGGGCTGCTGCGGCCCACCCCGCGCGGGTCCAGGCCGACCAGGTCGTACGCGGCGCGCACCCCGCGGTCGTACGTCCCGGCGGCGGACTCCAGGTACTCCACCGCCGAGCCGCCCGGCCCGCCCGGGTTGAGCAGCAGCGAACCGAGCCGCTGCCCCGGCCCGCCCGCGCCCGGACCGGCCGAAGCCGTGCCAGCCGCACCGGCCCCGGCCCCGGCCACCGAACCCGCGTCGGCCACCGGGCCCGCACCGGCCGCGCCCGCCGCCGGAGGTTCGGCCGGCGCACGGGCGGCGGACAGGGTGAGCTCGCCCTCCCCCGGGTGGTCGTAGTCCAGCGGCACCCGGAACGTCGTGCACTCGAAGCCGCCGTCGCACGGCTGCCAGGCCAGCCGCTGCGCGTAGTACGAGGCGAGCGCGGCCGGAACGGCGGCGGGCAGCGGCTCCAACGGGGTGACCCCGCCGACGCCCGGAGCCGCGGCAGCCCCGGAGCCGGCCGCCCCGGCCGAGTCGGAGGAGGCCGCGTCCGGCAGCCCGGCCGGCCCCGGGCCGCAGCCGCCCGCCAGCAACCCGACGACCAGTGCCGCGGCCGACACCCGCGCCGCCGCTACCGCTACCCGCACCCGCCCGAAGGCCCTCATCCGGTTGCTCTCCTCGGTGGATGGAAGGAAGGAAGAAAGGAAGGAACGTAGAGTCAGGACCGCGAACACGGTGACGCGGTGACGCGGTGACGCGCGAACGCCGGACCGGGAGGGGGAACGCCGCTGCCCGGTACCCACCCTGGGGCACCGGGCAGCGTAGCGCCCGCTCGGCCGACGCTCAGGACGCCTTGGCCAGCGCCTCGGCCAGGAACTGTGCCGCCTGTCGGACCAGCCGCAGCCGCTCCCGGTCGGGCGTGTAGTCCTGCACGTTGTCCGAGATCCGCACGTCCGCCTTGGCCGCCGGTCCCGGACCGGCCTTGAGCGAGGCCTGGAGCTTGCGGGCCGCGTCCAGCCCGGCGGCATCGGCCTTCGCGGCGGCCAGCAGCAGCTTGGCCGCGCTGCCGGTCGGGGCCTCGGCGCCGGTCTGGGTGAGCGCCGCCGCGTCGTACCGGCCGGAGACCGCCGCGGCCGCGCCGTACAGGTCGGGACGGGCCAGCCCGGCGGCGGCCGCGCAGGGTGCACCGCCCTCGACCCCGAGGGCGCCCCAGGAGGACGGCGACGGGGGCAGGGTCCGGAAGGAGGCCGCGATGGTGGTGCGCAGGTTCGCGTCGTCGGCGACGGCGGCCGGGGCGGCGGCGACCAGCTCGCAGGGGTGCGCGGTGCCGTTCGGCGCCTCGGGGGCGACCAGGATGAAGGGACGGGACTTGCCGCTCTGCAGCGCCGCACCGATGCCCTCGAAGACGTCCGGGACCTCCGCGTCGGCGGTCTTGCGCGGCTCGGCCGCGTGCATCACCACGACCGGGAAACGCGCGCTGGGCTCCTTGGCGTACTGCGGCGGCAGCCAGACCCGGACGTTGCGCGGGCGCCCGTCGGGGCCGAGCACCGCGGACTGGAGCAGCTCTCCGCCCCCGGGGTGGCCGACGCTGTCGAAGCGGCTGACCACGGCGGGGGGCGTGGTGGCGGCAGCGGGCGGCTCGGTGGCCGCGGGCGGCACCGCCTGCTGCCGGGCCGCCGCCCCGGCGGCCGTACCCGCTCCCGCACCGGCCCCGCCGCCCGCGCCCGTCGCGTCGACGACCGGCTCCGCCCGGTCCGGCTGCCGGTCGCCCCGGCTCAGGCCGCCGAAGGCACCGAGCGCCGTGAGCAGCGTCAACCCGGTGACGCAGATCCCGCAGACCATCGCCCCGGCCGCCCGCACCAGCATCGGCCACCGGTCCCCGGCCAGCTCGTAGGTCTCGGCGGCGCGCAGGTCACGCCACCGCTGGAGGGCACCGCGGGCCAGCCAGACCCCGCCGAGAGCGGCGGCCAGCAGGGGGATGACGAGGAGTGAACGAACCATGCGACGACGCACCGCCTCGGGAGGAGGGCCGACGCCGGACCGGACCCGGCGCGTACGGGGACGACCGGGCCCGGCTCCGGGCGCAGTCGGCCCCCAGCGTGCACAACCGGCGGACGGTCACACGCGGGTGTGCCCGGCGCGTACCGCTCGTTCACTCGAAGGTGGGACAGCGCACCGGCTCCGGAAGGCGTAGGGCGGGCGTACGACCGTCACCCGACGCCCGATGGAGGCGGCCCGACGAAGGCGGCCCCCCACGGCAGCCGCCCCCGGCCGGTTCAGCCCGCGCGCAGCGCCACCGTCATCGCCTCGACCGCGAGCAGCGGGTCCACGTTGCGGTCCAGTGCCTGGCGGCAGGCCAGCACCGCCTCGATCCGGCGCAGCGTGGCCTCCGCCGGACCGGCCTGGGCGACCCGGTTCAGCGCCTGCCGCTGGTCCTCGTTGGCGAGCGCGCCGGTCGAGCCGAGCTGGATCGCCAGCACGTCCCGGTAGAAGCCGAGCAGGTCGAGCAGGGCGACGCCGAGGGTCTCCCGGCGGGTGCGGGTGGCGCGGCTCTTCTGCCGCTTCTCCAGCTCCTTGACCGCCCCGGCCATGCCGCGCGGCGCCTTGCCGCCCTCGGACGCGCCGTAGGCGGCCTTGAGGTCGTCGGTCTCCTTGGCGTCCTGGGTCTCGGCGAGCGCCTCGGCGTCGGCCTTGGCGGTGTCGACCAGGCGCTGGGCGGCGGCCAGACAGCCGCCGATGTCGCCGACCTCCAGCGGGATCCGCAGCACCTCCGCCCGACGGTTGCGGGCCTGCTCGTCGACGGCGAGGCGGCGCGAGCGCTCGATGTCGCCCTGACCGGCGAGCGCGGCGAGCCGGGCGGTCTCCGGGTCCACGCCGTCACGGCGGACCAACTGGTCGGCGACCGCCTCGGCGGCGGGGGTGCGCAGCACCAGCAGGCGGCAGCGCGAGCGGATGGTCGGCAGCACGTCCTGGACAGAGGGCGCGCAGAGCAGCCAGACGGTGCGCGGGGAGGGCTCCTCCACGCCCTTGAGCAGCGCGTTCGCGGCGGCTTCGGTGAGACGGTGGGCGGCGTCCACCAGGATCACCGACCAGCGGCCGCCGGTCGGGTAGCTGGAGGCGCGCAGCACCAGGTCCCGCATGTCGCCGACACCGATCGACAGGCCGTCGGTCCGGACGTACTTCACGTCGGCGTGGCTGCCGGCCAGCACGGTGTGGCAGCCGTCGCAGAACCCGCAGCCGGGCGTGCCGCCCAGCGCGAGGTCGGGGCTGGTGCACTGGAGGGCGGCGGCAAAGGCGCGCGCCGCGGTGACCTGCCCGGCCCCGGGCGGGCCGGTGAACAGCCAGGCGTGCGTCATCAGGGAGGCGTTCCCGCCATGGTCCGGGGCCGCCCCGCGACCGGCCTCGACCGTCGCCCCGGCCGCCCGGGCGGCCGCGGTCAGCTGCTCGACCACCCGCTCCTGGCCCACCAGGTCGTCCCAGACGGCCACTGCTGCTCCCAAGCTCCGTACGGCAGCGCCCGCAGCGCCTCTTCCCCGCCGTCGAGCATACGTCTCCACCCCGACACCCACTGCTCCGTCCGGGTCACGGCGGGCGGCGGACAGCGACAGCGGGCAGCGGCAGCGGGCAGCGGGCAGCGGCGGGCGCCTGCGGGAGGGGAAGGCACCCCGTGCGACGCCGCACAGCATGACGGCGCCGCCGGGGATCCACCCCGACGGCGCCGCCCCCACCGTGCCCGGTCAGCCCCGGCGGCCCCAGCGACGGCCCTTGCCCTTGCCTTCGCGGTCGCCCTTGCCGCCCTCACGCGGGTCCGCACCGCTCTGTGGGGCGCCCTGCGACGGGCCGCCGTGCTCCCAGCGGGCCCACTCGTCGTGCGAGCCGAGCAGGGTGTCGGTGAGGCTCGGCAGGTCGTCCATCGGCGTCTCCTCGGCCCACTCCGGCCGCGTCCGCTCGACGGTCGGCTGCGCCTGCGCCTGCGCCTCGGCCTGCTGCTCCGGCCGGGCCTGCTGCTGCCAGGCCTGCGGCCGCTGCTGCGGCTGCACCGGAGGCTGCTGCTGGGGGTGCGGCTGCACCGGAGGCTGGGGCTGTACCGGAGGCTGCGGCTGCGGCTGCACCGGAGGCTGCTGCCGCGGCCGAGCCGCCGGCGCCCCGCCGACCACCGGCAGCTCGCGCGTCCCGTCCACCGGGCCCGACTCGACCCGGGGCAGCACCTCGGTCCGGTCGGCCTCCGCCGGGACCTTCGGCAGCACGGCGGTCTCGTCCACCGCCGAAGCGGGCACCACCGGCAGCTTGGCGGTCTCGTCCACCGCGCCCGCGGCCACCGCCGTCTGGCGCGCCGCCGCGGCCTCCGCCGCCCGGACAGCGGACTGCCGGTCGCGCAGCGACAGCTCACGAGTCGCCTCGTCCCCGAGCCCCTCCGCCGACTCCCGCGGAGCGCCCTGCCCGGGCGATGCCTGAACCGACGAGCCCTGACCAGCCGAACCGTGCCCAGGAACACCCTGCCCAGGAGCACCCTGCCCAGCCGAGCCCTGCGCAGCCGAACCCCGCCCAGGAGCGCCCTGCCCAGGAGCACCCTCCGGAGCCTCCCGGACCGCCCGCAGCTCCGTGGTCACATCGTCCCCGGCCGCCGCTCGCCCGCCGGCCCGGTCCGCCGCCGTCTCGGCCGCCGCAGCCGCGGCCGCCAGCGCGGCGGCCTGCGCCAGCCGGGCCTCCTCGGCCCGCTGCAGCGCCTCCTCCGCCCGGCGCCGCTGCTCCTCGCGGGCGAGCTCCCGCTGCCGCTGCAGCTCCGCCTGAGCGGCCGCCTCGTCCGCGATCCGCTTGCGCTCGGCGGCCTCGGCCGCCAGCCGCGCCTCCTCGGCGGCGCGCAGCTCGGCCTCCTCCGCGGCGCGGCGCTCGGCCTCTTCCTGCGCCCGGCGGCGGGCCTCCTCCTCGGCCTTGCGCCGGGCCTCGGCGGCGGCCCGCTCGGCCTCCTCCTTGGCCAGCCGCTCCTTCTCCGCCTGCTCGGCGCGCAGCTGCGCCAGCAGCTCCTGCCGCTTGCGCTCGGCGGCCTCCTCCTCGGCCCTCTTGCGGGCCTCCTCCGCGGCGCGGCGCTCGGCCTCCTCGCGGGCGAGGCGCTCCCGCTCGGCGCGGGCGGCCTTCTCCTGCTCGGAGAGCGGCAGCTCGCGGTCGAGCCGGTGCCGGATGGCGGTGGTGACGAAGCCGGGGGCCTGGCTGCCGTCGACGACCAGGTAGCGGGCCGGATCGGCGGCCGCGAGGGCGAGGAAGCCGGCCCGGACCCGCTGGTGGAACTCGGTGGGCTCGGACTCCAGCCGGTCCAACGCCTCGGTGAACCGCTCCCGGGCCCGGGTGGGGTCGACGTCCAGCACGACGGTCAGGTCGGGCAGCAGTCCGCCGGTGGCCCAGCGGGAGATCCGGGCGACCTCGGTCGCGGCCAGGTCGCGCCCGGCGCCCTGGTAGGCGATGGAGGAGTCCATGTACCGGTCGGTGATCACCACGGCGCCGCGGGCGAGGGCCGGGCGGATGACGTTCTCGACGTGCTCGGCGCGGTCGGCGGCGTAGATCAGCGCCTCGGCGCGGTGGGACAGACCGGTGTTGCCGACGTCCAGGACGAGACCGCGCAGCCGCTGGCCGACCGGGCTGCCGCCGGGCTCGCGGGTGAGCACGACCTCGTGCCCCTTGCCGCGGATCCACTCGGCGAGGGCCTGGGCCTGGGTGGACTTGCCGGCGCCGTCGCCGCCCTCCAGGGCGATGAAGAAGCCGGTGCCGGCGCCCCGGTGCGGCACCGGACCGGCGGCGCCGCGCACCGCGTCCACCAGGTCCCGGCCGAACGGCACGGTGCCGCGGCGGTCGTCGGTGCGCAGCAGCACGACGGCGGCGAGCACCAGCGTGAGCAGCCCCGCGGTGGCGACGGCCAGTGCCGCGCCGCCGTGGATGAAGGTGAAGGAGCCGGGCTCGACGGTGCCGTACTCGACGTCCCCGTAGGCGGCGGCGATCAGCGGGACGCCGACCAGCGCGGCGGCGACGACGACCCGCAGCACCGCGAACAGGTGCTCGGTGACCTTCGGCAGCCGGGCCTCCTCGACCTCCTGGGCGAGCAGGGTGCGGCCGGTCGAGATGACGATCCCGGCGGCCAGCGCGGCCAGCACGGTGAGCAGCAGGACGAGGACGTAGTCCAGCACCAGGCCGGCCAGGATCAGCGCGACGCCCTCGGTGAGCAGCGCCAGCGCGAGCAGCCGCCGACGGGACAGCGAGGGCAGGGTGGCCCGGGTGAGCCGGGCACCGAGGGCGGGGGTCCCGGTGGCGGCGAGCACGATCAGGCCGTAGCCGATCGGCCCGGCCCGGTGTTCGGCGGCGGTGAGCAGCGCGAGCGCGGCGACGCCCGCCATCGAGGCGAAACCGGCCGCGACGGCGAAGGTGAAGTAGGGGGCGCTGCCGGTGCGGCCCTTGCCGAGGGCGGGCCCGGGGGCCGCGTCGGTCGGGGCGCGCAGGCCCTGCAGCGGGGAGACCGGGGCGACGGCCACCGGGCCGCCGGGCAGCTGCTGGAGGTAGCCGCGGGCCGCCGAGGCGGCGAACAGCCCGGCCGCGCCGAGCGCCGCGAAGGTGAGCTGGTGGGCGCGCAGCCAGTTCGAGCCGCTCGCCGCGCCGATGTTGTTGAGCAGCGTGAAGCCGACCAGGCCGACGGCCGCCAGCGGCAGGGTGACCCAGCCGGTGAAGCGGTCGACGGCCCGGACGGTCTCCAGGTGGGCGGCGGCGGGCCGCTGCTCGGCGGCCGGGGCGTAGGGGTTCGCGGGCGGCAGCAGCCCGGGGACGGCGGCGGCCTCGGCGATCCCCCAGACCCGCTCGGCGGCACCGGTGACGAACACGGTGGCGAGCAGGACGTAGGTCGCGGCCCCGGAGGGCTTGGAACCGGAGCCCAGCCAGACGCTCCACCAGGGTGCGAGCCCGATCAGCAGGGCGCGCAGCACGTCGGCGCCGAACAGCGTCCAGCGCCGGTCCAGCGTGCCCGTGACCAGCCGGTGCACCGGTCCGAGCAGCGCCACGCCGACCAGGCCGGTGGCCAGCACCCGGGCGGCGAGGACCACGGCGAGGGCGAAGGCGAGGCTGCGCGGCAGGTCGCCGAACACTCCGCCCTGGGCGGCGGCGATCACGGTGAGCGCGAGCAGCACCAGCAGGCCGAGCCGGTCGGCGGTACCGCCGATCAGCTGGGTGGTCCACAGCCGCCGGTAGGCACGTGTCCGCAGCAGCGCCCGGGCCCGGTCCGCCGGGGTCCCGGCGGGCGCGACCTCGGGCAGGTCGGGCAGGGCGGCTCTGGCGGCCGGGGCGGCGCTGGGGGTGGGCTGCTCCTCGCTCGTCATACGGTCAGCGTAGCGGTCGGGGCATGCCCGGATCGTGGCGAGCGGGGTTCCGGATCCGGCTCATCACCGGGTTGTGACGTTCCCCGCACAGATCCCCGCACGCCCGCCCGCACGGATCCCCGCGCTCCTCCCGCACGGATCCCCGCGCTATTCCCACACAGATCCCCGCACGCCTCTCGCACGGGTCCCCGCACTCATCCCCGCACTCATCCCCGCACAGATCCCCACACCGCTCCTCGCGCCGGCCCGGGACGCACTGCCGCTCTCACCCCGGCCGCCCCGGAAAACCGCGGGCCCGCACTCCCCCTTGGGAGTGCGGGCCCGTCGGCGCCGTCGCAGGATCAGCCCTCGTCGGTGACCGCGGTCTTGCTCGCGGTCGTCTTCTTGGCCGCCGTCTTCTTCGCCGCCGCCGTCTTGGTGGTGGTCTTCTTGGCGGCGGTCTTCTTCGCGGCCGCGGTCTTGGTCGCCGCCGTCTTGGTCGCCGTCGCCTTCTTGGCCGCCGTCTTCTTCGCCGGGGCCTTCTTCGCCGCCTTCTTCACCGGCCCGCGCGCCCGCTTCTCGGCGAGCAGCTCGTAGCCGCGCTCCGGCGTGATGGTCTCGACGTCGTCGTCCTTGCGGAGCGTGGCGTTGGTCTCGCCGTCGGTCACGTACGGCCCGAAGCGGCCGTCCTTGACCACCACCGGACGCTCGCTGACCGGGTCGGTGCCCAGTTCCTTGAGCGGCGGGGCGGCGGCGGCCCGGCCGCGCTGCTTGGGCTGGGCGTAGATCGCCAGCGCCTCGTCGAGGGTGATCGTGAAGAGCTGGTCCTCGCTGGTGAGCGAGCGGGAGTCGGTGCCGCGCTTGAGGTACGGGCCGTAGCGGCCGTTCTGCGCGGTGATCTCGGCGCCCTCGGGGTCCGTGCCGACCACGCGCGGCAGCGAGAGCAGCCGCAGCGCGTCCTCCAGGGTGACGGTGTCCAGCGACATCGTCTTGAACAGCGAGGCGGTGCGCGGCTTGACCGCGTTCTTGCCGGTCTTGGGCGTGCCCTCGGGCAGGATCTCGGTCACGTAGGGGCCGTAGCGGCCGTCCTTGGCGACCAGCATGTTGCCGGTGACCGGGTCCGGGCCGAGCTCGAAGTCGCCGCTGGGCTTGGCCAGCAGTTCCTCGGCCAGCTCGACGGTGAGCTCGTCCGGCGGCAGGTCGTCCGGGACGTCGGCGCGCCGGCCGGGCTCGCCCTCGACGGCGGAGGCGCGCTCGACGTACGGGCCGTAGCGGCCGACCCGCAGGGTGAGGTCGTCGCTGATCCGGAACGAGCTGATCTCCCGGGCGTCGATCGCGCCGAGGTCGGTGACCAGTTCCTTCAGGCCTCCCAGGTGGTCGCCGTCGCCGTTGCCGGCCTCGGCGGCGGCACCGGCCGCGCCCTCGCCCTCGCCGAAGTAGAAGCGCTTCAGCCACGGCACGGACTGCGCCTCGCCGGCGGCGATCCGGTCGAGGTCGTCCTCCATCTTGGCGGTGAAGTCGTAGTCGACCAGCCGGCCGAAGTGCTTCTCCAGCAGGTTGACCACGGCGAAGGAGAGGAACGACGGGACGAGCGCCGTGCCCTTCTTGAACACGTACCGGCGCTGGATGATCGTGTCGATGATCGACGCGTAGGTGGAGGGGCGGCCGATCTCCCGGTCCTCCAGCTCCTTGACCAGCGAGGCCTCGGTGTAGCGGGCCGGCGGCTTGGTGGCGTGGCCCTCCGGGGTGATCCGCTCGGCGGCCAGCGGGTCGCCCTGGGCGACCTGCGGCAGCCGGCGCTCGCGGTCGTCGAGCTCGGCATTCGGGTCGTCGGCGCCCTCGACGTAGGCCTTGAGGAAGCCGTGGAAGGTGATGATCTTGCCGGAGGCGGAGAACTCGACGTCCCGGCCGTCGGCGGAGGCGCCGCCGACCCGGACGGTGACGGACTGGCCGACGGCGTCCTTCATCTGGGAGGCGACGGTGCGCATCCAGATCAGCTCGTACAGCCGGAAGTCGTCGCCGGTCAGGCCGGTCTCGGCGGGGGTGCGGAAGCGGTCGCCGGAGGGGCGGACGGCCTCGTGCGCCTCCTGCGCGTTCTTGACCTTGCTGGCGTAGGTGCGCGGGGCGTCCGGCAGGTAGTCGGCGCCGTACAGCTGGGTGACCTGGGCGCGGGCGGCCGCGATCGCGGTGTCCGACAGCGTGGTGGAGTCGGTGCGCATATAGGTGATGAAGCCGTTCTCGTACAGCTTCTGGGCCACCTGCATGGTCCGCTTGGCGCCGAAGCCCAGCTTGCGGCTGGCCTCCTGCTGGAGCGTGGTGGTGCGGAACGGCGCGTACGGCGAGCGGCGGTAGGGCTTGGACTCGACGCTGCGGACGCTGAACGCGGTCTGCTCCAGGGCGGCGGCCAGCTGCCGGGCGGCCTGCTCGTCCAGGTGCAGGGTGTTGGTGCTGCCGGCCTTCAGCTGCCCGTCGGAGCCGAAGTCGCGGCCGCTGGCGATCCGCTTGCCGTCGACCGAGGCGAGGCGGGCGCCGAAGGTCTCCGGGTTGGCGGCGTCGGCCGGGGTGCGGCCGGTGCCGAAGGTGCCGACCAGGTCCCAGTACGAGGCGGTGCGGAAGGCCATCCGCTCGCGCTCGCGCTCGACCACCAGCCGGGTGGCGACGGACTGCACGCGGCCCGCCGACAGCTTCGGCATGACCTTCTTCCACAGCACCGGCGAGACCTCGAAGCCGTAGAGGCGGTCGAGGATGCGCCGGGTCTCCTGGGCGTCGACCAGGCGCTGGTTGAGCTCGCGCGGGTTGGCCACGGCCTCCTGGATCGCCGACTTGGTGATCTCGTGGAACACCATCCGGTGCACCGGCACCTTGGGCTTGAGCACCTGCTGCAGGTGCCACGCGATGGCCTCGCCCTCGCGGTCCTCATCGGTGGCGAGGAAGAGCTCGTCGGACTCCGCGAGCAGCGACTTCAACTTGCTGACCTGCGACTTCTTGTCCGCGTTCACCACGTAGATGGGCGCGAAGTCGTGGTCGACGTCCACCCCGAGGCGGCGCACCTCGCCGGTGTACTTGTCCGGCACCTCGGCCGCGGTGCTCGGGAGGTCGCGGATGTGCCCGACGCTCGCCTCGACGATGTAGCCGGGGCCCAGGTAGCCCTTGATCGTCTTCGCCTTGGCCGGCGACTCGACAATGACGAGTCGCTGTCCGTGCGCGGTCTCGCTGCTCGGGGACACCTTCGCTCTTCTCTCCCGGTCCTGATGTGGCTGGTCGGCGCGGCAGCACGGGCCGCGCTCCGCCCGACCCCTCCACCGTCCCGGGGTCGCCGCTGCACGACACCCCACCAGCGGAGTGTGACCGTACCCCGGCCACCCTTGTCAAACGGACGGATCCCGCGTTTTCACGTGCCGGGCTCGCCGACGCCACTCGAACGGTAACCCGATGACGGAGGTTCGCGCCCCGTGGAGGGCGGCCTTCGGCAGGTTCCGGAGGATGGAATGACGGATTTCAAGATCTGTCAACGGAAAATCGACGGGCCCCGCCGGAGCCCGCCGTGGCGGCCGGGGCCGGGCGCGGACCGACCGCTCAGCGCACGACCGCGGCCAGCAGCCCGGCGCCCGCCGCCAGGCAGGCCACCCCGAGGGTGCTCCACAGCAGGTCCGCGAGCGCAGGCCGGGCGATCTCCCCGGCCGCCAGGACCACCCGGCCCGGGCGCCGCGGGTCGTAGCAGACGCGCACCGGCGCACCGGGCGCGAAACGGCCCGGACGGCGCAGCGGGGTGTGCCCGCGCGGCCGGGCGAGGACCGGCCCGGCGATCCCGCACGCTCCGGCGCCGCCGACCGAGGGAGGCACCGAGAAGGAGAGCAGCGGCGCGCTGTCCAGCTGACCGTGCGCGTCGTCCTCGGCGACCACCGTGGCGACGGCCGCGACCCCGCGACGGCGCACCCGGTGGCGAAGGCGCACTTCGGCGGCGCACCAGAGCAGCAGCACGCCACCGAAGAGGGCGAGCACCAGCCCGCCCACGGTCGCCGTCGTCGTGTCCACCCCTGCCCCCCGGCTCCCCAGCCCTGTCCACAGCCTGTGGACAGAGCCTCACAGCGGACGGCCAACGGGGGGCAGCTGTTCGGAGACGGCCGGACGAACCAGGGGGTACGGCCGGGTGAACCGGGCCCGGCCGGGCCCGACCGGGCCGCTCGGCGCGCCGGTGCCGCGGGCCCGGCACCCCGGGCGTCAGCGGACCGGCTCGATGAACCCCTGCTCGGTGAGCAGCCGCAGCGACTCCGGCACCCGGTCCCGCAGCACCACCCGGTCCTCACCGAGCAGCTGCGCGATGGCGTCCACGATCTCGCCCGCCGCCAGCGTCCCGTCGCAGACGCCGACGAAGCCGGCCTCCACCGTGTCCACCGTGGTGGCCCGCCGCATGCCGCGGTTGTGACGCAGGACCACGTGCTCCGGGTCCTCCGCGCCGGGCGCGCCGACCTGCTCCTGGACCACCTCGTCGGCCAGCACGTAGCGGGCCGCGAGCAGGCCCGCGTCGTCGTGCGAGCGGAGGAAGTCCTGCCGGTCGAACCAGGCCTCGATGTGCGGGCCGAGCGGCTGCTCCACCGGGTGCGGCCACTCCTCGACCCGGACGGTCGGACGCTCGGCGCCGCTCGCCCGCAGGGTGATCCACCCCATGCCGATGCCCTCGGCCCGGCCCGCCTCGAAGGCGTCCAGCCACTCGCCGTAGCGGGCCTGGTAGTCGCCGCCGGGGCCGCGGTGGTCGCCGCCGTCGCGCAGCCACAACTCGGCGTACTGGGCCACGTCCTGGACCTCGCGCTGGACGACCCAGGCGTCCAGGCCGGTGCCGGCGACCCACCCCGCCAGCCGTTCCCGCCAGTCCTCGCCCTTGACGTGCTGCCAGTTGGCGAGCAGCTGGCAGTAGCCGCCGGGCTCCAGGTGGTCGGCGGCCGAACGGACCAGGCTGCGGCACAGGTCGTCGCCGGCCATGCCGCCGTCGCGGTAGGTGAACCGGCCGGCCGGCGAGATGACGAACGGCGGGTTGGAGACGATCAGGTCGAACCGGCGCTCCCCGACCGGCTCGAAGAGGCTGCCGGCGAGCACCTCGGTGTGGTCGAAACCGGACAGCGCCAGGGTCAGTTCGGTGAAGCGCAGCGCGCGCGGGTTGAGGTCGGTGGCGGTGACGGTGCCCGCGTGCCGGGCCGCGTGCAGCGCCTGCACGCCGGAGCCCGCGCCGAGGTCCAGCGCGGCCCGGACCGGCCGGCGCACGGTGATGTTGGCGAGCGTGGTGGAGGCGCCGCCGACGCCCAGCACCAGGTCCTTGCGGTCCACGCCGTGCGCGGTCTCGCCGGAGCCGATGCCGCCCGCGCCACCCACCGCGCAGCCCAGGTCGGAGACCACCCAGGCGTCCGAACCGGGCATCCCGGCGACCTCGTTGGCGTACGGCCGGACGTCGACGGTGGCGCGCACCAGGTCCCCGTCCGGGCGCAGCCAGCCGTCCGCCAGGCAGTCCTCCACCGGCAGCGCGGCGGCGGCCGCCCGGTACGGCACCGGCTGCTGCAGCAGGAACAGCCGCACCAGCGTCTCCAGCGGGCTTCCGCCGCGCGTCGCGCGCAGGGCCGGAACCGTCTCGCTGCGGGCCAGCGCCGAGTATCCGGCGGGCCCGAGCAGGTCCAGGCACCCGTCGGCGGTGAACGAGGCGGCGAGCAGCGCCTCGCGCAGCTTGGCGAGGCGGGTCGGGTCGAGAACGGGGCTACTGATCACCCCGCCATTGTCCCCCGCCGGTCCCCACCGCCCGCCTCCGGCCGGGCCCGCCGACCAGGAGCCTCCGGCGGGGCCCGAACCGGCCCGCACGCCCCGCCGGGCCTCCGCGCGCCCGGTGGTGAGCCGTCGGGCCCTCAACCCTGTCCGACCCGTCCCGTCGGGCGCGCGACGCCGCCCCACCCCGCGGCGTCGGGGTGGGGCGGCGCGGATCGTCGGACCGGCCCTACGGCGGTGCGTCGGCCCCGATCAGCTCGTGCTGGGCGCCGGGCTGGCGGGGGTGGTGCCCGGAGCGGCCGGGGTGGTGGCACCGGCGGCCGGGCTCGCGGTGTCGGTCGCGCCGGGAGCGGGGGTGGTGGCGGGGGCACCCGGCGTACCCGTCGCGCCGGCGGGCGCCGGGGCGCCGCTCGGGGCGGGGGTCGCGGCCGTGCTCGCACCCGCGCTCGGGGCGGCGGCCGGGGCGGAGGCCGGAGAGGGCTTGCAACCCTCCTGCTTGGCCATCGCGGCGCCGAGGTCGCCGCGCTGCAGCTTGCTCTGCGCCTGGGTGGAGAGCGAGGACAGCTGCTGCAGCTGGTCCCCGACGCTGCGCAGCGCGTCGGCGAACTTCGCCTGGTCGGTGGTGGGCAGCGCGTCCAGCTTCTTCTGGACCTCCTGGTAGCCGTCGGCCGCCTTCTTCAGCTCGTCGACGGTGTCCTTCTGCAGGGTCGCGCCGTCCTGCACCTTGGGCGCACCGGCCGCGTCGATGGCGGTCGCGATGTCCTGGTTGGTCTTGACCAGCCGTCCGATGTCCGTGGAGAGCCGCTTCTGCAGGTCGGCCGGGGTCTCGCCGGTCTTCACCTGGGCAGTGTCGGCCAGCGCGGTCTGGGCCTGGGCGATCGGGTCCTTGGCCGCGCCGCAGACGCTCGACGCCCAGGACTCCAGCTGCTTGCTGTTGTCGTCGCCGCCGCCGCCGCAGCCGACGGCGCCGAACGCCAGCAGCACGCCGAGGGCGGGTACGGCCAGCAGTCGCTTGTTCACCGGGAGGAGCCTTTCGGTTCGGTCGTCATCGGTCGTCGAACCTACACGGCGGCCGTCCGCCCCTCGGTTCCCGGATCCCGCCGCCGGCGCCGACCGGGCCCGGCTCCCGCGACGCCTGCCGGCCGGGATCCAGGACCGGCCCGGAGCCGGGACCCGGGCAAAGTCGCGGCGTCGGCTCAGGCCCGCTCGACCCTGATCGGATCGCCTGGCCGGACGGTGCGCAGCACCCCGGCGTCCCCGTCCAGCGCCCCCAGGATGTTGCACGGACTGGCCAGCCGGCACTCACCGTCACGCGAGATCGGCGTCGGTCCGTACGGCAGCGCGAGGCTGTCCCCGTCGGTCCAGAAGGCGACCGTGCCCGGCTCGACGACCTGTCGGGCGCCGTCCTCGCGCGGCACACTGACGGGCGTGCAGAAGTAGACCTCCTCGCCCCAGGTGCTCGCCGACGACGTGATCGGCAGCTCCGCCCAGAGCGCCTCGGCGGTGGGGGTGGCGGTCAGCGTGGCGGTCGCCTGCCCGGCCGGCCACAGAATGCGGATCCGCATGGACTTCCTCTTCCGCGACGGGATCCGATCAGCGATCGGACCCGGTCGTGCCGGAAGCAGCGAACCGCCACGCTCAACGGTTTGTCAACGCGCGCTCGAAGGGCGGACCTGCCGCCCGCCCCGGAATCACCCGGCAGGGGCCTCAGACCGCGACGGAGGCGACCGAAAGCGGCCAGCTCATCCGGAGCAGGCCGCCGCCCGTACCGTCGGTGACCTCCAAGTCCTCGACCAGACCGGTGATCACGGCGAGTCCCAGGGTGTCCTCCTCCGGCTCGCCGCCCTCGGCGCCGCCCGAGGCCGGGACGGCGGCAGGGCCGGCCTCGTCCTCGACCTCGATGAGGAAACGCTTCTCCTGGTCGGTCAGCGCGACCCGGACCGTGCCGCCGATGCCGCCCCGCTGGTGCAGGCCGACCGCGCGCGAGCACGCCTCACCGACCGCGAGCCGTACCTCGTCGAGCACCGACTCGTCGACCCCGGCCCGTCTCGCGACGGCCGCGGCGACCAGCCGGGCCGTCCGCACGTGCTCGGGAAGCGCGCTGAATCGAAGTTCGACGGTTGCCATCTCTCCCCCTCGGGGTGCTCCGACCGGGGCCGGACGTACGGCCCCTGCGGGGCCGGAGGACCGGCCCAGAGGCGGCCGGGACGCGCCGGGCCGCGCGGGCTCGGGCACCCCGGACGCGAAGAACGGGGCGGGCCGGCCACGGGGGCCGGCCCGGCCGCGTCAGTCGGTCGCCTGGACCGCGTCGTCCACCGAGGTGTGAATCGGGAAGACCTTGGTCAGGCCGGTGATGCGGAAGATCTTCAGGATGCGCTCCTGGTTGCAGACGAGGCGCAGCGAGCCCTCGTGGGCGCGCACCCGCTTCAGACCGCCCACCAGCACACCCAGGCCGGTCGAGTCGAGGAAGTCGACGCCTTCCATGTCGACGACGAGGTGGTACTTGCCGTCGTTGACGAGCTCGACCAGCTGCTCCCGCAGCTTCGGGGCGGTGTACACATCGATCTCGCCGCCAACCTCGACGACCGTGCGATCGCCGACTGAACGGGTCGACAGGGACAGGTCCACGGAACCTCCAGCACCTTGCCTTGCTACGTCATGTGCGATCCTCGGCCGGACGGCCGCCACCGCATGGTCGCGAGCCCGGACGCGCCCAGCCAACGCGTGGCAAGCCTCAGCGCTGCGACCCACGGCCGTACGGCCGTCACGGCCACATTCAACCACCTGCGACCATGCCCGCACGATGGCTTACGACGATTCTCCGTCACGCCGGTGACACACTGGGTCCTCATGCCGCCCCGACACAGCCCGCCCGAGGCACTGCTCACGACTCTGACCACTGCTCGGGGGCGGTCCGACCGGCTCACCCATACGGAGCACCTTCCCGCCCGACCTGCGCGTTATTCACCGTGGCCCGGATCGATCCGTGCGGAGATCGTCGCGGCCGCGCGCGAGGTCGGGGTGGAACAGCCCTGGACGCACCAGGCAGAAGCGATGAACCTGGCCAAAAGCGGTCAGACTGTGGTGATCGCCACAGGCACCGCCTCGGGCAAGTCGCTGGGGTACCTGGCGCCGGTGCTCAGCGACCTGCTGGACGGCACCGAGGCCCGCAACGGCCGCGGCGCCACCGCGCTCTACCTGGCGCCGACCAAGGCCCTCGCCGCCGACCAGCGCCGCCGGGCCGCCGAACTCGCCCCGCCGAGGGTCCGCACCGCCCTGTACGACGGCGACACCCCGCCCGAGGAACGCGAGTGGGTCCGCCAGTACGCGTCCTACGTGCTCACCAACCCCGACATGCTGCACCGGGGCATCCTGCCCGGCCACGCCCGCTGGTCCTCCTTCCTCAAGGCCTTGCGCTACGTGGTCGTCGACGAGTGCCACAGCTACCGGGGCGTGTTCGGCTCGCACGTCGCCCAGGTGCTGCGCCGGCTGCGCCGGGTCTGCGCCCGTTACGGCTCGTCACCCACCTTCCTGCTGGCCTCCGCCACCACGGCCGATCCGGCCGCGACCGCCGAGCGCCTCACCGGCCTGCCCTCGGTGGCCGTCACCGAGGACGCCTCGCCGCGCGGCCCGATGGTCTTCGGCCTCTGGGAGCCGCCGCTGACCGAGAACGTCGGCGAGCACGGCGCGCCCGTCCGCCGCACCGCCACCGCCGAGGCGGCGCACCTGCTCACCGACCTGGTCGAGCGGAAGACCCGCACCGTCGTCTTCGTCCGCTCCCGCCGCGCGGCCGAACTCGTCGCCCTGCAGACCCAGGACCAGCTCGGCCGTCCGCTCGCCGACCGGGTGGCCGCCTACCGCGGCGGCTACCTGGCCGACGAACGCCGGGCGCTGGAACGCGCCCTGCACACCGGCCGACTGCTCGGCCTCGCCTCCACCTCCGCCCTCGAACTCGGCGTCGACATCTCCGGCCTCGACGCCGTCCTGATGGCCGGTTACCCGGGCACCCGGGCCTCGCTCTGGCAGCAGGCGGGCCGGGCGGGCCGCGAGGCCCAGGGCGCACTGGCCGTCCTGATCGCCCGGGACGACCCGCTGGACACCTACCTGGTGCACCACCCGGAGGCGCTGTTCGCGGCGCCCGTCGAGGCCACCGTGCTCGACCCCGACAATCCGCACGTGCTCGCCCCGCACCTGTGCGCGGCCGCCGCGGAACTCCCTCTCACCGAAGCCGACCTGGAGCTGTTCGGGCCCTCCACCGCCCCGCTACTGCCGGTCCTGGAACGGCGCGGCCTGCTGCGCCGGCGCGGCGACGGCTGGTACTGGACCCGCCGCGAGCGGGCGGCGGACGCCGTGGACCTGCGCGGCAGCGGCGGCAGTCCGGTCCAGATCGTCGAGGCCGACACCGGGCGGCTGCTCGGCACGGTCGACGCCGCTGCCTCGCACACGACCGTCCACACCGGGGCCGTCCACCTCCACCAGGGCCGCACCTACCTGGTCCGGGAGCTCGACCTGGAGAACTCGGTCGCCCTGGTCGAACCGGCCGATCCGCCGTACACCACGGCCGCCCGCGACATCACCTCCATCTCCGTCCTCGACACCGACACCACCGTCGACTGGGGCGAGGGCCGGCTCAGCTTCGGCTCGGTGGAGGTGGTCAACCAGGTGGTCGGCTACCTCCGGAAGCGGATCTCCACCGGGGAGATCATGGGCGAGACCAAGCTCGACCTGCCGCCCCGCACCCTGCGCACCCGGGCGGTCTGGTGGACCGTCACCGAGGACCAGCTGCTGGACGCGGAGATCCCGCCCGACCAGCTGCCCGGCGCCGCCCACGCCGCCGAGCACGCCTCGATCGGCCTGCTGCCGCTGTTCGCCACCTGCGACCGGTGGGACATCGGCGGCGTCTCCGTGCCGCTGCACCCGGACACCGGACTGCCGACCGTGTTCGTCTACGACGGCCATCCGGGCGGGGCCGGCTTCGCCGAGCGCGGCTTCCAGCGGGCGGTCGAGTGGCTCACGGCCACCCGCTCGGCGATCGCCTCCTGCGAGTGCGAGCGCGGCTGCCCCTCCTGCGTCCAGTCACCCAAGTGCGGCAACGGGAACGACCCGCTGGACAAGGCGGCCGCCGTCCGGCTCCTGGACGTCCTGCTGGCGGGCGCCCCGGGAGCCGGGGCGACGGGGCCCGAGGCGCCGCAGACCGAGGCGGCGGAGACCGGGCCAGCGGAGACCGGGCCGGCAGAGGACCTCTGAGCGGGCCCGGCCGGTGGGGCGACCGGCGGTGGGGCACCGGGCGGTTCATGAGGCCGCCCCCGTGCCGCCCGTGCCGCCCGTGCCGCCGTCGAGGCCGTCCTCGGCGGCAGTGACCGGAGCCCGCAGCGGCCCGGCCCGCGCCCGCCCCCGCGCCGGGCCGACCGGCAGCCTGACCGGGAGCCCCGCGACCCCCACCTCGGCCACCACCTCGACGGCGTCCGCCGAGCGGTCCGCCACGCAGGACACCAGGCGGGCGCCCTGCGCGGCGGCGATCCCGGCGGCCCGGGCGCAGCCGCCGTCCGGGTCCAGCAACAGCCGGTCCGCCGCCGCGAGGGCCGCGAGGTCGGCGGCGGACTCGGCGCGGTGGCGGGCGGCGACCACCGAGCCGACCGCGAGCGTCGCGGCGAACACCGCCGTACCCAGCACCGCGAGTGCGAGCAACCAGACCGTCGCGGACCCGGCGTCCGGCCCCCGCCCGACCGCCGCCGCCCGTCCGGTGCGGCCCCGGGCGATCCGCCCGGCTCCCGACCGCAGCCCCGCCACGCCCGCCCGGAGGCTCAGGAGGATCCGGCGGGTCAGGAGGGTCCGGCGGGTCAGGTGGGCCATCGCCCACCGCCTCCCTCCGTCGCTCCCACCAGGACGTCCTCCCGTGCCGCCACGGCCGCGGCGCCGACCCGTACCGCGAGGAGGCCGCCGAGCCTGCCGGGCGCCGCGCAGGGCGCCTCGACGTCCACCCGCACCGTGTCAGCGGCCGGTTCCACCCGGACCCGCGCGCCCACCGGGGCGGCCGCGCGGGCGAGTTCGGCGGCGTCCGTGTCCCCGCGGGCGGCCGCCCTGGCCCCGACCCGGGCGGCGTCCACGCAGCGGATCTGCGCGGCCGCCGCCAGCACGCCCCAGATCAGCATCGCCGCGAGCAGGACGAGCGCGGGCAGGACCACCGCCGTCTCCGCCGTGACGAAGCCGCCGTCACCGCGCCGCCTCGGCCGCCACGAACGCGCCCGGCTGGCGCACCCCGCCCGATCAGGCCGCATGGAGCGCCCGTTGGAGCATGTCGGTCAGTGCACCGGTGATGGCCTCGCTGGTCACCACCTTGTACAGCCCGGCCGCGAGGGCGCAGGCGCCCAGCGTGCCGACGGCGTACTCGGCCGTGGTCATCCCGGCGTCCGACCGGGCCCGCCCGCGGGCCGCCCCGCGCACCCGGCAGGCCGCCCAGCGGCTCCTGCGCCGCCACGCCCCGAGCAGCCGCCGGAGCGGGCGCCCGTCGGCGGGCCTGATCGCGATCACTGCAGTCATGGAATTCTCCTGTCTCTCGGTTCTTTCGGTTCTCTCGGTTCTCGGGGTTCCCTGGGGTTCTCTGGGTTCCGCGAGTTCCCGAGGTTCTCCGGGTTCTCGATCTCGTTCGCCCTCGGTCACACCGCCCGGGCGAAGCCGCCGGCGAGGCCGACGACCACCGGCACGACGCCGATCAGGACGAAGGCCGGCAGGAAGCAGAGCCCGAGCGGCGCGGTGGCGAGCACCGCGGCCCGGCGGACCCGGGTGTGGGCCGCTCGGGCGGCCGCCGTCCGCCGGCCCTGGGCCAGTGCGACCAGCGGCCCGGCCGCCGGGGTGCCGCTCAGGCTCGTCCGCGCCAGGCAGCGCGCCAACGGCGCCAGCGAGGGGTGCCGCTCACCCAGTCGGTTCCAGCACAGCTCCGGCGGTGCGCCGAGGGCCAGTTCGGCCCCGATCGCCACCAGCCGGGGCCCCATCGGCGCGTCCACGCTCCGGCCGACCGCCGACACCGCCTCGGAGGGCAGCGCCGCCGACCCGAGGCAGGCCGCCAACAGTTCCGCGCTCAGCGGGAGTTGCCGGATCAGCAGCTCCTCCTCGAGGGCGGCCCGGCGGTCCGCCGCCGACCGCGCCCGGGCCGACCACCGATAGACACCCACCGCCGCCAGCACCCCGGCGACCACCCCGGGACCGCCGCCCAGCAGCAGGGCCACCGCGAGCCCCGCGACGACCGACGAGGCCGCCCGCCGCCGGTGTTCGGCCCGCCGGTCCGGCGGCGCCGCACGCCTGTGGGGAGCCTCCGGTACGCTCCGGGCCCCGGCGAGGGCCCGTCGACGCCGCAGCCGCCCGCGCAGCAGCACACGCGTCCGCACTGCGGCAGCCGCCACGACCGGGAGCCCCGCCACCGCCCATGCGATGCCCCGCGTCATCCGGCCCCCGTCGCCGCACCGAGTGCCCGCATCCGCGACAGCCCGCAGTTCCGTTCACGCGCCCGCGGAGCGCTCGGCGGACCACCGGGAACTCGACGCGGCTCGACGCGCCCCCGAGGGGCTTCCAGCGCACCCCGGGCCGCCGACCGGACGATGCGCGCCGTCCAGAGCACGCCCAGCCCCTCCAGGAGGGCCCCGGTCACGAGACAGCCCAGCCCGGCCGGCGTGTGCAGCAGGACGCCCACCGGGTGGGCTCCCAGCGCCGCGCCGAGGAGCAGTCCGGCACCCGGCAGCGCGGCCAGGACGGCGATGGTCGTCCGCGGCCCGGCCAGTTCCCCGGCGATCTCCTCCGCCAGGGCGCGCTCCCCGCGCAGCGCCTCCGCGACCCGGTCCAGCGCGGCGGCCAGCCCCGCCCCGCTGTCCGCGGCGACGCGCCAGCAGGCCGCGATGGCCGCCGCCCCGCTGCCGCCCGGCAGTTCGGCCAACAGGTGGAACGCGGCGGGCACGTCCCCGCCGTAACGGCCCGCCGCCAGCCGAGCCAGCGGCTCCTCGCCGAGCCCGCGCCGCCCGTCCGGATCGGCGGCGATCCGGGTCGTGACCAGGTGCAGCGCCTGCTCCGGCGTCGCCCCGCCGCGCAACTCCCCGGCCAGCCCGGCGCAGAGCTCCACCACGGCGGCGGCCCGCCGCCCGGCCCGCACCGCCAGCCGGCGCCGCAACCGCCACCGGCGCAGCGGCAGGACGGCCAGGGCGGCCGCGAGCACCGGCACCGGGGAGGCGGCGGCCTGCCCGGCGGCCAACCCCACCGGCAGGGCCAGGAGTTCGGGCCCCAGGACCTCCCGCAGCCGGCTCCGGCCCGGCACTGCGGGCCCCGGGGCGGGCAGTCGGGCGGCGGCCCCGCCGCCCGCGAGCACCCATCCGGAACGCCGCCCACCCGGCAGCCGCCCTTGCAACGCGCCCCACCCGGCAAGGGCGGCCAGGCACAGCACCACCGCCCAGCCGAGAGTTACCTGACCTTGCGTCATTCCGCCGACCTCCGCCGTCATCCGTCATCACTCCTTCCGCTCCGGCCGCCGAGCAGGGCCAGCGCGCCCGCGGCGCACCCGCCGAGCAGCAGGACGAAGGCGAGTTCCACCGCCCGCACCTGCGCGCCCGCGAGCCCGGCCGCCACCAGCACCGCGGCCCTCACGACGGCCCCGCCGGTCCGGGCTCGCCCCCGTCGCCGAACGCCACCCCGCGCGCCGCCAGCAGTCCGACCAGCCGCTCCCAGCCCGCCCCGGGGACGAAGCCACCGTCCGCCGGGAAGACCACCGCGGGGGTGGTCACGGCGAGGCCGTCGCGGTCCCCGGCCAGCGTGTGGATCTCCGCCACCCGGCGGCGCCCCGAGCCCGGCTCCCGGACCAGGTGCACCACGACCTCCAGCGCAGCCCGCAGTTGGCTGTGCAGGGCCGGGCGGTCAAGCCCGGCGAGGGAGCCCAGGGCTTCCAGCCGCACCGGCACGTCCGCCGCCGTGTTGGCGTGGACGGTGCCGCAGCCGCCTTCGTGCCCGGTGTTCAGCGCGGCCAGCAGGTCGGACACCTCGGCCCCGCGCACCTCGCCGATCACCAGCCGGTCCGGGCGCATCCGCAACGCCTGGCGCACGAGGTCCCGGAGGGTCAGCTCGCCCAGCCCCTCCTGGTTGGGCGGGCGGCTCTGCAGCCGGACCACATGCGGATGCGCGGGCCGCAGCTCGGCGGAGTCCTCGGCGACCACGATCCGCTCCTGCGGCCCGACCAGGCCGAGCAGCGCCGCGAGCAGCGTGGTCTTGCCCGAGCCCGTCCCGCCCGAGACGAGCAGCGACAGCCGGGCCCGGACGATGCCGGCCAGCAGCGCGGCGCCCTCCGGTGGCAGCGCCCCGCCCGCGACCAGTTCGTCGAGCGTGAACGGCCGGGGCCGGCAGACCCGCAGCGAGATGTGCGTGCAGCCGGCCGCGATCGGGGGCAGCACGGCGTGCAGCCGGGTGCCGTCCGGCAGTCGGGCGTCCACCCAGGGCCGGGCGTCGTCCAGCCGCCGCCCGGCGGCGGTGGCCAGCCGGTGGGCCAGCCGCCGCACCGCCTCGGCGTCGGCGAACCGGACTCCGGTGGCCCGGTGCAGGCCGCCGCCACGGTCGACCCACACCTCGTCCGGACCGTTCACCAGGACGTCCGTGACGTCGGGCGCCGACAGCAGCCGGTCCAGCGGGCCCGCACCCACCAGTTCGGCGCGCAGCGAGCGCACGGTGTCCAGGACCTCGTCCCCGCCGAGCGGCGGGCGGGTGGCCCGCAGCGCGGCCGCGACCGATCCCGCTGTGGGGGCCGCGCCCGACTCGGCCAGCCGCAGCCGCACCGCGTCCACCAGGGCCGCGGACCGCTGCTCGCGGGCCGTCCGGCCGTACGGGCAGGGGCCGTGCCCGGCCTCCGCCGGCTCGACGGGCGGCGGCACGCTCCGCAGCGGCCGGTGCTCCCGCGCACCGGCACCCGGACCGGACTCGCCACCGCGGAGCCCTGTTCTGCGCAGACGGACCATCAGTAGACACCTCCTCCGACCGCCGGCACCGGCGGCAGCACCTCGTTCAGGAAGCTCGCGCTGAAGCGCGCGAGGGGACCGCCCTCCCTCGTCCCGGGCGGGACGCCCTTCTCGACGTCCTGGGCCAGGCCCGGCTCCGGCTCCAACTCCCCCGCCAGCGGCAGCCGCAGCCCGCGGGCGATCCGCTGGGCCGGGAGCCCGCCGGGCCGGACCGGCCGCACCACGGCCCGAACGTCGCCGAGCCGCATCCGGACGGCCGCCGCGACCCGGTCGGCGGCGGCCACCGCCCGCAGTTCGGCCGGCACCACCAGCAGCGCCAGGTCGGACTGCTCCAGCGCCTGTCCGGCCGCCGCGTCGAGGTGCCGGGGCACGTCCACCACCACCAGCCCGCCGCGCCGCCGGGAGGCGGCCAGCACACTGCGCATGGCCTCCGGCGGCACCGTCAGGGTGTCGCCGCGGTCCCAGGACAGGCACGCCAGCGCGGAGAGCCGCTTGAGCGCCGGGAGCGCCCGGGCCAGCTCGGCCCCGCTGACCCGCCCGCGTGAGCCGGCCAGGTCGGGCCAGCGCAGCCCGCGGGCCATCTCGCCGCCGAGCAGGACGTCGAGACCGCCGCCCAGCGGATCGCCGTCGATGAGCATCGTCCGGCGGCCCGATCGCGCGGACGTGACCGCCAGGGCGCAGGCCAGCGTCGAGGCACCCGCCCCGCCCCGGCCGCCGAGCACCGCGACGGTGACCGCCGGCGGCCCGCCGCCCTCGGCCGCGTCGGCGATCCGGTCGAGCAGCCAGGCCTCGGCATCGGGCAGGAACAGCACGTGCTCGGCGCCGAGTCGCACCGCCCTGGCCCACACACCGGGGTCGTCCAGGTCCAACCCGAGCAGCAGCACCCCGGCGCGCCGGCCCAACTCGGCGCATCGGACGGCCTGGTCGTCCCCGACCAGGACGAGCGGGGCGCCCTCCCAGAGCTCCCGCGTCGGCGGCGCGCCCCGGACCAGCCGCGGCTCGGTGCCCGCCGCGGCGCAGAGCCGCAGCAGGTGCTCGGCCAGGCCGTCGTCCTCGGTGACGACGAGCGGCCCGCCGGCCGCGGGGCCCTCGGCGGTGACGTGGTCGGCGATCGGCGTCGACATGGTGGTCTCCCCTCCGCGCCGCGACCGCCGGGTGGCGGTCGCGGCGCACGTCGGACGGTTCCGACGGACGGCCGCCCGACAGGCCTCGGAGAGGAAGGGGGATGAGGCCCTGTCCGGCGACCGCCGCCGACCATCACGGTGGGGGGAGATCCGGATTCCGTCATCCACGTTCCGATTGCCTGTGGATAACTCGTGGGCTGTGGATGAAAACGTTCACCCGGGCGGGGGGCTATTCGGCGAAGAATTGACGAAAGGGGTCGCCGGGATGAACCGAAGGCCCGCCGCACGGTGATCGGCGGATCTCCCGCCGATCCTGCCGACCGTCCTCCGGCCCCCCTGCGGGCGGCCCCGCGCCGGCGATCGGAACCAGCCGTTCGCCCCGCAGCAGTGATGAGCAGACAACGACGCAGAGTGACGAAAGGTGGTCGACGGACCCGAGTGCCGACACCCCCCGTACACCGTCGACGGGACTCGCGGCGATCGCGCCGCTGAGGGCTTCCAGGCCCTGAAAATGGCCCTGGACGTGCGACGACCCCCGCCGGGGGGGAGAGCGGGGGTCGTCTATCCACAGCCCGACTCGGGGGGGAGGAGCCGGACCGGGTTAGCACGGTCGCGAACGATCCGTGACTTCCATGGTGTACCCGAGCGGCCAGAAACACAAACCCGCACGCCCACGAGTACACCGAATGGCGGGGTGTTTTGTGGCTCCCTCTATCCTCGGTTCCCGTGGACACCACCGAGAACGCCGACGACCACGCCGACGAGTCCCAGGGCGGCACCACCGGGCCCGGAGAGCTCCCCGCGCCCGTCCGCCCCCGGTCGGGCGGGCCGCGCACGGCGGCCTTCTTCGACCTCGACAAGACCATCATCGCCAAATCGAGCGCGCTGGCCTTCAGCCGCCCCTTCTACCAGGGCGGTCTGATCAACCGTCGGGCCGTACTGCGCAGCGCGTACGCCCAGTTCGTCTTCCTGGTCGGCGGCGCGGACCACGATCAGATGGAGAAGATGCGCGAGTACCTCTCCGCGCTCACCCGGGGTTGGAACGTCCAGCAGGTCCGCGAGATCGTCGCCGAGACCCTGCACAACCTGATCGACCCGATCATCTACGACGAGGCCGCCTCACTGATCGAGCAGCACCACGCGGCCGGCCGGGACGTGGTGATCGTCAGCAGCTCCGGCTCCGAAGTGGTCGAGCCGATCGGGGCGCTGCTCGGCGCCGACCACGTGATCGCCACCCGGTTGAAGGTCGAGGACGGCTGCTACACCGGCGAGATCGAGTACTACGCCTACGCCGAGAACAAGGCCGCCGCCATCCGGGAGTTGGCCGCGGTCGAGGGCTACGACCTCACCGCTTCCTACGCCTACAGCGACTCCTCCACCGACCTGCCGCTGCTGGAGGCGGTCGGCCACCCGTCGGCCGTCAACCCGGACCGCGCGCTGCGCAAGGAGGCGCAGGCCCGGGAGTGGCCGGTGCTGGTCTTCGACAAGCCGGTGGAACTGCGGCGGCGGCTGCCGGAGTTCTCCGCTCCGAGCGGTTCGGTGCTGACCGCGGTCGCGGTCGCGGCGGCCGCCGTGACGGCCGGGGTGATCTGGTACCTGGCCCGTCGGCGGCGCCCGCTCGTCTGAGGCCCCGCATCGGCCCCTTCCCGGCCAAATCGGGCAATCGGCACAGACTTCTTGTTTCGGGTTCCCCTTTCGGCCGAAACGCGATACAAATGAAGCACGGCCCGCGAGACCCGGTCAGGACCGAAGAGGTCAAACCGACAACGCAGTTCAGGCCCCACGGACCGCGCGTACAGGTATCCGAGCACCCACATGCAGCCGACCCGCTGTCGGGCCGCCGGACCAGACGAACGGGCAGGATCCCCGTCTGATCGGCACTTCCGGTGCATGCATGGTCACTCGGTATCCGTACCAGCGGCGGCACCCAGCAGGATCAGGTGCCGCCGCATCTTCGTGCCCGGGGCCCCGGCTCAGGCCATTCCGCGCTGCATCGCCTCGCAGACCGCCGTGCTCTCCCGCACGCCGAGCCGCAGCGCCGCTCCGCAGTGCGCGATCCAGGCCGCCATCCCCTCGGGCGTGCCCGCCAGGTAGCCCGCGAGGGCCCGGCGGTAGGTGGCGGTGCCGAGTTCCGCCAGGCCGACCTCGGCCGGGCAGATCGCCTTCGGGTCGAGGCCCTCCGCGATCAGCACGATCCGCTGGGCGGCCCGCGCAATCACGCCGTTGTACGCGCCGAACGGGCGCAGCGCGAGCAGTTCGCCGTGCACCACCGACGCCACCACGAGGGCCGGCGTGCCCACGCCCTGGCCCTCCGCGCGCGCCACGAGCAGCCGGGAGAGCTGGTCGAGCCGGGCCGCGACCTCCTCCGCGCCCGGGGCGGGCGGCAGCTCGGGCAGCGGCCCGTCCGCGAGGTCGACCCGGACGCTCTCCACCGGCTCCAGGTCCAGCGGGAACAGCTCCTCGGCGCCCTCCCCCGCCCGGCGCGGGCGCCCGGCGGCCGGGTCGCCGTCGCCGACCGCGAGCAGGTGCAGCCGGGCCAGCACCTGGAGCGGCGAGTGCCGCCAGATGCTGAGCAGCTGGCCGGCCTCGGCGGCGATCCGCAGGGAAGCGCCGACCGTGCGGGCGTCGGGGTCGGCGCCGAAGTCGGTGCGGCGGCGGACCTCCTCCAGCGGCCAGTCGGCCCCGGCCAGGGCCGCCGAGGCGCGGGCGCCCCGCAGGGCCGACTCGGAGGTGACCTCGGCCGCGCGGCGGCGCATCACCCGGTGGCCGTAGAGCCGGTCGACGGCCTTGCGCACCTCGGCCACCGCGTCGGGCACCCCGGGGAGCTGGGCCAGCGGGGCGAGGGGATCTGTTCCAGTGCTCACCTACCCGAGAGTAATGAACGGGCAGCCCCACCCGGAACAGCAACCCCGCATCACCCGTTCGAGGCAATCCTCATTTCCCTCCCCCGACGGGACCCAAACCCCGGCTAGCATGGCCACTATCGGAGACGATAACTATTTCCAACTAGGGTTGGCCCACGTCGTGCGCCACCCCTGAAGGCGGCCCCGGAGCGAGGGCCTGAGCGAGAGCCGGAGTCCCCAGATGAAGATCGCCTTCGTCGGCAAGGGCGGCAGCGGGAAGACCACGCTGTCCGCACTGTTCATCCGCCACCTGGCCGCCGCGGGCCGGCCGGTCATCGCCGTGGACGCCGACATCAACCAGCACCTCGGCCCGGCGCTCGGACTGACGGACGCCCAGGCAGCGCAGCTGCCGTCGCTCGGGGCGCACCTGCCGGAGATCAAGGAGTACCTGCGCGGCGACAACCCGCTGATCCGCTCGGCCGAGGAGATGATCAAGACCACGCCGCCCGGCCGGGGTTCGCGGCTGCTGCGGATCGTCGAGGAGAACCCGGTCTACGCCGCCTGCGCCCGGCCGATCGCGCTGGACGAGGGCTCCGTCCGACTGCTGGCGACCGGCGCGTACACCGAGGAGGACCTCGGGGTGGCCTGCTACCACTCCAAGGTCGGCGCGGTGGAGCTGCTGCTCAACCACCTGGTGGACGGCCCCGACGAGTACCTGGTCACCGACATGACCGCGGGATCGGACTCCTTCGCCTCCGGCCTGTTCACCCGCTTCGACCTGACCTTCCTGGTCGCCGAGCCGACCCGCAAGGGCGTCTCGGTCTACCGCCAGTACCGGGACTACGCCCGGGACTTCGGCGTGCAGCTGCGGGTGGTCGGCAACAAGGTGCAGGGCCCGGACGACCTGGCGTTCCTGCGCCGGGAGGTCGGGGACGACCTGCTCACCACCTTCGGGCAGTCGGACTGGGTGCGCCGTCTGGAGCAGGGCGCCGAACCGCCGCTGAAAACCCTGGAGCCCGCCAACCGGGCCGTGCTGGAACTGCTGCGGACGGAGGCCGGAGCGGCGTACGGGCGGCGCGACGCGCGCCGGTACAGCGAGCAGGCCGCGCTCTTCCACCGCCGCAACGCGGAGAGTTGGGCGAACGCCAAGGTCGGTGTCGACCTGGCGACCCAGGTGGACGACGGCTTCGTCCTGGGTGAGTTCGCGGACGGCGGCGAGCGGACGGCCACCGCGGGCGCCCGCGCCTGACGCCCGCGCCACCGCGCCCGAACGGGCCGCGGCCGCCCCGACCCCGGGGAGGCCGCGGCCCGTTCGTCGTGCCCGCCCGTTCGCCGAACCCGGCGCGTTCGGACGTCCCAGCCCCGCCACCAGCAGATTCCCGCCGATTCGAACACCACCCATTGGAGTGAACCAGGGGTTTTCCGCTTCCCTCTCGCGACGACGCTGTGCAAAGCTTTCATTACCCTCGGTTTACCGAGTCTTGATGGTCCGACCCGACGGTCCTCGGCGAGACGTCCCGCACCTCGCCCGGCCCACCGGCGGGCCTGATGGTCAACGCCGGCCGGTGACACCCGCACTCCCCGCCGCGCCCACGCCATCCCGCCACACCGTCGCGACCCACGACAGCCGATCCGCCCGGAGCCCCACCCCGGACTCACCGCCGGACCTGACTGCGTTCGTTCCCCCGGACAGACGGGAAGACAATGACCCTCGACATCTCCAGTGCACCCATCGCCTCCGACACCACCGACCACGCACCGCCGGGCCCCGGCGCCCGGATCCGCTGGGCTCAGGACCTCTCCGCCTCGCTCGTGGTGTTCCTGATCGCCGTGCCGTTCTCCCTCGGCATCGCGCTGGCCACCGGCGCCCCGCTCACCGCGGGCCTGGCCGCCGCGGCCGTCGGCGGCATCGTGGTCGGGCTGTCCGGCGGCACCGCGCTCATGGTCAGCGGTCCCTCAGCAGCGCTGACCGTGATCACCGCCGGGCTGATCGCCCGGTACGGCTGGCAGGCCACCTGTGCCGTCACGCTCGCCGCCGGACTGCTCCAACTGCTGCTCGGCGTGCGCCGGGTGGCCCGGACGGCGCTCGCCGTCTCGCCCGCGATCGTGCACGGCATGCTGGCCGGGGTCGGCCTCACCATCGCCATCGCCCAGCTGCACGTCGTGCTCGGCGGCTCGCCGCAGAGCTCCGCGATCGCCAACCTCCTGGCCCTGCCGGGGCAGTTGGCCGGCCCGCACCCGCCCGCGCTGCTGGTCGGAGCGGTCACCGTGGCCGTCCTGCTCGGCTGGCCCCGGCTCGGCCGACTCCCGGGCCCCGCGGGCCGGTTGGGTGCCCGGCTGGCCAAGGTGCCGGGCCCACTGGCGGCCGTCGCCCTGGCCACCGGGCTGGCCCTCGCCCTGGGCCTGCGGCTCGCCCACATCGAGCTGCCGGCCTGGCAGCCGCACTCCTTCGCGCCCGCCCTGCCGCACGGTCCGGTACTCGAACTGGTCGCCGCCGTCCTCACCGTCACCGCCGTCGCCAGCGTGGAGTCGCTGCTGTCCGCCGTCGCGATCGACCGGATGTCCCGCCGCACCGGGGACCTCGACCGGGAGCTGCGCGGCCAGGGCCTCGCCAACCTGGTGAGCGGCCTGATCGGCGGACTGCCGATCGCCGGCGGCGCGGTGCGCAGCACCGCCAACGTGCAGGCCGGCGCGCGGACCAGGTGGGCCTCGGTGCTGCACGGCGTCTGGGTGCTGGCCGCCGCGCTGGTGCTGACCGGCGGACTGCGCCGGATCCCGCTGGCCGCGCTCGCCGCGCTGGTGCTGGTGGTCGGGCTGCAGATGATGAGCTTCGCGTACATCCGCAACGTGCACCGGCACCGGGAGTTCCCGGTCTACCTCACCACCGTGGTCGCCGTGGTGGCGGCCGGTGTGCTGTGGGGCGTCGCGATCGGGGCCGGCACCGCCGTCCTGCTCGCGCTCTACCGGCTGACCCGCGCCCACGTGGACGTGGAGACCGGGCCCGACGGCTCGGTCACCGTCCAGACGCACGGCCCGCTGACCTTCACCGCCGTCCCCCGGCTCAGCCGGGCGCTGGCCGGCGTCCCCGCCGGGGCGGACGTCACCGTGGTGCACGACGGCTCCTTCCTGGACCACGCCGCCTACGAGACCCTGCACAGCTGGCGCACCGGGCACCAGGACACCGGCGGCCGGGTCTCGATGGTGACGCGGCGCCAGGACGACGAGGTACTCGATCCCGACGGCACGGTGCGCGCGGGCAGTTCACCCGGGCCGCACCGCTGCCGGGCCTGGACGCCCTGGGTCGGCCACCACTGCATCGACCAGCAGGAGGACCCGCACGGTCGGCTGCTGGACGGGGTCCAGATGTTCCAGCTGCACACCGCTCCGCTGATCAGGCCCGAACTCGCCCGGCTGGCCCGGGAGGGGCAGACGCCCTCGCAGCTCTTCCTGACCTGCGCGGACTCGCGGATGGTCACCAGCATGATCACCAACAGCGGCCCGGGCGACCTCTTCACCGTCCGCAACGTGGGCAACCTGGTGCCGGCCCCCTTCGAACCCGGCGCGGCCGACGACTCGGTGGCAGCCGCCGTGCAGTACGCGGTCGAGGTGCTGGAGGTGCGCTCGATCACGGTCTGCGGCCACTCCGGCTGCGGTGCGATGAAGGCCCTGCTGGACGGCGTGCACGAGCTCCCCGGGCCGCCCACTCCGCTGGCCCGCTGGCTGCGCAACGGCCGCGGCTCGCTGGACCGGCTCCGCCGGGTGCCGGCCGAGTTCACCACCCGGCCGGTGGCGGATCCCGTGGAGCAGCTCTGCATCACCAACGTGGTCCAGCAGTTGGACCAGCTGATGGCGAACCCGGCGGTGGAGCGCCGGGTCGAAGAGGGCACCCTGCGGCTGGTCGGGATGTACTTCGACTTCGCGACCGCCCAGGCCTACGTCCTGGACCGCGCCGCCGGCACGTTCAGCCCGGTCGAGGCCCGCGCCGGGGGGCAGCACGAGCGGGCATCGGCCGAACGGGTGACAACGGACGGTCGGGTCGCGGCCGGCGACGAGGAGGGCGCCCGACTGGCCGCCTGAGAGCCGGGTCCGTGTCCCCGCCGGGCGGGCCGGGCAACGGACCCACCGGCCCGTACGGTCCTCCGCTCCCGCGCGGCGGACCGTACGGGCAGTTGTCCGATTCCCGGTCAAAGGTCTACACCAATTACCGGAAGCCTCTTGTCAAGTGACCCGTTCGCCTGGTGAGCTGTGCGCTGGGACACACGGGACAATCCCCACGCACGGGATCGTCCCCGATCATGACTCGATGAGGAGTGCGTGTTGAGCAACGAGAGCCTGGCCAACCTGCTCAAGGAGGAGCGGCGCTTCGCCCCGCCGGCAGAGCTGGCCGCAGCCGCCAACGTCACGGCGGCCGCGTACGCGCAGGCCTCCGAGGACCGTCTGGGCTTCTGGGCCGAGCAGGCCCGCCGCCTGAGCTGGACCGTCGAGCCCACCGAGACGCTCGACTGGTCCAACCCGCCCTTCGCCAAGTGGTTCGCCGACGGCAAGCTCAACGTGGCCTACAACTGCGTCGACCGCCACGTCGAGAACGGCCTGGGCGACCGCGTCGCCATCCACTTCGAGGGCGAGCCCGGCGACAGCCGCTCCCTGACCTACGCCCAGCTCAAGGACGAGGTCTCCCGCGCCGCCAACGCCCTGCTGGAACTCGGCATCCGCAAGGGCGACCGCGTCGCCGTCTACCTGCCGATGATCGCCGAGTCCGTCGTCGCGATGCTGGCCTGCGCCCGCATCGGCGCCACCCACTCCGTCGTCTTCGGCGGCTTCTCCGCCGACGCCGTCGCCTCCCGCATCCAGGACGCCCGGGCCAAGCTCGTCATCACCGCCGACGGCGGCTACCGTCGCGGCAAGCCCTCCGCCCTCAAGCCCGCCATCGACGAGGCCCTCACCAAGGCCGACGGCGTCGAGCACGTCCTGGTCATCCGCCGGACCGGCCAGGACATCCCCTGGACCGAGGGCCGCGACGTCTGGTGGCACGAGATCACCGCCCGCCAGTCCGCGGAACACACCCCCGAGGCGCACGACGCCGAGCACCCGCTCTTCATCCTCTACACCTCCGGCACCACCGGGAAGCCCAAGGGCATCCTGCACACCTCCGGCGGCTACCTGACCCAGGCCGCCTACACCCACCACGCCGTCTTCGACCTCAAGCCCGAGACCGACGTGTACTGGTGCACCGCCGACATCGGCTGGGTCACCGGCCACTCGTACATCGTGTACGGGCCGCTGGCCAACGGCGCCACCCAGGTCATCTACGAGGGCACCCCCGACACCCCGCACCAGGGCCGGTTCTGGGAGATCGTCCAGAAGTACGGGGTGACCATCCTCTACACCGCGCCCACCGCGATCCGCACCTTTATGAAGTGGGGCGACGACATCCCCGCCAAGTTCGACCTGTCCAGCCTCCGGGTGCTGGGCAGCGTCGGGGAGCCGATCAACCCCGAGGCCTGGGTCTGGTACCGCGAGCACATCGGCGCCGGCAAGGCCCCGATCGTGGACACCTGGTGGCAGACCGAGACCGGCGCCATGATGATCAGCCCGCTGCCCGGCGTCACCGAGACCAAGCCCGGCTCCGCCCAGCGCGCCCTGCCCGGCATCGCCGCCACGGTCGTCGACGACAACGGCACCGAGGTCCCCGACGGCTCCGGCGGCTACCTCGTCCTCACCGAGCCCTGGCCCTCCATGCTCCGTACCATCTGGGGCGACGACCAGCGCTACATCGACACCTACTGGTCCCGCTTCGAGGGCCGCTACTTCGCCGGTGACGGCGCGAAGAAGGACGAGGACGGCGACATCTGGCTGCTCGGCCGGGTCGACGACGTCATGCTCGTCTCCGGCCACAACATCTCCACCACCGAGGTCGAGTCGGCGCTGGTCGGCCACCCCTCGGTGGCCGAGTCCGCCGTGGTCGGCGCCACCGACGCCACCACCGGCCAGGCCATCGTCGCCTTCGTCATCCTGCGCGGCGGCGCCACCGACAGCCCGGAACTGGTCGAGGAACTGCGCGCCCACGTCGGCCGCACCCTGGGCCCGATCGCCAAGCCCAAGCAGATCAAGGTCGTCGGCGAGCTCCCCAAGACCCGCTCCGGCAAGATCATGCGCCGCCTGCTGCGCGACATCGCCGAGGGCCGCGAGGTCGGCGACACCACCACCCTCGCCGACAGCTCGGTGATGAGCCAGATCCAGGCCCAGCTGCCCCCGTCGGACCAGGCCGGCACCAACGGCTGAACGGACTGAGGCAGCGGCTGCGCCCCGGACGGTGGACACCGTCCGGGGCACAGCCGTTCCGTCCTCACGAAGACGTCGACACGAAGACGGCGTCACGTAGGCGTCGACACGAACGCGGCGACACGTAGGCGTCGACACGTAGGCGTCGACACGAAGACATCGGCACGGGGACATCGACACGAAGGCGTCGGCGCGAAGGCGTCGGCACGGACACGGCGTCACGAGGGCGTCGCCGCTCGGGACGTGCCGCCGAAACGGCGTCACACCTCCGTCGTGCCGGGCACGGTGCGCTGCGCGACCAGGGCGTGCAGCGTCTCGTAGGAGCTCTGGACGAAGCCCCGGCCGCGCAGCGAGCGTGCTCCGGCCATCACCGCCAGACCCACCTGGGCCTGCGGACTGAACCCGACGAAGGCGCGGCACCTGCGGGTCGCCCCGGTGTGGAACACGACCTCCTCGTCGCACCCGGGCCCGGGCTCGCCGCCGGGCTCGAACCCGGCTCGGCCGTCGGTCCCGGGGCCGTGCCCGGCCCCGGCCAGCAGGCGGTGGTTCCAGCCCAGGCAGAGCCGGGTGCCGCTGCCCCGGCGCCGTCCGATCAGCGGGCGGCGGACGTCGCCGAGCGCCGTCCGCAAGGCCGCCGCGTCGGCACGCTCGGGGAGCGGGACGGCGTCCAACGACAGGTGCGCCTGCAGGTAGCGGAGCATGTCGTCGGCGGTCGAACGCAGGGCGGCGGCGCCCGGCAGAGCGGGCAGCCGGAAGGACGGAACCCGGCGGCCGCGCCGGTACCCGCCGGCGTCGTCCCAGCCGGGGCCGCAGGAGGTGTCCAGCAGGCCGAGCGGCCCGCAGACCCGGGCGGCCAGCAGGTCGTCGTAGCGCTGCCCGGCCGCGTTGGCCAGCAGCAGTCCGAGCAGTCCGCAGCCGAGGTCGGAGTAGCGCACCCGGGTGCCCGGGGTGCCCCGGACCGGGGTCCTCGGCAGAGCCCCCAGCAGGTGCGCCGGGCCGAAGGTGGCGTACGGGCGGGTGTACCACCGGGGGCCCGCCGCCGGGGGCAGTCCGACCGGCAGCCGGGGCAGGCCCGAGGTGTGGGTGGCCAGGTGGAGCAGGGTGATCGGCCGCTCGTGCGGGTAGCCGGGGAGGGCGTCCGCCGGCAGGTAGCGGTCGATCGGGTCGTCGTACCGGACCTCGCCGCGGGCAGCCATCTCGGCGAGCAGCAGTCCGGTGAAGGTCTTGGTGACGGAGCCGAGTTCGAAGCGGGTGTCGGCCCGGATCGGGAGCCCCGTGGAGCGGTTGGAGTGCCCCCGGCAGACCACCGCACGCTCCTCGCCGCGGATCACCGCGACGGCGAGGCCGCCGCCCTGGCCGGCCGTGAGGAACAGCGGTCGGAGCAGTCGGTCGAGGTCCGGGGGGACCTCGACCGTGGCATAGGCGGGGTCGTCGGCGGAATCGGCGGCGGTGTCCGCAGCGGCCCCGACGGGGGCTGCGGGGGCCGCGGGGACCGCGGATAACAGGGGCAGACCGGTCATGGTCGTGCCAGTGGGCATGGGAGTGCCTCCAAAGGGCGGGTGGTGGGAAGGGGGGAACACCGGGGTTCCGCGCCGGCCCGGACCGGGCGGCGTCTGCGAACGACGATAGGAACGCGTTCACCCACCTGCATGCGGCCCGGGCCATTCGGGTGCCGGAGGGCTCCTTCTCCAGGGTGCAGAACCGGTCCGCAGGGCTTAAGTCCTTTAACAGGACAATCCGGATGTCGCCCACCCTCCCGTTAGACTGTTAAGGACGCATCAAGATCCCCTCCCGGGGATCCGGGCGTCACAGGGCGCGCCGGGAAGTCTGGTCGGCAACTGCACCACCCGTGCATCCGTTGCCGCTCCCAGCCCCAGGAGGTCGCCCGTGACCGACCAGCCGCCCGTCCACGAGCCGACGACCAGCCGCCGGCAGTTCCTCGGCCGGCTGTCACTGCCCGAGCGCACCTTCCTCACCGACGCCCTGCGCACCGAGACCGTCGGCGGCGTGCTGCTGCTGGGTGCCGCCGTCATCGCCCTGATCTGGGCCAACGTCTGGCCGGACGCGTACACGAGCGTGCTCGACCACACGGTCGGCCCCTCCGCCCCGCTGCACCTGAACCTCTCGCTGGCCACCTGGGCCACGGACGGGCTGCTGACGATCTTCTTCTTCGTCGCCGGGATCGAGCTCAAGCGCGAGTTCGTGGCCGGCGAGCTGCGCACCCCGAGCGCGGCGGTGCTGCCGGTCATCGCCGCCGTCTGCGGCGTCGTGCTGCCCGCCGTGCTGTTCGCCGTGGTGAACTCCGGCAGCGGCGGGCACCCCGGCGGCTGGGCGATCCCGACCGCGACCGACATCGCCTTCGCCCTCGGCGTGCTGGCCGTGGTCGGCTCCCACCTGCCCTCGGCGCTGCGCGCCTTCCTGCTGACCCTGGCCGTCGTCGACGACCTGATCGCGATCCTGATCATCGCGGTCTTCTACAGCTCCGGCATCAAGTTCTGGGCGCTCGGGCTGGCCGTCGCCGGGCTGGTGCTGTTCTGGTTCCTGCACCGGCGCGGGGTGCACGGCTGGTACCTGTTCGTCCCGCTGGCCCTGGTGACCTGGGCCCTGATGCACGAGAGCGGTGTCCACGCCACGGTGGCCGGCGTCGCGATGGGCCTGATGCTGCGCTGCCACCGGGAGGGCGACGAACGGCAGTCGCCCGGCGAGCACATCGAGCATCTGGTCCGCCCGCTCTCGGCCGGGCTGGCCGTCCCGGTGTTCGCGCTGTTCTCCGCCGGGGTGACGATCTCCGGCGCGGCGCTGCGCGAGGTGTTCACCCAGGCCCTCCCGATCGGCATCGTGGTCGGCCTGCTGGTCGGCAAGTCGGTGGGGGTGTTCGGCGGTACCTGGCTGGCCGCCAGGTTCACCAGGGCCGAGCTCAACCCGCAGCTCAGGTGGGCAGACATGGTCGCCCTCTCGGTGCTCGCGGGCATCGGCTTCACCGTCTCGCTGCTCATCAGCGAGCTGGCCTTCCCGGACGACCCGGCGCTCGCCACCCGGGCCAAGACGGCCGTGCTGGTCGGTTCGCTGCTCTGCGCGGTGGTCGCCACCGTGCTGCTGAAGCTGCGCAACCGGCACTACCGCGCGCTGTGCGAGGAGGAGGACCGGGACGTGGACGGGGACGGCGTTCCGGACGTCTACCAGCAGGACGACCCGGCCTGGCGGGCGCGGGCCTCGGAGCGGGCCCGGGACAGTGGGCCCGGCACGGGCGGTGCCGGGACGGGCGGGGCCGGCGGTGCCGGGACGGGCGGGGCCGGAACGGGCCGCTGACGGCCTTTCCGGCGTCCGTCAGGGACGTCCGTCCATCGGGCGGCCCGTCCGGGAGGGCCCCTCGCAGGTCCATCCCGCAGGCCCCTCCGGCAGCTCCCTCCGGCAGCCCCGAGGCCGTCCGCGGGCGGGACACGTCCCTCCTGCGGGGCCCCGGAGTGGTGTGCGACTGACCGGTAGGGGCATGATTCTGAGCTGTCGACAATCCACTGACGCCTCCGGACCCCCACCGGCCCCCGGAACCGCGGATCCGCGGTGGCGTCACGCCGCACAGCCGCAGAGGAGAACCGCTGATGCCCGCAGGAGCCGCAGACCCGTCCAGCAACGGCCGGGCGCCCTACGAGGGCGAGCGTTCGGTGGGGCAGCTGTTCGCGGCGGCCACCGCCGACCTGTCCGCGCTCGTCCACGACGAGATCGCGCTCGCCAAGGCCGAGATCAGGGCGGACGTCAAGCGCGGCGTGTCCGGCGGCGTCTCGCTGACGGTCGCCGGCGTGGTGGCGCTGTTCTCGATCCCGATGCTGAGCGCCGCCGCGGCCTTCGGCATCCACGCGCTGGGTCTGTCCCTGGGCTGGTCCTTCCTCATCGTGGCGGGCGCCTACCTGGTGCTCGCGGCGCTGCTCGGGATCCTGGCGTACCGCTCGTTCAAGAAGATCGAGCCGCCGCGCCGCACCATCGAGGGCGCCCAGAAGACCGCCGACGTGCTGAAGAACGCCCGGCCGCGGCCGGCCACCAAGGAGGAGATCGACCGGGCCCTGGGCCGCATCCCGTAACCGGATCCGGTCGACGGAGCTGCGGCCGGACACCCCGGCGGGCGGGTCGACGGAGGCGTCAACGGACCCGCGGGCGGACCCACCGACAGTGAGTGCCGGGCACGTGTCCGGCGCGCGGATGTGACACGCTCTCGGTATGCCGCTCGACCAGAAGCCCGTGCCCGCGCAGCCGTCCGCCGCATCCGGACCCGACTCCACCCCCGGCGCCGTCCCCGAGGGCGACGGCCCGGCCGCCGTCCGGGAGCCCGCCGAGACGGCCTCGGGTGCCGCCGCGCCGGCGGCGCAGGCCGAGGCGTGGAGCATCCGGCAGGCCGGTCCGTGGACGCACCGGGACCTCGCGGCCAACGGCGCCCGCTTCCACATCGCCGAGCTGGGCTCGGGCCCGCTGGTGCTGCTGGTGCACGGCTGGCCCGAGTACTGGTGGGCCTGGCGCCACCAGCTGACCGCGCTCGCCGAGGCCGGCTACCGGGCCGTGGCGCTCGACCTGCGCGGCATCGGCGGCAGCGACCGCACCCCGCGCGGGTACGACCCGGGCAACCTCGCGCTGGACATCACCGGGGTGATCCGCTCGCTCGGCGAGCGCCGGGCGCACCTGGTCGGGCACGCCTCCGGCGGCACCCTGGCCTGGGTGGCGGCGGTGATGCGGCCGTCCGTCATCCAGAGCCTGACCGTGGTCTCCGCCGCGCACCCGAGGGACCTGCGCCGGGCGCTGCTGACCGACCGCAAGCAGTTCACCGCCTTCGAGCACGTGCTGGGGTTCCAGCGGCCGTGGATACCGGAACGCCGGCTGGTGGCCGACGACGCCGAGCTGGTCGGCCGCTACCTGAGCTCCTGGACCGGACCGAACGGCCTGGACGAGGCCGCGGTGCACGCGTACCGGCAGGCGATCCAGATCCCCAGCACCGCGCACTGCTCGATCGAGCCGTACCGTTGGCTGATGCGGTCGATGGCCCGGCCGGACGGCATCCAGTTCGCCCGGCGGATGAAGAAGCCGATCACCGCACCGACCCTGCACGTCCAGGGGGCAGCGGACCCGGTGCTGCTGGCGCACACCGCGCTCGGCGGCGGCGAGTACGTGGCGGCGCCGTACCGCTGGCGGCTGCTGCCGGGGGTGGGGCACTTCCCGCACGAGGAGGCGCCGGAGGAGTTCACCGCCGAGCTGCTGGACTGGATCGGGCGGCACAAGGACTGACCTGGGAGGTCGGGGCGGGCGGTGCACGGAAGGGTCGTCGGGCCCAAGTGCCGTCACGATGCGCTCATATGACAAGCGCATAGGACAAGATCGACACACCCCGGGGCGGTTACCTCCACCGGCCCAGGGGCATCCATACCGGTATGAGTTGGATGCCCGATCGCGGCGCCGCCCCGCGCGGCCGACGCCAGAACAGCCCGCAACGTTCCGCCCACCGCCCCGACCGGGCGGACGACCTCGGCTTCGACGGCCTCGACGGCCGTCAGCACGCGGAGCGGCGGCAGCTCGGCATCCCCCGCATCCTCGGCCGGCGCGCCCGCTGGGTGGGCGCGCGACTGCGGCGCGAGACCTGAGGCCTCGCGCCGCGGGTGTCCGATGGTGCCGGCCGGTCGGCCGGCGGCCGCCCGGCGCGCCGCTCAGTTGGTGATCGGCGACAGCGCGGTGAACCACAGCAGGACGAAGGTCGCCACCGACATGATCGGCACCAGCACCTTGGTCTCGACGCTGTTCCCGCTGCGCTTGATCAGCACGACCTCGTAGCGTTCCTTGTGCGGCCAGAGCAGCGGCGCGCCCTTCTTGGTCAGGCAGTCGCCCAGCAGGTGCGCCAGCGTGCCCAGCGCCACCGCGTACGGCAGCCAGCCGGGCGAGTTGGGCATCCAGGTGTTCATCCCGAAGGTGCCCAGCGCGGACAGCCCGACGATGGTGATCCAGGTCTGCGGGCCGTCGCCGGGCGGGCACAGCCGCAGCGCCCGGATCGCCAGCGCCAGCAGGAAGAAGGTCAGCCCGAGCGTGAAGCCGCGACCCAGGAAGGTGACGCCCGCCCAGGTGCCGGCGCCCATCAGCGCGACGAACAGCAGCGAGTGGGTCGCGTGCCGGTGACCGCCGGAGGCCCACGCCACTACGCGGCAGAGCGCCTTGGAGAGCGGGCCCAGGAAGTTGGCGATCGAGCCGTCGTGGTGGTCGAGGTCCGGCAGCAGGGCCGCGCCCGCGCACAGCACCGTGCCCATCAGTATGTCCGCCGGCTGCAGCGTGGTGTGCAGCAGCAGCGGGGGCAGGAAGGGGGCCGACGCCGCGTACAGCATCGCCCCGCTCACCGCGTGCGAATGACCCATCATCGGACTGCCACGACCTCCCGTCGGGCCCACTCCGGGACGGCGCCCGGTTGAGCCGAACGGGTGAGCGCGGCCGAGGCTACCAGGGCGGGCTGACGGTACGACGGATCTCGCCCGGAGCGTCTCCGGCGCAGCGCGCCGGGGTGCCACCGGGGTGCTGCGCCGGAGTGCCCGGGGCGAAATGCGCCGGTGCACCCCCGAAGCGCGCCGGGGTGTCCGCGGCGGAGGGCGCCGGTGCACCCCCGAAGCGCGCCGGGGCGCCCTCGCTCAGAGCGCGCAGCCCTGGGTGTCCACCCGCGCGGTCGCCGTACTGCCCTGCTGGACGTCCTCGCGCACCTCGGCCGCGGTCAGCACGTAGCCGGTGTCGGCGCTGTCCAGCGACTTGGCGAAGACCACGCCGTACACCTGGCCGTCCGGGGTGAGCAGCGGGCCGCCGCTGTTGCCCTGGCGGACCACCGAGCGCACCGAGTAGACGTCGCGCACCACCTGTCCGCGGTGGTAGATGTCCGGGCCGTTGGCCTGGATCCGGCCGCGGATGCGGGCCGGCTGGACGTTGAAGGCGCCGTTCTCCGGGAAGCCGGCCACGATCGCGCTGTCGTTGGTCTTCGCCTCGCCCGCGAAGGTCAGCGCGGGCGCGTTCAGCTTGGGCACGTCCAGGACGGCGATGTCGCGCTGCCAGTCGTAGCGGACCACCGTCGCGTCGTACAGCTGGCCGACGCCGCCGATCTGCACGGTCGGCTCGCTCACCCCGCCGACCACGTGGGCGTTGGTCATCACCCGGTGCGGGGCGAAGACGAAGCCGCTGCCCTCCAGGGTCTTGCCGCAGGAGGTCGCGGTGCCGACCACCTTGACCAGGCTCTGCTTGGCCCGGGCCACCGCCGGGCTGGCGGCCAGCGCCGGGTCCGGGGTGTCGACCTGGGTGATCGGCTCGTGCTCGAAGGGGTTGAAGACCTGGGGGAAGCCGTTGCGGGCGAGCACCTTGGAGAAGTCGGAGAACCAGTTCGGCGCGTCCGAGGGCAGTGCGTCCTGCACACCGCCGAGGATCGCCGAGGAGCGGACCTGCTTGGAGACCGTCGGCAGCGAGGCCCCGGCCAGCGCCGAGCCGATCAGCCAGGCCACCAGCAGCATCGAGACCACGTTCACCACCGCGCCGCCGGCCGCGTCCAGCACCCGGGCCGGGCGGCGGTCGATGTGGCCGCGCAGCTTCCAGCCGAAGTGCGCGGTGACCGCCTGGCCGATCGCCGCGAAGACGATCACGACCACGACGGCCACCACCGAGGCCGTGGTGCCGGGGCTCAGGTGGTCGAGCAGGAGCGGCAGCAGTTCGACGGCGACCAGACCGCCGCCGAGGAAGCCGACCAGCGACAGGACGCCGACGACGAAGCCCTGCCGGTAGCCCGACACGGCGAATCCCACGGCAGCGGCGATCAGCAGGACATCCAGGACGTTCACTCCGACACCCTCCCACGCCCCGGCAGCCGGGCGGGCCGACGGCCGGTCACGGGGCGCCGGCGTCGCCGCCCGGCAGCGCGCGGGAGTGTTCGAGGTCGCCCTGGACCAGCGCCAGCGCGTCGTCCGAGAGGTCGACGATCCGGGACGGGTCCCACGGCAGCTCCAGGCCGCTGTGATGCAGCACCCGGTCGATCACCCCCGCGGTGAAGCCCCAGACCAGCCGCCCGGCGACCGCGAAGGCCGGACCGACGTGCCCGGACGGGTGGCGCAGCCGCACCCGGTTCGCCGGGTCCGCCAGGTCGGCGATCGGCACCCGGAACACCGCGCCGGTCTCGCCCTGGTCCACCGGGCGCACCGGAGACTCCTCGCGCCACCAGCCGAGCACCGGGGTCACCACGAAGCGGCTCACCGGGATGTACAGCCGCGGCAGCTCCGCGAACACCTGCACCCCCGTCGGGTCCAGGCCGGTCTCCTCCCAGGCCTCGCGCAGCGCCGCCGCGATCGGGCCGGAGCCGTCCGGATCGCCGTCCTCCGGGTCCAGCGCACCGCCCGGGAAGGACGGCTGGCCGGCGTGCGAGCGCAGCGAGCGGGCCCGCTCGATCAGCAGCAGGTCCGGCCCCTGCGGGCCCTCGCCGAAGAGCATCAGCACGGCCGCCGCCCGGCCGCCGTCGGGCGGCGGCAGGAAGCGGCTCAGCTGCTCCGGCAGCACCCGCTCGGCCGCCTCCCGCACCGGCTCCAGCCAGGCCGGCAGGGACTCGCGCTCGATGCCCCGGGCGATCACTCCGCCACCGCCAGGTCCGCGACCCGCCCGTGGTGGGCGTCGGCGTCCGCGCGGGCCGCCGCCTCGCCGGGGAAGTCCGCCGGGGGCTTCAGCCGCTGCCCGGGCTGCCCGCCCATCTCGTACTTGAGCAGCTTGCGCGCCTTCTCGGGGTCGGTCACGCCCTCGCCGTACGCGGGGCAGAGCGGCGCGATCGGGCAGGCGCCGCAGGCGGGCTTCTGGGAGTGGCAGATCCGGCGGCCGTGGAAGACCACCCGGTGCGACAGCATCGTCCACTCCGACTTCGGGAAGATCTCGGCGACCGCCGCCTCGACCTTCACCGGGTCCTCCTCGGTGGTCCAGCCGAACCGGCGGGCCAACCGGCCGAAGTGGGTGTCGACGGTGATCCCCGGCACCCCGAAGGCGTTGCCCAGGACGACGTTGGCGGTCTTGCGGCCGACGCCCGGCAAGGTCACCAGATCGGCCAGGCGGCCCGGGACCTCGCCGCCGAACTCGTCGCGCAGCGCGGCCGAGAGGCCGATCAGCGCCTTCGCCTTGTTCCGGAAGAAGCCGGTCGGGCGGATGATCTCCTCCAGCTCCTCCGGGTTCGCCGCCGCCATGTCCTCCGGCGTCGGGTACCTGGCGAACAGCGCCGGAGTCGTCTGGTTCACCCGCAGGTCGGTGGTCTGCGCCGACAGCACGGTGGCCACCAGCAGCTGGAAGGGGTTCTCGAAGTCCAACTCCGGATGCGCGTACGGGTACAGCTCCGCCAACTCGCGGTTGATCCGCCGGGCCCGCCGCACCATCGCCAGGTGCGACTCGGGCTTCCTCGGCTTCGCGGCGGGCTTCACCGCGGGCTTCTCCGCGGCCCTCTTCACTGCGGGCTTCGCGGCGGCCTTCACCGCCGGCTTCTTCACCGCCGCCTGCTCCGCCGCCGGTTCGGCCTTCGGCGCCGCCGCTTTCCGGACCTTGCTCTCTGCCATGCACGAAGGCTACGCCGACCGGACCACCGGTTGGGGGCGATCAAGCGCTGAAGCGGGCTCGGCCAGGGGGTGTTGTCTAATGAAGCCTGGCGTGACCTGGGTGTGGCGGTTACCTGACAGGGGGAGTGCTGGTGATCAGGGTCCTGTTGGCCGAGGACATGAGCATGGTGCGCAGTGCGTTGATGGCGCTCCTCGCGTACGAGGACGACCTGGAGGTCGTCGCCGACGTGGACCGCGGGGACCTTGTGGTGCCCACCGCGCTGGAGGTGCGGCCGGACGTCGCGGTGCTCGACATCGACATGCCCGGGCTGGACGGCCTGCGGGCGGCGGCAGAACTGCACGAGAAGCTCCCCGAGTGCGGCACCCTGGTGCTCACCGGGCTGGCACGGCCCGCGCACCTGCGCAGCGCGCTCTCCGCCCACGTGCTCGGCTTCCTCGGCAAGGACGCCCCGGCGGAGGAGCTGGCCGCCGCGATCCGGAAGGTGGCCGCCGGCGAGCGCGCCATCGACCCGGAGCTGGCCGTGGCCGCGCTGGGGGCCCGCGAGAACCCGCTGACGCCCAGGGAACTGGACACCCTGCGGCTCGCCGCGGAGGGCGCCTCCGTCACCGAGATCGCCACCCGGCTGTTCATCTCGTCGGGCACCGCCCGCAACCACCTGGCGGCCGCAGTGTCCAAGACCGGCGGACGCAGCCGAGTGGACGCGATTCGGATCGCCGAGGAGATGGGCTGGCTGTCGGTCGGGCCCAGGCCCTGACGAGCCGCGGGCGACCCGGGGGCCGCCCGCGTGCGCCCCACCGCATCAGCGGGCTCCCGCGGGGCGCCGCCAGTGGCCGGTGAGGTCGCGGTACAGGCCGGAACGCGTCAGCAGCTCCTCGTGGCTGCCCGCGACGGCGTTGGTCCCGTCCATCACCAGGACCCGGTCGGCCCGCAGCGCCGAGCTCATCCGGTGGGCGATCACCAGGAGGGAGCCCGGGCGGCGGACGAACGCCTCCTCGGCCCGGGCCTCGGTGGCCGGGTCCAGATGGCAGGTCGCCTCGTCCAGGACGACCAGGGCGGCCGGGGACAGGTAAGCGCGGGCCAGCGCGATCTGCTGGCGCTCCCCCGCCGAGAGCTCCGCCGGAACGACCTGCGCCCGGTAGCCGCCGAGCCGCTCGACGAGCGCCTCCAGGCCGATGGCGGCCACCGCCCGGTCCACCTGCTCGGGGCCGACCTCGGGGTTGAGGTAGCGCAGGTTCTCGTCCAGGGTGCCGGTGAAGACGTAGGCCTCCTGCGGGATCAGGACGCGGTGCCGCGCGAGTTCGGCGGGGTCCTCGGGCAGCGGACGTCCCCCCAGACACACCTGCCCGGACGTCGGCCGGAGCAGTCCGGTGACCAGCCCGGCCAGGGTCGACTTGCCGATCCCACTGGGCCCGACCACCACCAAATGCTCCCCCGCGGCGATCGTCAGGTCGAGGTCGCGGACCACCGGCTCGGAGCCGGGGCCGTAGGCGAAGCCGACTCCGCTGAGCTCGACGCCGTACGGGCCGGGCGGCCGCGGTCCGGGCGGGACGGCGGGCGTCGGGACGGCGGGCGTCGGGACGGCGGGCCCAGGAGGCGCGGACTCCAGGATGCGCCGCAGGGTGACCGCCAGCCGTACGCCGCTGCCACCGAGGCCCTGAACCAAGGTCTGCAGGGCGGGTTGGAGCCCCTGCACGATGTAGGTGACGGAGCCGAGCAGCGCGCCGGTGGTCACGCCCCGGCCGGTCAGCCAGGAGGCCGCCGACAGCAGCAGGACCAGCGGAAGCCAACCACCGACGGCCAACACGAAGGTCCGGCCCGCGGTCAGCCGGGCGACCCGCTGGGCCGCGCGGGCCTGCCGCTCGACCGCCGCCGAGAGCCGGTCGCCGGTCCAGCGCTCGGCGCCGGCCGCGGTCACGTCGCGAAGACCGCCGATGACGGCGCCCGCCTCGGCGGCGAGCCGCTCGTCCGCGAGCAGCAGCTCGCGCTGGCTGTCGGTGGTTCGGCGGAGCATCAGCGCCAGCAGGCCCACTGCGGCGAGCAGCGGCGGCAGGACCACGACCAGCACCAGCGGCTCCAGGAAGCACATGCCGAGCAGGGCGCCGCCGACGCTGAAGACGAACCTGCGGACGACCATGGTGATCCCGGCGTAGGCCTCGCGGACGATCTCCACCTGCTGGGTCAGCCGGGCGACGCCCGAGGTATCGGGCCGGCCCGGGGCCGTCCGCGCCGCGTGCAGCCCGCCGGTGACCACCCGGCGGACCAGGTCGTCCCGCAGCGGCTCCACCAGGACCGCCAGTCGCGGGTAGACCTGGCGAGTCGCCCACGCGCCGATGAAAACGGCTGCGCCGAGCAGGGCCAGGTAGGCCATGCCGACCGCCGGGCGTCCGGCGCTGAAGCCGGAGTCGACCGAACCGGCCACCAGACGGCCGGCCGCGAAGCCGGGCAGCGCCTCGACCGCCGACCACAGCGCCAACTGGGCGACCACGCGCGGGTTTCGGCGGAGCGGGGCGAGGAGTCCGGTACGCAGGGAGACCTCGCGGGAGGCGGTCATGTGCCCACCTCCGCGGACCTGGTGCGGGCGGCGGCGGGCCGGGGCCGGGCGGGGGGCTCGCGGTCGACGGACGGATCGTCGGCGGCCGGCGGGTCGTCCCCGGCGGACGCCTCGGGTCGGAAGACGGCGCGGTACTCGGGCAGAGCCCAGAGTTCGCCGTGCGGGCCGATCCGCCGGCTGCCGCCCCGCGCCGACCGCCGTCACCCGCGGGTCGGAGGCCGGCCAGGCCACCACCCGTCGGTCGTGCGTGCGGCCCGAACCGTCCCGCAGCGGCCCGGTCGGCCCGTGGTCCCCGGAGGACGCCACCAGCGTGACCCCGGCCCGCTCGGCCCGGGCGAAGGCCCGCCCGAGGCGGTGGATCGACCGTGGGTCGGCGAAGTTCCGCTCAGGCGTCCCGAAGCTCATCGAGACCACGTCGGCGATGCCCTGTCCGGTGAGGAAGTCGAGGGCCGCCATCATCTCCGGCATCCCGGTCTCGCCTTGGGTCTCGTCGACCGGGATCGCCGTCACCGCGATCCGGGCCTCCGGCGCCAGCGAGTGGACCATCGCCACGTCCGTCCTGGTCTCCTGCTGCCAAGCGCGGCAGTGCTCGGCGTTCACGCCCGGGTCCGTGCAGGACGGCGCCTTCCCCAGCGGCTCGTACGTCCGGATGTCCGCTGCCGGCAATCCATAGGCCCGGTCGTACTGCTCGATGAATTCCGCCAGCCCGGGGTCGCCGTAGGAAACCAGGACGCCGACGGTCACGCCTTTCCCGGTGATTCCGCGCTGCCACAGTTCCGCGGCCTTGTACGGGACCGCGACGGACGGCTCCCGCGCCGGTCCGGCCGTCGCGGAATCCTCCCGCGGGGCAGCCGAACCGGGCCGGGCCGCACCGAGCAGAATTCCGCAGAGCACCGGGAATACGACGGCGGTCCGGCGCCACGAGGCGGTACGGCGGTGTTTCGGATCCGTTCCCACGTCCACGCTCTCCCCTGGTCGTCGCGGCTCCTCGCGCTCCATGATCCGGTTCGAGCGGGCGGAGGTCACGGCCCAGCGGCGGAAACGTGGATGATCCACGGGCAGGGCCGTGGAAAAAATCCGTGACGGGAGCGATGAGTTCCGCGGCGGGCGCCGGTCTACCCCTGTGACCGGCTCGACCGACGACAGAAGGAACTCCCATGAGCACCGTGGTCTCCACCGACGGCACCACCCTCGCCTGCACCGTCACCGGCTCCGGCCCGGCGGTCGTCCTGGTGGACGGGGCGATCACCCACCGCGCCTTCGACCCGGGCGTCGCGATCGCCGAGCAGCTCTCGGCGCACCACACCGTGTGGGCCTACGACCGGCGCGGTCGCGGCGGCAGCGGGGACACCGCGCCGTTCGCGGTGGAGCGCGAGATCGAGGACCTGGCCGCCGTGATCGCGGCCGCCGGGGGTTCCGCCGCCGTCTTCGGCATCTCCTCGGGCGCCGCGCTGGCGCTGCGGGCCGCCGCCGCGGGCACCGACATCGGCCGGCTCGCCGTCTACGAGCCGCCGTACAGCACCGAGGACGGGCAGCGCGCCCGGTTCGTCGGGTACGTCGCCGCGTTGGAGGCGGCGCTCGCCGAAGGACGTCGCGGGGACGCCGTCGCGGCCTTCATGACCTTCGTCGGGATGCCCGCGGAGGCGGTGGAGGGGATGCGCGCCGCCCCGGTGTGGCCGCTGTTCGAGGCGGTCGCGCCGAGCCTGGCGTACGACGCGGCGGCGCTCGGCGGGCGGACCGGCGCGCCCGTGCCGGTCGATCTGCTGGCCGGGATCGCCGTGCCGACCCTGGTACTGGACGGCGGCGCCAGCCCGGAGCTGCTGCGGGCGCCGTCCGCCGCGGTGGCCGCGGCCGTGCCGGGCGCCGAGTACCGGACGCTGGCGGACCAGACCCACGACGTCGCGGCCGAGGCGCTCGTCCCGGAGCTGGTGAAGTTCTTCGCCTGAGCCCCCGGTTCGGGCCGGCCGGGGGCGAGTCCTAGTCTTCCGGGAACGGAGGAACGGAGAACGAGGAAGCATGGACACGGACTTCACGGACATTCCCACCACCACCCTGGCCGACGTCCTGGGCCGGGCGCAGGTCATGGACACCGGACTGCGCCCGCTCTGGGCCGGGATGCCCCGGGTGGCCGGCCCGGCGTTCACCGTGCAGTGCCCGCCCGGCGACAACCTGATGCTGCACGCCGCGATCCACCGGGCCGAGCCCGGTTCGGTGATCGTGGTCGAGTCCGGTGACCTGGACTACGCGCTGGCCGGCGGCAACGTGTGCGCCGTGGCGCAGCGCCGGGGGGTGGCGGCCTTCGTGGCCGACGGCCTGATCCGGGACCTCGGGGAGGTGCGGGAGCTGGGCTTCCCGGTCTTCGCCCGCGGGGTGATCCCGATCCCCGGGGCGAAGAAGGCGCTGGGCACGCACGGCGCCCCGGTGCGCTGCGCCGGCGTGCTGGTGGCGGCCGGCGACACCGTGGTGGCCGACGAGGAGGGCGTCGTGGTGGTGCCCGCCGCCGAGCGGGACCGGGTGCTGGAGGCGGCCCGGGCGAAGCTGGCCAAGGAGGCCGCCCAGAGCCTGGACGCCTGGGAGGCGGAGCACCGCGACCGGATCGAGCGGGCCCTGGCCGAGGCGGGCTTCCAGGGCTGACAGCCATCAGGCGTGTCCGATCGGTCCCGCCGGGCGCGCGACGCGAATGCTCGGACACGCCCCGAGAGCATCACCCCCGCGGCCCGGTCAGCCCCGGTGAGGAGCATCGCCCGCTGCCCGGTCAGCCCCGGTACAGCCCGTCCAGCTCGCCGTAGCCGAGCGCCCCGTCGAGCTCCGTCAGCGTCCCGCGGCCGAGCAGCTCGGCGGCGGCGCGGCGGGCGGCCGTGTACGCGAGCTGGGCGAGGCCGGTGCCGACGCTGATCCGCCGCACCCCCGTGGCGGCGAGTTCGGCGACGGTCGGCCCGCCGGGGACGGCCATCGCGTTGACCGGCAGCGCCGAGCGCTTGCACAGCTCGGTGAGGGCGTCGAGGTCCAGCAGTCCGGGGACGAACAGGCCGTCGGCACCCGCCTCGGCGTAGGCCTCGGCCCGGACCAGGACCTCGTCCAGCCCGCCCAGCCCGAACAGGACGACATCGGTGCGGGCGTTGACCACCAGCTCGGGCAGCCCGGCCGCGTCCGCCGCGGTACGGGCCGCGCGCAGCCGCTCGGCCTGCTCGGCCACCGGGAACAGCGGACCGCCGACGGCCTGGGAGTCCTCCAGGTTGACGCCGGCCGCGCCGACGCCGACCAGGGCGGTCACCGTCCCGGCCACATCGGCGGGCAGCGGCCCGTAGCCGCCCTCGGCGTCGACGGTGACCGGCACGTCCACCGCCGCGACGATCCGGCGGGCCGCCTCGACCGCCGCCGCCCGGTCGAGCCGCTGGCCGTCCCCGTGCCCGAGCGACCAGGAGACGCCGCCGCTGGTGGTGGCGACCGCCGGGGCGCCGGCCGAGGCGATCACGGCCGCGCTGCCCGCGTCCCAGGCGTTGGGCAGGACGAGCACGCCGTCCGCGACCAGCTCACGCAGCCGCAGCGCCCGCGCACGGGACTCGGGGGTGGTGGACATGGGTGTCACCGGCTTTCGTACGGATCGGGGGGAACGCAGGCATCCTGCGCCCCGGTCCGCGGACCCACCAGTGATTAAGCTGAGGCCGAATCTTCCGCGAAGGGGGCCGGATGCGGACCGAACTGAGCTTCTCCACCCAGGACTTGGCGCTGACCCGGTTCGCCCTCTCGCCGATGCAGGAGGTGGTGACCAGCCTGCGCGCCCTGGCCCACTCCCCCGTCCCGGCGCTGCACCGGCCCTGGGCCGGGCAGGTCCGCGAGCGGCTGGCCGCCGCCGGGCCGGCCCTGGAGCGGCTGACCGCCCTGGTGCCGCCCACCGGTCACCTGCCGGACTTCCTCAACCCCGCCCCGGCCGGCTTCGCCCCGACCCTCGCCGAGGAGCTGGCCGCGATCACCGCGACCGGCGCCGAGCAGGTCCGGGCCGACCTCGACATCCTGGCCGCCGAGGCCGGCGGCCGGCTGCCGACCGTCCTGGAGCCGCTGTACCGCGACCCGGCCGGGCAGCTGCCCCGGCTGGCCGCCGACCTGCGGGCGTACTGGGAGCCGGCGCTCGCCCCGTACTGGGCCCGGATCCGCGCGCTGCTCGCCGCGGACGTCCTGCACCGCTCCCGGCAGGCCGCCGAGCACGGCACCGCGCGGATGCTGGACGGGCTGCACGACACCGTCCGCTGGGACGGCTCCGCGCTGCGGCTGGAGCAGCGGCACTGCGCGGTCACCCGGCTGACCGCCGGGGCCGGGCTGCTGCTCCTGCCCTCGGCCTTCGCCTGGCCGAGGGTGCTCACCCGGGTGCTGCCGCCCGATCCGCCGCAGCTGATCTACCCGGCGCGCGGCACGGCCACCCTGTGGGAGCGCCGCCCGGGCGCCGCGGACCGGATCGACGCGCTGGGCGGCGTCCTCGGCCGCTCCCGCGCCCGGCTGCTGGCCGAGCTGGACTCCCCCGGGTCCACCACCGAGCTGGCCCACCGCACCGGACTGTCCCCGGCCGGGGTGTCGCAGCACCTCACCGCCCTGCGCACGGCGGGCCTGACCAGCGCGCACCGCGCGGGACACGCCGTCGTCCACGCCCGTACGGCGGTCGGCGATTCCCTGTTCGACCGGGACGGCCAGGCGTTCGAGTAGGGCCTGTCCGGGGGCGCCCGGCGACCGCCCCGCCCGATGACCCGCCGGTACGAATGGCCCCGCACGGCACACCTCGGCACACCCCCTCCTCATATGATCGGAGCGACATGCGCCATGCTTGGTGATGCAGAACACTGAACGGAACTTGCGCCGGACGGCCCACCCGCCGGACGGCCGAGAAGGAGGAAGCACGTGGACGACGTTCTGCGGCGCGCCGCACTCTTCGCGGCACTCGACGACGAACAGGCCGGCGAGCTGCGCGCTTCCATGACCGAGGTCACCCTCGCCCGTGGTGAGTCGCTGTTCCACGAGGGCGACCCGGGCGACCGGCTCTACGTCGTCGCGGAGGGCAAGGTCAAGCTGCACCGCGCCTCCCCGGACGGCCGCGAGAACATGCTGGCCGTCCTCGGCCCCAGCGAGATGATCGGCGAGCTGTCGCTGTTCGACCCGGGCCCGCGCACCGCGACCGCCAGCGCGCTGACCGAGGTCAAGCTGCTCGGTCTGGGCCACGGCGACCTGCAGCCCTGGCTGCACGCCCGCCCCGAGGTCTCCATCGCGCTGCTGCGGGCCATCGCCCGCCGCCTGCGCCGGACCAACGACGTGATGTCCGACCTGGTCTTCTCCGACGTGCCCGGCCGCGTCGCCAAGGCCCTGCTGGACCTCTCCCGCCGCTTCGGCGTGCAGTCCGAGGAGGGCATCCACGTCGCCCACGACCTCACCCAGGAGGAGCTGGCCCAGCTGGTCGGCGCCTCCCGCGAGACGGTCAACAAGGCGCTCGCCGACTTCGCCGGCCGCGGCTGGCTGAAGCTGGAGGCGCGCGCGGTGGTCCTGCTGGACGTCGAGCGGCTCTCCCGCCGCTCGCGCTGACGCGCCGCGCGGCCGCACCGCGCACCACGGTCGAAGGGCCCGTCCGCACGGACGGGCCCTTCGGCGTTCACGCCCCCGGGGGCGGCCCGGGTCAGTCGGCGTCCGGGATCAGCCCGTGCTCCGCCAGGTAGTCCAGCTGGGCCCGGACGGACAGCTCCGCGGCCGGCCAGAGCGCCCGGTCCACGTCGGCGTAGACCCGCGCCACCACCGCGGCGGCCGTCCGGCAGCCCGCCTCGACCGCGGTCTCCACCTGGGCGAGCCGGGTGGCCCGGTGGGCCAGGTAGTAGTCGACCGCGCCGAGCGCGTCCGCGAGCACCGGGCCGTGGCCCGGCAGCACCGTCCGCACGCCGTGCTGCGAGGCCATCGTGTGCAGCCGGCGCAGCGAGTCCAGGTAGTCGCCGAGCCGCCCGTCGGGGTGGGCGACCATGGTGGTGCCGCGGCCCAGCACGGTGTCGCCGGTGAGGATCGAGCCGTCCGCCGGCAGGTGGAAGGTCAGGGAGTCCGAGGTGTGGCCGGGGGTGGCCACCACCCGCAGGTCCAGGCCGCCGACGTCCAGTCGCTGGCCGCCGACCAGGCCCTCGGAGCCCAGCCGGTGCGCCGGGTCCAGGGCCCGGACCTCGGTGCCGGTGAGTTCGGCGAACCGGGCCGCGCCCTCGGAGTGGTCGGCGTGGCCGTGGGTGAGCAGGGTCAGCGCGATCCGCTTGCCGCGCTCCTCGGCCAGGTCGACCACCCGGCGCAGGTGCTCCTCGTGCAGCGGGCCGGGGTCGATCACCACCGCGAGGTCCGAGCCGGGCTCGGAGAGCAGCCACGTGTTGGTGCCGTCCAGCGTCATCGGCGACGGGTTCGGCGCCAGCACGCACAGCGCCCGGGCGGTGGCATCGCCGCCGACGGCGGCGGCGGGGTCACCCGGCAGGAGACCGCTCATGCATGCCCCTCGACGGTTCGGCCGCACCCGACGTCGCGATGGAGGGCCCGCAGCGGCAGCGCCCGGACGAGGGCGCGCTGCGCCACCTCGCCGAACGGCGCCTGGTCGTCGCAGGCCGGGGTGCGGGGGATCAGACGGCGGGCGGGTATCTCGGGTGCCGTCCGGCGAGCCACCTCGTTGTGGGTCATCGGGCGTCGGTCCTCTCTCTGCGGTGGGTGCGGGTGGGGCGTCTTCCACGGGTGGGGCGTCTTCCACGGGTGGGGAGTCTTCCCCGGGGGGCGTCTTCCGCGGGTGATCGTCTTCCGTGGGGCGTCGTCTCAGGAGTCCTCGGGGAACTCGCCGTCGATGGTCAGCTCGTCGTACCCCGGCCAGCGGACCGTCATGCGGTCCCCGCGGACCTCGGCCCGGCCCAGCACCGGCTCCAGCCGGCGCTCGGCGGCCGCCGCCAGCGCCTCGGCGGCGGTGCGCACCCGCGACAGCTCGCGCAGCACCGTGACGGTCGGCGGCAGCATGCCGAACCGCCCCTCGCGGTGGCCGCGGACGGCCTCGGCCGGGCTCAGCCAGGCCACCCGGTCGGCCTCGCCGACCTCCAGGGCCGCGCGCTGGCCCTCCGGCAGGGCCGCCACGAAGAACCAGGTGTCGTACCGGCGTTCCTCGAACTCCGGGGTGATCCAGCGGGCCCAGCCGCCCAGCAGGTCACTGCGCAGCACCAGGCCGTGGTCGCGGAGGAACGCGGCGAAGGACAGCTCGTGCGCCTCCAGCGCGGCCCGCTCGGCGGACCAGTCGCGCGGCGCGGCGACGCTCCCGGCGTCCGGGCCGGCCAGCAGCACGCCGGCCTCCTCGAAGGTCTCGCGGACGGCCGCGCAGACCACCGCCCGGGCCGTCCGCTCGTCCACGCCGAGCCGACGCGCCCACTCCGCGGGCGGAGGACCGGCCCAGCCGGTCTCGACCTCGGCGTCCCGCGGGTCCACCCCGCCGCCCGGGTAGGCGTACATCCCGGCCGCGAAGGCCATCGAGGTGCGCCGGCGCAGCAGGTAGGCCTCCGGCCCGTCGGCGGCGTCGCGCAGCAGTACGACGGTAGCCGCGGGCCTGGGCACCGGCGGGGTCAGCACGCCGGAGTCGACCGCCCGGATCCGGGCGGGCCAGCCGGGCGGCATCGGGAGCGTCGTTGCTCGATGGTCCATGCCCGGATGCTAAGCGCACGGAGGCGGGGTCGGCCAGGGCCTGGCCCGCCTCCGTGATCACGTTCAGGCCTGCTTGACGCGCACCTGGATCTCGACCTCGACCGGGGCGTCCAGCGGCAGCACCGCGACGCCGACGGCACTGCGGGCGTGCACGCCCGCCTCGCCCAGCACCTGGCCGAGCAGCTCGCTGGCACCGTTGACCACGGCGGGCTGCCCGGTGAAGTCGGGGGCGGAGGCCACGAAGCCGACGACCTTGACGACCTGCTCGATCCGGTCGAGGTCGCCGATCACGGACTTCACGGCGGCCAGGGCGTTCAGCGCGCAGCGCTGCGCGAGCTCCTTGGCCTCCTCGGGGGACACCTCGGCACCGACCTTGCCGGTGTTCAGCAGCTTGCCGTCGACGACCGGCAGCTGGCCGGAGGTGAACACGAACTCGCCGGACCGCACGGCCGGCACGTACGCGGCGACCGGAGCCGCCACCGGCGGCAGGGTCAGGCCCAGCTCGGCGAGCTTCGACTCGACGGCACTCATGCGTTCTTCTCCCGCTTGAAGTAGGCCACCAGCTGCTCCGGGTTCGGGCCGGGCACGACCTGGACGAGCTCCCAGCCGTCCTCGCCGAAGTTGTCCAGGATCTGCTTGGTGGCGTGCACGAGCAGGGGCGCCGTCATGTATTCCCACTTGGTCATGGCCAGACTCTAGACGAGCCGCCGCGACGATCGGCGCGCGGCGGCGGGCGGCGTGTGAGCCGGGGCACAAAGAGGGCATGATCAGGCCTGGCGACCCAGGTGCTCCGGGCATCCGGTGCGGTCCCTGGTTACCCTCGCGAGAGGGCACCCTGGTGAGGGGCACCCTCGTCAGGAGGGGACGCCCGTAGGACGGAGACGGACGGAGACGGAGCGTGGCACGCACCCCCGGCCAGGCGGACCGGCGCGACCCCGACTGGGAGGGCGTCCGACTGCACGTGGTCAGCGGCAAGGGCGGCACCGGGAAGACCACGCTGGCCGCCGCGCTGGCACTGGCACTCGCCGCCGACGGCGGTCGGGTGCTGCTGATCGAGGTGGAGGGCCGGCAGGGCATCGCCGAGCTGTTCGGCATCGCCGCGCTGCCGTACGAGGAGCGCCGGATCGCCTCGGTCTCCCGCCGGCAGCTGGGGCTGCCCGCCGCGGGGGGCGGCTCCGGCGAGGTGTTCGCGCTGGCGATCGACACCGAGCAGGCGCTGCTGGAGTACCTGGAGATGTTCTACAAGCTCGGCCGGGCGGGCAAGGCCCTGCAGAAGGTGGGCTTCGTCGACTTCGCCACCACCATCGCGCCCGGTGTCCGGGACGTCCTGCTCACCGGCAAGGCCTGCGAGGCGACCCGGCGCAAGGACCAGGACGGCCGGCGCCGCTACGACGCGGTGGTGATGGACGCCCCGCCGACCGGGCGGCTGACCCGCTTCCTGAACGTCAACGCCGAGGTCGCCGGGCTGGCCCGGATCGGACCGATACACAACCAGGCGCAGGCCGTGATGCGGGTGCTCAAGTCACCGGAGACCGCGGTGCACCTGGTCACCCTGCTGGAGGAGATGCCGGTGCAGGAGACGGTCGACGGCATCGCGGAGCTGCGCGAGGCGAAGCTCCCGGTGGGCGGGGTGATGGTCAACATGGTCCGGCCGCCGGTGCTGGACGCGGCGGCGGTGGCGGCGGTGGACGGCAACCACCGGGAGGAGGTCGCCCTGGCGCTCGGCGAGGCCGGGCTCGGCGGCCGCTCGCGCAAGCCGGAGACCGTCCGGGCGGCGGTGGAGCCGCTGATCGACCCGTTGCTGGAGCAGGCCAGGGAGCACGCCGAGCGGGTCGAGCTGGAGCGCGCCCAGCGCGCCGACCTGCAGCAGCTGCGGATCCCGACGTACGAACTGCCGCTGCTGGGCGAGGGCGTGGACCTCGGCGGGCTGTACCGGCTGGCGGGCGAGCTGAAGCGGCAGGGGGCGGCATGACCACCAACGGCGTGCGGAGCACCGGGAAGCGGCTCGCGGTCGACGAGCTGATCGACGACCCGAAGACCAGGATCGTGGTCTGCTGCGGCTCCGGCGGGGTCGGCAAGACCACCACCGCCGCGGCGATCGGCCTGCGGGCCGCCGAACGCGGCCGCAAGGTCGTGGTGCTGACGATCGACCCGGCCCGCCGGCTCGCCCAGTCGATGGGGCTGACCGAGCTCGACAACACCCCCCGGGTGGTCAAAGGGGTGACCGGCGAGGGGGAGCTCCAGGCCATGATGCTGGACATGAAGCGGACCTTCGACGAGGTCGTGCTGGCCCACGCCGAGCCCGAACGGGCCAAGGCGATCATGGAGAACCCGTTCTACCAGTCCCTGTCGGCCGGCTTCGCGGGCACGCAGGAGTACATGGCGATGGAGAAGCTCGGGCAGCTGCGCGCCGCCGAGGAGTGGGACCTGATCGTCGTGGACACCCCGCCCTCCCGCTCGGCGCTGGACTTCCTGGACGCGCCCAACCGGCTCGGATCGTTCCTGGACGGCCGGGTGATCCGGATCCTGACCGCGCCGGCCAAGGTCGGCGGACGCAGCGCGATGCGCTTCCTGAACGCCGGAATGGGCCTGCTCACCGGCACCCTGGGCAAGATCTTCGGCGCCCAGCTGCTCACCGACGTGCAGACCTTCGTGAGCGCGATGGACTCGATGTTCGGCGGCTTCCGCGAGCGCGCGGACCGCACGTACCAGCTGCTCAAGGCGCCGGGCACGGCGTTCCTGGTGGTGGCGGCACCGGAACGGGACGCGCTGCGCGAGGCGGCGTACTTCGTGGACCGGCTCGCCGCGGACCGGATGCCGCTGGCCGGGCTGGTGCTCAACCGGGTGCACGGCACGGGCGCCCCGCAGCTCACCGCGGAGCGGGCGCTGGCGGCGGCCGAGGCGTTGGAGGAGAACGGCTCGGAGCACTCCTCGCCGGAGGCGGAGCTGCTCGCGGCCGGGCTGCTGCGGCTGCACGCGGAGCGGATGCAGATCATGGGGCGGGAGCGACGCACCCGCGACCGCTTCGTCTCGGTCTACCCGGACGTGCCGATCGTGGAGGTCCCGGCGCTGCCGGGCGACGTGCACGACCTGGACGGACTGCGGGCCATCGGGGGCCGGCTCAGCGGCACGGCGTAGGACGGCACGGCACAGAACGGCAGGGCGTAGGACGGCGTGGCGTAAGACGCGCCGCGTAGGACGGCGCAGCGCAGGCCGGCGTGGGCGCAGGACATCCCCTGGTAGGGCCGGCCGGGGGTGGGGGACCACGGCGTCAGACCCGCAGGGGTGGAGGGGCACGGCGGTGGGGCGGCGCGAGGCGGTGCGGCGTGGGCGCCCGCCCGGGCGACCGGCCCCGGGGACCCGCTCCGGCGCGTGTGGCCGGTCCGACCGGACTCAGCCCGCCTGGGCGTAGTCCGTCAGTATCACTCCGGTCGCGAGGGACTCCTCGTACTCGGTGCGGGCCGTCTCCAGCAGCCTCCGCCACGAGATGACCGTCGGGCGGCGGCGCAGCAGCGCCCGGCGCTCGCGCTCCGTCATCCCGCCCCAGACCCCGAACTCCACCCGGTTGTCCAGGGCGTCCGCGAGGCACTCCGTCCGCACGGGGCAGCCGCTGCACACCGCCTTCGCGCGGTTCTGTGCCGCCCCCTGGACGAACAGTTCGTCCGGATCACTCGTGCGGCAGGCGGCCTGCGCACTCCAGTCGTCAACCCAGCCCATGCCGGCGCCGTCCTCTCCCGTATTCGAGGCTCCCCCACGGCGGCAACGGCATATTCACCGTTGCCAGTTGAGGACGTTACGGAAGAACGACAGCTTGCAACAGCCCCTTCGGGCTCAATCTCGAATGACCCGATCGGACTATGGGTATCGGTCAGCTCACTCGTTGGAGTGATCGCAGGTCGCACGCCTTGCCAAAAGCGGGGCCCGCACTCTCGCCGCAGGCGTCATCACGGAGTGTAACCGTTCACGCCGATGCAGCAGGCCTTGGCCGCCTCAAAAACCGGACAGATATGGGCAATTCGGGCAACTCTCTCCACCCACAAGAGTGAGTGATGTTGACGCACCGAAGCTGTACCAAGGCTGTGACAAGCCTAGGCGAACACCTGCCCCTCTGTACGGGAATCCGGGACGTAGGGTTCTCCCCATGGCACCGAAGCGCCCACAGGCATCCCAGCCCCCAGGCAACACCGGAGCTCCGCACGGCAGGAGCGGCGGATCACCGTTGGACCACGTCGGCAACGGCGTGAAGTTCCTGGGCGTCAGCGTGCTCTCCGGAGTCCTGCTGGCAGGCCTCGCCCTGCCCGCCGTCGGCGCCATCGGGCTGACCGCCAAGGACACGGCGGAGAGCTTCGACAACATCTCCGACGACTTCAAGACCCCGCCGCTCACCCAGGCCACCCAGATCTTCGACGCCAAGGGCGGCCTGATCGCCAAGGTCTACGAGCGCGACCGCACCGTCCTCACCGCCGACCAGATGTCGCCGTTCATGCGGCAGGCCCAGGTGGACATCGAGGACGCCCGGTTCTACGAGCACGGCGCCGTCGACCTCAAGGGCGTGCTCCGCGCGATCAGCAAGAACGCCGAGAGCGGCACCGCCTCCCAGGGCGCGTCGACGCTCACCCAGCAGTACGTGAAGAACGTCAACGTGGAGAAGGCCGGCGACGACCAGGCGGCCGTCCTGGAGGCCCAGCGCAAGACCCTGGGCCGCAAGATCCAGGAGCTGAAGGTCGCGATCAAGCTGGAGGAGGACCTGACCAAGGACCAGATCCTCACCAACTACCTCAACATCACCTTCTACGGCCACCAGGCCTACGGGGTCGAGGCGGCCTCCCAGCGCTACTTCAGCAAGAGCAACAAGGACCTGACCATCGCCGAGGCCGCCACCCTGGCCGGCATGGTGCAGAACCCGTCGTCCTACGACCCGGTGCGCTACCCCGACAACACGGTCAAGCGCCGCAACGTCGTGATCGACAAGATGCTGGAGAACAAGCACATCACCGCGGACCAGGCGAAGGAGGCGAAGGCCGCCCCGCTGGGCCTGAAGTACAAGGACCCGCAGAACGGCTGCATCACCGCCCAGGCCGGGATGGGCTTCTTCTGCGACTACGTCCGCCACGTGATCAAGCAGGACCCGGTGTTCGGCAAGAGCGCCGACGAGCGCAAGAAGCGCTGGGACACCGGCGGCCTGAACATCTACACCACGCTGGACCCGGACAAGCAGGCCGCGGCCCAGAACGCCGTCACCAAGAAGGTCAACGTCACCGACACGGTGTCGGCCGCCGCGACCATGATGGAGCCGGGCACCGGCAAGATCCTGGCCATGGCCCAGACCCGCCCGTACGGCCTGGACCCGAACAAGAACCAGACCGTCGTCAACCTCAACGTGGACGCCGCGATGGGCGGCGGCAACGGCTTCCAGACCGGCTCGACCTTCAAGCCGATCCTGGCCGCGGCGGCGCTGGAGTCGGGCATGTCGCCCACCCAGTCGTTCCCGTCCGAGAACAAGATCGAGTACCCGCAGATGTCCACCTGCTCGGGCACCTGGAAGAACGTCCCCGCGCCGGGCGAGGGCAAGGCCACGGTGAAGAACGAGTCCGACAAGGAGGTCGGGCCGTACCAGCTCAAGCAGGCCATGGCCCTGTCGGTCAACACCTACTTCGTGCAGATGGAACAGCAGGTCGGCCTCTGCGCGATGAAGCAGATGGCGAACAAGCTGGGCATCACCCAGTCCGCGAAGGGCGACCCCTTCAAGGAGGTGCCCTCGATGGTCCTGGGCACCCTGGAGCTCTCCCCGCTGACCATGGCGAACGTCTACGCGACCTTCGCCGCGCGCGGCAAGTACTGCACCCCGGTCGCGATCAACAAGATCACCACGGTGGACGGCAAGGACCTCCCCGTCCCGCAGACCCAGTGCAGCCAGGCCTTCTCCGAGGACACCGCGGACAAGCTGAACACCGTCCTGCTGAACGTGACCGAGAAGGGCACCGCGGCCGCGCTGGGCCTCGACGGCGGCCGCAAGATCGCCGGCAAGACCGGTACCACCGACGAGAAGAAGGCCGCCTGGTTCAGCGGCTACACCCCGTCGCTGGCCACCTCGGTCTGGCTCGGCGGCCCGGCCGGCGGCGTCAAGATGAAGAACATCAACATCGGCGGCAAGCACTTCGACGAGGTCTTCGGCGCCGACGGCCCCGGTCCGATCTGGCAGATGGCGATGAACCAGGCGCTCCAGGGCACGCCGATGGAGCCGATCCAGACCGCCGACATCCCGGACCCGCAGCCGACCACTCCCCCGGCCGCGACCCAGCCGGCGGCCGACCCGAACCCGCAGCCCGGCGGCACCAACGCCGGTGGCAACGCCGGTGGTGGCCCCGGCGGTGGCGGCCCCGGCGGTGGCGGCCCCGGCGGTGGCGGCCCCGGCGGGATGATCGGCGGCGGGTTCACCTTCCCGCCGGGCATGATCGGCGGCGGGAACGGCGGCAAGCACGGCGGCGGCAACGGCAACGGCTGACCCGCGGCCGGCCGGCTGCTGACCGCCCGGGCCGAGCCCGCGCACGATGACGAAGGGGCGTCCTCCGGTTCGGAGGACGCCCCTTCGGCGTGCTGCCGGGGTCTCGGCGTGCTGCCGGGGTCTCGGCGTGCTGCCGGGGTGACGGGCCGTCGGGGCCGGGAAGGCACCCGAGGGCGCTACCGGGCCACTCGGTCCCGGCCGGCGCGCGGGTGCCCGGTCGGCTCGTCGCCGGCGGCGGTCAGGACAGCGCGGCCTTGACGGCGGCGGCGACCCGGCCGCCCTCCGCCAGACCGTCCACCTTGGGCTTGACCAGCTTCATGACGGCGCCCATCGCCTGCGGGCCGGTCGCGCCGCTCTCGGCGACGGCGTCCGCGACGATCCGGGCCAGCTCCTCGTCGGAGAGCTGCTTGGGGAGGTAGCCGGCGAGCAGCTCGCCCTCGGCCCGCTCCCGGGCGGCCTGGTCGGTGCGACCCGCCGCGTCGAAGGCCTCGGCGGCCTCCCGGCGCTTCTTCGCCTCGCGGCCGATCACCTTCAGCACGTCGGCGTCGGACAGCTCGCGCTTCTGCTTGCCCGCCACCTCCTCGCTGGTGACGGCGGACAGCGTGAGCCGGATGGTGGAAGCGCGCAGCTCGTCCCGGTCCCTGATGGCAGCCGTGAGGTCTTCCTGCAGCTGCTCCTTGAGCGTTGTCATTTCCTCTTCTTATCCTTCGGCTGTGGGTGCTCTCAACCAGGTTTCCACCGGGTATCCCCTGCGGTTGCGCAGGTGACCGAGTATGCCGTGCCGAGGGCCGTCGACCGGCGACCGCGCGTGCCCGCGGGCACCCCGCGTTCCCCCGTTCCGGCCGTAACCGGTCAAACCGGTCAAACCGGTCGTGCCTACCCTTGGCCCCATGACCGACGGAGCCAACGCAAGCGGCGGAGCCGACCGCACCCCGACCCCGCCCGGGGTGCTCCTCACCACCCCCGCGGGCACCAGCTTCCACTTCGACCCCGGCGCCACCTGCCTCGAACTGCTCACCACCGGCGGCCCGGGCCCGTACACCCGCTACGAGGTCCTCCACCGGCCCGCCGACCTCGCCGCCTGGCTCCCCCGCTCCAGCCTGCGACTGCCCGCCGACGCCGTCCGGATCACCGCCCCCGAGCTGGCCGCCGCCCGTACCCTGCGCGACGCCCTCTGGCGCCTCGCCGCCGCCCGCGCCCACGGCGAACCGGGCGGGGCCGAGGACTACGCCGTCCTCAACCGGGCCGCCGAGCACCCCCCGCTGGTCCCCCGGATCGCCCCGGACGGCACCGCGGCCGCCCCGCTGCCCGCCGACGGCTCCCAGCTGGTCTCCACCCTCGCCCGGGACGCCATCGCGCTGCTCACCAGCCCCTACGCCGACCGGGTCCGCGAGTGCGGCGCGCACGACTGCCGGCTGCTCTTCGTCGACACCTCCCGGCCGGGCCGACGCCGCTGGTGCTCCATGGAACGCTGCGGCAACCGCCACAAGGTCCGCGCCCTGCGCGCCCGCCGCGAGCCCCGCCCCGCGCCACCGGCCTTCCCCGGGCACGGCTCCGGCCCCGGCGCTGTCCCTGGCCCCGGCGCCGGCGGCCCCGGCCACGCCGGGCGTGCGCCAGCTGATCGACCGTCTGAGAGCATGGGCTGATGCGACCGCTGTACTCCGTTCCCCTCGGCTTCGCCGCCGCCGGCGCCGCCTGCCTCGCCTACTCCGCCGGGTACGAGGTGCGGGCCTTCCGCCTCCGCCGGGTCGAGGTCCCCGTCCTCCCCCGCGGCGCCCGGCCCCTCCGGATCCTGCAGGTGTCCGACATCCACATGGTGAGCGGCCAGGGCAAGAAGCAGCGCTGGCTGAAGAGCCTGGCCGGCCTGCGCCCCGACCTCGTGGTCAACACCGGCGACAACCTCTCCGACCCGCTGGGCGTCCCGGCCACCCTCGACGCGCTCGGACCGCTCATGGAGTTCCCGGGCGTCTACGTCTTCGGCTCCAACGACTACTACGGCCCCGCCCGCAAGAACCCGGCCCGCTACCTCCAGGCCATGCGCAGCGGCGTCCACGGCATGAACAACCCGGACGGCACCGCCCGGCGCGGCATCACCGGCGCCGTCCACAACCCCTGGGAGAAGCTCCGCGACGGCTTCGACGCGGCCGGCTGGCTCGACCTCACCAACACCCGCGGCCGCCTCACCCTGAACGGCCTCGACCTCGAGTTCACCGGCCTCGACGACCCGCACATCCGCCGCGACCGCTACAGCGAGGTCTCCGGCGGCCCCTCCGCCGACGCCGACCTCTCCCTCGCCGTCGTCCACGCCCCCTACCTGCGCGTCCTCGACGCCTTCACCGCCGACCGCTACCCGCTGATCCTCGCCGGCCACACCCACGGCGGCCAGCTCTGCATCCCCTTCTACGGCGCCCTCGTCACCAACTGCGACATCGACACCCGCCGCGTGAAGGGCCTCTCCACCCACACCGCCGGCGGCCGCCGCTCCTACCTCCACGTCTCCGCCGGCTGCGGCACCAACCGCTACACCCCCGTCCGCTTCGCCTGCCCCCCCGAAGCCACCCTCCTCACCCTCACCCCCGCCCCCCGCTGACCCCCGCCGGACGCCCGCCCGAAACCGGATTTCGTGTCTCGGCGAGCGTCCGGTAGAGTTCTACTCGTTGCGACGGAGACGGAGCGACAAACCGCAAGACCGGGGTGTGGCGCAGCTTGGTAGCGCGCTTCGTTCGGGACGAAGAGGCCGTGGGTTCAAATCCCGCCACCCCGACCCAGTGCAGAGGGCCCATCGGAGAGATCCGATGGGCCCTCTGACGTTGTATCCGCCCCCGGCGCACCGGCCGTGACCCCCGTCACCCGGTCACCCCGCACCATCCTCGGCCCCCTCGGGCGGCGCTCCGCAGCCCTCGGCCGACGGCGATGCCGACGACCGGGGCCGAACCGGCCCGGGGCCCCCGCCGACAAGCGCTCGGCTGTGCCCCGGGCCGCACCCGTCCTCAGAGGACCGTGGCGAGTTCGGTGCGGGAGGTGATGTTGAGCTTCGGGTAGGCCTTGTAGAGGTGGTGGGCGACGGTGCGGGGGCTCAGGAAGAGCTGGGCCGCGATGTCGCGGTTGGTGAGGCCCTGGGCGGCGAGCCGGGCGATCTGGAGTTCCTGGGAGGTGAGCGGGGACTGCGGGGGACCCGTGGGGTCCGGGGCGGGGGTGCCGGTGGCGGAGAGTTCGGTGCGGGCGCGGGTGGCCCAGGGGTGGGCGCCGAGGCGGTCGAAGGTTTCCAGGGCGGCGCGCAGGTGGGGTCGGGCGTCGGTGCGGCGGCGGGTGCGGCGCAGCCATTCGCCGTAGAGGAGGGCGGTGCGGGCCTGTTCGAAGGGGCGGTGGCCGGGTTCGTGGCGGGCGAGGGCGGCGCGGTAGGCGGCTTCGGCGAGTTCGTCGGGGCCGAGCAGGGCCTGGCAGCGCAGTCGGAGGGCTTCGGCCCACGGGCGGTCGGCGGCGGCGGCCCAGCGGGCGAAGCGTTCGTACGGTTCGGCGGCGCGTTCGGGGGTGCCGAGGCGGACGGCGGCCTCGACGAGGTCGGGCACGGCCCGGGTGGCGCTGACGTGGTGCCGGTGCGGGCCGGTGGTGAGGGTGTGCAGGCGGTCGGCGGCGTCGCCGGCACGGCCCTGGCCGAGGTCGAGCAGGGCGAGGGCCCACTGGGCCCAGGGGAGGCCGGCGGCGGGGGCGGCGGTCTGCGGGCCGGTGGTGGCGAGGGCGGTGGCGGCGAGTTCGGCGCACCGGTCGGTGCGACCGTCGAGGGCGGCCAGGTAGGCGAGCAGCGCGGTGAGTTGGCTGACCCACTGGTGCTGGCCGGTGTCGCGGGCGAGTCCGAGGGCCTCGGTGGCGGTGAGCTCGGCGTCGCGGTGGCGGCCGTGGAACAGTTCGGCCTCGGCGAGGAAGAACTGCAGGGTGGGCATCACGCCGACGGTGCCCTTGGCGCGGGCTTCGGCGACGAGTTCCGCGCCGAGTTCGGCGGTCTCCTCGTCGCGGCCGAGCACGAGGGTGGCGCCGCACAGCTGGACCAGGTCGACGGGGCTTTCGGCCCCGGCCCGTCGGGCGGCCTCGGCGGTCTCCCGGACGGGCGGCAGCGGTGCGCCCGCAGGTCGGCCGAGGGCGGGGAGGACGGCGGCAGGCAGGTGGCGGGCGAGCGGGGCGAGGGGGTGGCCGTCGGCGAGCGGGAGGGCGGCGAGGCGGTCGAGGACGGCGACCACCGGCTCCTCCCCCGCGTACCAGGCGGTGTGGAAGGCCTGGAAGAGCATCCGGGCGGCGTGCGACGGGTCGATGCCGGTGCCGGCGGCGTCGAGCAGCAGCCGGTAGGCGGTCGGGTACGAGCCGCGCCAGAAGTGCGCGGTGGCCCGGACCTGGTCGAGCAGGGCGTGCGCCAGCACGCTGTCGGTACGGGCTGCGGCCTCGTCGGCGAGCGCCTCGGCCCTGGCCAACTCGCCCTCCTCGGTGGCGGCTTCGGCGGCCAGGACGAGTCGACGGGTGGCGGCGTCGCGGTCCGGGGTGAGTCGGGCGGCGCGCTCGTACGCGGCGGCGCCGCCGCGTCCGCCGTGCCGCTCGGCGCGGACGGCGGCGCGTTCCAGGGCGTCGGCGAGCTCGGCGTCGGGGGCGGTGGCGGCGAGGGCGAGGTGCCAGGTGCGGCGGTCGCCGTCCGGCAGCGCCCCGGCCACGGCCCGGTGGACGCCCGACTTCTGGTGGTGCGGCGCGCGTTGGAGGATGGCCGAGCGCAGCAGGGGGTGCCGGAAGGCGATCCGACGGTCGGCGGTCACCGTCACCAGACCCGACTCCTCGGCGGGGGCGAGGTGTTCGGCGGTGACGCCCAGCGCGGCCGCGGCGGGCAGGACGACGTCGAGTTCGCCGCGTTCCTCGGCGGCGGCGACCAGCAGCAGGGTCTGGGTGGCCCCGGGCAGGCCGGTGACCTGGCCGTGGAAGGCGATCAGCAGCCGGCTGGTGAGCGGCAGGCCGTCCGGGGGCGGGCCGCCCCGCTGGTGCGCCTGCGACCCGGCGGTGACGGGGAGTTCGGTGAGCGCGAGCGGGTTGCCGGCGGCCTCGGCGAGCAGCCGGTCACGGACGGCGGCGGGCAGGTCGGGGCCGGTCCGCCGGGTCAGCAGCCGGGTGGCGTCGGCCTCGGCCAGGGCGGTCACCTCCAGCGTGGGGAGGCCGAGCCCGCGTTCCGCCGTGACGTCCGCCGCGCCGGCGCCGGTGCGGGCGGCGAGCAGTAGGGCCACCCCTTCGGCCTGGAACCGCCGGGCGGCCAGCAGAAGCGCGTCCAATGAGGCCCGGTCCAGCCACTGCAGGTCGTCCAGTACGCACAACAGCGGCTTTTCGGCGGCGAGTTCGGCGAGCAGGGCGAGTGTGGCGAGCCCGACCAGCAACCGGTCCGCCGGCCGGCCGGGGGCGTCCCCGTCGTCGGCGAGTCCGAAGGCGGCCTCCAGGGCGCGTCGTTGCGGCCCGGGCAGGGCGTCCAGCCGGTCCAGTCCGGGCGCGAGCAGCAGGCTCAGTCCGGCGTACGGCAGTTCCGCCTCGTACTCGACGCCCGTCGCCCGGATCACCCGGAAGGTCTCCCCGGCCCGCGCGACGGCGTCGTCCAGCAGCGCGGTCTTGCCGATGCCGGCCTCGCCCCGGAGCAGCAGGACTCCACTGCGACCGGCCCGTGCCGCCTCCAACAGTCCGTCGACGGCGGCCTGTTCGTCTTCCCTCCCGTACAGCATGCCCCCGACCCTACTCATCCGGTCCGCGCCACCCGGCGCGGATCTCCCCGCCGTGGGGCGGCGGCGCCCCGTCCGACACCTACGTACCCGCATGCCTATACGTGACGGATTCGCCGTCGACGGCCCGTCCCTACCGTGGTGAGCACCGGGAACGACCGGCCGACCACCCACCGGAACACGGGAGATGACGATGACCGAGATCACCACCGCCGCCCTGCAGCAGCTCGCCGAGCGCTACCTCGCGGTGTGGAACGAGACCGACCCGGCGGCCCGCCGCAAGCTGATCGACGAGGTGTGGGCCGAGGACGGCCGCTACACCGACCCGCTGGCCGCGGTCGCCGGCCGGGACGCGATCGACGCGCTGATCGGCGCGGCCCAGGCCCATTTCCCGGGGCTGGAGTTCACCCTCGGCCCGGTGGACGCGCACCACGACATCGCCCGCTTCACCTGGAACCTCGGACCGGCCGGCGCCGAGCCGGTGGTGATCGGCTTCGACGTGCTGACGGCCACCCCGGACGGCCGGATCGGCGCGGTGTACGGCTTCCTCGACCGCGTGCCGGGCGCCTGAGGGCCCGGCCCCGGCCGCCGAGGGGCGGGCCCTCCCCCACGGCCCGCGGCCCGCCCCTCCCCGGCCCTCCCCGCCCCGCGCCGATCCACCGACGCCCCGATCCACCGACGCCCCCGGAGGAGAGCCCGAGATGGACACCGCCCTGAACGCCCGCCGCCCGACGCCGACCGCGCCTGCACCCGTGCCCGCACCGGCGCCCGCCCCCGCACCCGCCCCCGCACCCGCGCCGAAAGCCGCACCGCGCGCCACGCCGGAAGGATCACCGCACCCCACACCGGAAGCCGGCCCGCCCCCCAAGGGCCTGCTCCCGGTCGTCCTGACCGCCACCTTCATGACCGCCCTCGACATCTTCGTCGTCAACGTCGCCCTCCCCTCCCTCCAGGGCGACCTCGGCGCCGGCCCGGCCGCCGTCCAGTGGGTGATGGCCGGCTTCAGCCTGGCCCTGGCGGCCGGTCTGGTCACCGCCGGCCGCCTCGGCGACCGCTACGGCCGCCGCCGGGTGTTCGGACTGGGCCTGGCCCTGTTCACCCTCGCCTCGGCGGGCTGCGGCCTCGCCCCGACCGCCGCCGCGCTGGTCGGCGCCCGGGTGGTGCAGGGCCTGGCGGCGGCACTGATGGGACCGCAGGTGCTGGCGATCCTGCGGACCGCGTTCAGCGGCCCGGCGCAGGCCCGGGCCTTCGCCCGGTACGGGCTGACGATGGGCGTCGGCGCGGTGTTCGGCCAGCTGATCGGCGGTCTGCTGATCCGCGCGGACCTCTTCGGGCTCGGCTGGCGCAGCTGTTTCCTGATCAACCTGCCGATCGGCCTGGCCGCCCTCGTGATGGTCCGCCGCTGCCTGCCGGAGTCCCGCGCCGCCCAGCGGCCCGGCCTGGACCCGGTCGGGGTGCTGCTGGTCACCACCGCGCTGACCGCCTTGGTGCTGCCGCTGATCCAGGGGCCCCCGCTGGGCTGGCCGCTGTGGACCGCCCTCTGCCTCGGCGCCTCCGTCGTCCTGCTCGCCGCCTTCGCCGCGCACCAGCACCTCACCACCACGCACCGGAGCGGGGGCGCCGGCACGGCTCTGGTCGACACCCGCCTCTTTCGCAGCCGCGCCTTCAGCGCCGGTGTGCTCGCCCAACTCGCCTTCTGGCTCGGCCAGGGTTCCTTCTTCCTGGTGCTCGCCCTGCACCTGCAGTTCGGCCGAGGCCTGGACGCGCTCGGCGCCGGGCTGGTCTTCACCGCGATCGGCCTCGGCTACCTGATCACCTCCAACACCACCCACCGGGTCACCGCCCGGCTCGGCGGCCGCCGCACGATCACCGTCGGCGGGCTGCTGATGGCCGCCGGGCTGGCCATGCTCGCCCTCGCCGCGTACGGCAGCGCGACCGGCACCGTGCACGGCGCCGCCCACGACGTCGTGCTCAGCACCGCGAACAGCGCCGCGCACGGCAGCGTCTGGTGGCTGGTCCCCGGGCTGTTCGTGGACGGCCTCGGCATGGGCCTGGTGATCGCCCCGGTGACCGCCGTCGTCCTGGCGGGCGTCGAGCCTCGGCTGGCGGGCTCCGCCGCCGGGGTGGTGTCCACCGTGCAGCAGGTCGGCGGGGCGCTCGGGATCGCACTGATCGGCCTCGTCTACTACGGCGCCGGCGACCCGACCGCCGCCTTCGGCCGCAGCGTCCTGGTGCTGGCCGCGCTGGAGCTGGTCCTGGTGGCCCTGGTCCGCCTGCTGCCCCGCGGGAACTGACGCCCCATCCGACGGCCGTCCCCCGCACCGAGCCCCCGCGCCCGCGCACCGCGCCCTCTCGCACCGAGCCCCCGCACACCGCGCCCGCGCCCCCTCGCACCGCGCCCGCGCACCGCGCCCCCTCGCACCGCGCCAGGGCCCACCAACCCGGGCGGGCACCGGCGGGCACCGACCGCCGCACTCCCTCCCGCACGCCCCCGAACCACCGGGCGGGTGGCCTCGGGCCCACCCGCCCGTTCCATTCCCTCCCCCCGATCGGGTTGGATGGTCGGATGAGCGAGGAGAAGAGCGCCGTTCCGGCGTGGGAGCAGCGGTTCAGGGCGGCCCGGGTGGGGCTGCCCGACTGGGCGGAGGAAGCCCCCGACCGGGCGTTGTACGTGTCCAACGCGACCGGCACCTACGAGGTCTACGCCTGGGACCGCGCCACCGGCACCCACCGCCGGGTCACCGACCGCCCGAACGGCACCACCGATGCCGAGCTGTCCCCGGACGGCGCCTGGATCTGGTGGTTCGACGACCACGACGGTGACGAGTTCGGCATCTGGCGCCGCCAGCCGTTCGCGGGCGGGCCCGACGAGGAGGCCGTGCCCGGCCTCGCCCCCTCCTACTCGGCCGGTCTGGCCCTCGGCCGCGACGGCACCGTGGTCGTCGGCCGTTCGACCGACGAGGACGGCACCACCCTGCACCTGTGCCGGCCCGGCACCGCGCCGGTCGAGATCTACCGGCACGCGGAGTACGGCGGCGTCGGGGACCTCAGCCACGACGGCACGCTGCTCGCCATCGACCACACCGAGCACGGCGACGCGATGCACTCCGCGATCCGCGTGGTCCGCATCACCGCGGCCGGCACCGTCGAGACCGTCGCCGAGCTGGACGAGGTCACCGGCCGGGACGAGCCGCGCGGCGTCGCCTGCCTCGGCTTCGCCCCGGTCGCGGGCGACACCCGCCTGCTGGTCGCCCACCAGCGCACCGGCCGCTGGGAGCCGATGGTCTGGGACGTCGCCACCGGCGCCGAGACCCCGCTGGAGCTGCGCGACGAGCAGGGCCGCGAGCTGCCCGGCGACGTCTCCGCGCAGTGGCGGCCCGGCGCCGAGGAACTGCTGGTGGAGCACGAGTACGAGGCGCGCAGCGAGCTATTCACGTACGCGCTAGCCGACGGCCGGCTCGTCCGCCTGGAGACCCCGCGCGGCACGGTCAGCGGCGCCACCGCCCGCCCGGACGGCACCGTCGAGTACCTGTGGTCCTCCGCCGCCGAGCCGTCCGCCGTCCGGTCGACCGCCGGGACGGTCGTGCTGCGGGCGCCCGGCCCGGTGCCGCCGGGGTCGGTCCCGGTCGAGGACGTCTGGGTGGACGGACCCGGCGGGCGGGTGCACGCGCTCGTGCAGCGTCCGGCCGGCACCGGCCCCGAGGACGGCCCCCTCCCGACCGTGTTCGAGATCCACGGCGGGCCGACCCACCACGACAGCGACTCCTTCGCCGCCGGCCCGGCCGCCTGGCTGGACCACGGCTTCGCGGTGGTCCGGGTCAACTACCGCGGCTCGACCGGCTACGGCCAGGCCTGGACGGACGCCCTGCACGAGCGGGTCGGCCTGATCGAACTGGAGGACATCGCGGCGGTCCGGGAGTGGGCGGTCGCCAGCGGCCTCGCCGACCCGCGCCGGCTGGTGCTCGCCGGCGGCAGCTGGGGCGGCTACCTGACGCTGCTCGGCCTCGGCGTCCAGCCCGACGCCTGGGCACTCGGCCTCGCCGCCGTGCCGGTCGCGGACTACCACACCGCGTACGCCGACGAGATGGAGGCGCTCAAGTCGCTGGACCGCACGCTCTTCGGCGGCACCCCGGAAGAGGTCCCGGACCGCTACACCGCCTCCTCGCCGCTGACGTACGTCGAGCAGGTGCGGGTGCCGGTGTACATCAGCGCCGGGGTCAACGACCCGCGCTGCCCGATCCGGCAGATCGAGAACTACGTCGAGCGGCTGGAACAGCTCGGCAAGCCGCACGAGGTGTACCGGTACGACGCCGGGCACGGCTCGCTGGTCGTCGAGGAGCGGATCAAGCAGCTGCGACTGGAGATCGACTTCGTCCGCCGACACCTGCCCGCCGCCTCCGACGACACCGCCTCCGACGACGCGACCGCCGCCCACGGCGCCGGGGAGTCGGTGTGAGACGCGGGCTCATACTCGCCGGGGCGGTGGTGGCCGGCGCCCTGGTGCTCACCGGCTGCTCGGGGTCGCGCGGCGAGAACGCCTCCTGCCCGCCCCCGGCCGGCCCGCCGGCCCCGAGCCCCACGGCCGCCAAGCCGGCCGTACCGGCCCCGCCCACCACCGCACCCGCGGCCCCGCCCGTCCCCGCCTCCCCGCTGGCGGCGACGGCGACGGCGACGGCGACCAAGGCGAGCGCGGTCGGGCCGGGAGCGTCCGGGGCCGGAGCGGCCGCCGCCCTGGCTGCGTACCAGCCGCCCGACGGCGACGGCACCGTCCAGCTCGCCAAGGGCTCGAAGGGATCGAAGGGGTCGAGCGGCTCCAAGGGCTCGTCGGGCTCCGGGTCCAAGGGCTCGAAGAACGGCCGCACCGTGCACCACCACATCGACCACTACGCCTCGGACGACACCGTCGGCAGCGGCGGCCACGGCCACTGCCCGGGCAACCCGACGCCGGTGCCCGTCAGCCCGACGGCGCCGACTCAGCCGCCGTTCCCACCGCAGGCCCCGGCACCGCGGCTGCCGACGCCGGGGCTGCCGATCCCGGCACTCCCGCCCCCGGGGGTGCCGCCGGTGATGCCGACGGCCGGGGCTCCGGTCCCCGCACCGGTGCCGACCAAGCGCTGAGCGGTCGGCCCCCGCTCAGTCCAGGACCGGGTCCAGTCCCAGGGCCCGGTCCTGCTCCGCCTCCGCCTCACGGCGCAGCAGGCGGTACCACATGAAGACGACGAAGCCCGCGAAGACGAACCACTCCAGGGTGTAGCCCAGGTTCTGGAACGCGCGCAGGGTGAGACCGTCCCCGCCCTGGGGCTGCACGGTCGGCACGGGCGTCAGCCCGGCGGGCGCCTGGTCGGCGGCCACCCAGCCGTCGTACCAGCCGTCGTACTCCAGCACGTTCAGCAGCGAGGCCCGGTTGATCATGCCGAGCTGCCCGGCCGGGAGCCCGCCGGCCACCGCACCGTTGGCACCCACGGCCTCGTTGGCCTGCAGCCGCCCGGTCACCGTCACCTGCCCGCCCGGCGGCGGCGCGGCGGCCGCCCCCGCGGCCGGTGCCCCGGGCGCCCAGCCACGCACCACGGCGACGGCGTGCCCGTCGGCGGTGCGCAGCGGCGTGAGCACGTAGTAACCCTGCTTGCCGTCCACGACCCGGTTGGGCACGAGCAGCTGGTGCTCGGTGTCGTAGCTGCCGGTCACCGTGACGGGCTTGCCGACCGTCTCGGTGGTCACCTGCGGGGTCGCCGGACCGAGCAGCGCGTCGATCGGCCGCACATCACCCGAAGCGGTGATCGCCTTCTCGGTCTCCTGGTGCGTGGACACCCGGTCCTCGAACCGGCCGAGCTGCCAGGAGCCCAGCCACACGCACACCGCCACGGCCGCCACGGCCACAGCGGTGCCGCCCAGCCATCGCGGAGTCAGGAGGAACCGGTACACACCCCCCACGGTAACCAGTCCTCACACCCGCCCCGCCCCCGGGCCCGGTCCTACCGGTCCCTCCCGGCCGGCGGCGCCCACCGCGCCGGAGCCCCCGCAGCGGCGGCCCCCGTCCCACCGACCACCCCTCACCCCGCCGAAGGCGAACCCGACACCACCGCCCCCGACCCGCCCACCGCCTGCACCCCACCGCGGTACAGCGTCCCGCTGCACGCCACCGGCAGGATCGCGGTGGCCGCCGTCGGGCTGCCCGGGGCGGGGGTGTGGGCGATGGTGGCGGTGGCGGCGGAGGTGGTGGGGTTGGCGGTCGGCGTTGCGGTGGGGCTGGGGGCCGAGGTGGGCCCGGCCGAGGGGGAGGAGGTGGCCCGGGGGTTGACGCTGGGGGCGCCGGTGGCGCCCGAGGCCGGGACGCCGGAGGAGACGGGGGCCTGGGAGGTCAGGGACGCCTGGTTGACGCCGGTGGGTGCGCTGGTGGCGCCGCCGGGGTCGGTGCAGCTCTGGTCGGGGATCCAGGCGAACGGCACCCGGTACCCGCTCTGCGGGCCGAGGACCGGCGGCTCCGCGTCCATCGCGGTGAGGCCGCCGGCCGGGTCGCCCGGCGCGTGGTCGGCGGTGCGGACGCGGTTGCGGTCGCCGCCGCTGACGCCTGTGACGGCGACCGCGCCGGGCCCGCCGAGGCGGCAGCTGTGCCCGGAGACGTTGTAGACGGTGAACGAGCCGTAGATGCGTCCGGCCGCGTCGGCCGTACCGACTTGGGCGATGCCGCCGCCGAGGTCGGTGCGGGTGCAGAGCGGGACGATGCCGCCGTCGCCGGCTCCGGAGGTGCCGGTGGGCGTGACGGCGCCGTCGGTGCGCGGGGCTCCGGTGCCGGGGGTGTGCGAGGTGGCGGCCGGACCGGCGGCGGGCGGGGCGTCCCCGGTGCCGGTGAGGCCGGTGGGCCGGGCGCTGCCGGGACCGCTGGTGCCGATGGCGCTACCGCTGGGGGAGGTGGCGGCGGGGCTCTTGGCGTCGGCCGAGCCGGGGCCGCCGGAGAGTCCGAGGTGCTCCCCTTCGTGCAGCACCGGCAGGGCGATGGCGACGGCGAAGGCGAGGGCGGCCGCACCGGTCCAGGCGCCCCGTCGGGCGGCTCGTCGACGGGGTACGGCGCTGCGGATCCGGGACAGTCCGCCGGCCGAGGGCTGGATCCCGGCGACGGCGTGGTGCATCAGCTCCCGCACCACCCGTTCGTCGGTGGACAGCCGGGACGCCCCCGACAGCTCCGACAGGTCCGACTGCTCCGATAGGTTCGACAGCCCCCACGCCACCGCGCGCCCGCCGTCACCGGCCGGGCCGCCCGCGCCGTGTACGCCCCCCAGGCCGCCCGCGCCCGCGCCGCCCGGGCCGTCCACCGCGCGCCGGGCGCCGTCAGCCTCAGCCATGACCGGCCTCCATCTGGGCGCGCAGGGCGGCGAGTCCGCGCGAGCCGTAGGCCTTCACCGAGCCGAGTGAGATGCCCAGGGTGTCGGCGACCTGCGCCTCCGTCATGTCCACGAAGTAACGCAGCACCAGAACCTCCCGCTGACGGCGTTGCAGACCCCGCAGCGCGGCCTTCAACTGGTCGCGCTCCAGGGCATCGTAGGCACCTTCTTCTGCACTGGCCATGTCAGGCATGGGCTTCTGCAGCAGTCTCAGCCCGAGGATCCGCCGGCGGAGCGTGGAGCGGGAGAGGTTGACGACGGTCTGTCGCAGGTAGGCCAGGGTCTTCTCGGGTTCGCGCACCCGGCGCCGGGCGGCGTGCACCCGGATGAACGCCTCCTGGACGACGTCCTCACAGGTCGAGAGGTCGTCGAGGAGCAGCGCGGCGAGCCGCAGCAGCGAGCGGTAGTGCGCCTGGTAGGTCTCGGTGAGCAGGTCCTCGCTGGTACCCGCGTCGGTACCGGCACCGGAGTCCGCCGCACCGCGTGCGGCCGCCGTCATATGGTCGTCTTCCGGCCTACTCGCAGGCCTCGGGGCGCGCGAGGGGAACGACACCACGGCCCTCGCCGGAATGCCCGCCCTCGCCCCCACCATCACGTCCGCCACGCCCGTTGGACACTCGATCCCCTGTCATGGTTGCCCAGCCCGGGGCCCATTCTTCCGCATGGGCGGAAGGGCCCTCCAGGGGATTACCTCGGGATTCCGGACAGATTGTGTCGAGGAGCGGACACAGGTATGAACGCAGGTGCGGACAGAACCGGGCAGATCGGAACACACGTCAGGACCGCACCGCCCCGCTCCTCGGCCCTAGCAGGCCGTCAGCTCGCCCGCCACCAGCTCCGCGATCTGGAGCAGGTTGAGCGCCGCTCCCTTGCGCAGGTTGTCCCCGCACAGGAAGAGGTCCAGCGCGTCCGGCTCGTCGAGGGCCCGGCGGACCCGCCCGACCCAGACCGGGTCGGTGCCGACCACGTCGTTCGGGGTGGGGAACTCGCCCGCCGCCGGGTCGTCGTAGAGGACCACGCCGGGGGCGTCCCGCAGGATGTCCTGCGCGTGCTCCTGGGTGACCTCGCGCTCGAAGCGGGCGTGCACGGCCAGCGCGTGGGTGCGGACGACGGGGATGTGGACGCAGGTCGCGGAGACCTTCAGCGCGGGCAGGCCGAGGATCTTGCGGGACTCGTCGCGGATGGCCATCTCCTCGGCGGCCCAGCCGCCCTCGCGCAGCCCGCCGGTCCACGGCACGGCGTTGAGCGCGAGCGGTGCGGCGAACGGCCCGTGGTCGGCGATGGTCGCGCGCAGGTCGCCGGTCTGCCGGCCGACGTCGGTGCCCGCGACGAGCGCGGTCTGCTCGCGCAGCGCCGCTTCGCCGTCCCGGCCCTCGCCGTCGGCGGCCTGGTAGGAGGCGACCACGAGCTGGCTGAGCCCGTACTCGGCGTGCAGCGCGCCGACGGCCGCGATCATCGCGAGGGTGGTGCTGGCCGGGCTGGCGACGATGCCGCGCGGGCGGATCCGCAGCGCGGCCGCGTTGATCTCGGGGACGACCAGGGGCACGTCCTCGGCGGTGCGGAAGGCGGCCGAGTCGTCGACGACCACGACGCCCTTGGCGGCCGCGATCGGCGCCCACTGGGCGGCGACCTCGTCGGGGACGGCGAACACGGCGACGTCGACGCCCTCGAACGCCTCCTCGCTCAGCGGGAGGACCTCGACGGCCTCGCCGCGCACGATCGCCTTGCGGCCGGCCGAGCGCGGGGAGGCGACGAGTCGGACTTCGCCCCAGACGTCCTGACGGAGCGAGAGCAGGCCGAGCAGCACCTCGCCGACCGCGCCGGTGGCGCCGACGACGGCGAGGTCGGGCCGCCGGGTCATCGCCCGGTGTCCCGGCTCGGCTCCCGGGTCATCGCCGGGTGCCTCCGCTCCGCCGCCGGGTCATCGCCCGGTGCCGCCGTAGACGACGGCCTCGTCCGTCTCGCTGTCCAGGCCGAAGGCGCTGTGCACGGCGCGGACGGCCTCCGGCACGTCCTCGGCGCGGGTGACGACCGAGATGCGGATCTCCGAGGTGGAGATCAGCTCGATGTTGACGCCGGCGGCCGACAGCGCCTCGAAGAAGGTCGCGGTGACGCCCGGGTTGGAGCGCATGCCGGCGCCGACCAGGGAGATCTTGCCGATCGCGTCGTCGTAGCGCAGCGACTCGTAGCCGATGCCGTCCTTGACCCGGCCGAGCGCGTCGATGGCCTTCTGGCCCTCGGTCTTGGGCAGGGTGAAGGAGATGTCGGTCAGGCCGGTGGACGCGGCGGAGACGTTCTGCACCACCATGTCGATGTTGACCTCGGCGTCGGCGATGGCGCGGAAGATGCGGGCCGCCTCACCGGGCTTGTCGGGCACGCCGACGACGGTGACCTTGGCCTCGGAGGTGTCGTGGGCGACTCCGGAGATGATGGCCTGCTCCATCTCGCCCCCTTCGGGCTGGTTCGGGTTGTCGTTGCTGACGATCGTCCCGGGGAGACCCGAGAAGGACGAGCGTACGTGAATCGGGATGTTGTAGCGGCGGGCGTACTCCACACAGCGGTCGAGCAGCACCTTGGAGCCGGAGGACGCGAGCTCCAGCATGTCCTCGTAGGCGATCCAGTCGATCTTGCGGGCCTTCTTCACCACGCGCGGGTCGGCGGTGAACACGCCGTCCACGTCGGTGTAGATCTCGCAGACCTCGGCCTTGAGGGCGGCGGCGAGGGCGACGGCGGTGGTGTCCGAGCCGCCGCGGCCCAGGGTGGTGATGTCCTTGCTGCTCTGGGACACCCCCTGGAAGCCGGCCACGATCGCGATGTTGCCCTCGTCCAGGGCGGTGCGGATGCGGCCGGGCGTGACGTCGATGATGCGCGCCTTGTTGTGGACGGAGTCGGTGATGACGCCGGCCTGGCTGCCCGTGAAGGACTGGGCCTCGTGACCCAGGGATTTGATCGCCATGGCCAGCAGCGCCATGGAGATGCGCTCTCCGGCGGTCAGCAGCATGTCGAACTCACGGCCGGCAGGCAGGGGAGACACCTGCTCGGCGAGTTCGATGAGCTCGTCCGTCGTGTCGCCCATCGCGGACACCACGACGACGACCTCATGGCCGGCCTTCTTGGCATCAACGATCCGGCGGGCCACGCGCTTGATGCCCTCGGCATCCGCAACGGATGAGCCGCCGTACTTCTGCACGACAAGGCCCACGTGCGCTCCTCGACTCGTGTCGTCTTCCGGGGGCCCGAGCCCCCGGTACCCCCGGGTGGAGGGGGTGTGCGGTCCGCGCCAGTCTACCGAGCAGGGGTGCCCTGACCGGCGCTTTCCATATGATGAGACGCCCGTTTCACCAGGTGACCGGCAGGACGGAGGGCCCCACCGGCAGGTCTGCGGGCAATGCGGTGCGGGCCCGAAGAATCCGCGGACCGGCGGACGGCGATCCGGTGGGATTTCCCTTCCGGGCGGATCCCTGAGGCCTTCGTCACACTCGGTGGCGCCGCCGCACCGCGCCGGCGGCACCTCGACGTGGGCGTGCCGCCGTGGACCCGCCGCAGACCTACCGCTGCAGCCCCAGCTCGGCCGCCATCAGGTCGCCGGCCTGCTGCTCCAGCTGCTCGTCGGTGAGCCCGTCGTCGTCGGTGTCCGCGCCGTCCGGCACCGCGCCGATCGGGCTGTCCAGCCGGACGTGCGCGATCAGCGACTGCAGCGCCCGCAGCACCGCGCTGCAGGTCGTGCCCCAGTTGGACAGGTAGGAGAACTGCCACCACCACAGCGCCTCGCTGACCCGGCCCTCGCGGTAGTGCGTCAGCCCGTGCTGCAGCTCGCTGACCACACCGGCCAGGTCGTCCGAGATCCGGAAGGCGTTGGGCTTCTCCGGGGGGCCGTACGGGTCGAAGACCTCGTGGTAGACGTCGATCGGCGCGAGCAGCTCGGCCAGCCGCTCGCGCAGCTGCTCGCCGTCCGGCTCGGGACCGGCGTCGGGCTCGAAGCGGTCCTCCGGGACGACGTCCTCGATGGCACCCAGCCGGCCTCCGGCCAGCAGCAGCTGCGAGACCTCCAAGAGCAGCAGCGAGACCGCGCTGCCCGGCTCGTCGCCCTTGGCGACCTCGGTGACGGCGAGCACGAAGCTCTCCACCGAGTCGGCGATCTGCACGGCGAAGTCGTCGGGCTCCGAGCCGTGCGCGTGGGTGTGCTGCTGGTTGATCGTCCGGTCAGACATCGAGCAGTCGTCTCCCTTCGAAGGCGCGGCCGAGGGTGACCTCGTCCGCGTACTCCAGATCCCCGCCGACGGGCAGGCCGCTCGCCAGACGGGTCACCTTCAGGCCCATCGGCTTGCAGAGCCGGGCCAGGTAGGTGGCGGTCGCCTCCCCCTCCAGATTGGGGTCGGTGGCCAGGATCAGCTCGGTGACCGTGCCGTCCGCGAGGCGCGAGAGCAGCTCGCGGATGCGCAGGTCGTCCGGGCCGACGCCCTCGATGGGGCTGATCGCGCCGCCCAGCACGTGGTAGCGGCCGCGGAACTCACGGGTGCGCTCGATGGCGACGACGTCCTTGGGCTCCTCGACCACGCAGATGACGGCGAGGTCGCGGCGCGGGTCCAGGCAGACCCGGCACTGCTCGGCCTCCGCGACGTTGCCGCAGACCACGCAGAAGCGGACCTTGTCCTTGACCTCCAGCAGCGCGTGGGCGAGCCGGCGCACGTCGACCGGGTCGGCCTGCAGCACGTGGAAGGCGATCCGCTGGGCGCTCTTGGGCCCGACGCCGGGCAGCCTGCCCAGTTCGTCGATCAGGTCCTGAACCACGCCCTCGTACAACGTCGCGCCTTCCTTCGGATGGTCGGTGGTGCCCGGTGCCATCATCCAACGAATCGGGCGTCGGACACAGCGCCCGACGCCCGACTCCCACATAAATCACATGGGTCTGTCGTCTGAACTTCAGACCCTCTCCGGGCCCCGTCGCTCAGCGCACCCGGCCCGGCACGACGTGCTCGGCACGGAGCCGCCCGGGCCGCGGGGCCCGGTACCGCACGGCCCGGAACCCCGGGAACCGCAGAACTCAGAACGGCGGGCTCAGGCTCGGAACAGCGGGCTCAGAACGGCGGCCTCAGGCTCAGAACGGCGGGCTCAGGCTCAGAACGGCGGGCTCAGGCTCAGAACGGCAGGCCGGGGATGCCGCCGCCCAGGCCCTGGGTCAGCGGGCCCATGCGCTCGGCCTGCATCTTCTGCGCGGTCTGGTTCGCGTCCCGGACCGCCGCCAGGATCAGGTCGGCCAGGGTCTCGGTGTCCTCCGGGTCGACGGCGGCCGGGGCGATGGTCAGCGCCACCAGCTCACCGGCGCCGGTCACCGTCGCCTCGACCAGGCCGCCGCCCGCCGTACCGGACACCTTCGTCTCGGCCAGCTCCTGCTGGGCCTTCGCGAGATCCTGCTGCATCTTCTGCGCCTGCTTCAGCAGCTGCTGCATGTTGGGCTGGCCACCACCGGGGAACACGGCTCTCTCCTTGCTGTCACGGCTGTCTGCGGTGAGTCGTACGTCACCGCCGAGCCTACGTGCTGCGTCCTGCTCGGGTGCCCCCGACGGCTCAGCCGCCCCGGTGGTGGATCTCCTCCAGCACCGTCGCCCCCAGCTCGCGGATGATCAGGTCCTGGCCGGAGAATGTGTCCTCCTTGAGGTCCGGGTCGTCCTCCTCCGGGATGTCGTCCTCCGGGGCCACCGACTGCACCGGACGGGACGGGGGCGGCGCGACCGGCGGGGCCTGCACCGGCGCGGACCGCGCGGGCGGAGCCTGCACCGGCGGCGCCACCGCGGGCACCGGAGCGGGGGCGGGCGCCGGCATCGCCGGCGGGGCGGCCGGACGGGCCGGGGCTCCCCAGCCCCCGCCGCCCTGGGCACCGCCGCCCGGAGCGCCGCCGCCCGGGGCGGCTCCGGCACCACCGGACGGGTCGACGATGCACTCGATCCGCCAGTCCACGCCCAGCGCGTCGGCCAGCGCCGCGCGCAGCACGTCGTCGCTGTTGCTGCCGACGAAGCTGTCCCGGGCGCCGGCGTTGATGAACGACACCTGGAGCACACTGCCGTCGAACCCGGCGACCTGGCCGTTCTGGCTGAGCAGGATCCAGGTGAAGCGGCGGCGGTTCTTCACCGCCTCCAGGATCTGCGGCCACAGCTGCCGGACCTGCGCCGCGCCCTGCTGCGCGGCGGCCGACGGCTGCCCGCCGGGAGCCGCCGCTGGGGCCGGAGCGGGTGCGGCCACCGGAGCCGGCACCGGAGCGGCCTGCGGCTGCGGCGCGGCGGGGGCCGGCGTCGCGGGAGCCGGGGCGGGCGCGCCGCCGCCCGCGGGCGGGAAGCTGCGCGGGATCGGCCAGGCACCGGGCGCGGGCCCGGCGGGCGCGGCCGCGGGCGGCGCGGCCTGCACGGGAGCCGCCTGCACGGGGGCCGGCTGCACGGGAGCCGCCACCGGCACGGCCTGCACCGGAGCCTCGACCGGCGCTTCCGGGACCACCCCGGGGACAGCCGCCGGGACTCCCGCCGGAGCCGCCGCCGGCATCCCCACCGGCCCGGCCCCCGGTGCCGCCATCGGCGCGGCGAAGCCGCCCGCCGCCGCCCGGCGCTCCAGCTTGTCCAGCCGCGCCTGCAGCGACAGCTCGTCGCTGTACGCGCCGGGCAGCATCACCCGGGCGCAGATCAGCTCCAGCTGCAGCCGGGGCGCTGCGTTGCCGCGCATCTCGGTCAGCCCGGTGTTGACGATGTCCGCGGCGCGGCTCAGCTCGGCCGCGCCGAACGCGTCCGCCTGCGCCTGCATCACCGCGACCCGGTCCGCCGGGGCGTCGATCAGGCCCTTCTCCCCGGCGTCCGGCACGGTGGCCAGGATCACCAGGTCGCGCAGCCGCTCCAGCAGGTCGGTGACGAAGCGGCGCGGGTCGTGCCCGCCCTCGACCACCCGGTCGATCACCTGGAACACCGTGGCCCCGTCGTGCGCGGCGAAGGCGTCCACCACCTCGTCCAGCAGCGCGGAGTCGGTGTACCCGAGCAGGGCCGTCGCCATCTGGTAGGTGACGCCGTCCTCGCCGGCCCCGGCCAGCAGCTGGTCCATGACCGACATCGAGTCACGCACCGAGCCCGCCCCGGCACGGACCACCAGCGGGAACACCGCGTCCTCGACCTGGATGCGCTCGCGGCCGCAGACGTCCGCCAGGTAGTCGCGCAGCGTGCCGGGCGGGACCAGCCGGAACGGGTAGTGGTGCGTCCGGGACCGGATCGTCCCGATCACCTTCTCCGGCTCGGTGGTCGCGAAGATGAACTTGAGGTGCTCCGGCGGCTCCTCGACCACCTTGAGCAGCGCGTTGAACCCGGCCGAGGTCACCATGTGCGCCTCGTCCAGGATGAAGATCTTGTACCGGCTGTGCACCGGCGCGAAGAACGCCCGCTCGCGCAGCTCTCGCGCGTCGTCCACACCACCGTGCGAGGCGGCGTCGATCTCGATCACGTCGATCGAGCCGGGCCCGCCGGTCGCCAGGTCCCGGCAGGACTGGCACTCCCCGCAGGGCGTCGGCGTCGGCCCCTGCTCACAGTTCAGACAGCGGGCCAGGATGCGCGCGCTCGTCGTCTTCCCGCAGCCGCGCGGCCCACTGAACAGGTACGCGTGGTTGACCCTGTTGTTGCGCAGGGCCTGCTGGAGCGGAGCGGTCACGTGCTCCTGCCCGATGACCTCCGCGAAGGTCTCGGGGCGGTAGCGGCGGTACAGGGCTAGGGACACACCACCGACGATATCGGGACGGACGGACAAACGCGTCGCCCCTCACTCCCCGCCCCCGCGCTCCCCCGCCCCGGGAACGCAAAGACCCCCCGTGCACCCGCCAGAGCCCTCCTACCCTTGCTGCCTTCCGGCCCTGGGGGGGTTCAGAGAGATGACGCCACACGAGGGGCTGACCCCCACACTACCGGATCCCGGCCCCGACGATCCACAGGCCACCCCCACCCCCCGGCCTGCGGGATAGGTGGTCGCGACCACCCCGAAACATGTACTAAGCTCTCCCACGGAGGATTCGCCTAGAGGCCTAGGGCGCACGCTTGGAAAGCGTGTTGGGGGCAACCCCTCACGAGTTCGAATCTCGTATCCTCCGCATCTGCCCACCTGGGCAAACGAAGGCCCGGACCGCTCAGCGGTCCGGGCCTTCGTCGTCTCGTGGTTGCAGTTTTGGTTGCAGTTGTAGTTGCGCCGACCAGGGCTGGGTCCTGCGGTGCACATCAGTCGTACCGACCCCTGCAATGGTGATGGCACCGTTCTCACCCAGTCTCAGCCCCACTCGCCGAAGGAATCTGGAGCTCGAACCAGACCACCTTCCCCACAGCCTTGCGTGCGGTGCCCCAGCGGTCGCACAGCCGAGCGACAAGCCCGAGACCACTCTTGCGGTCGGCGCGCAAGTCCGGTGAGGGCAGGTTGTGGTTGTCGTCGGAGACCTCGACAAGAAGGCGGTCCGTGCGAATGAGCTGGAGCTGGATTGGGCCGTGCTCGGCTGCGTGGACGGCGTTGGCGATCAACTCGCCGACGAGGAGCTCAGCCGTCTCAGCGACTTTGGTGAGCCCCCAGCCGACCAGTTGGTCGCGAACGAGGCTGCGAGCTCGGTGAACCTCGCTGGTATCCACGGACAGGGACCAGGTGGCCACCGCCGCTCCGGGCAGGCCGTCGAGGGCCGCTACTAGGAGAGCGATGTCGTCCTTCCGATCAACCGAGACGAACCGATCCAGCACGGTGTCGCAGACGGCTTCGGGGCTCTGCTTCGGGTCGATGAGCTGATCGCCCAGGGCGCGAAGTGACGTTTCCAACGAGGCCTCCGGGCGTTCGACCAGACCGTCGGTGAAAAGGGCGATCATCGAGCCATCCGCCACATCAATCTGCACGGAGGTGAAGGGCACACCGCCGACTCCGATGGGCGCCCCGGACGGCAGATCAATAAGCTCCGCCCGCCCGTCCGGATGCACCAGAACAGGCGGCACATGGCCGGCGCTCGCGATCTCGCACGTCCGGTTGATCGGGTCGTAGATCGCAATCAGACCGGTGAGCAGGGAGTCGTCGCCCAGCTTGTGGGAGAGGTTGTCCAAGTGACGCAGGACCTGGGCAGGCGGTAGGTCGAGCGTGACGAGTGCAAGCGCGGCTGCTCGGAAGCGGGCCGTCCCCGCGATGCGGTGGATGCCGAGGCCCATCGCGTCGCCGATCACCAGGGCTGTACGACTGCCGGGCAGTTGGGCCGCGTCGAACCAGTCACCGCCGGCGAGTTCTTCGGGTGAGGCCGGTAGGTAGCGGTGGGCGATCCGCAGGCCGGGGACGTTCGGCAGCGCGGGCGGGACCAGCAACCGTTGGAGCTTCGTTGTCGCGCTGTCGGCATCGCGTGGCGGGTTGGCCTTGGGGCTGCGAGCAAGGCGGATCTGTCCGTCGACCGAGATCACGCTCAGGGTTGGTGTCTGGTCCGGAACCTGATCCGTGACTCGGCGCGAGACGAACCTGTACAGGTCGTCGACGCTGACGTGCCCGTCCTGATCGATGTCCGCGTCACCGGTCCGCAGTCCCTCGACGATGGCGGAGGTGAACACCGAGGGCTGGTCCCTGCGCCGACTCAGGGCCTCGGACTCGTAGCTGTACTGCAGGGAAGTCGACGACGTGATGACGATCCGGCCGTTGCCCTGGAATGCCTCGCTCAGGTCGACGTCCGGCTCACCGCGGCTACGCATGCCCTTGGTGAAGGCCCCGCTGTAGCAGCAGTCGAGCAGGAGAATGGTCCGCCAGCTGCGGCTTTGCTCCATGCGGTCGGCGAGGAACTCGGCGCTGACCGAGGTCGCCTCCAGCATGTCAAACTCACTGTCCCGGGCGATGAAGTGAAGGCGGTTGCGCGTGTCCTTGCGGCCATGGCACGACAGGTGCAGCAAGAGGATGTCGTCGCGCTCGGCGGTGTTGAAGAACCGCTGGATCTCCTTCTGCCAGGTGCGGGCCGTCTGGTTCGACAGCACGTCGACCTCGAACTGGCCAATGCTCGGATCGCCGAGGACGGCGCTGAGGTGTTCTGCGTCGGCGGAAGCTCCGGGGAGCTCCGCGAAGCGCTCGTCGTCGTGATGCTGATTGACGAGGATGAGCGCGCGCTTACGCATCGGGTGAGCGGTCTGCTGCCTTCGCCGTGAAGACTTCGATGGCCCTGCGCTGGTCCGCGCGAGAGACTGAGGTCAAGTGAAGCTCGTCTTCACCTAGTTTGATGTCGATCGTTCCCGAATTCCGGCGCGTCAGCCAGTCCTGTGCCAGGAGAATCATGGACTTCAGTGCGGGCGCTCCGGCCAAACCAAGCACAACAGAGGTGTAGGTGGCGGCCTCGCCTGCTCGTGCACCAGCGGGGGCAGGTGCTGCGAGTTGGTGGACGAGCTGATTGATCGCAAGTCCCTGGATCTCCTCAAGAAGGAACTCCATGTCACGTTCTGCCAATGCCTCGCCGTCCGGGTCCTTGAAGACCAAGCCGACTTCCAGCGCCGCCCTATCCATCGTCTCCCCCACAGAACGCTCAGTGGCGCACCAGCATGACACAGCGGGCCAGGTGCTCGAAGGGAATCGGCCGGGCTGGTGTGAGTGACCCGGACCGCCCAACGCCGGCCCTAGGGTGAACAAGCTGACGCCGACGGGGAGGTCGGGCCGCATCGTCTACGTAGGCCCAGGCTCGCCACGTCGGGGGTCAGGACTGCTGACATCCGAGCTGCAGGTGGTGTTGGTGTTCCACCACCAGCCTGCCGCCCGGTGTCCCTGCGAAATCCGCCAGCAGGAACGGCTGTCAACGGCTACCAGTCGTTGGTGTCGCCGTACTTGCCGGGATTCTGGGCCCGGTCGACAGCCTGGTCCTTCGCCCGGGCATACGCCTCGGCGACCGCATCCCTGTCCGTGCCGCGCACCTGGGCCTCCACCAGCTGGTCGGTGCCTGGGCGGCGGGTGGTGCGCCAGGAAACTGGGCGGTCGGTGTAGAGGTCGGGCTCGAAGTCCCAGGCCGTGACAGCCCATTGCTCGGGCATGGCGAGATCGAGACGCTCGCCGCCGGGTCGGTACGCCGCAAAGGCGTGGAAGACGACCCGGCGGTCGGGAAGTCGGTCACGTACCGCGTTCAAGCCACCCCGACCCTCACGTTCCCACTTTTCGCGCTGCCACTCCTGCACCTCCGCGGTTCGGCCCGGCTGCTCGGAGCACCACTGCTCGACCACCGTGGTTGCGTGGGCACTGTGCAGGAACGGGACACGGTGCTCATCCAGGATGGCGACGAACAGCACAGACGGGTCTGGGACACGCTCGGCCTTGGGCTTCGCTGCGACGGGCTCTACCGGCCCGTCGCTCGGCACCTTCCTGGGCGACGGGCCGGCACCGTCTTGGTCCGCCGCATGAGTAGGCCAGAGCAGCCCGCCGACCTTGGCGGCGGTCTGCTGGAGGACGGGGCTGGTCATGTGCTGGTAGCGCCGCCGCATCCGGGCGGACTTGCCGGGCTCCCAGCCCATGATGGCGTCGACCACGGCGTCGGGGACGCCGAGGATCAGCAGCACGGTGGCGGCAGTGTGCCGGGCGTCGTGAAGCCGAGCGTCGCGGACCTCGGCGGCCTTCAGCAGGTCCTTCCACCGGTGGTAGTCGGTGTTCGGGTTGAGCGGTTCGCCGACCTCCGAGGTGAAGACGTACCCCTTCTCGACCCACAGGTCGCGTGCACGCAGGCGCTCGCGGTCCTGCGTCTCCTTGTGCTGGGCCAGGAGATTCATCAGCTCCTGGGGCACGCCGATCGGCCGCTTGCCCGCCTTCGACTTGGTGGACTTGGTCTCCCGCCGAATGTTGATCTTCGCCGGGCAGTAGCCGGGCTTGCGCCCGCAGCGGTCACCGCAGCCGTGCTTGTAGCGGGGCCGCAGTCGGCCACGCCGCACCAGGATGACGCCGGCCTCGAAGTCGACGTCCTCCCACTGCAGTCCGAGCACCTCGCCCTGGCGGAGACCCAGCGCGAGCGCGATCACCCAGCGGGCGGTGTTGCGAACCTTGGCCGCTTCGAGCAGGAGCCGCTGGACCTCCTCGACCGAGTACGGCTCGACCTCCGTCTCGTCCAACACCGGGGCCTTGGCGATCGTCGCCGGGTTCTCGGTGATGGCCTTGCGGCGGACCGCCTCGTTCAGCGCGGCGCGGACCGTGCGGTGGACCTGGTGAGCCGTGCCGGCCGAGCTGCCGGCACCCTGCATCTTCGCGTAGAGGCGTTCGAGGTGCTCCGGTTCGAGCTTCTCCAGGCGGTGTGCGCCGAGGCCGGGTATGAGGTGGTGGTAGACGGCGACGCGGTAGCCGTCGATGGTGTTCTCGCCCACGGTGAGGGCCGCGATGTTCTCGACCCAGTGGGTGAGCCAGCTCTCGACGGTCCAGCGCTGGCCGGCCTTGGGCACCTTGCCCTTGTCGCGCTTGGCCTCCAGGTCGCGGACGGCCTTGGTGATCTCCGGGCGGGTCTTGCGGGTGACGTGGCGCCGGTCAGGCTTGCCGTTGTCCTTCACCCCGACTGTGACGTAGCCGTGCCAGCGCCCGTCCTTGGCCTGGTAGATCGTCGAGTCGCCGTTGGGCTTGCGGGACTTGGTCATGGCGTCCCCCTCAGGCCACGAGGGCGACGGTGGCACCGGCGCGGTCGGCGATGTAGTCATTCAGCGCCTGGGCGGGAATCCGGCGCAGGCGGCCGATCATCACGGACGGCACTTCGCCCGAGGACACGAGGCCGTACATCGTGGTGCGGCCGACACCGAGTCGGCGTGCGGCTTCCTCGACCGTGAGGGCGACGCGGGTGGGGTCGGCAGCCGCGTCGCAGTTCGCGACGAGGGCGAGCAGGCTCTGCTCGGGCAGGCCGAGGGCCTCCGAGAGGCGGGCAAGGGAAAGGGCAGACTGAGGCATGGGACTCCTCGTCGACCGCACGGGGCTGGCACCCCGGGCGGCCTGATCGTGTGATGGGTGGTCATGGCGGCGCGATCCCTCGCCCAAGCGCGCTAACACCTGGAGCGAGACGCGGACGGGTCTGGCGGGCCGTCACGCGTGCCGCGTGATTCGGGGATGCAGGTCAGATCGGTATCCCCGAGTGCCTACTGTTTACTGGGCAGCCCCGCGAGATGGGTGCTTGCGCACGCCCCTCGGGCTTCAGTTCTCCTCATCCGCAGCAGGACTTCCGGACGCCTCGGGGATCTCTTCAGAGACGTGCCCCCAGTCGTCGTGGTGGCTGAGGTCGAGATAGGCGAGGTCTGGCGGCAGGGCCGGCGGGGTGATCCCCTTCTGGCGCATCAGCCCTCTTCGGTCCTGGATTTCCTGCGAGTAGTCGCCGATGATCTCGTCGAACTGGTTGACCAGTTTCACGTTGACCTCGCGGGTCGCCGCATCACGGGCCGTGGCGACCTTGCGGCGGTACTCCTCCGAGCTGCTGATCGTCCTCTGCAGGCCGTGGAGCGTCTCGTTGTAGAAGCGGATCTCCTGGAACCGCAGCTCCAGGTCATTGGCCGGCTCGTGGTCGGGCATCTGCTCCCCGCAGACCCACTGGAGCGCCTCACCGGTGGAGTACATCGAGCCCGGCAGAAGCTCGATCTCGCCGACCTCACCCAGGGGGACGAGGAAGACGACCGGCGGGACGCCGAGCACCTTGGCAAGGACCAGCACCTCTGCCACGTCGACGCTGGAGCGCCGGCCGTTCTCGAGGTTGGCGATGACGTTCCTCGCGATCGGGTAGCCCAGCTTCGCGCAGGCCGCGGCAACGTCCTGCGCGCTCATCCCCCGCTCCTCGCGGAAGCGCCGGACCGCCTCGGCAACGCGGCCGGTCACGCCGGCCTGCCAGTCCTTGGGGTTCGTCATGGCAGCACGATAACGAGCCGACACAGGGGAAGTCAACATCCAGCACAGCCATCGTGTAGTAGCCACACAACACCTGCCTTGACGAAGCACAGCCAGTGTGTGTTTACTCTGCGTACGTTGACGGACTCAGGCCAGCACGATCGGCCGCGCGAGCCCGGAAACGAGGGCGGCCCCCGGTGTTAGCGCACCGAGGGCCGTGAAGGCTCCCTTATGTGACCACCCATCAAGACGATCAACCGCTGTGCGGCCTGCCAGGGCCTGATGCACCGCGGGAGGGAATCCATGTCCCAGCCTACGGGCCCGGCACACGGGCCGTCGAGCTCCGGTGCGGCCGACGCCGTCTTCGACGACGACCACGCGGTGTTCCCGAAGGGGACACCGCCGAACGACCTGGACGCCGAGAGGGCGGTTGTCGGCGCCTGCATGGCGTTGGGCGCGCCCGCCATCGACGCGGCGCGCGCCCTTCTCGATGCCGGCGACTTCTACCGGCCCGCCCACGAGACCATCTGGCGCGTAATCCTCGACCTCGCCTTCGACGGGGCCCCGACCGGTGCGGTGGCCGTCGCTGACCGACTTCGAGGTGCCGGTGCCCTGGAGCGCGTAGGCGGCGTGAGCTACCTGGTCCGGCTCGCCGCCGAGGCGCCGCCGTCGGCGGACAACGCCGACTACTACGCGGCCATCGTGCGACGCGAGTCGGAGCTGCGGAAGCTGCATGCCACTGGCATCCGGACCGTCCAGCAGGCCCTGCTGCCTGGTGCCCAGCCGGACGAGATCCGCAGCGCGCTGGATGCCGAGGTCCGCGAGGGGCGCGAGCGGGCGCTGGCATCCGGGAACAGCCGCCTGTCGCGCTTCATGGTGGATGGCTGGGACTTCGTCACCAAGACCGGGGTCGACAAGGAGCCCCTGTGGGGCACCCGCGGGGAAACCGCGTGGGCAGCCGGCGAGAGCCTGATGATCGTCGGTGCCCCCGGTGTCGGTAAGACCACGATCGCCCACCAGGTGATCTTCGCCCGGATCGGCTTGGGCGACTCGGCGCTCGGCATGCCCGTCGCTGAGAGCAAGCGCGTCCTCTACCTGGCGATGGACCGGCCCCAGCAGATCGCCCGGGCCATGGCCCGGCTGGTCCGGCCCGAGCACGAGAAGCTGGTCCGCGAGCGGCTCCGCATCTGGGAGGGCCCACTGCCGAGCAGCCTGGACAAGGAGCCCGGCCTCCTCGCTGAGCTGGCCACCGCACATGGCGCCGACACCATCGTCATCGACAGCCTCAAGGACGCCGTCAGCACCCTCGTCGACGACAGCCTCGCCATCGCCTACAACAGCGCCCGCAACCGGGCCCTGCGCGAGGGCATCCAGGTCCTGGAACTGCACCACCAGCGCAAGGCCACCGCCGACGCCCCGCGCGGCCAGCGCCCCACCCTCGACCGCGTGTACGGCTCCACCTGGCTGACCTCCGGCGCGGGCAGCGTGTTGTTCATTGCCGGTGAGGCCGGCGACCCCGTCGTCAACCTCCACCACCTCAAGACCGTCACCGGCGAGATCGGCCCGCTCACCGTCGTCCACGACCATGAGGCGGGCACCAGCGCCGTCGAGGAGACCATCGACATCGCCGAACTCCTGCGCGCAACGCCGGATGGCGTGACCGCCAAGCAGTTGGCCTCCGCCATGACCGGCGACAAGAAGCCGGACGCCGCAGCCATCGGTCGGGCTCGTCGGCGGCTGAACACCCAGGTCAAGTCCGGGCTCGCCGAGGTGGAGAAGGGCTCCGCCGGCGGCATCGGCGGCGGCAAGGAGGACCGCTACTTCCCCTCCGCCCGCCACATCAGCGCCAGCGCGCCGCTGGCCGCAGTCGAGCAACCCGCCATCCCGCTGACGGTCGTACCGGCTACACCGCCCACCAGCGCCGCATTGGTGCAGCCCTCCGACCCCGCACTGACCGACGCCTACAAACGCCGAGTCGCAGCCGCGACGGCCGCGTCACCGGGAACAGGGCGTTTTCGCGAGCGTTCACGCACCTCTACCGCCGCGAGCGTTGTACAACCCGTTGTCGCGCCGGACGCGCAGAGGAAAAACCGCAGGTAGAAGCGTTTTCGCGACCGTTTACGCCGTTGTCGCACCCGAGCGTTTTCGCGCGAACCCCCCTCTAGAAGGGGGTTCGCGTAAACGCCCCCAGAGAGCCCGCCGTGCCACGACCTGGCCTTGACCGTCCCGGCTGCGACACCGGCGACAACAACCGGCCCCTGGTACCGGCCCGCACCGACACACGGCACGCCTGCAATCCGCCACCACCCGACCCGCGAGGACCACCTTCCGCATGACCGCCACCACCCCATCGCGTCTGCCCCGCCCGGACGCCGTCCTCGTACAGGCCGCCATCGCAGGCGCCCTGTCCTTCGCCCACCTCCACGACATCGCCGAAGCCGCCGGACAGCACGGCTGGAAAGCCTGGGCCTACCCCGTCTCGGTCGACCTGCTGCTCGTCGCCGCCTGGCACCGCATGCGAACCCTTCGCGCCACCGAACGCCCCGCCGGCACCGCCTGGACCTGGTTCGCCATCGCCCTGACCGCCTCCCTCGGCGCGAACGTCGCCACCGCCGGACTCCTCGACCTCGCCCACGTCCCCGCCTGGCTGCGGATCCTGGTCGCCGGATGGCCGGCCCTCGCCTTCTTCGGCGGCACCCTCCTCGCCCACAGCACCACCACGACCGCCACCGAGCCCGAGCCCGCTGAGGCCGCACCCGTTCTGCATGACCACCTGAAGCCCGCTACGACTCCCCCAGCAGCCGACCCCGTTCCCACGGTGGAAGCAGAACGTGACGACCAGCTCGACGACGGGCCCCAGGCCACGGGTGACGACGAGACGCCGCCCGTCGACCGGGAGCCGGTCGTGGGGACCAAGCGGCCCGGACGCAGGCCCGCCGCCTCGATGGACGAGCTGGCCGAGATCGCTCGCCCAGCCGTGGAGGAGCACGGCCCCACCCAGGCCGTGATCAGGACCGCCCTGCGCGAGGCCGGCATACCGATCGCCAGCGACCGCCTCGGCAAGCTGACCCAGCGCTTCAAGGACGAGCAGGCCGGGCGGCAAGACGATACGCAGGCCAGCCTCTCGGCCGCATGACGTCCCGCCGCTCGTCGCGGCTCGCCCGTGCACCGGCCCTGCCGGAGCAGGCGGGCCGCTCTCCCTTCCGCGCTGATAACCGTCGCCCCGCATGCCGCCGGTGGGAACACCGGAACTCCCGGAGCCCGCCTCCTACACCGGATATCCGGCACCGCCAAACCGGTTCCCCTACCCGACCATCATCCCGATTGCCGCGCACACCTCGTGCATGCTCCGCCCACCACGACCGGAATTCCGGAGGACTCCTTGCCCGCCCCGCAGCCCCGCCGCGATCCAGCCCGTACCGTGCCCGAGCAGGGTTCCAAGGGCGGTAGGCTGATCGGCCGGCTGCTCCGCGCGTTCGGTAACTCGGCTCCTGGCGGAGCCAGTTGTACCCAGTCTCCGACACTTCGCGCGGGTCTGGGAGTCTCCGCCCCAGGGGTGGCGGAGGAGGCCCGGCGCGAGGGCGCGCCGGACCAGGCAAAGGCCCTCGGCCTGGACAAGCTCGACGCGCTGCAGCGTGACATCCTCGCCCGCGTTCGCTCCGACCAGAGCGCCGACGAGCTGCCCGCCGTCGTAGATGACGACAGCATCCGTGCCGCCCGTGCCGCGTTCCTGCACGAGAACACCGCCGCGCTCGACGTCCCGGAACTGAACGCCCCCGAAGGCGCCCAACCGATGCCGAAGGGCAAGCACCGCAAACACACCGGAATCCGCCGCACGGCGCGCGTCGGACCGGTCGGCTACACCCCGCTGGAACACGCCGCGCTGCTGGACGCCGCCGACCGCCACGGATACGGCGACACGATCTCCGGATACGTCGGCGACATCTCGCTGGCGTTCATCCGGGGTGAGTTCACCGTCGACCTGCCCCTGCACACCGACCGCCTCGCCCTACAGGAGTTCCGGGCCGAGGTCCGCCAGGAGATCAACGCCATCGGCAACAACATCAACCAGATGGTCCACGTCCTCCACCGCGACGACCGCCTCGAACCCGACAGCCGCGAACGCCTGATCCGCTTGGAAGACCTCCTCCGCGACATCGCCGAAGCCCTGCTCATCCCCACCGCGAACCACGAAGGAGGCCAGCACCCGTGATCCCCTCCATCAAGGATCCCGGCGGCAACACCCGCGGCTTGCTCGCCTACCTCTACGGACCCGGCCGCCACGACGAGCACCTCGACCCGCACATCGTCGCCTCCTTCAGCCCGCTCGGCCTGCGCGACCCAGGCCGCGACCCGAGCGCCACCCTCACCCAGCTCGCCCGGATCCTCGACGAGCCGGTCAACCTGCGCAACAGCGGCTTCGGCAAGAAGGTGACCGACCACGTCTGGCACTGCCCCGTCCGCGCAGCCCCCGGTGACCGCTACCTCTCCGACGCCGAATGGGGAGAGATCGCCCGCCGCGTCGTCCACGCCGCCGGCATCGCGCCCGACCGCGACCCGCACGGCTGCCGCTGGATCGCCGTCCGCCACGCCGACGACCACATCCACATCCTCGCCACCACCGTCCGTGAGGACGGCCGACGCCCCAAGCTCCACAACAGCGGCAAGCGCGCCCAGGCCGAAGCCCGCAAGATCGAGAAGGAACTCGGCCTCCACCAGGTCCAGCCCGGCGACCGGACCGGCGAGCGCCGCCCCACCCAGGCCGAGATGCACAAGGCCGACCGCCTCGGCTGGCAGCAGACCAGCCGCGACTGGCTCCGGGACCGCATCCGCGACGCCATCCCGCACGCCGGCAACGTCGAGGAACTCCTCGCCTACCTCCAGGCCGACGGCGTCGAGGTCAACATCCGCCGCTTCCCGTCCGGCGACCTCCAGGGCTACGCCGTCGGCCGCCCCGGCGACACCAACGCTAACGGCCAGCAGATCTACATCCCCGGCAGCAAGCTCGCCCCCGACCTCTCCCTGCCCAAGCTCCAGGCCCGCCTCACAGCCGGCACCCCCGAAGAGCACCCCACCGCCCGACGCAACCGGCCCACCACGAGCTGGCAGCGCACCACCGACGCCCTCGATACCCTCCACACCCACCTCGCCGAGGAAGCCGCCAGCGGCGGAGGCGGGGAGAACGGCGACGGCGCGCTGGCGCAGGCGCAGATCACCGCGCTGGGCGACATCATCAACGCCACCGCTCAGACGGCTCCGCAGGACCTGCGGGCCGAACTGCGAGCCGCCACCCGGGCATTCGCCCGCGCCCAGCGCTCCCAGGTCCGCGCCGACCACCAAGCCTCCGCCGACCTCCGCCGCGCCGCCCGCGACATCATCCACGCCAGCGACGGGCCCGACGGTAACGCCCTCACCGTGATGATCGCCGCCCTGGTGTGGGCGGCAGTCCTCGCCGGCCGTTGGCACCAGGCCCGCGGACACGCCCAGCAGGCCCAGGCCGCCCAGCAGGCCGTGCAGCACCTGCAGGCCGCCTACGACCAGGCCGCCGCCGAGCAGCTCGCTGCCCTCATCCACCGCCAACCGAAGCCGGAGATCACCAACACCCTCGCCGGCGACGTCCGCTCCGCCGTCCCCGACCACGCGACCCGGATCCTCGCCGACCCCAACTGGCCCGCCCTGGCCACCGTCCTCGCCGACGCCAAAGCCCTCGGCCACCAGCCCCGACAACTCCTCCAGGAGGCCGCCGCCCGCCGCGAACTCACCACCGCCCGGCAGCCCGCCAAGGTCCTCCTCGGCCGCATCCAGCACACCAGCCGCAACCCCGAACGCAACCTGGCCGCCGAGGCCGCGCGCCGCCGCTCACCCGCTGCGATCGCGCTCGGTGCGCGTGCCGCCGCCCTCACCGACCCCGCGGTCGCACCCACCGCCGCTGTCGACACCACGCCCAACCGCAGCCGCTGACGCCGTCAGGTGTCGATGTGATGTCGTCTTCGGCGGTCGGGAACATCCCGGCCGCCGCACGTCTTGTGGTGTCGCTAGAACGTCACCGGATGAAGGGCACCACGCTGATCAACCGCCGCCACGACGAGAACTCCGCCCGCCCCACCACTATCCGAGCCGTCCCCCACCCCAACGAACTCGACGCCCGCGGAATCCCGATCACCTGCCCCCACTGCCGGGCCCGCCGCGACTGGCTACTTCTCAACGTCCGCCAACTGGTCTTCGTCCGCTGCCGGTGCGCGCACGAGTGGCACGAGCCCGATCTCACCCGCACCTTCTTCGAACAGCACTTCACCGCCCCCGAGGACGAGTGGGACGACTTCGACACCGCCATGAGAGCGCTCGCGTTCGACGGCCTGCTGGCGGGCACTACGTGGGATTAGCCGCGGGCGCATGGTGGGGCCAACGCTTGGGCAACGTTGGCCCCACCAACTCGTTCAGGAGGCATCTGCCCGGTCAAGCTCAGGCAGCCATGGCGGGCAGAGCCTGCAGGCGCTCGCGGAACTCGGCGACAGCGGGCTCAGCGGCGTAGGGCTCGAGGTAGCCGTCGAACTTGGTGAGGCGGCTGACGGCACGGACGGAGTGGACCTTCGTTTCGAGGAGACTGAGGCCGCGGTTGGCGGCATCGAGGGCGCCGTCGAGGTCTTTGCCGGCGAGGCGGGCGGTGGCCAGGCGGCCGGAACGGACAGCCTGGTCTCGGGGGACGGCATGGTCGATGGAGGAAGCAAGGGCGCTGGTGGCCCGGTCGACCTCGCCGGCGCGGAGCAGGACCTTGCCCTCGGTGGAGCTGAGCTGGGCGTCGCCGTACCAGGAGAGCCAGGTCGGGAGCTTGTCGCCGCCGTTCCTGGACCAGAGGTCATGGGCGCGATTGAGGGCAGCGGCGGCCTTCTTGTGCTGGCCGTCGCGGGAGAGGCTCTCGGCGTGATGGAGTTCGAGGTAGCTGCGGACGCCGGGCTGCATCGTCGCGGGGGTGTTGTCGAGCGCAGTCTCGACCTGGGCGACACGTTCGGCAGGGTTTCCGGCGTCGGAGAGGTGGACGCCCATCTCGGCGAGCAGGAAGGCGCCGAGAGCGTCGTCGCCGATGGTCTTCGCGGCGCGCAAGGCACCGAGGTAGTACTGCTGGCCGGCTGAGCGCAGGCCGCTGTCGTAGGCCATCCAGCCGGCGATGTAGTTGACCTGGGCGGCCAGGCCGTAGAGGCGGACCTCGACGTCTTCAGTGTGGCGGCCCTGCTTGAGCAAGGTGGTGATGATGGCGAGGTCGCCGCGGGCCTGCTCGATGAGGCGGGCGCCGCCCATCTGGGCATCCAGGGTCTGGAGGGTGGCCACGCGGGCTTCGAGGGTGTCCGCCATGGAGTCGGTCACCTGGTCGCCTCGCAGGGCGGAGGCGAAGGCGGGTGAGGCCGCAGCCCAGCTCGCGGCGACGGTGGCCATGGCGGCCCCGGTGATGGTGAGAAAGCCCCGCCGATCCATATGACCACTCCTGACCAGTTCCACCAGTACGTCCACGGTACCGGCCTTTGTCCATGGCGCCGTGATGCCGGTCACTTCCCAGACCGGGAGCCACCGCGGCCACGGATTGGCAACCAGAGTACGGGGGTTGACCCCGAGTAGGTCGGCCAGAACGAACTGTGCATCGGGCTCGGGTTCCTGGCCCTGCTCCCACTTCCACACCAGCGTCCGGTTGGTCGCCAGGTGGATCTTCAGCGCCGCACCGTGGTCGCGCATCATGCGCGCGAACTGGATCTTTCCCCACCCGCGTAACCGCATCAGGTGGGTGAGCGGGTGGACTGCCAGAACGTCTGAGCTCATCTCAACCCCCCCGGCGATTCATGACCTGTTGGTGAGCGTACTGCTACCCGCGGTGGCGCGGGCCGCATCGACCAGAAACCCCCCAGAAACGTTCCGAGTTGCGCTGCGGCCCGGCGAACCTGTACCGGCCGCCCGACCCCGGAGGCCAGCGAGGGGAGGAGCTATGGAGGCAGTCCAAAGGCCGCATCAGAGTCGTCAGGGCAGGCACCGCGGCGCACACCGCGACCCGGTCGGGACAGCGCTCACCGTGCTGTGGGGTCTGGGGCACGTCGTCACGCTCGCGCTGCTCGGGGCAGCCACCGACCACCAGCTCAGCGCTGACCACCCGGTCGCGGCACCGCCCCCACGATCCCTTCCCGATCACGATCCGGCCGTCGGAACCCCGGGCCCGCCCTGCCACGACGGCCCGCCACGAAGCCGACCCCCGCCCGAGGACTTGGAGGACACGCACCGTGCCACGCCTGCAAGCAGCACTGCCCTACCCGCGAGACCCCGCAGCCACGACATTGCCCGCGGCCTTCGCCCGCCGTACCGCAGTCGTCACCGGTGCTGCCGGGTTCATCGGCTCGCACCTGTGCGAGCGCCTGCTGAGCCTGGGGGCAGAGGTGGTCGGCGTCGACAACCTGCTGACCGGCCGCCTCGACAACCTGGCCGGCCTGAGCTCGGCCGACCGCTTCCGTTTCCAGACTGACGACGTGACCCGGCCGTTCACAGTGGCCGGTCCGGTGGACTTCGTCTTCCACCTCGCGTCGCCCGCCTCGCCGCTCGACTATGCCCGCCACCCGCTGGCTACGCTGAAGGTCGGCGCGATGGGCACGCTCAACGCCCTGGAACTGGCCGAGGCCAAGCACGCCCGGTTTCTGCTGGCCTCAACCTCCGAGGTGTACGGCGACCCGCTCGTGCACCCGCAGCCCGAGCAGTACTGGGGCAACGTCAACCCGGTCGGCCCCCGCAGCGTCTACGACGAGGCCAAGCGGTACGCCGAGGCGCTGACCTCCTGCTTCGAGCGCACCGGCAGCACCCGCACCCGCATCGTGCGGATCTTCAACACCTACGGCCCGAGGATGCGCGCCGACGACGGCCGCGCGGTGCCCGCCTTCATCCAGCAGGCACTGGCAGGCGAGCCGATCACCGTGGCCGGCGACGGCAGCCAGACCCGCTCGCTGTGCTTCGTGTCCGACACCGTCACCGGTCTACTCGCCGCCGCCATCGCGGATTACTCCGGCCCGGTGAACCTGGGCAACCCGCACGAGATCACCATGCTGCAGCTCGCCGAGGAGATCCGGACGATGACCGACTCCGCCTCCGTCGTCACCTTCGTCCCGCTGCCCGCCGACGACCCCAAGCGCCGCTGCCCCGACATCACCACCGCCCGTGCCCACCTCGGCTGGGAGCCAACCACGCATCTGCGCGACGGCCTGCGCCAGACCCTCGACTGGGCCCAGCAGCACTTCCCCCTCCAGACCACTGCCACCACCGGAAGGAGCGCCTCGTGAACACTGCCCCGCGCCCGCTGCCCGCGCTTGTCTGCGGGGTCGACGACGGATACGCCCGCCCGCTGCGGACGCTGATGCACTCGATCGCCGCCGCCCACCCCGGCACCGTCGACGAGCTTCGCCTGATCGTCCTCGACCAGCAGATCAGCGACGCCAACCGGAAGGCGATCAGGCGCGACGCCGACCGCATCGGCCTCGCCACCGAGTTGCGGCCGGCACCGGCGACCGACCCGCTCTACCCGGTCTCCGCCTGGGTCAGCGGCGCGGTGTACGTGCGTCTGGCCATCCCGGAGGTCATCCCGGACGAGCGGCGGGTGCTCTACCTGGACGCCGACACCATGGTGCTCGGCGACCTCCGGCCCCTGCTGCGGCAGTCCCTCGACGGGCGCCCGATCGGGGCGGTGCGCGACCCGCAGAACCCGGTCGTCGGCCGCGGCATCCAGCTTCCCGGCTGGGAGGAGCTCGGCGTCCCGTACGGCAGGGACTACTTCAACAGCGGCGTCATGCTCATCGATCTCGACCGGTGTCAGCAACTCGGCGTCTTCGACCGCTCCCGGCAGTTCCTGTCCGAGCACCCCGACAAGGTCCGGTTCTGGGACCAGGACGCCCTGAACTGGGCCGTCGACGACAGCTGGCAACGCCTGGACAGGCGGTGGAACACCTTCGCCATGTCCCCGCAGGCCACCGCGCCCGGGTTCATCCACTACGCCGAGGCCGACAGCCCCCTCGCCCAGCTCCTCCAGGACGAGAAGACCGCCGCCCTCGTGCACTTCGCCGGCCCCGACAAGCCGTGGCAGGACGCCTACCCGGCCAGCTCACTGCGGGATACCTACCGGCTGTTCCACGACTACGTCCTCGCCGGCGGCACCGAGTGAACCCCAAAGCTCGGAAGCCGCTGTGGCGAAGCACGGCCTGGTGGATCGCCGCCGCCGTGGCCGCGCGCAACCTGAACGGTCAGCGGCAGGTCCGCCGGACGCTGGCCTGGGCCGACCGGCCGGCGCCGACTGGAGACGGGCGGTTGACGTTTCCCTTGGTGCTGCACGTCGTCATCCCGGTGCTGCGGGAGCAACAGCAGATCCCCGCCGCCCTGGCCTGGTTCGTGCCTCTCCTAAGCGACTTCCCCGGCTCGACGCTGACCATGGTGACCACGACCCGAGAGGAGGCCGAGCGGCATCACCTGGCCGCCCGGCTGGCGGGGTCGACGGCGGCCGACCTCACGGTGGAGCGGTTCCCGCAGCTGACCGACGACGAGCTGGCCGCCCTCGGCGAGGCCCTGGCCCACGCCGGCGAGGCGTCGCTGACCGGCGCGTTGGCCGCCAAGGTGCTCTCCGGCTTCCCCACCACAGCGGACGTCGTCACAGCAGAACTCGCACGTCTGCCGGAGCCCGACCGGATGGTCCGGCACGTCCACTACCGAGGGGACGGGCGCAAGGCCGCACAGGTGAATGCCGCCGTTGACCAACTCTCCACCGCCGAAGCGGACCAGGAGTACATCGCCGTCTACGACGTGGACTCCCGCCCGAGCCGCGAGCTGCTGGAGCGGACCGCCGATTTCCTGGCCCACCGCCAAGCCAACGACGGCGAACTTCCGTGCGTCGTACAGCAGTCGGCTCGCTTCGCTACCCAGAACACGGCCGGCGCCTGGTGGGAGCGGAGCCTGTGCCGAGGCGCCGCCCGCGCCCAAACCCTGTGGACCCTTCGCCGCGAGATCCCCAACCTCCGCCGGTACGCCAACGTCGCCCGCCGCCCGCGCACCACCCTTGGTCTGCCGGGACTCGCCCAGACCGTCGGCCACGGCCTCCTCGTTCGCATGGACGTCTTCCGGCAGGTCGGTGGGCTGCCCACCTTCACCGTCCTCGACGACGTCGCCTTCGGCTACCGGCTCACCGTGGACGGCTTCCCGGTGGACAGCCTGCCCGTCACCACCACCGTGCCGGCGGCCGAATACCTGAGCGAGCTGCTCGCCCAGAGCGAGCGGTGGTTCCAGAGCTACCTCGATTACCCGCAGTGCGCCGCCCGCTGGCACGCCGAAGGTCACGGCAGCAGCCGCGACCATGCGGCGGCCCTGGCCATCGGCGCCTACCGGGGCATGGCGTGGCTGCTGGTGTCGCCTGCCACCGCTGGTTGCCTGGCCCTCGCACTCGGCCCGCGCACCCGCCTGCCCATCCGGGCAGCGGCCGCAACGGCGCTCTGGGCAGCCACCGTCGCACCGGTCCGCGCTCTCGCCGCAGCCGAAGGCCGGCCGCTGACGGTGCGGGAGACCGCCTTGCGAAGCGCGGAGACGCTGGCCGGGCTCCTGCTCAAGAGCGTCGGCCCGCTGACCGCGCTCGGCCGCTGGGCGGTCACCGGCACCCGGCACACCGCACTCGCCCCCAAGAGCAACCGCCGCACCGCCCCATCCACCACAACGGACAGGGAGTTCGCGTGATCCTCGGCATCGAGGGCGTCAGCTGCGTCGGCAAGACCACGCTGGCCGCCCAACTCGCACCCCACCTCAACCGGCCCGCCGTCATCCCCTGCTACTACCACGCCAGCCCCGACCCCACCCGGCTGCCGGCCCCCGAACCGTTCACAACCGAGCACCAGTTGGCCAACATCGCCCAGTTCCTGGACGTCGAAGACCTGCGGCTCGCCCGCGCCAGGCAGGCCCTCGCCGAGGGCCGGGACGTGATCCTCGACCGCACCGTGGACACGCTTCTCGCCCACGCCCACGCCGTCGGCCGGATGCACGGCTTCGACTGTGACGACCAAGCCCGGCACCTGGTCACCGGCCGTCCGGTGGCGATGCCCGACCTGACGATCGTGCTCACCGCAGACCCGGACGTGCTCGCCCGTCGGGCCCGCCTGCGCAAGGGCATGCCGACGATCTTCTACGACCGGCACTTCAGCGAGCACTTCAACGCCTACCTCGCGCGCCCGCTCGCCCCGGCCGTCGCCCTGCTGGACGCCACCAGTGGCTCGCTCGACGACCTCACCGCACGAGCCCTCGTCCACGTCCACCGCCACCGCCACCAGGCTGCCCAGAGCCGGCCCAGCCCCGCCCCCAGGCCGCACAGGCTCAAGGAGGCGTCGTGAAGGCCGTGATCATCGGCTGCGGTGCCATCGCCAGCCGCTGGCTCCGCTCCCTGCTCGCCGACAGGCGCATCGAGATCACCGCCCTCGTCGACCCCGACCAGCAGGCCGCCCGAGCCCTGGCCGCCAGGTACGGGCTGAACCCGGCCTTCGCGACGACGCTGCCCGGCGCGCTCGCCTCGGCCGAAGCCGACGTCGCCGTCAACCTCACCCCACCCGAACTCCACTACCCCGTCAGCCGATCGGCCCTCGCCCAGGGCCTGCACGTCCTGACCGAGAAGCCGCTCGCCCTGAACCTGCCCGACGCCCTCGACCTCGTCCACCTCGCCCGCGAACGCGGCCTGCTGCTGGCCGTCATGCACAACCGGGGCGCCGACCCGGACTTCCTCGCCTTCGCCGACACGGTCCGCTCCCGCGGCCGGGCGCCGTTTGCCATCACCGCCGACACCCTGGTCACCTTGCCCGGCCCAGGCTTCCGTGCCGGCCAGCACCTGCCCGTCACCACGGACCTCGCCGTCCACGCCTTCGATCAGGTCCGCGCGCTGATCACCGCGCCACCCACCGAGGTCACCTGCACCGAGACGGCGACAGGCTTCCTCGCGGCGCACAGCTCGATCGCCACGGTCACCGTCCACTTCGCCGACGGCTCCCTGTTCACCTACCGGGGCGGGTACATCGTCGACCCCGCCCTGCGAACCGACGCGGGCGGTGACTGGCGGGTGGAGAGCCGGGGCTTCGCCGCCCGATGGGCCCCGGACCCCCACCGAGCGCGGAACGCGCCCGAGGCCGGTCCGCCGGCCTACCAGCGGTGCATCACCGCCATGGTCGACGCCCTCCACCAGGACCATCCCCTGCCGGTGCCCGCCGCCGACAACCTTCGCTCCATCGCCCTGCTGGACGCCGCGCTGGCCTCAGCCGTCCACCGCCGTCCCGTCCCCGTGCCGGAGGTGCCCGATGGCCGCCGCTGACCCGGTGATCAACCGCCCGCACCCGCTGCTGGTCAACGCGCTCGCCGCGGCAGGCTTCGACCCCGCCGGTGCACGCTTCACCCCGCTCAAGGCCGGAACGGATAGCCTCCCCTTCGCGGTCACCACCCACGCCGGTGACAACCTGGTCGTCAAGGTCCGCCGCGCGGGCAGCCGCTCGCGCTACCCGACCGCCGCCTGGGCCTCGGCCCGCATCCGCGAGGCCGGCATCCCGGCCGTCGAGATCCTCTGGCACAGCCGGGAAGCCTGCGTGGAGACCCGCTGCCCCGGCCACCCCCTCGAAGCCGAGCCGCCCACGCCGCAGGACCTGGATGCGGCGGCCCGCGCGGGCGAGATGCTCCGGCGCCTGCACAGCATCGAGGTCGGCAGCTTCGGCCAGCTCGACGGCCACGGCATCGGCCAGCACGCCACTATCCAGGGCTGGTTCCTCAGCCTCGCACCCCGCAGCGTCCCGAGCCTCGACGGCCTGGACCTGCCCGGGCTGCTGAACCGCACCCGCTTCATCCTGGACGTCGGATCGGGCCGCCTGGCCGAAGGCCGGCCCCGGCTGCTGCACGGCGACTGGGTCGGCCGGCACCTGTTCACCGACGGACGGCAGATCACCGGCATCGTCGACCTGGAGAGCGTGCGCGGCGGCGACCCGCTGGCCGAACTCGCAGGCTGGTCGCTGCGCGAACCAGCCCCGATGACCGCGGCCCTGCTCGACGGCTACTTCGACGGGCCGATCCCCGCCGACCACCTGCTGCCGCTGGTCCTTTTCCGCCTGCGCATCGCCTACTCGCTGCTGCAGTTCCACGCCTCCTGCGACGACCAGGACATGGTCCGGCTGCGGGCCGCGCAGATCCAGGCCGACCTCGACGACCTCGACCACGGCCACCTCTCCGCAATCCCGCGCATCACCCCCGACGCCGACTCCAGCGCACGACGCCGCCCATAACCCAGTCCAGCCTCCGCTCACGCCCCCGCCCGAAAGGAAACCCGTGAACGACCCTGCCGTCACTCTCCCGTTCCCCCGCGAGCCCAAGTACGGGCAGGCCGAGAAGGATGCCATCCTCAAGCTCCTCGACGACGGCCACCTGTCCGAGATCAACCGAGGCCCGGCCACCAACGCCCTCGAAGCCGCCTTTGCCCGCCTCACCGGCACCCGCCACGCGCTGTCGTTCAACTCCGGCACCGCCTCCCTCCACGCCGCCCTCCATGCGGTCGGCGCCAGCCCCCAGGCCGGCGTCGCCGTCTCCCCGATGACCTGGGTCTCCGCCATCACCGCCGTCTTCCAGGCCGGCAGCTACCCCGTCTTCTGCGACATCGAGCCGGACAGCCCGAACATCGCCGCCACCGCTGTCGCCGAGGCCGCCCCCGCCTGCTCCGCGGTCCTCGCCACCCACACCTGGGGCATCCCCGCCCGCATGGACCAGCTCGCCAAGGCCACCGGCCTGCCGATCGTCGAGGACTGCTCGCACGCCCACGGAGCGCTCTACCAGGGCCGCGCCGTCGGCTCCTGGGGTGCCGCCGGATGCTTCAGCCTCCAGGAATCCAAGTCCGTCTCGGGCGGAGAGGGCGGCATCCTGACCACCACGGACCGTGAGGTCTACGAGCGGGCCCTCACCCTCGGCCACCACCCCGCCCGCCTGGCCGCCGAGCTCACCCTCCCCGAGCTGAAGCCGTTCGCCACTACCGGCGCCGCCTACAAGTACCGGATGCCCGCCGTGTCAGCCGTCATCGCCCGCCAGCAGCTGCGATCCCTCCCCGACCGGATGCTGGCCGCCGAACAGAACCTCACCACCCTCCGCAAGGTGCTGGAGGAGTGCGACGCGCCCGTCACCTGGCCCTCGATCGGCGAGCTGTCCGTGCGCGGCTGGTACGGCACCCCGCTGACGATCAACGTCCGCGTGCCGGACCCGGCCGAACTGAGCAAGCGGCTCAAGGCCGCCGGCGTCCCCGTCCGCTCCCTGTACGAGGACTGGGCGCAGGCGCCGCTGCTCCAGCGCCCGGACCTGGCCGCCCGGTTCTGGCCGCACCTGGCCCGCAGCCCCTACCGGCCGCCGACCATCGACGCACTGCCGAACTTCCACAAGGCGATGCGCCAGATGATCGTCCTCAAGGTGCCGCAGATCCTGGCCCCGGACTACATGGAGCAGGTCGCCGAGGCCCTCGCCGCCGTACTGGTCCGCACGCTGGTCACGGCATAGCCGCGAACGCCTCCTGCACGTCCTCACGCCGCTCGGTCCACCAGGCCAGGAAGCGCTCGGCGGGCAGGAACAGGTGGTCACAGGAGTGGTCGTCCCGGTCGTAGTGGAAGACCAACTGCCAGTAGTCGGACATGCGCTTCCACCACAGCCGCTCCACCGCATCCGCCAGGGCCGGCACCGAGATCGGCACCACCGATCGGTAGCCGGCCACGAACGCGGAGGTCCGTTCCAGGTCGAGGAAGCCGTCCTCACCGCCGAACTGCACGGTGGCGGTGCGGGCGACCTCCTCGCCGAACGGACGCACCCGGATGCGATCCCAGTCGATCACCCCGGCGATCTTGCCGTCCCGCCACAGCACGTTGCGGTGCTGCACGTCACCATGCGTCCAGCCCACCGGACCGGCCGCCACCTCGGTCGTGGGGCGTTCGCTGCCGTACTTGTCGAGCAGCATCTTGCGCTCGCCCAGCGCCTGGGCCGCCTCGGTGTCGAAGGCAGTCGGGCTCTCCAGGGCGGTGATCAGCGCGATGAAGCGGTCCGCCTCAGCGTGCGCGGCACTCGGTGTGGTCACCGGGGCGGCCGACGGCTCCGGCACCGGCGGCAGCAGGCGGGCGGTCCGCTCGTCGTTCAGACTCCGGTGGATCTGGCCGAGCAAGACGCCAAGGTCTCCGGCCTGGTCCAGGGTGAGGTCGGTCCCCGGCTGGTGGCCGCCTTCCAACCAGGGGATCAGGCAGTAGCCGCGGTCCGCGACCTCCGCCACGGTCTGGCCGGAGCAGGTGGTCAGTGGCCGCCCGACCGGGACTCCGGCGTCGGCCACCTCCGACAGGACCGCCAGGTTCCGGCGGGCGAGCGACAGCGGCACGTCCATGATCCGCTTCAGTGCGAATACGCCGTCGGCCGTCTCGAGCCGCCAGTTGCCGTTCATCAGGCCGTTGGGCAGGAAGCGGCACGCCTGAACCTCACCGAGCCCGAAGGTCTTGCCGAGGACCACCAGGTCCTCCTCGATGATGCTGTAGCGCGAGCCACACGTAGCGTCGTCCATCGCTTCCGTCACCTGAAGCAGGCTAGCGGAGCTCAGTCGGCGATGGACGTCGTTCACCCACCACCCGGAGGCCAAAGGACGAATGATCACGCGGCTTCGCCCTCTGTCGCCCCTGCCGCCGGCGGGGGCACCTCGCCGGCTGCCATGGAGCGCCTTTCGGATGATCCCGATGTATTCGGCCGCAGGCCGCCCACCCGTGGAGGGGCACGGCCGCAAAGGCAATGGGTTGGCGCGGGAGGCGAGAGCATCCGAAAACTCACGGCACCGGGTCGTTCCAAGGGACGACCTGCCCTTGGTTGTTGACCTTGTACCGACCCATGCAAGTCGTGAAGGCATCGCCGCGAAACTGCGACGTGCACCAACCAAAAAGGATCTGTTGTTTGCGGTTGAAGTCGAGCGTTGGCGCTGCGGCAGGACGCTGCTGCTGTGGGGCGGTGCCAGCCATTACTTCGCGGGCACGGGCAACTTCGCGCGGGTCGAAGCAGGGCGCGTGATCGACGATGTACGACGCGCTTGCGGCGTTCACGTTCGGCGTTAGCTGGACGGTGGAACAGTCCTCGCCGGTCCGGCCGTTAACAGCCGCTCCGATGACTATCCCAGCGCCGACGAGGACGAGAGATCCGGCTACCGCCAGGACGATTCTGGTGGACTTTCGGCGCCCTTCGTTGAGGCCCGGGGCGTCTTGCGCGTACCGGCTCGGGGTAGTGCCGCCGCCGATCAGGCTGGCGAAATCATCAGAGGCGGGCTCAGGCATGACGCTCATTTCTGTCGGCTTGTTGGGGACTGTCGGCTGACGGCCGCGCTAACGGGTCCACGGGGCCAGAACGGATCAGTGGGCGGGCTGGGCGCCCTTGGTGCCGCCCATGCAGCCGGTCGGCGAGGCTCTGCGATCCACCGTCGCATGGGCCGTCTGGGCTGCTCATACGACGCGTGAGCCGATTAACGGGACGCTGACCATGCCGCCCGGCTTCTGCACCATGCCGGTCTGGTTGCGGGCAGACTCCCCGCCGTCATGGCCAACCTGGTAGCGCGATGAGCTTCCGCACGCGGTGAGCGTACCGAGCAGCTCAGCGGCGGCGAGGGCATTTGCGGAAGTGGAGCGGTTCCTCAGGCGCTGCAGGGCCAGTCGGTGCGGTCACAACGGAAGACACCCTTACTGATTGGAGAGCAGCCGACAGCCCTTGGGCTCAGCGTCAACCGTGCGTGCGTCGGGCTTCTCGGACGTGGCGGATGAGGTCGGTGTCCTTCTGGCACGCGCATTCAGGGGTGGGAGCCCAGTGATCGGTCATCTGGCTAGGCCGAGGGCCGAAGCGGGTGTCGTACTCGATGCGCCGCACGGGGCCGGCGATCAGGCCCGTACTCCGGGCGATCCAGGCGCCAACGACCAGGCAGGCGGCCTGTTGGGCCACGAACGCGGCCGAGGGCCGAAAGGCGTCGCTCGTGCCGCCACCCAGCTCCGTGGAGTTGATCAGCCCGCACACCGGTCGGCCGAGGAACTGCCTTACGAGTTCGCGCTGTTGGTCGTCCAGGCCTTCCAGGTCCTGTTCGGTCAGTGGTTGCTGGCCGCGGGCGATCCGCGTGAGCGGGAGTCCAGTCAGTTCGTGGAGTCGCTGTTCCGCGCTTTTCCCGGTGTGGTTGGCCTTGTAGTAGCAGAACAGGCAGGGGCCGGTGGGCAGCGCCTCGTGCAGGGCGACGGTGGTGCCGATCGGGCCGCCGGTGCTGCCGTCCAGGGTGAGGTCGGCGTGCAGGCGCTGCAGGTCGTGCCGGGCGCCGACGCTGTCCAGTCCGCCGAGGACGGTCCGGGGCCACGGCAGGTCACCGGTGTCGACGGCTTCGATGGCGTCCTGGATCGTGCCGTGGAACGGGGTGACCTCGATCCGCCGCAGGCGCGCGGCGATCAGCCGCACCTTCGGCAGGAGCGCGGCCGCCTCGGCCAGGGTGCCGATGCTGTAGGAGTTGACGTTCGGCTTCTCGAAGACCTCCTTGTCCACCACCGTCAGCTCGCCGGAGACCCGCAGCAGGTCCAGGACCAGGGCGATGCCGGTGCCGATCGCACCGCCACCGCCCAGCAGCACCCGCTCCAGCGCGGGCGGCGGAGCGGCGGCGATCCCGGGTTGCTCACCGGGCAGGACGGGGCAGAAGTCCACCACCGGGGTGGCTTCGAACTTCCCCTCCGGCAGTCCGGCAACGACCTTGAACGCCTCGCCGGCCAACATCGCCGCGGTGAGGACCGCGCCCAGCCCGGTGCCAGGTGCGTTGAGGTGAGGGAAAGGGTGGCCGGCGTGCCGCAGCCGTGTCCCGTGCCCGTCCGGCACGCCAGCCACCGCAACGTCCGGCGGCGGTTCGGCGCCCACGTGCAGGCGCAGCCGCGCTTCGCCCGAGGGCGCGCCGATTTGAAGTGGCCGGTCCGGGTCGATCCCGGCCGCCGTCTCCACCAGTCGGCGGACGAGGGCGTCGTTAAGCCGTCCCGGCCCGTGGCCGGGGTCCAAGCCCAGCGGGACCGGCCACCGGCGCAGGTCGGCCACCAGTACTTCGAGGGTCTCAGCGACCGCGGGCAGGCGCCCGTCTGCGGTCAGGTGGATGGGGCTGGCCTCCATACGCTCCCGCAGGGTGGTTTCGTCCACGCCGGCGGCCAGGCCGCCTAGGCGCATGCTGCGGCTGTAGTCAGTACTCACGGACGCCCTCCTCGTCGAACAGCACCGTGAGCGCCGGGGGCAGCGCCTCATCGATGACCGGGGCGGAACAGGGCAGCCAGTCCTGGTCGAAGCGCCACCACCCCCACGATGCTGGGTCGGCAGGCGGCGCCGCGTAGGTCGGGACGACGGCGCTGACGAACCCCGGTATCCGCAGCGAGTACAGACGGTCGGTCCGCGACAGGAAAGCCTCCTCGGGGTGCGAGTGGATCATCGCCCGCGTCCGGTAGGACCGCTCCTCGGCGAAGGTGAACAGCCGGTCGTACGCGACGGCGCTGACTCTGAACAGCCCCGGGCCCCGCACGATCCCCGCCGTCCCGGCCACCGCCACGACCAGGACATCCATGTCCGACGGCCCGGTCAGCAGCAGAGCGCCGGTCTCCTGATCGGCTAGCCCGTGGCACCGGATCTCCCGGAGCACCGGATCGACCGCGCCAGCCGGTAGGACCAGGCTCCTCGTGTCGGCGCTCATCCGGCACGCCTCCCATCAACGCGGTCGATGTCGCCCTGCACGTTCTCCACCACGTACAGGAAGGGATTGCCGGTGCTGCGCCAGGCGTGCGGTCCGGTGCCCCACTCGGGGTGGAGCTGCTGGCCCTCGGCGGTGAAGGGCTTGCACACGTCGTTGGGGCCGCAGCGATAGCCGTTCGCCCCCGGCCAGGCACTGGGCTTCCCGGGGGCGTGGGCGCCGACCGACTCGACGAAGACGAGGGAGGGCGGTCGGTGCGGGTAGACCGTCCACTCGATCCGGGCGACGAACGCCGCACGCTCGCTGTTGCTCGGCTGAATCTCGGCCCAGAACAGGCCGTCGGGGTCCTGCTCGCGGTGGTGGAGGCGGCCGGCGGCCGAGGCGAGGAACTCCTCGACCGCCGGGACGTCATCCGCCAGCCGCAGACTGCTTTCGAGATCCACGACTGACTCCCGGGCCTCAGCCGTTGGTGGTCTCGGTACGCAGGCCCAGGTGCAGGGCCTTGGCGTGCCCGGCCAGCTCGCCCACCGTCGCCTCGGGCGGGACCTCGTGCCCGTCGTGGAAGAGGTAGTAGCGGGTGGTGCCGTCGCTGGTGAAGCCGAAGGAGGCCATGGCGTCGGACAGGACGGTTGCGGCGGTCACCTGCGGGGCGTAGTCGTGCTGGTACGGGTGCCCGGCGAGGGAGGAGGTCACCGTGGTCTTGACGGTGGCAGGCTGAGGCATGTTGATCTCCTTGGTCGTTCCGGAGTGTGAAGGAGAGCTCGCTGATTCAGCAAAGCTTCACTGGGTCACCAGTGACTGAGCTCAGTGTGATCACCTCGGAGTGATGCAGTCAAGCTTCATCGCCATATTGGTGAGCGCTACGCTGCCTGCATGAGCCCCGACCGGAGCCAGCTCTCCCTCCCAGACCCCGAAACGACCGGGCCGGACGCCGTCGAACAGTTCGACATCGCCGAACTCGGGCGTCTCCTCAAGGAGCGCCGCGGCCCCTTGTCCCTTCGGCAGGCCGCCGCCGACGCGGGCGTGAGCTTCAGTACCCTCACCCGAGTCGAAGCCGGCGCCCAGCCCGACCTCGCCACCTTCACCCGCCTCTGCGCCTGGCTCGGCGTCCCTCCGAGCCGCTTCTTCACCCCGGCCGCAACCCGCCAGATCTCCCCTCTCGACCAAGCCATCACCCATCTCCACGCCGACCCGCGACTTACCAGCGACGCAGCGAACAAGATCAGCTCCGTCCTACGAGACCTCTACGACGCCCTCGCCAAGGAAGCGGCGCCCACCGTCCCCGCCCTCGCCTGCCACCTCCGCGCAGCCTCGGTACTGCGCCCTGGCGTCCCCCAGCGGCTCGCCGATCTGCTCACTGACATGAACACCGAACTCGAACGACTCGTCGAAGCGGGAGAACTGTGACCCTGCCCCGAGGCTTCAAGGCCAACGCCGAACGAGAAGCCCTCCGGTTGCGCCGAGAACTCCACCTCGGCGACACCGACGCCTTGGACGTCGACGACCTCGCCGAGCACCTCAAGGTCAAGATCGTCAGTGCCGAGAAGCTCGTCACCCGTGACCGCCTTGAAGACCTCGAACGCGTCCAGGCCTACGCCTTCTCCGCCGCGACCTTCCAGATCGCCGACAGGAACATCGTCGTCACCAACCCGCTCCGGACCCCGGGCCGCAGGGCCAGCGATGTGGCCCACGAGCTCTCCCACCTCATCCTCAAGCACGATCTCACCGAGATTCGCGAAGTCAGCGGTATGCCCTTCAGGACCTGCCGCCCCGACGAGGAGGAGCAGGCGACTGCCTTCGGTGGAACTCTGATGCTGCCCCGCCCGCTGCTGCTCAGCGCGGTTCGCCGCCAGTGGGGGCCGGCGCAGATCGCCGAGCACTATGGGGTGACCGAGGAGATGGCCCGCTACCGGTACAACACCACCGGCGTGGCCAAGCAGGTGCGCGCCCACTGACCGTGCTGGAGGCGCGCGCTATTGATCTACCGCTTACCAACGGGACGTGCCTCAGGAGCTGGCGAGCGGCCACAGTGGCGCCCCGCCCTGGTTGCAGTTTTGGTTGCGTTCACCCCCGTCCGGCACCGTCCAGAGCCGGACCAGCGGGCCGCTCTGCCGCAGGTCAGGACACATACGGCCGCCCTCGGACAACCGGACGAACATTTGGAAAGCGTGTTGGGGGCAACCCCTCACGAGTTCGAATCTCGTATCCTCCGCCTTTACGAAGGCCCGGACCGGTTCACCGGTCCGGGCCTTCGGCGTTTGCTGGCGGTCGATCAGAGCTCGACAGGACATGTCGAAGGTGGCGCCAGGAGTGCAGCACGTCGGCCGCCAACCGCAGGACTGTGCTCGTCGATCGGAGCAGCGCGGCGGAGAGCGCCATGAACCCGAGCACGGCACCACCCCCGCAACCGCAGATCTCCACACGTCAGGCCTCCAGGCGTTCCGACCGTGTTCCCGAATCGCGGCGCGGAAGTCTGTACCCAAGTCGGCGCACCTGCACATTGACTTCGGAACGTATTCCGAAGTAGTGTGGCCGCATGTCCACTCTCACCGTGTCGTTCTCCGACCTGTCGAAGAACTCGAAACGCGTCGCGGACACCGTCGAGCAGGTGCAGCGCGTCCACGTCACCCGTCGTGACGGCGAGGACCTGTACCTGACCACCCAGCGTCACGACCGTCAGCGCGAGGAGACCGCGGATGTCACCGCGCGGCTCTTCGCGGCCCTGATGACCAGCGACGAGGGTGCGCGCGCGGTTCTCCTCGCCCTTCCCGAGGTCTTCCCCTGGACCCGGCACCTGTCGGCCGAGGAGGTGCGCGAGTTCGTCGTCGACCTCGTGGACGCCACCCGCGACGTGGTGGAGTTGGACGTTCACGCCAACCTGCACCGGGTGATCGTCGAGTGGCGGGCCACCGCCAGGATCCTGGCGGACCCCGAACTGAGCGCCCAACTCACCGGACCGCTCCCGGGCGATGACCACGGCGAGGTACTCGCTCCATGAGCCCCAAGCGCGGAGACGACGTCCCACCTCCGCCGATCGGTGACGAGTGGCGACTGCGGTTCGCCACCAACGAGGCCGCCAAGGGGTGGGGCGACCTCTGCACGGAGGCTCCGGGTAATACCCGCCGCTGCTTCGAAGCCCTCCGCACCAACCCTCTGTCCACGAGCGACCCCGATCGACAGCACCGGCTCCGAGGCCGCCTTTCGACGCGTGTTCTCGGCAGGGACGAGCTACCGCAGTGGGAGTACGAGGTGACCGCCGGCGGGCGCGTGCGCTACCTCGTCGACGAGCCAGACCGGACCGTCCACCTCGTCTACGCCTCACCCCGGCACCCAAAAGACACGGACGGCTGACCACTGGCGGAGCGGGTCGACCGGCCGTGGACGCCAGACCGTGGGGTCTCAGTTCTGGTCTCATTCACCCCCGTCCAGTGAGGTTCAGCCACCGCCCAGCTGTGCGCTTCGCCGCAGGTCAGGATGTGCGTGAACCCCGGCGGACAGTTCCGGGGAGAATCGGAAAGCGTGTTGGGGGCCACCCCTCACGAGTTCGAATCTCGTATCCTCCGCCTTCACGAAGGCCCGGACCGTCTCGTACGGTCCGGGCCTTCGTCGTTCGCTCAGCGGGCTGCTGCCGCCCGTTTCGGGGCGGACGGCAGGGCCTTGAGGCGGCTGACCGGGGAGAGCACCAGGCCGATGACGACGACGGCGGAGCCGGCGGCGGCCACGGTCAAGGCCCCTCGGGCGCCGAGTTGGCCGGAGAGCAGGCCGGCGGAGAGGCCGCCGAGGGAGCCTCCGCCGAACAGCAGTGTTCGGAACGCGGCGGTCATCCTGCCCATCATCGATTGCGGCGTCACGGACTGGCGCAGGCTGACGATGACGACACCGGCCACGCCGAGGCCCAGGTAGGTGGTGAAGAAGGACAGGACGAACATCCCGATCATCACCGGTCGCGGCCCGGTGGCGGCAGGGATGAGCGAGGGGCCGAGCAGCAGGGCGGACTGGGCGACCAGGTAGACCTTGCCGAGCGGGAACCGGGCGATGACCTTCCGCGAGATCAGCGCGCCGATCAGGCCGCCGACGGAGGCGGTCGCGAAGACCGCGCCGATCGTGTCCGAAGCGAGGTGGAGATCATGGTTGCCGTAGAGCAGGAACATCGTCCACACGGTGATCATCGAGAAGTTGCAGCAGAACCCGATCAGCGCGAGCGACCGAAGCACGCCGTCGCGCATCACCCATCCCATGCCGTCCTTGAGTTCGCGCCACAGGTGCCGTTCGGCGACCGGTTCGGGGCGCGGCTCGGTCGTGCGGATCAACAGCAGCGAGACGACGGACACCGCATAGGAGAAGGCATCGACGAGCACGGCCACCGGCGCGCCGACCGCCGACACCAGGATGCCGCCCAGCCCCGGCCCGGCGATGTCAGCGGCGGAGGAGCTGGTGCTCATCCTGGCGCTGGCCTCGACGTAGTGCTGGGGGCTCTTCACCAGTACCGGCACGTACGACATCCAGCTCACGTCGAACACCACCGATGCGATGCCGACCGTGCAGGCGATCACCATCATCACGGGCAGGTTGAGCGCGTGGCACCAGTACAGCACCGGTATCAGGCCGAGCAGGACCAGCCTGACCAGGTTGGCACCGAGCATGACCGGCCGCCGCCGGTGCCGGTCCGCCCAGACGCCGATCACCAGGGCGAGCCCGAGATAGGGGACCAGCTGCAGGAAGCGCAGCAGCCCGACCTGTTCGTCGGTCGCGCCGAACGCGCCGATGGCGGTCAGGGGGAGCGCGAGGTTGGTCACCTGGGTGCCGAGCAGGGAGAGCGTCTCGCCCACCCAGAACCGCAGGAAGTCGCCGTTGTGCCAGAGGCTTTGCTGAGGTGCGACCGTGGAGTCCGGCGCGGCCGAGGTCTGGGTCATCGGGCCCTCCGCGCGAGTTCGGCGACCGCGCCGGCCACCGTGTCGACCTCGTCCTCGGTGTTGTAGTAGTGCGGCGACAGCCTCAGGCACCACTCCACGTCCTTGTCGGCGAAGTCGAACTGCGCGAACTCCCGATAGCTGAGGGCGGAGTTGATGCCTCGTGCGTCCAGCGCCGCCTTGAACGGCTCCGCCTCCCACCCCTCGATCGCGAACGTGACCAGCGCCGCCGGGGCCGGCCCCCGGTCCAGCGTCCGGACGCCGGGTAGGGCGGCGAGGTGCTCGCGCAGCCGTCCGGCCAGGGCCGGGGTGCGCCGGGCGATCGGTTCGAGGCCGACCCGCAGCGCGTAGCGGACGGCGGCGGCGCAGCCGAGCACGGTGGCGTACGGGAACTCCCACTCCTCGAACCGGGCCGCAGTGGCGACCGGACGGTAGTAGCCGGGGGCGACCCAACGCGCGCCGTGCATGTCGATGTGCAGCGGCTCGTACCCGGCGGCGAGCGCCCGGTCGGAGACGTAGAGGAAGCCCGAACCGCGTGGCCCGCGCAGGAACTTGCGGCAGGTGGCGGTGAGCATGTCGCAGCCGATCTCCTCGACGTCGACGGGGTACTGGCCGACCGACTGGCAGGCGTCGACCAGGTACAGCAGGTCGAGTTCGCGGCAGTGCCGTCCGATCTCGGCGACCGGCTGCACCAGGCCGGAGTTGGTGGGCACGTGCGTGACGGCGACCAGGCGCGGGCGGTGGGCGCGCATCAGCGCGGCCATGGCGCCGACGTCGACGCCGCTTCCGTCGGGGTGGTCGGGGGCGTGCACGATCCGGACGCCGTGGCGTTTGCGCAGGGAGAGGAAGGCGATCTGGTTGGAGACGAAGTCGTTGCGGGTGGTGAGGATGACGTCGCCGGGTCGGAAGTCGATCGCGGAGAGGGCCTTGGTGTAGGCGTGGGTCGCGCTCGCGGCGAAGGCGATGTTGGCCGGGCGGGTGCCCAGGAGCTCGGCGAGCGAGGCGTGGAAGTCGTCGACCTCGGTGGCCCGGGCGGCAGATGCCTCGTACCCGCCGACGGCCGCTTCCAGTTGGAGGTGGTCGAGCATCGCCTGGAGTACCGGACGCGGCATCAGCCCGGCGCCGGCGTTGTTGAAGTGGATCACCGCCTCGCAGCCGGGGGTGTCTGCCCGGAGGGCGGTGAGGTCCAGGAGCGGTTCTGCACTGCGCTTGAAAGCGCTATTCTCGTTCTCCATGTATGACGGTAGCAGTACCGAGACACTGGTGGCGATCCTCCGGAACGAGATCGCCCGGCTCGCCCCGGGCGATCGCCTGCCCAGCAGCCGCGACCTGATCGCCCGTCACGGCGTCGGGCCGGTGACCGTCTCCCGGGCCATCGCACTGCTGGCCGCCGAGGGCGCGGTCGTCACCCGGCCGGGGAGCGGGACGTACGTCGCCGCCCGCCGACCGCAGGCCACCGGCGGTGGATCGGACACCTCCTGGCAGGCGGTCGCCCTGGCCGGCCGCCAGCCCCTCCCGGAACCCTCCGACGAGCAGTCCGGCACACCCGCGGTCGGCACCATCGCGCTGTCCGGCGGCTACCTGCACGAGAGCCTCCAGCCAACGCGGCTGCTCGGCGGTGCCCTCGCCCGGGCCGCCCGCCGCCCGGACGCCTGGCACCGCGCCCCGGCGGCCGGTCTGTCGACGCTGCGCACGGTCTTCGCCCGTCAGGCGGGTGGCGACGTCGGACCCGAGGACGTCCTGGTGACCGGGGGCGGGCAGGGGGCGCTGTCCATGTTGTTCCGCGCCGTCGCGGCCCCCGGAACCCCCGTCCTGGTCGAGTCACCGACGTACCCCGGTGCGCTCGCCGCCGCTCGCGCCGCGGGACTGCAGCCGGTACCCGTGCCGATGGACGACCAGGGCCTGCGCCCCGATCTGCTCGCCGACGCCTTCGCCATGACGGGCGCCCGCCTGCTCTACTGCCAGCCCACCTTCCACAACCCCACCGGCACCGTTCTCTCCCCCGAACGGCGCCGCCAGATCGTCGACGTGGCACGCGCCGCCGGAGCCTTCCTGATCGAAGACGACTTCGCCCGCCATCTGAGCCACGGCCGCCCGGTACCGCGCCCGCTGGTCGCCGACGACCGCGACGGCACCGTCATCCACCTCACCTCGCTGACCAAGCCGGCCTCGCCCAGCCTGCGGATCGGCGCCGTCATCGCCCGGGGCCCGGTCATGCGGCGCCTGCTCGGTATGCGACGGGTCGACGACTTCTTCATCGCCCGCCCCCTCCAGGAAGCCGCAGTCGAACTGCTCAGCACCCCTGCGTGGGACCGCCACCTGCGCAGCCTGGCCACTGCACTGCGCCACCGCTGCGCCATCCTGGCCGACGCCATCACCCGCGAGGTCCCCGACTGGACCCTTCTGCGCGTGCCGGAAGGCGGCCTGCACCTGTGGGTCCAGCTTCCCCCCGGCCTCACGGAGGTAACCGTCGCGGACACGGCCTCAGCACACCAGGTGACCGTCAACCCGGGCCACCACCACTTCCCGGCCGAGCCACCCGCCGCCCACCTTCGTCTCAACTTCGCCGCCGCAGCCGAACCCGCCGACCTCGCCGAAGCCGCCGCCCGCCTCGCCGCCGCGGCCCGACGCCCGGAGCCGACACCTGGCTGACTCCACAACCGCCCCGGCGATCCCCGCGCGTGGTCTCAGTTCTGGTCTCATTCACCCCCGTCCAGGCGGGTCCGGCCGCCGCTCAGCGGTGCACTCCGACGCAGGTCAGGACGGGGGTGAACCCCGGCGAACGGTGTTCGGGAGAATTGGAAGGCGTGTTGGGGGCAACCCCTCACGAGTTCGAATCTCGTATCCTCCGCCTTCACGAAGGCCCGGACCGTCTCGTACGGTCCGGGCCTTCGTCGTTCTCGGCCGGGCGATCGTCACGTGGTCGACCGGTTGTGTGCCCGCTCGGGTCCGCCTGCCGCGGTCCGACGAGCCGGATTCGCCTTTCCGAGGGCCTCAGTGGGGACCGGCGCAGAGCGTCGCGTCCACGGCCTCGTCGAGGCGGGCGCGTCCCGCCGCGTCGTTGCGCTGTTCGTTCACGGCGACGGTGACGGCTCGCCGTCCGTGCTCGGTGACGCCGACCCGGCTCTCGTAGCCGGGGATGCTCCCGCCGTGGCCCCAGTAGACGCCGCCGCAGGAGAGCGGCCGGCTCACCAGGCCGAGGCCGTAGGCGGCGCCTGGGCCGAAGGTGGCGGAGGCGTCGAAGGCCGCGCGGCGCATCTGCTGCAGCTCGGACTCCTCCAGGAGCTCGCCCCCGAGCAGGGCGGAGAAGAACCGGTCGATGTCGGAGGGGGTGGAGACCAACTGGCCGGCCGCCCAGGCCCAGGAGTGGTCGATGTCGGTGACGTCGACGAACGGCGCGTCGGCGGTCGCCCGGTAGTAGCCCCTCAGGTGCCGGCCCTGGATGGTGGTCTCGCCCGAGGCGGGGAAGTAGGTGTGGCGCAGGCCGAGCGGCTGGATGATCCGCTGGTCCAGCTCCTGGGCCAGCGGGTGGCCGGTCACCTTCTCGACCAGCATGCCCGCCAGGAGGTAGTTGGTGTTGCTGTACTTCCAGGTGCGGCCCCCGGGGCTGTCGGACGTGGAGGTGGCGGGGTGGGCGAGGGCGAGGGCGAGCAACTCGCCGGGCTCGTAGTGACGGATGTCGTCGGCGAGGTAGTCGCTGTAGTTGGGGAGCCCACTGGTCTGCTGCAGCAGTTGACGGACCGTGATCTCGTGACCGTCGCCGCCCGGACCCCGGACCCGACCGGGCAGGTACTGCTCGATCTCGCCGTCCAGGTCGATCCTCCGTTCGCCGACCAGCTGGAGCACCGCGACTGCGACGAAGGTCTTGGTGTTGCTCCCTGCCCGGATCGCACCGTCCCGCGGCACCGGCGCACCGGTCGCGAGGTCGCCGACGCCGGCCGTGCGGCTCTCGGTCCGGCCGTACCGGTCCCGCACGGCGGCCACGGCTCCGGGCACGCCGAGGTCGGCCACCAGGGAGTCCAGGCGACGCTGGAGCAGGGCGGCGGCCGGGCGGGTGGGATCGGACGGGGACGGCCCGGCAGCCAGGGCGGGCGCGGAGGCACCGAGCAGGGCGAGGCCGGCCGCGAGGGCGGCTACGGCGGCGCGACGCGGGGCAGACGTGGGCATGGTGGTCTCCCTTCGGGTGGGGAACTCGTTCGCTGGGTCCCACCAGACGATCACAGCCGTTCCTGCCCGATCGTCAGCACGCGGAAGGAGTCCGGTGCGCCGGCGTGCTACCGGGGGCGGAGCGGCTCTGGTCCCTTGGACGTAGCCGACCTGACGGCGGGTCCGGGCTGCGGCGGTGCGGGATGGGGCACAGCTGCCGCGGCAGTGCGTTCGCCCTTTCGTCCGCGGCCCCACTGCCGGGTTCCGGTCGGTCGTCGACGGCTGCCCTACCGCCGCACCCGCTTGGGCTTGGTCGGCCTCGGCCGCGGTGTCGAGGACCAGCAGCGGTCCGGGCCTTCGTCGTTGCCGGGGCTGTCCGTTGTCGTTGCCGGAGCTGCCGGGTCGATCGGCGTCAGGCGGGCTGGTTCCACGTCGCCATCTGTTCCCGGAAGGTCGGGCAGTCGACGATGTCCGGCCGGCCGCACTGGAGGGCGTGGGTCAGGAGCTGCTGGGCGTGGTCGAGGTCGACCCTGCGCTGCTCGATCTCGGCGATCTTGGCGCGGATCATCGCCTGCCGGCGCGGCTGGTCCTGCTGGAACTCCCTGACCTCGGCCAGGCTCAGCCCGGCTTGCTGGAACTTGCGCAGCAGCACGATCCGCTCGACGGCCTGCGGCGGATAGCGGCGCTGGCCGCTCTGGCGCTCGGGCGCGGGCAGCAGGCCGTGGCGCTCCCAGAAGCGGATGGCCGACGCGGGTACACCGGTGAGTTCGGCGAGCCGGCCGATCGTCAGGCGCATGCTCGGCCCCTCCTCTGTCGGTCCCCGTCCCGGCGCTTGACTTGAACCTTAGTTCAAGTCGCAGAGTGAGCGGCAGTCGCGGCGGCGAACGGGCCTCCGCCGAGGGAGAATTGGGAGACCGTCGAGATGACAGAGGCATCCGCGGAGAAGAGCCGGGCGCACCAGCTCGTCGAGGCCGCCCGGCAGTTGTTCGTGGCGGGGGTCATGTCGCACTCCGGACACGCCAACCTGAGCGTCAGGCTCGACGCCGACCGCTTCCTGCTGACGCCGGGATTCGTCCGCGACCTGGAGGCCGGCCAGTTGGCGACCGTCGGTCTCGACGGGCAGGTCCTGGCGGGGGAACTGCGCTCCGTCAGCGCCGAGATCATCACCATGCACAGCGTCGTCTACCGCGCCCGCCCGCAGGTGGGCGCGGTCATCCACACCCACTCGCCCGCCGCGACGGCCTTCGCGGTCGCCCACCGGCCGCTGCCCTGCCGCACCGAGCCGATGCTCCGCTTCGGGCAGCCCGAGGAGGTGCCGGTGGTGCCCTGGGGGCCGCGCGGGTCGGACGTGTCGATCCGGGGCATCGCCGACGTCCTCGACCGGCGCCCGACGACGTCCGCGGTCCTCCTGGCCAACCACGGGCTGCTGGTGTTCGGCCCGGACGCCGCGGCCGCCGCCCATCTCGTGGTGGCGATCGAGGAGAGCGCCGAGGCCGAGATCGCCGCCGCCGCGATCGGCGGGGCGGTGGACTTCCCCGAGGGCGCCCTGGAAGCCGTCCAGGCCTCGATCGCGCGGGTCGCGTCATGACCGACCGCGCCGCCACTGACCCCGCCCCGGCCGGCCACACCGGCGCCGGCCGCACCGGCACCGGCCGCACCGGCGCCGAGCGCACCGACGCCGGCCGCACCAGCGCCGAGCGTTCCGAAGCCCTGCGGGACCGCTACCGCACGACGCTCGGAGCCGTCCCCCACGGGGTGGAGGACCGCCTGCGGGTCGCCGAGGCCTACGGCCGGCTCGCCACCGAAGAGGCGTTCACGGCCCTTCGGCACATCGTGCTGGCCGACAGTCCCCTCGGCAGCCGCGTGCAACAACTGCTCCACTTCGGCCAGTTGCTGTCCCTCGGCCGAGCCGAACCGGCTCGGATCCACGCCCGGGGAGCGCTCCACGCGGGCGCCGGCATCGCCGAGCTCATCGGAGTCGCCGAAACCGCGCTCATCACCTCGGGCACGCCGGCCTACGCGCTCGGCATCGGGATCGTCGTCGAACTCCTGCAGGCCGAGCACACCGAGGCCGGCTGACCGCCGACCACGGCGACGCGGGACACGCGAAGCCGCCCGGACCGCCGGCGGCCCCGGCCCTCGCCGCACCCACCCCCGCAGGTGCGTCATCCTGGTGCTCCCGGCCGACCCCGGCGGGGCGTAGACGTCCTCCTCCGCGGTGAGGTGTCCCATCAGCAAGAAGAGCGGATCATCACTGGTCGCATGGCTGCACGGCCTGGACGCGGCCGAGTTGGAGCGGGTCCTCGCGGCGCGCCCGGACGCCGTGTCGGCTCCGGAACCGCGGTCCGTCGGTGAACTGGCGGAGCGCCTGCAGCGCCCGGCGTCGGTGGCGGTGGCCCTGCCCCGGCTCTCCCTGCCCTGCCTCCAGGTGGCGGAGGCCGTCGCCGCCCTGCCGGCCGTGTCCCGGGACGATCTGGCCGTCCTCCTGGACGCGACGCACGGTGACCGCGCCCGCGGCCTGGACGCCGCCCTGGACGCGCTGGCCGGCCGCGCCCTGGTGTGGCCGACCGGCCAGGGGCTGCTGCGGATGGCGGCCCCGCTGCGGGAGGTCTGGAAGTCGCCCCTGGGGCTCGACGCACCGCTCGTGCGACTGCTCGCGGGCGCGAACTCGGACGAACTGGCCCGCATGGTGGCGAAACTCGGCGTCAAACCCGCCGCCGCCAGGAAGGAGCTGCGGCTCGCCGCGCTGGTCGACCACCACAGCGATCCGGACCGGGTCGCCGCGCTGGTGGCCACGGCGCCCGCAGCCACCCGAAAGCTGTTGGAGCGTCGGGCACGGGAAGTTCCGCAGCGACCGGGCTTCCTCATGTTCGGCTCGCCGCAGGCCGGCTCCGAGCCCGGCGAGGCCTGGGCGCTGGAGCGGGGGCTGCTGGTCCGGGACCGCCACCGGTACGGACCGGCCCTGATGCCCGCGGAAGTGGCCCTCGCCCTGCGCGGCCCCGACTGGCACGCCCCGTTCACGCCCGTCCCGCCCGAGGTGCGGACGGTGCCCGCCGCCGCCCCAGACGTCGAACGGGAAGCCGCGGCCGCCTCGATGGCGTTCGCCGCCCATGCCGTGTCCGTCCTCGGCGTGTGCGCCGCCACCCCACCGGCCCGGCTCAAGGCCGGCGGCGTCGGCGCCCGCGAACTGTCCCGGATCGGCAAGGAGGCGCGGTGCGACGGGTTCCCGGTACGCCTCGTCCTGGAGACGGCGAGCGCGGCCGGTCTGCTCGCCCGGGACGGCGACCGGTTCGCGGCGACCGAGGCCTACGACACCTGGTCCGCGCAGGAACCGGCGGACCAACTCGCCGTGCTGCTCCGGGCGTGGTGGGCACTGCCGCGAACCCCCGGCGGGAGCCGCGACGAGGACGGCAAGGCTCTGCCGGCGCTCGCCGGGGCACCGCCCTGCGGAGGCTGCGTCCAGGCCCGGCACGGGCTGCTCACCGCCGCGTCGCACCTCCCCACCGGTGAAGGCGCGGCGGATCCGACGGACCTGGGGGCGCCGCTCAGGTGGCTGCGCCCGCTCGCCGACGACCTCCACCAGGACACCACGCCCTTCGGGACCCTGATCCGGGAGGCGGCCATGCTCGGCGCCCTCGCGCTCGGGGCCGTGTCCCCGATCGGCGCCGCCCTCCTCGCCGACGACGTCGAAGCCCTGACCGACGCCTGCCGACGTCTGCTGCCCGCCGCCAGCGGGACCGCCCGCTTCGGCAGCGATCTCACAGCCGTGGTCACCGGCACGCCGTCGGCGCGCCTCCTCGCGCTGCTGGACTCCGCCGCGGACCGGGAGACCGCCGGTGCGGCGTCCGTGTGGCGGTTCAGCCCGACCAGCGTCCGGCGCGCCCTCGACGCCGGCCGCACCCCCGAGGCCCTCGCCGCCGACCTGGCCGACGTCGCCGTCGACGCGCTTCCCCAACCGCTCTCGTACCTGATCCACGACACCGCACGCAGCCACGGCCGGGTGCGCGTCGTCTCGGCGGCCTGCGTGATCCACGGGACGGAACCCGCCCTCCTCGCCGAGCTGGCCGCACACCGCGCGCTCACTCGGCTCGGCCTGCGGCTGCTCGCACCGACGGTGCTGCTCAGCCGCACCCCGCTGGACAAGACGCTCGCGGCGCTGCGGTCCGCCGGCTACGCCCCCGTCGCCGAGAAGCCCGACGGGTCCGTCCGGATCGAACGGACCCAGCACCACCGCGCGGCGAGCCCCGTCCCACCCCCGCGCTCGCCGGGCAGCAGGCCCCGTGCGCAGCGCGCCGACGCCCGCACGCCCGTCGACCTGGCCGCCCTCGCCGCCCGGCTGCGGGGTGCCCCGCAGGACATCCCGGAGCCCGAGCCGGGGCAGGGCCGCCCCTACGACAGCGACACCGAGGAGATCATCGCCGGGTACGCCCGCAACCTGCCCTTCACCGACGTCCGCCGGCTCGCCCACGCCGTCAGCGACGGCCTGGCCGTCACGATCGAGTACGTCGCGACCTCGGGCAACGCGACGGTCCGCACCCTCAGCCGGCTCGAACTGGATGCTCCCTACCTGCACGCCTGGTGCCACCTGCGGAACGACGAGCGGGTGTTCACCCTCTCCCGGATCCACGGGGTGATGCCCGCGTAGCCCCGGGCGCAGGTGGCCCGGGCGCAGGTGGGGCGACGGAGGGACGAGCCGGGGCCGGTGGGCAGTGCGGGGCTCGGCACGTCCGAATCGTTCAAGACGCGCATCGGCCGGGCCGCCTAGCGTGACGGGCATGACCAGCACACCGGGTGCTCGGGCACCCGAGCACCCGGGCACCCGGGCGGCCGCGACCGGAGCCGCCGGGCCGAGGCTCAGCCGGCCGTGTCCACCACCGACGGCGCAGGGCCTGCCCCTGCCGCTCCGCCCGCGCTGCCCTCGGCATCCTCGGCGTCCCCGGCGTCCCCGGCGCCCGCCGCACCGCCTCCGCGCATCAGCACCAGGGTGAGCGCCGCGGCCGCCACCACCGCGACGCCGCCCACCGTGAAGGTGGTGGAGGTGGCCATGTTGAACGCCTCGCGGGCCACCGCGACCAGCCCGCCGTCACCCGTGGGGCCCAGGGAGCCCGTGGACCCCGTGGACCCCGCGACCGCGAGCGCGCCGGTGATGTCGTGGCGCGCGGCGGCCGGGGCGCTGTCGGGCATCGCGCCGGTGTAGGTGGCGGACAGGACGGTGCCGAGGACGGCCACGCCGAGCGCGGCGCGCAGTGAACCCCGGCCGCGCTAAAGCTCGCTGAGCGCCTGCACCTCCGCGTAGCCCGGCACCGGGCCGACCGGCTCGCCGGTGGCGACGGCGCCCGCCGTCGCCACCGCCGCCGCCAGCGCGGAGCGGTACAGCAGCGAGCCCAGACTGACCCGGGCCACCCCGAGCGCGGCCAGCTCGGCGAGTGCCGGACCGGTCGGCGTCCAGAGGATGTTGAGCGGGACGGCGAGGGCGCCGACCAGCCGGGCGATGGCCGTCGGCTCGGCCAGCCCGGGGGCGAACACGCCGTCCGCGCCCGCCCGCTGGTACGCCTCCAGGCGCCGGAAGGTCTCCGGCTCGGGGTCGTCCTGCCCGCACCAGTAGGTGTCGGTACGGGCGTTCACGAACAGCTCCGGCACGGCCGCCTTCACCGCCGCGACCTTCGCCGCGTGGACGTCGACCGGCGCCAGTGTGCCGTCCGCCCGGCCGTCCTCCAGGTTGATGCCGACCACCCCGGCCTTCGCCAACTCGACTGCCAGCTCCGCGACTTCGTCCGGGTCGTCGCTGAAGCCGGACTCCGCGTCGACACTCAGCAGGAAGTCGCCGCGCCCGAGCCGCCGCGCCAGCCGTACGGTCTCCGCGCGGGTGGCGGCCGCACCGTCGGGCAGCCCGGCGGCGGCCGCCACCCCGAGGCTGGTGGTCCCGATCGCGGCGTGGCCCGCGGCGGCGAGGGCGACGGCCGAGGCGTGGTCCCAGGCGTTGGGGAGCAGCAACGGACGGCCGGGGCGGTGGTGCAGGGCGGCGAAGGCGGTCATAGGCGCTTCGGGGGTCATGGCGCGGGCTCCTCGGTTCTGTTCGGACGGACTGGTGCGCGCTCGTGCGGCCGACGGCCTCATTCCGGCCGCCGGAGAGGCCCTACGGAGTCCGCGTAGTACCCGGACCCCGCGACGTGGTGGACGATCCGCCGGAAGCTCCAGCCGGTCCCGGGCGAGTCGTCCAGGACGGCCTCCGGCAGGGCGGCCACCCGGCGGGACCAGATGCCGGCCAGCCGGGTGAGACGGCTGCGGGCCTCGTCCAGGTCGGCCGCCGTGAACGGGGCGAGGTCGGCCGGGGTGGTGACGTGGGAGGCGTGCCAGTGGTCCGGCTCGGTCGGCTCGCCGGCCAGCCGGGCGTCCAACTCGGCCAGGTGGTCGAGGAGATGATCGCTGACGCGGCGAACGGCCTTGTGCGGCGTGTAGGTTCGGCCGTCGCCGTTGACGATCGGGCGACCGTCCCAGGCTGTCCAGGACGCGGCCACGGAGAGCACGTGGTCGACCATCTTCGGTACCAGCGCGGCGAGTTCCACCTTGTCGAGCTCCTTCACCTGCTCCCTGGGGGAGGCCGCCACGTCCGGGTCCGCCGTCTCCCCGGCCGCCACGTCCTGGTCCGCCGTGTCCGGGCCCGCGGCGCCCGCGGCACCCGCGTCCGCAACGTCCAGGTCCGCCGGGTCGGAGGCGCCGAACAGGATGCCCTCCGCGAGGACCAGGGCGTGCGAGCGGCCCGGGCAGATCCGCGGCGGGGCGCCGAAGCCGAGCACCACGCCGCCCGGCGCCTCCGCCTGGGCGGCCGCGATGTCCAGCACCACCTGCGTCCCGGCCGGTACGGCGGCCCCGCCGACCTCGGTCGACCGGGCGGCGAGCCGACGCATCACCCGCACCGGCGGGTCCTCGCGCAGCGCGTCGGCCAGTCCGTCCCGGTGTCGCCGGGCCCGCTCGACCAGCGCGGCGGTGGCGTCGCAGGCCTGGACCAGCAGACCGATCCGGTTGGCCGCAGTCTCGCCGTCCGGGTCACCCACGGCGCCGTCCCCGTCGACGGCGTCGCCGTCCAGGCGCACCGCCGGCAGCAGCCGGGCCACCGCCGCGTCCGCCTCCGGGTCCTCGGGGGCGTCCGCGAAGTACGCGCGGGCGACCGTCGCGACGTCCCGCGCCACGGCCTCCGGGTCGGCCAGCCCGAGCGCGCCCGCCAGTACCCGCACCACCCGCAGCCGTACGTCCGTCTCGAAGCCGCCCGCGGCGGCCACCCGCAGCGCGGCCGGGTCCAGCCGCGCCAGGTCGGCCAGCACCAGCGCCCGGCGCCGGGCGTGCGCTTCGCCGGAGCTGAACCGGGCGACGGTGGCCCGCAGCCAGGCCACCCCGGCGGGCGCGCCCGGGGCGACGGGCGGCGCGGGGAGCGGGACCAGCGCCGGGTCGGCGAGGGCCGCCGTGACGTCGTCGTCGTGGGAGAAGGTCATGGTTCCGGAGCCGGAGACCACCGTCGTTTCGGTCATGCCGTCATCGTGGACCCGGGTCGTTTCGGCCCCCGCCGAACTGTGCCGGAGCGACCATGGACGCATGTCACCGAAACCCCGCCCCGCGAAAGCCCACCCCGCGGAACCCCGCACCTCGCAACCCCACCCCTCCGCACACCGCCCCCCGGCCCCGCGCCCGGACTCCCCCGCCCGCCCCGGCTCCCCGGCCCGGCGGCCCTCCGACCACGGCGGCACAGCGCTCGCCGCCCTCGCCGCCCTGCTCGCCGACCCGACCCGCGCCGCCTTCTGCTCCGCACTGCTCGACGGCCGCGCCTGGACCGCCGGCGAACTGGCCCGGAGCGCCCGCGTCGCGCCGTCCACGGCCAGCGAGCACCTGTCGCGGCTGATCGCGGGCGGCCTGCTCGCCGAGGAACGACAGGGCCGGCACCGCTACGTCCGGATCGCCTCGCCCACCGTGGCCACCCTGCTCGAAGACCTGACCGCTTTCGCCGAGTCCGGCGGCTCCGGCACCCCGGCGCCCCGCAACCTGGGCGAGGCCGGCCGGCTGAGCGCCGAGGCCCGCGCCCGGACCTGCTACGACCACCTGGCCGGCCGCCTCGGCGTGGCCGTCGCCGACGCGCTGCTCGCCCGCGGCCTGGTCGCCGACGAGGCCGGACTCGCCGTCACCGCGCGCGGCCGGGACTGGCTGGCCGCGCAAGCGATCGAGCTGCCGCCGCGCGCGGGGAGCCGCGGCGGGCGCCCGGTGGTGCGCAGCTGCCTGGACTGGACGGAGCGCCGCAGCCACCTCGGCGGCGCGCTGGGCGCGGCGCTCTGCCGGACCGCCCTGGACCGCGCCTGGGTGGAACGGATCGGCTCCGGCCGGGCCCTGCGGGTCACCCCGGACGGCGGCCGGGCGCTCCACGAACTCCTCGGCGTCGAAGCCCCCTGACGCCCGCCCCGCCCTGAACGCGCCATCCGCGACGAACCCGCCTGCGACGCCCCGCCCTCAACGTCCCGCCCTCAACGCGCCACCCGCAACGATCCGACCCCCCGACCCCCGACCCCGGCCCCCGGCGCCCCGTCCCCGCCCTCACCCCATCGACTTCGCCCCGTCCAACGACTCCCGGATGATGTCCGCGTGCCCCGCGTGCTGCGCGGTCTCGGCGATCACGTGCAGCAGCACCCGACGGGCCGACCAGGTCGCGCCCGGTTCGAACCACGGCGCCGCCGGGAGCGGGTGGGCGAGGTCGAGGTCGGGCAGGGTGCGGACCAGTTCGTCCGTCCCGCGCGCCACCCGCTCGTACTCGGCGAGCAGCCCGGCGAGCGTGTCGCCCTCGACCATCCGGAACTGGGCCTGCCACGCCTCGGCGGCGTCCTCCCCGGTCGGGTCCGCGTCCCCGGCCCGCATGGCCTCCGCGCCGCCGGTCATGAACCGCACCCAGCGCGCCTCGACCGCCGCCACGTGCTTGATCAGCCCGCCCAGGCACAGCTCGCTGACCGTGGTCCGCTCGGCCGCCTGGGCGTCGGTGAGGTCGCGGACGGCGCGCCGCAGCAGGCCGCGGTGGGTGTCGAGCGTCTCGACGAGGTCCTCGCGCTCCCCCATCAGACGTCCACCGTGGTCGGCTGGTCGCCGACGGTCCGTCCGAGATCGATGATCCCGAAGGCCGCACCCTGCGGGTCGCCGACCGCCGCGAACCGCCCGAACGGGCTGTCCATCGGCCCGAAGTGGACCTTGCCGCCGCGCGCCGTCAGCCGCTCGATCGCGGCGTCGGTGTCGTCCACGGCGAAGTAGACGCTGATGTACGAGGGCGCTTCGGGCGGCAGGAAGTCGCCCTCGGCCCCCATCCGGCCCAGCACCGGCCGGTCGCCGACCTGGAACATCCGGTAGTCGAACTCCTCGGAGTCCATCCTCTTCACGCCGTACGGGAAGACCGCCGGGAAGAAGGCGTCCGCCTTCGCCGGCTCGCGGGTGACCAGTTCGGCCCAGCTGTACGCACCGGGCTCGCCCTGCTTCTCGAAGCCCTCGTGCCGCCCGGCCTGCCAGACGCCGAACACCACGCCGCCCGGGTCCTTGGCGATCACCATCGTGCCGAAGTCACCGACCTGCATCGGCCCCATGACCACCTCGCCGCCGTTGGCGCGGATCCGCGCGGCGGTGGCCCCGGCGTCCGGCGAGGCGAGGTACAGGCACCAGGCCGACTGCGCCTGGTCACCGGGCATCGGCGGGACGACCGCGGCCACCGCCTTGCCGTCCGAGTACGCCTGCGTGTAGTTGCCGAACTCCGACGAGCTCTCGCCGAAGGTCCAGCCGAGTACGTCTCCGTAGAAGGCCTTCGCGCCTTCCACGTCGGTGAACATCGCGTCGGCCCAACAGGGTGTGCCCTCAGGTAGCGCAGCCATCTCTCTGCCCTCGTGTGCGGCGAAGTGCGCACGCCGGCAGGCGCACGCCGACCCCCGACTCGTCAGCCTAGCCACGACGCGGCGCACCCGCGCGGGATGGCCCGCACGGGTGCGCCGGAGGCTCGGGCGCCGCTTGCCCGCGCCGACCGCTCAGTGCTGCGGCACCGCCCCGCTCAGCGGCGGCCGCAGCGAACTCGTGCCCAGGCCGGTCGGCCCCAGCGGCACGGCCCCGGTCGGCACGGTCGACGCCGCGCGGCTCGACGCCGCGCCGCTCTGCCCGGCTCCCGCCGCCACCCGCCGTGCCTCGGACGCCTCCGCCAGGTCCCGCCCCGGTCCGTAGTGCCGTTCCAGGTCCGCCTCGCCGTACCGCCGGCAGCCCTTGTGCCAGCTCAGGATGCCGGTGAGCCAGTTCTCCAGCACGCCGACGTACCCGTCGAGCAGGTCCCTGGCCTCCCGCTCCAGCCCGAAGTCGTCGTACATCACCGGGAGTTCCTTCTGCGCCACGTGCTGGAACTGGCCCAGCCGCGAGTGCATCAGGTCGTCGACGATCCGGACCGCCGACGCGTAGTCGCAGTTGAAGAAGGACTGCACCACCAGGACGACGTTGTGCAGCTCGCCCTCGTACTCGATCTCCTTCTGGTACGAGAAGAGGTCGTTCATCATGCACGCGTAGTCCATCGCGGAGTTCTCCAGCGCGCGCATCGAGCCGTGCTCGAACACCTCGCCCGGCACGGTGTCCCCGAGGCCGACGTGGCAGAGACTGGTGGTGAGTTCGGAGCCGAAGGTGGAGCGGCGCATCTCCAGGTAGTCCACCGGGTCCGGGATCCGGTGCTGGATCGCGTTGGCCAGCTCCCAGATCCAGGCTTCCAGCATCGCCTCCACGGCCACCCGGAACCGCCCCCGGCCCTCGACGTCCAGCAGGGCGGCGGTGCGCTCCCAGAGGTCGGCGAGGCTGCGTTCCAGCGCGTTGACGGGCTGCGGCGCGGGGGTGCCGTCCACCGGCATGAGCAGCGACAGCCGCTTGTTCGCGGCCTTGGCGCCGGCCAGGTCGCGGGCGCGCCCGAAGGTGCTGGGGTAGTAGTCGTCGGCCCAGGTGCCCCACACCAACCAGGCCGTGGCGAGATCGAGTTGGTCGGCGGAGGCGTCCGGGTGGATCCCGGCGGAGCAGAGCGCGAGGTCGTAGTCCCGGATCGCCTCGGTGTCCCAGATGCCCGAGCCGGGGATGGCCGGGTCGGCCTCCAGCAGGCCCATCCGCTCGGCCCACTCGACCGCGCGCTCCCGGGCACCGTCCAGGTGCGGGCTCAGTCTGAGCTCGTACGGCAGCTTGAACTCGGGCAGCCGGGAGGGCCCGACGGCCTGGTACGGCACGTGCCCGTGCGAACGCGCCCGCCGCTCGGCCGGACCGGCTCCCACGCCAGCCTCACCCGCGGCCGCCCTCGCGCTCCCACCGCGCAGGACGTCCAGCGCCGAGGTCCCGATGCCCCCGATCGCGTACTGGTCCCACCACCGACCGGGGCCCGACGGACCCGACAGGCCCGGCAGCCCCGGCAGCGCGCCGCCCGCCCCGGGTGCCACCCCGCCGCCCGAACCCGCCGACGCCCCACCACCGTTCATGTACCGGCTGGAGCGCATGTGCCACTCGTGCCCGCCGGACTGCCAGTCCTGCAGGCCCTTGACGTACGCCATCACCTTGGCGCGGCCCTCCGGGCCCAGCCCGGTCTCCGCGAACAGCACCGGCAGTTCGGTGAAAACGGTGTTCTCGAACTGCTGCAGCCGCGAGGTGAGCAGGTCGTTGACCGCCTCGGCGGCCTCCTGGGTGGTGCACTCCAGGAACCGCTCCAGCACCAGGATGCCGTTGCTCAGCTCGCCCTCGTCCTCCACCTCCCGCTGGTACGAGAAGATGTCGTTGCGCAGGTGCACGCCGTCGGAGAAGGCGTCCATCAGCACCCGCAGCGCCCGCGAGCCGGACACCTCCGCCGGCACCTCGGCCCCGGCGGCGTACTCGACCAGCTGCGCGGACCACGGCGCACCGCCGACCTTGCGGCGCATCTCGATGTACTCGACCGGGTTGGCGACCCGCCCCGCGTCGATGTTGGCGAGTTCCCAGAGCGACTCGTTCAGCAGGTTGCGGGTGCTCCGGGCGAACCGGATCCGCCAGTCCTCGCCCATCGCCGGCACGGTCCGCCGCCAGAGGTCGGCCAGCCCCGCCTCGACGGGGTTCCCCGGCTCGGGCACCGGCGCGGCCGGGTCGGCCGGCATGAACAGCGGCAGCCGGTCCAGGTGCGCCTTACCGGCCTCCCGGTCGTTGGTGCGCTTGTACATGTCGAGGAAGTGGTCGTCGAAGAAGAAGACCCAGACGTACCAGTCGGTGACCAGCGACAGCGCCTCGGCCGAGGCGTCCGGGTGGGTGTAGGCGCACAGCAGGCCGTAGTCGTGGGCCTCCAGGTCGGCCTGTTCCCAGATGCCGGAGCCCTCCAGCATGCCCATCTCCCGGGCCCAGTCGGTGGAATGGGCCCGCGCCTCGTCCAGATGGGGGTTGAGGCGTGCCGGGTGCGGCACGTAGAAGGACGGCAGTTCGAACGGCTGGGTCACGGCGGGCGAGCCTTTCTGGACGCGTCGATTGGACCAAGAATGACCCGCGGCCCGGATGCCGCACCGGCACAACAGGAACAGTCATATGAAATGACCCACCTGCTCGAACCTCCGCTCGAACGGTCGCCCGAGCAGCCGACCAGCCTCGGAACGTACGTGCGGCCCCCACCCCCTGCCCCACTCACTCCCACCCGAACCACCCGCCCGGCCGAGCGCACCTCCACCCCCACGCGCCCCCGCCGGATCCGGGGCCCCACCCCGAACACCGCCGCGCGAGCACGGTCCGCCCCTGCGGACGCCCAGCCCCCGCGGACGCCGAGCCCCCGCGGAGACCGGCCTCAGACCGAGCCCCCGGACCAGCGAGGCGCCCGCCGGGGTGCACCAGGCGCGCGGACGCGGCAGTCGACGAGGGGCTTCACGACGTACTCGGCACCGGCGAAGACCGCGTAGGCCCAGAACCCGGTCATGACGGCGCCGAGGACGGTGACGACGGTGGAGGTGACGGGCATTGAAGTGCCGTCCATTCGATGGCTGTTCGGTTCGACGCTCCCCTGACCCGGCGCCCGCGAGGGAGGTGACCGGCGCGGGCAAAAAATATTCCGCGCCGCCCCCCGCAGGGCCCCAACAACCGCTCCGCCAACGAACAAAGCAGGCATGGCAAGGCCTGGAACACCAAGACTTCCTCTGGTACGGGCGTGTTGACGGCCTTCGTCAACCCCGCGTCCACCAGACTGGGCGCCGACCCGACGTCAACTCCGAGGAGGGCAAGCCCATGAACGTCACCGTTCGGCTCGCACAGCAGCCCGAGGCCGACGAACTGCTCGGACGGAGTGCGCTCGCCGCGCTCGTCGGCATGCTGCTCGACCAACAGGTCCCGATGGAGTGGGCGTTCACCGGCCCGCTGACCATCGCGCAGCGCCTCGACCGGGACGACCTCGACGCCCACGAGATCGCCACCTACAACCCGGAGGAGTTCGTCGCGCTCCTCTCCGCGAAACCCGCCGTCCACCGCTATCCGGCCGCGATGGCCAAACGGGTGCAGCAGCTCTGCCAGTTCCTGGTCGCGCAGTACGACGGCGACGCCGCGGCGCTGTGGAAGGACGTCCGCACCGGCAAGGAACTGCTGAGCCGCCTCAACGCCCTGCCCGGCTTCGGCAAGCAGAAGTCGCAGATCTTCCTCGCCCTGCTCGGCAAGCAGTACGGCGTGCGGCCCGAGGGCTGGCGCGAGGCGGCCGGCGCCTACGGCGAGGAGGGCGCGCACCGCTCGGTCGCCGACATCACCGGCCCCGAATCCCTGGCCCTGGTCAGGGAGTTCAAGCAGGAGGCGAAGCGCGCCGCCAAGGAGGCCAAGGCCGCCGCCAAGCCCCGCACCACCACCCGCGCGACGGCCGCAGCGGCGACCGCTTCCCGGTAGACGCCGTGCCGGCACCCGGTGGACGGGCGCACCCGGCAGCGCTCAACCGGCCCCCGCGTCCAGGCGGGCGTAGCCGTACCGCCCCCGGACCCGCCGGACGAAGTACCGCCCGTGGCTCTCCGCCGCCAGCAACTCCCGGTGCACCCGCGCCGGAACCTCCGCGTACCGGTACACCGACCCACCGGTGAACTCCAGCTCCAGCACCCGCGCCACCGGGTCGTAGCCGACCGAGCGCAGTACCGAGGAGTCCACCGCCGTACGTTCCATGGCCCTTCCAGCATGCGCCGAGGGCCTCGGCCGCGCAGTGCGGCCGAGGCCCTCGGCGCGTGCCCGGTGCCCGGTGCCGTCCCGGTCCCGACAGGGCCGGTCAGACCGGCAGGGTCAGACCGGCACGGTCAGACCAGCACGGTCTCCCGCTCCTCCGCCGCGTCCTCGGCACCGGCGGCGGCGACCGCCGCCCCGCGCCGCCGCGGCAGCGCGAACATCAGCAGGAACACCGCCAGCAGCACCCCCGCGACCCACCACAGCGCGTGCACGAAGGCCCCGCCGAACGCCGTGCCGACCGCCTCCGGCGGCACCACGTCGTCCATCGCCCCGAAGAAGGCCACCGACACCAGCCCGAGCCCGAGCGCGTTGCCCACCTGCTGCACGGTGTTGATCAGCCCGGAGGCCGAACCGGCGTGCTCGCGCGGCACCTCGGCCAGCACCGCGTCCGTGATCGGCGCGACGATCAGCCCCATGCCGAGGCCCATCACCACCAGCGGCAGTGCCATCTGCCAGGGCGCGATCGCCGTCCCGTACCGGTCGGCCTCCCCGATGTAGGTGAGCACGCCCGCGGCCATCACCAGCGCGCCCGCCTGCAGCACCTTGCGCCCGAAGCGCGGCACCAGCTGCTGCACCGACAGCCCGGCCGCCACCGAGACCGCGATCGAGAACGGGATGCCGGTCGCGCCGGCCTTGAGCGGGCTCCAGCCCAGGCCCACCTGCATGTAGAGCGTCCAGACCAGGAAGAAGATGCCGAGCGCCACGCCGAAGGCCAGCTGCACGCAGATCCCGGCCGCGAAGGACTTCACCCGGAACAGCGCCAACTCCACCAGTGGGGAGCCGTCCCGCCGCGTCTTGACCTTCTCGTACGCCACGAACAGGGCGAACACCGGCAGACTGCCCACCATCGACAGGTAGCCCCAGAGCGGCCAGCCGGCCTCCCGCCCGTGCGTCAGCGGGTAGATCAGCATCAGCAGGCCGAGGCTGGCCAGCAGCACGCCCACCAGGTCGAGCTTCAGCGCCTGGTCGGCCTTCGACTCGTCGATGAAGCGGCGCCCGAGCAGCAGGCCCGCGATGCCGACCGGCAGGTTGATCAGGAAGATCGGCCGCCAGGCCAGGCCGAACAGGTCCCACTCGGTGAGCAGCGCACCGATCATGGGACCGGAGACGGCGCCCAGTCCGACCACCGCGCCGAACATGCCGAACACCTTGCCGCGCTCCTCCGCCGGGAAGGTCGCGTGGATGATCGACAGCACCTGCGGCACCATCAGCGCCGCCGTCCCGCCCTGCAGCAGCCGGGTCGCGACCAGCATCTCCGGCCCGGTGGCCAGCCCGCAGAGCGCGGAGGCCAGGGTGAAGCCGCCGATACCGATCAGGAACAGCCGCTTGCGGCCGTGGATGTCGCCCAGCCGCCCGCCGGTGATCAGCCCGATCGCGAAGGCCAGCGCGTACCCGCCGGTGACCCACTGCACGGCGCTGAAGGAGGCGCCGGTGTCCGCCTGGATGCTGGGGATGGCGATGTTGACGATGGTGACGTCCACCAGGTCCATGAAGGAGGCCACCATCACGATCGCCAGCGCGATCCACCTCCGCCGGTCGGCTCCTGCCGCAGTCATTCGGTACTCCTCGACTTCTCGCCCGCTCGTCTCGACGTGCACCACGGTACGGGCCATCTAGGTCGGATCCTGTCCCACTTGATCCGGCATCCTGGACGGCATGACCGACACCGCCGCCCGGCTGCTCAACCTGCTGTCCCTGCTCCAGAGCCCGCGCGAGTGGCCCGGCAGCGAGCTGGCCGAGCGGCTCGGCGTCAGCCCCCGGACGATCCGACGCGACATCGACCGGCTGCGCGACCTCGGCTACCCGGTGCAGGCCACGATGGGCGCGGTCGGCGGCTACCGGCTGGTCGCCGGCACGGCGATGCCGCCGCTGCTGCTGGACGACGAGGAGGCGGTGGCGATCGCGGTGGGTCTGCGGGCGGGCGCCGGGCACGCGGTGGTCGGCATCGAGGAGGCCTCGGTCCGGGCGCTCGGCAAACTGCTCCAGGTGCTGCCCGGCCGGCTGCGGCACCGGGTCGGCGCGCTCAACAACGCGACCGTGCCGCTGCTCAGCGGGGACGGCCCGACCGTCGACCCGGACGACCTCACCCTGATCGCCGGAGCCGTCACCAACCACGAGCGGCTGCGCTTCGCCTACCGCTCGTACGACGGCACCGGGACGAGCCGCAACGTCGAGCCCGAGCGGCTGGTCTCGGTCGGCCGCCGCTGGTACCTGGTCGGCTACGACCTGGACCGGGCGGACTGGCGGCTGTTCCGAGTCGACCGGCTGAGCGAGCCCTTCGCCACCGGTGCCCGCTTCACCCCGCGCCCGCTCCCGGCCGAGGACGCCGCCGCGTACGTGGCGGGCAAGCTGCGCCGCCCGTCACCGAGCGGCACCGTGGTCGCCACCGTGCGCGCCCCGGCCGAGCTGGTCCGGCAGCGCTTCCGCCCGGGCGACTCCGAGATCGAACCGATCGACGAGCACAGCTGCCGGCTGCGTTCCCGCTCCGACTCCCCGGAGTGGACGGCGATGCGGCTGCTGTCGCTGGACCGCGCCTTCGAGGTGCACGAGCCGCCGCAGCTGCGCGAGCACCTGCGGCGGCTGGCCGAACGCGCCGCCCACGCAGCGGGAACGGCCGGGCAGCGCGACCACGCCGCGGGAACAGCCGGGCAGCGCGACCAGGGGGCGGGAACGGCCGGTCGGGGCGACCACGCTGCGGGAGATGAGGGTTAGACCTCCGCCCGGTACCGGCCGTCACCGAAGTGGAACCACAGCACCCCGCCCCGGCCGCGGCCCGCCCGCCGTTCCCCCCGGGGCAGCCGCCGGACCCCGACCGGACGATCGGGCGCCGGCAACGGACTCAGACCCCGTACTCCGCGGTCAGCAGCGCCCGACCGAGGGTGTGGAAGGTGAGGTGGAAGCCGACCTGGGCCGGCGGGGTGTCCGGGGTGACGTCCAGCTTCTCCACGTCCAGGGCGTGCACGGCGAAGACGTAGCGGTGCGGGGCGCCGGGCGGCGGGGCGGCGCCGTCGTACTTGTTGCCCGGGAAGTCGTTGCGTCCGTGGAAGGAGGCCGCGCCCGGCAGGCTGTCGTCCGAGGAGCCCGCGCCGCGGGGGAGTTCGACGGTGTCGGCGGGCAGGTTGAGGGCGAGCCAGTGCCACCAGCCGGAGCCGGTGGGCGCGTCCGGGTCGTAGCAGGTCACGGCGATGCCCTTGGTGCCCTCCGGCAGGCCCGACCAGGCCAGCTGCGGCGAGAGGTTGCCGCCGCCGTGGATGAACTCCCGGTCCAGCGTGCCGCCTTCGGTGATGTCCTGGCTGCTCAACGGGAAGGACGGGACCTGCGGCAGGAACTCGTACGGCAGCGGCGGACGCTTGCTCATGGATGGTCACCTCTCGCGATCGGAACGACAACGGTCACTGTAATGGGGTGCACGTCCGATCCGGCGGCGCCTACAGTCGAGGCATGGCCACCAGGATGACCCGTCTGCTCTCCGACTCCCGCGCCGCGCTGTTCGCGATGCTCGGCCTCCAGGCCGTCATCTGGTCGGTCCAGGTGGTGAACTGGTTGGACGACTACGGGCTGTCGCGCGAGTTCGGCCTGCGCTCGGAGCGGCTCGGTGACCTGCCCGAGATGTTCACCTCGCCTTTCCTGCACTTCAGTTGGGACCACATCGAGGCGAACTCGTGGCCGCTGTTCGTGCTCGGCTTCCTGGCCGCCTTCCGCGGCATGCGCAGGTTCCTGCTGGCCAGCCTGGTGATCGCGGTGTCCGGCGGGCTCACGGTCTGGCTGCTGGAGCGCCCGAACACGGTGACGGCCGGTGCGAGCGGCATGGTCTACGGCTACCTCGGCTACGTGGTGCTGCGCGGGGTGCTCGACCGCAAGGTGCTGGACGCGGTGGTCGGCATCGCCGTCGCCGCGGTCTACTCGACCCTCCTGATCGGCGTGCTGCCGGTCACCCAGGGCGTCAGCTGGCTGGGCCACCTGGGCGGTCTGATCGGCGGACTGGCCGCCGCCGTCCTGCTCCGTGACCGCACCCGGGCGGCGCGGCCGGAGCCGGCGTCCGCGTCCGCCCCGAAGCCCGGCACCCCGGCCGACTCGCGGTCCGCCCTGCTCAAGGAGCTCGACGACCTGGGCCTGTGAGCGCCGCTCGCCCGAGGGGCACCCCTGTCAGGTCTAGACCAACCCCACCCCTGCGGCTAGCGTGAGGAGCGCCCCCGCCCCCTGCCCCGGAGCCGCACCGTGGAGTCGTCCGTCCTCGCCTTCGCCACCGACCTGCTCGACGAGGGCGCCGACACCTTCTTCGGCAACCTCACCGACCGCGCCGGGGTCGGCGGCGTCACCCTGGCCTCGGTCTACCACGAGGCCCGCGACGTCTTCCCGCACAACCCCCGCCGGGTGATCCGCTACCTGGAGCCGGGCGCCGCGTACTTCCGCCCCGACCCGGCCGCCTGGCGGGGCCGCCGCCTGGCGCCCGCGCCGTCCGCCGCCATCGGCGAGCGCGACCCCTTCGCCGAGGCCGCCGAGGAGGCCCGCCGCCGCGGCCTGAAACTGCACGCCTGGACGGTCTTCTGCCACAACGACCGGCTCGGCTTCGTCCACCCCGACTGCGCCCCGGCCAACGCCTTCGGCGACCGCCACCTCACCGAGCTCTGCCCGGCCCACCCCGAGGTCCGCGCGTACGCACTGACCCTGGTCGCCGAACTGGCCCGCTACGGCGTGGACGCGATCCGCGCCGAGTCGCTGCACTTCCACGGTCTGCGCCACGGCTACCACCACGAGCGCTTCTTCGAGGAGTTGGGCCCGACCGCAGAGGCGCTGCTCGGGGTCTGCTTCTGCCCGCACTGCCGCGCCGCCGCCACCGCCGCAGGAGTTCCGGCCGAGGAGGCCGCCGCGGCCGTCCGGGCCGAGCTGCGCCGCCGACTGGCCGACGAGTCCGCCGCCGCCGAGCCCGCCGACCTCGGCGCCCTCGCCGACGGTGCCTTCGCCGCGTACGTGGACGCCTCCGCGGCCACCGTCACCGCGCTGGCCGCCGACCTGTCCGAGCAGGCCCGTCGGCACGGCATGCGGCTGACCTTCATGGACGGCGAAGGCCCCGGCCGGGGCTGGCTCGCCGGGATCGACCTGCCCGCCCTGGCGAAGGCCGCCGACCGGATCGAGACGCTCGGCTACGCCAGGACCCCGGAGGCGGTCCGGGAGAAGGTCGCCGCCTTCGCCCTGCACGGCGTCCACCCCCGGGACCTCGCGGTGATCCTGCGCCCGATGTCCTCCGACTGCGACGGCCCGGAGAACCTCGCCGCCAAGATCGCCGTCCTGCGCGAACTCGGCGTCCCGGAGGTCGAGTTCTACCACTACGGGCTGATGCGGCTGTCCTCCCTGGACCGGATCGGCGCCGCCCTCTCCGGCTGAGAGCCCCGCCGGAAACCCTCCGGCCGAGGACTCACCGCCGCCGTTTGGACGTCCCGAACAGGCTGCGCGAGATCTCCTGCCCGAGCTGCCGCCCGGCCGAGCGCGCGAAGGACTTCACCGTCGGATTGCCGAGCAGCGACCCGAGCAACCCGCCGACGCCCTCCTTCTCCGCCTGCCGGGACCCGCGCCGCCCCCCGGCCGGCTCCGCCGCCCGCTCCCGGTCCGGCTCCCCCACCGGTTCCGGTCCCGGCCCGGCCGGCGCCGCCTCCGGCCGGGGCGCCCGCGCCGCCAGCTTCTCGTACGCCGACTCCCGATCGACCGCGTCCCGGTAGCGCGCCGTGAGCGGCGAGGCGTCCACGGCCGCCCGCAGCGCCCCCGCCTCGATCGGGCCCATCAGCGACTGCGGCGCCCGCAGCCTGGTCGCCGCGACCGGCGTCGGCGCGCCCTTCTCGGAGAGGACGGTCACCACCGCCTCACCGGTGCCGAGCGAGGTCAGCACCGTGCCGAGGTCGTACGAGGAGCGCGGGAAGGTCGAGACGGTGGCCTTGAGCGCCTTGGCGTCGTCCGGGGTGAAGGCGCGCAGCGCGTGCTGCACCCGGTTGCCCAGCTGTGCCAGCACGTCGGAGGGGACGTCCCGCGGCGTCTGGGTCACGAAGAAGATCCCGATGCCCTTCGAGCGGATCAGCCGCACGGTCTGGGTGATCGCCTCCAGGAAGGCCTTGGAGGCGCCCTTGAACAGCAGGTGCGCCTCGTCGAAGAAGAACACCAGCTTGGGCTTGTCGAGGTCGCCTACCTCGGGCAGCTCCTGGTACAGGTCGGCGAGCAGCCACATCAGGAAGGTGGAGAACAGCCGCGGCCGGTCCTGCACCGCGGGCAGCTCCAGCACCGAGACCACCCCCCTGCCCTCCGGCGTGGTCCGCAGCAGTTCGGCGGTGTCGAACTCGGGCTCGCCGAAGAACGCCCCGGCGCCCTCGGTCTCCAGCACGGTGAGCGCGCGCAGGATCACCCCGGCGGTGGCCGCCGAGAGGCCGCCGATCGTCTTCAGCTCCTCCTTGCCCTCGGGCGAGGCGAGGAAGGCGATCACCGCGGTCAGGTCCTTGAGGTCGTAGAGCTCCAGGCCCTTGCCGTCGGCGTAGTGGAACACCAGGCTGAGCGAGGACTCCTGGGTCTCGTTCAGGTCGAGCACCTTGGCCAGCAGCAACGGCCCGAAGCTGGTGACGGTGGCCCGGATCGGGATGCCCGCGCCCTGCCCGCCGAGCGAGTAGAACTCGGCGGGGCAGCCCTGCGCCGTCCACTGCTGCCCGACCTCGGCGGCCCGGGCGCTGGTGCGCTCGCTCGGCGTGCCGGGCGCGGCGACCCCGGAGACGTCCCCCTTGATGTCGGCCAGGAACACCGGCACGCCCTGCCCGGAGAGCTGCTCGGCGATCAGCTGGAGGGTCTTGGTCTTGCCGGTGCCGGTGGCCCCGGCGACCAGTCCGTGCCGGTTGAGCACGCCCAGCGGGATGCGCACCTGGGCGTCCGGGTGGGCCGTGCCGTCCAGCAGCACCGCACCGAGGTCGAGGGCGGGCCCGGTGAAGGCGTACCCGTCGGCGATCTCCCGGACGGTCTGCGGTGTGGGGGCGCTGGGCATCGGTGCACACTCCTGGGCGGATCGGAACGCATCGGAACGCGACGGAACGCGTCGACATCGGCGCCGGAACCCGACCGGTCCCGGAGCGATGTTCGCGACATTTCCCATCAAACAGCCGCATTCGTCCACCCGCAGTTCACACCGCCGCGCGTGGCGCCGTCGCGGCTGCTGCGCCATTCGCCACCCAAACGGTAGGCTTTCCGTGTGATCTTCAAGCGCATCGGCAATGGGCGGCCGTACCCGGATCACGGCCGGACGAGCACCCGACAGTGGGCTGACGTCGCCCCGCGTCCGGTGCGGCTCGACCAGCTGGTGACCACCAAGGGCCAACTCGACCTCGAAACCCTGCTGGCCGAGGACTCGACCTTCTACGGGGACCTCTTCGCCCACGTGGTGAAGTGGCACGGCGACCTCTACCTGGAGGACGGCCTGCACCGGGCCGTACGGGCCGCACTGCAGCAGCGCCAGGTGCTGCACGCCCGCGTCCTCGAAATGGAGTGACGGGCCGCCGGCACCGGGCTCGTCGCACCGACCACAGGCTTCCGGACCGCCCCCTCGCCCCCGGGCGGAGGGCGGTCCGCGCGTACCCCGGTACCCCCTTTCGGGTACCGGGGTACTCCAGATGATGATCGTTTAGTACCTTCACAGCGGTCCGGCACTACGCTGCTGACTACGGCCGCGACCAGGGGATCCACCCGCACCGGGGATGCCCGCACCCGGCCGACCCGTCATCCCGACCCCGCCCCGGTACGAGGGGGAGACAAACCATGAGCATGTTGACTCCCCAAGGCCTCAAGGGGAAGCAGTACCGCGTCACCGGCAACTCCTATCCGCGGCTGGGCCGACCCCCGAAGAAGAGCCGCAAGGTGATCGCCGCGCTCGCCGGCCTGCTCGCCCTGGCCCTGATCGCCCTCGGCGGTCTGCAGCTGTACGACATCTTCACGGGCCGGAACAAGAACTCCTCCGCCCAGGCCTGCGCGACCGCCTCCGGCAAGCCGCTGGCCGCCCCGACCCCGGGCGCCACCCCGGGCGCCCCCGCCGCCTCCGGGGCGCCCGCCGGCCAGGGCGACCCGCACGCCGTCCCGCAGCCCGCCGCCGTCACCGTGAACATCTACAACGCCACCACCAAGGCCGGTCTGGCCGGGCGGACGGCCGAGGAGTTCAAGAAGCGCGGCTTCACCATCGGCAAGGTAGGCAACGCCCCGGCCGAGCTGGACAAGAAGGTGCCCGGCACCGCCCAGGTGATCGCCGGCCCGGCCGGCGCCGGAGCCGGCACCCTGGTCGGCTCGCAGATCGCCGGGGCCTCCGTCACCACCGACGCCCGCACCGACGCCAGCGTGGACTTCGTGATCGGCGACAGCTACAACGCCCTGCTGGACGAGACCCAGGCGGCCGCCGCACTCGCCCTGGCCACCAAGCCCTCCCCCACCCCGACCACCGCGGGCAGCTGCTGACGCCCGCCACGCACGACGAGGGCCCTCCGGCGCGCTGCCGGAGGGCCCTCGTCGTTCTCCCGGTCCGGGATCAGCCCGCGGTGCCGTACAGCCGGTCGCCCGCGTCGCCCAGGCCGGGGACGATGTAGCCGTTCTCGTTGAGCCGCTCGTCCAGGGCGGCGGTGACCACGGTGACCGGCAGGTCCGCCAGCTCCCGCTGCATCACCTCGACGCCCTCGGGGGCGGCCAGCAGCACCACGGCGGTGACGTCGGTGGCGCCGCGCTCGATCAGCATCCTGATCGCGGCGACCAGGGTGCCGCCGGTGGCCAGCATCGGGTCGAGCACGTAGACCTGGCGGCCGGAGAGGTCGTCCGGCATCCGGGTCGCGTACGTGGAGGCCTCCAGGGTCTCCTCGTTGCGGACCATGCCGAGGAAGCCGACCTCGGCGGTCGGCAGCAGGCGGGTCATCCCGTCCAGCATGCCGAGACCGGCCCGCAGGATCGGCACGACCAACGGGCGCGGGTAGCTGAGCCGCGTGCCGAGCGTGACCGCCACGGGCGTGGTGATCTCCACCTCCTCGGTACGGACGTCCCGGGTGGCCTCGTAGGCGAGGAGGGTCACCAGCTCGTCGGTCAGGCGACGGAAGGTCGGCGAGTCGGTGCGCTCGTCGCGCAGGGTGGAGAGCTTGTGGGCGACCAGGGGGTGGTCGACGACGTGGAGACGCATGTACCGAGGTTAGCCCGGGTCTGGACGCCTGTACGACACGCCGGGCCCGGCCCGGACGCCCGAGCCGGTCACCCCTCCGTGACACGCCGTGACAGAGGGCGAATGTCAGGACGGAAGCGTCTCCTGTGGTATCAACCGGGCCGTTCTGGGAATGTCACGTCTTATGACGAGCAACCCGAAGGCCGGGGGCGGCTCGGCGGACGAGCCCGTCGGCGGTGCGGGCCCGCCGGACGACCACCCGGAGACGGAGGCGGAGCGCCGCAAGCGGCGGGCCGTCTTCCTGCGCGAGCTCACCGAGGCCCGCGAGCTGCGGGAGCGGGTGCAGCCCCGCCGGACCAAGGAACGGCGGATGCGCGAAGCGATGCGGATGCGAACCTTCCGGATCTGACGGGCCTCCGGCCGGGCACCCCGGCGGTCCCGGCGGGCCTCCGGAACAAATTTCGACCGGCTCCGGACCGTCCCGTCCCGACTCCGCCCTCCGCCACCCGGTCCTTCTGACACGACCTGCAAAGACGCGCTGCAGAACACCCCCCGCAAGCGCTGGCTTTCTGTCACGATTCCGATGGGACGGTCCGAACAGCGGACCGCCTCTGGCGCGGGGGCGGCCAGATTTCCGCGTTGCCCGAGCGCGCCGACAGCCGAGACCGATGATCTTGGGAGTGTCCCTGGTGGCGTACTTCGCTGCAGTGCTTGCTCGCTCCGAGGACGGGTGGGACGTGAGCGAGACGGAGCTCGACGACGTCGAAACCCTGGCCGACCTGGCCGACCTGGCCCGCGACTCCGCGCAGGACGACGACAGCGTCCTGATCTTCATCGAACAGGAGGACTCCTGGTTCGCCATCGTCCGCGTGGACGGCGAGGACGACCCGCGGATCTTCGTGTCGGACGGCGCCGCCGCCGCCCGCAGCTCCTACGGCTCCGTCCTCACCGACGAGCTGGTCGATCAGGCCGGCGAGAGCGAGTTCGGCGACCTGGACCACCTGCTGGACGAGGAGACGGAGGCGCCGGACCAGGAGGACGAGGACGCCGAGCCCCGTGGCGGAGTCCCGGTCGGCCCGCTCGGCGACTCCCACCTGCTCACCGAGTTCGGCCTGCCCTCCGACGAGCTGCTCGCCCTCAGCGGTGAGGGCGCGGTGCCGGGCGACGCCCTGGAGGAGATCGCCGAGGCCCTGGGGTGCGGCGAGGTCCTGGAGGCGGTCCGGTAGCGGCCGGATGCCCGACACTGGATGCCATGCAGCCCGCATCCACTGTGCAGACCGTCCCGTACGTCCCCCCGCTGCCCGCACCCGTCCGCCCCGACCCGGTCCGCGACCGCTGGGCGGCGCCGATGCGCCTCGCCATGGCCGAGGCCGCCCTGGCGCCGGCCACCGGTGACGTCCCGGTCGGGGCGCTCGTCCTGGGGCCGGACGGCGAGGTGATCGGACGCGGCCACAACGAGCGCGAGGCGGTCGGGGACCCGACCGCGCACGCCGAGGTGGTGGCGATCCGGCAGGCGGCGGAGAAGACCGGGGAGTGGCGGCTCTCCGGCTGCACGCTGGTCGTCACGCTGGAGCCGTGCACGATGTGCGCCGGCGCCATCGTGCTCTCCCGGATCGACCGGGTGGTCTACGGCGCCCTCGACGAGAAGGCCGGCGCGGCCGGCTCGCTCTTCGACGTGATGCGCGACCGCCGGCTCAACCACCGCCCCGAGGTGATCTGGGGCGTCCTCGCCGAGGAGTGCGGCGAGCAGCTGCGGGCGTTCTTCGACACCCACCGCTGACTCCCGCCCGGCCCCGCTGCGGCGGTCATCCCGGTACGGATTTCGTGACCGCGCCACCCGTCCGGTAGAGTTCCCCTCGGTAGCGTGTCCGAGCGGCCAAAGGAGCACGCCTCGAAAGCGTGTGTGGGGGCAACTCCACCGTGGGTTCGAATCCCACCGCTACCGCCAGAAAGCCCGAGGGCCCGTCCGATCCGGACGGGCCCTCGGCGTTTCCGCGCACCCTCGGACGCGGAAAGGGCTCCGCACACCGGGCCGACGACCACCGGGCCCGGCCCGTACGGAGCCTGGGAGGGGGAGCGGCTCGGGGGGACTGACCGCTCCCCCGGCGGAGTCCCACAACCGGCACCGCGTCGGGGGAAGCCGCGGCGGCCGGTCCCACAGCGGGGAGCTCCGGATCCACGCACCGGGGATTCCTGCCAGATCCTCGGTACGTCATCCATCCTGCGGTCCGGCTCCCGAGCGGGCACCCGGAGAAAGGCCCCACTCGCGGGGACCTTCGTCCTGCCGGCCGAACGCGTCGCTCACTTGATAGCCCGTCCGGGTGGATAAGCTGCCCCCTGCAGGCCGCTCGGGGACAGGATGACGGCGGCCCACAGCTGGGAGGAAGGCCACCCGATGGCGCAGGCGAAGAAGATCGGCATGATCCTCCTGCTCATCTTCGTGCTCTACTCGATCATCACCTCGCCGGCCCGGTCCGCCGAGCTGGTCCAGCTGGGCTTCGAGGGCATCTCGAACGCGGCCAAGGCGGTCGGCACCTTCATGACCGGACTGATCAAGTAGCCGGGTCCGGCCCGGCCGCCGGCTGCCCGGGTGGCGGACGGCCGTTCACCCGCACCTCGGCACCGGCTACGGTGGGCGCGACCCCCTACCCCCGTCCGCGAGGAGCGGCAATCGTGATCCGGCACCTGGTCCTGTTCAAGCTCAACGAAGGCGTCAGCAAGGACGACGAGCGCGCGCTCGCCGGCGCCAAGGCGTTCTCCGAGCTCGGTTCCGTCATCCCCGAGCTGCGCGAGTGGGAGTGCGGCTGGAACACCACCGACCGCGACATCGCGTACGACTACGCGATCAACAGCCTGGTCGAGGACCGCGACGCCCTGCAGGCCTACCTGACCCACCCGGCCCACCAGGCCGCAGCGGGCCAGTGGCGCGAGTTCGCGACCTGGGTGATCGCCGACGTCGAGGTCTGATCCCCCGTCCGGCCGCAGCACGGCCGGCACCCCGTCCCGGACCTTCCCCCGGACGGACCGCGGCGCCCCGTCCGGCCTCCGGACGGGGCGCCTTGCTCCGTCCGGGAACGATCCTTGCCGCGCCTCACCGACGGGTCCGGCGAGGGTCGAACACCCCACCAACACACCTCCACCGGGTGCTTGCCCGACCTGTGCCCACCTTGTGATGCTATGACCGGTTTTGCCGGACATGGCGAGGTGACCAACCAGCCGCGACACCCGATCCGCAGGGCCCGCCGTTGTCGACTTTGGGAGGGGTGACGTGTCCGTGGACGAGGTCTTGGCGGCGATCATCAGCCCGGCCGGCGAGCTCCGCCCGGACGAGCTGCGCGGCCCCGGCGGCCGCCCCGCCGTGGACGTCCGGACGCTGACCCGGGTGCTGTTCGAGCGGCTCGCCGAACTGCCCCCGGACGCCCCCGAGCGGGAGCGGGTCCGGGCCGCCCTGATCGAGGTGAACATCCCGCTGGTCCGCTACGCGGCCACCCGCTTCCGCAGCCGCAGCGAGCCGATGGAGGACGTCGTCCAGGTCGGCACCATCGGCCTGATCAACGCGATCGACCGCTTCGACCCCACCCGCGGCGTCCAGTTCCCCACCTACGCGCTGCCGACCATCCTGGGCGAGATCAAGCGCTACTTCCGGGACAACGTCCGCACCATGCACGTCCCGCGCCGGCTCCAGGAGCTGTGGGTCCAGGTCAGCGGCGCCATGGAGGAACTGACGGTGCTGCACGGTCGGGCGCCCAAGGTGCCCGAGATCGCCGCCAGCCTGCGGATCCCCGAGGAGGACGTGCGGGCCTGCCTGGACGCCGGGCGGGCCTACAACGCGGCCTCCCTGGAGGCCGCGCAGGAGCACGAGGGCGGGCTCGCCCTGCTCGACCGGCTCGGCTACGAGGACTCCGCGCTGGCCGAGGTCGAGCACCGCGACATGGTCCGCCACCTGCTGGTCCAGCTCCCCGAGCGGGAGCGCCGGATCGTGATGCTGCGGTTCTTCGCCAACCTGACCCAGTCCCAGATCAGCACCGAGCTGGGGATGTCCCAGATGCACGTCTCGCGACTGCTCTCGCGGATCCTCACCCGGCTTCGGACCGGCAACTCCTGGGAAGAGTGAGATCGCAGCGCGTTACCCCCGTGTGACATCTTGCGACGTTCGGGTTTGCCGTGCACCGTGTTCCGGTATGGAGGGGGAGGGCCCCGCCGGGAACCTCCGCGCGGCGGCCCCCGTTCAGATGTCAGTCACGAGGGGGTGGGTGCATGTCCGGAGAGCTGGGCACTGCGGAGATCCACGCTGGTCAGGCCACCGGCACTGCCGTCGCCGATGCCCTGGTCCCGCAGCAGCGGGTCGCGCCGGCCGAACCGGCCGGTCCCGACGCGGCACCCCCGACGCCGCCCGGCTCCCCCCTGGACACCCGGACGCTCTCCCGCTCGCTCTTCCTCCGGCTGGCCGTCCTGGAGCCCGGCAGCGAGGAGCACACCTACGTCCGCGACACCCTGATCGAGCTCAACCTGCCGCTGGTCCGGTACGCCTCGGCGCGCTTCCGCAGCCGCAACGAGCCGATGGAGGACATCGTCCAGGTCGGCACCATCGGCCTGATCAAGGCGATCGACCGCTTCGACCCGGAGCGCGGGGTGGAGTTCCCCACCTTCGCGATGCCCACCGTGGTCGGCGAGATCAAGCGCTTCTTCCGGGACACCAGCTGGTCGGTCCGGGTGCCGCGGCGGCTCCAGGAGCTGCGGCTGGCGCTCACCAAGGCCGGTGACGAGCTGTCCCAGCGCCTGGACCGCTCCCCCACCGTCGCCGAGCTGGCCACCTGCCTGGGGGTCAGCGAGGAGGACGTGGTCGAGGGTCTCGCGGTGGGCAACGCCTACACCGCCAGCTCGCTCGACTCCGGCTCCGGCGAGGAGGACGGCGACGGGCCGCTGGCCGACCGGCTGGGCTACGAGGACCTCGCCCTGGAGGGCGTCGAGTACCGGGAGTCGCTGAAGCCGCTGCTGGCCAAGCTGCCGCCGCGCGAGCGCCGGATCATCATGCTCCGCTTCTTCGGCAACCTCACCCAGTCGCAGATCGGCGAGGAGATCGGGATCTCGCAGATGCACGTCTCCCGGCTGCTCACCCGGACGCTCACCCAGCTCCGCGAGGGGCTGATCAGCGAGGGCTGAGCCGCCCGTCAGCCGCCGCCGTCCAGCAGGTTGACGCGCAGCCCGGCCAGCACGTCGTCGTCCAGCCCGAGCCCCTCCCGCCAGTACGGGTCGAAGCCGCCCCACCCGGCCTCGACCTCCGCGAAGGCCGCGTCCAGGTAGTCGCGGTCGGCCCGGAAGACCGGCAGGAGCAGCTCCGGCTCGCTCATCAGGCCGCGGGCCGCGAAGTCGCCCAGCACCCGGTCGACGACCGGGGCGGAGCGCTCGTTGGTCAGCAGGTAGTCGGCGAGCACGGCCTCCCGGTCCACCCCGAGCGCGGTCAGCAGGAGCGCGGCCGCCCAGCCGGTGCGGTCCTTGCCGGCCGAGCAGTGGAACAGCAGCGGCGGGCCGTCCGGAGCGGCCAGCAGGCGCAGCAGGCCGGCGAAGCGCTCGCGGGCCTGCGGATCGGTGACGAACCAGCGGTAGAGCCCGGTCATCACGAAGCCCGCCCGACCCCCGCCGAGCAGTTCGCGCTGCCGCCGCCGGCTCGGGTCGGCAAGGGTGTCCCTGATCATCAGGTAGATGTCGAAGTCGGCTGCCAGCAATGGGAGATGATGCAGGGCCACGCCAGCCGGCAGCCGGTCGTGGCCGGTGGCGCGGACCTCGTCCATGCTGCGCAGGTCCACCACTCGGCGCAGGCCCAACTCGCCCAGCGCACCGAGGTCTTCGGCGGTGACACGGTTCAGGCCATCACTGCGCAGGGCCACGCCGGGCCGCACCGTCCGCCCGTCCGCGGTCCGGTACCCGCCCAGATCACGGGCGTTGACCGCGCCGCGCAGAGCGAGACTGCGTCCGACCAGCTCGGTTCCGTCCGGTTCCCGTACCGATTTCCGCACTCCCTGGAAACTCCCAGACTCGGGGTGCCGATCAGCCACGCGGGCGCCTCCATTGCATATTCGGACTGTCACATGGCACAGCGGTGCCCGATATTGCATGAACCTGCCCGATGGACCGGCAAGATGTGCGAGAGTGTCATGCGCAACGACGACAGTGTAGGTGTGCCGCCCGCCCCACCGAGCCACACCGTCGGTAACCATCTGTAGCGCTCAGCGTTCGATTTTTCATTTTCAATTCATTATTTGCGTCACCGGTCCAGTTCCGGTCACAATCAGCGCCTTCATGGCATCGCCATGAACGTTGGTAACAGGTTCGCTGCACTCTCGCCCTTTTGGTCCCTCACACGGCCGACCCTCGACCAGGATGGGCCCCGGGCAGCCTGCTGCCCGCGAACAGCTACACGGGCAGGCGAGCGCCGAGCAGCGCGGCGCCTGCCTCAAGGGGAGGATCACCATGGGTCGAGCGACCCGAAGAGTCGCCGCGTGTGCGGCGGCAGTTCTGCTGGCCAGCGGCCTGCAGTCCACCCTGGCCTACGGCGACACGACGCCGCCCAGGATCGACCTCACCATCCTGGTCGTCGACGACGGCGGACCCTCCGTCGCAGCCATCACCGCCGAGCTGAAGAGCCAGGGCACGCCGTACAAGGTCATCAGCCTCAATGACCCCAACCGTCCCGTCATCAACTCGGCTTTCCTGAGTGACACGGTGAACGGCCAGCCCCGCGGGAAGTTCCAGGGCATCGTGCTGCCCAACGAAAACCCCTTCCCCAACAGCGCCGCCGAGATGTCGGCGATCGCGAGCTACGAAGCCGCTTTCAACGTCCGCCAGATCGACGCGTACACGTGGGCCAGTCCCGCGGTGGGTCTGAACTACGCGCAGAATCCCGGTTTCGTCGGCACTCTCGACGGATTCCAGGGTGCCACCACCCCGGCCGGAACTTCGGGTCCGTTCGGGTACCTCAAGGGCAGCGTCCCGTTCGAGGACAACGACCCGAGTGTCAGCGAGAGCTACGGCTACCTGGCGACCCCGCTCGCCTCCCTCCCGGCCGGCGCCTCGTTCACGCCCCTGGTCGACGCCCCGATACCCGACACCACCTCCCGCGGCTCGCTGGTCGGCGAGTACACCCACGACGGCCGCAAGGAGCTGGTCGTCACCTTCGTCTACAACCAGTACCAGCAGCAGTACCGTCTGCTGGCCCGCGGCATGGTCGACTGGATCACCCAGGGCGTCCACCTCGGCTACGACCGCAACTACTTCGCGGCGCACGTGGACGACGTCTTCCTGGCCGACGACCGCTGGGACACGGTGCTGAAGTGCACCCCCGGTGACGTCACCTGCCCGCCCGGCACCCCGGACACCGCCAACCCGATCCGGATGACCCAGGCCGACGCGCAGTACGCGAAGCAGTGGCAAGCCGCCAACAACTTCACCCTGGACATGGTGTTCAACGGTGGCGGCAGCGAGGACTGGAAGGCCGACCACTCGGCCACCGTGGACCCCACGGCGAGCCAGATGATCGCCGACCAGAACAGCTACCGCTGGGTCAACCACACCTACACCCACCCGTACCTGGGCTGCGTCCAGGACGTCACGGTGGTGCCGTGGAAGTGCACCAAGGACGCCTCGGGCAACACCGTCTGGGTCGACCAGAACACCATCTCCACCCAGATCAAGAACAACTTCGACTGGGCCAAGACCAACGGGCTGAACGTCGACCCGCAGGTCCTGGTCACCGGTGAGCACTCCGGCCTGCTGACCGCCCCGCAGGAGACCAGCGACAACCCGTACCTGGCGCCGGCGCTGGCCGCCAACGGCATCAAGTTCACGGGCAGCGACGCCTCCCGCGAGCCCGCCCAGCGGGCCGTCGGCTCGTCCACGCTGACCGTGCCGCGGTACCCGATGAACGTCTTCTACAACGCCGGCACGGCGAAGGAGGAGACCGACGAGTACAACTGGATCTACACCAGCAAGGCCAACGGCGGCAGCGGCGTCTGCGAGAACAACGCCAACTCGACCTGCCTGCCGGCGCCGCTGGACGTCAACACCGGCTACCAGTCGTACATCGTGCCGCTGGAGGCCCGGATCGACCTCGGCCACGTGCTGAGCAACGACCCGCGCCCGCACTTCATCCACCAGTCGAACCTCTCCGAGGACAAGATCCTCTACCCGGTGCTGGAGAAGATCCTCGGCACCTACCGCTCGCTGCACGCCGACAACGCCCCGATCGTGAACCTCGGCGAGCGGGAGATCGGCCAGGAGTTCCAGAAGCGCGCGGCCTGGAACGCGGCCGTCGCCGCCGGCAAGGTCACCGCCTACCGGGTCGGCAACACCGTCACGGTCAACGCGCCGTCCGGTGTTCAGGTCCAGGCCACCATGCCGACCGGAACCTCTCAGAAGCTGGCCATCGGGTCGACCGCCTTCGGTTCGGCCTACGCCGGTACGCTGTCGGGCTGGGTGTCCCCGGGCGCCCTGCAGAGCGGTGTCACCCTGCAGCTGCCGTCGGCTCCGGCCGCTCCGGCCGCCGTCGCGCCGAGCGTCGCGGCCCAGTCCGTCCCGGCCCCGGCGCCGGCGGACAAGAAGGTCGTCCCGCAGGGCGTCGCCACCCCGGTCCCGGTGGGCCCGAGCGACACCACGCGCAAGCCCGCCGCGTCCCTGGTCCCCGGCAGCGGGGCCCCGGTGCCCGGCAAGGGTGTCGTGGACGGCACCGGCGGCAAGGCCGCGGCGAAGAACGGCAAGGCCTCCGGGGGGACGGCCACGCCGAGCAGCACCACCGGGCGCTCCGGCAACCGGTAACCCGTAAGACCCGCTGGCGGGGCCGGACCGGGCAACCGGCCCGGCCCCGCCACGGCTCCCGTTCCGGCCACCCAGGCCGGAACCGACGCAAGAACAGGAGGGGGGACAGGAATGCGCGTCACCCTGCTCACCGAGGGGACGTATCCGCACCAGCACGGCGGCGTGAGTGTCTGGTGCGACCAGCTCGTTCAAGGCATGCCGGACGTCGACTTCGACGTCATCGCCGTCACCGGAACCGGCCACGAAGCCCTGGCCTGGGAGCTGCCCGCCAACGTCAAGTCGGTCACGACCGCTCCCCTGTGGGGCCCGGCCTCCGAGGCCGCCCCGCCCCGCGGCAAGGAGATGCGGCGCTTCCTCAACGCGTACGAGCGCTTCCTGCACTCCATCCTCGACCCGGTCTACACCACGCACTTCGGCACGGAGCTGTACGGCTTCGCCGACCTCGCCCGGCGCGGGCTGCTCAGCCCCGCGCTGCGCAGCGAGCGCGCGCTGCGCACCCTCCAGCACGTGTGGACCCGGGACTACCTGCCCACCGCCGTCTCCCGGCCCACGCTGCACGACGCCCTGAACGCGACCGACCTGCTGGAGCACGCCCTGCGGCCGCTCTCGGTCGAGCCGCCGAAGGACGGCGTCGCGCACGCGGCCAGCGGCGGCCTCGCCACCCTGCCCGGGCTGATCGCCGCCCAGCAGTACGGCGTACCGTTCCTGCTCACCGAGCACGGCATCTACCTGCGCGAGCGCTACCTCGGCTACCGCACCGGCCCGTACCGCTGGCCGGTCAAGGCGCTGCTGCTCGGCTTCTACCGGATGCTCGCCGAGGAGAGCTACCGGGTGGCCGCGCTGGTCACCCCCGGCAACCGCTACAACCGGCGCTGGGAGGAGCGCGGCGGCACGCCGTCCGCGCACATCCGCACCGTCTACAACGGGGTGGACCCGGCGGCCTTCCCGCCGGCCGGCCCCGAACCCGAGACCCCGACCCTCAGCTGGGCCGGCCGGGTCGACCCGATCAAGGACCTGGAGACGCTGATCCGGGCCTTCGCCATCGTCCAGCGCGAGATCCCCGAGGCGCGGCTGCGGCTCTTCGGGGGCACGCCGAAGGGCGGCGAGGCGTACCGGGACCGCTGCATAGCCCTGGCCGCCGAGCTCGGCATAGCCGACTCGGTGGCCTTCGAGGGCCGCGTCGCCGACATCACCGACGCGTACGCGGCGGGGAACGTGGTCATGCTCTCCAGCATCAGCGAGGGCTTCCCGTTCACCTTGATCGAGGCCATGTCCTGCGGCCGCGCGACCGTCTCCACCGACGTCGGCGGCGTGCGCGAGGCCGTCGGCGACACCGGCCTGGTCGTCCCGCCGCGGGAGCCCGAGCCGATGGCGGCCGCCGCGATCGAGCTGCTGCGCGACGCCGAACGGCGCGCCCGGCTCGGCGAGGGCGCCCGGCTGCGGGTGATCGAGCAGTTCACGCTCCGCCAGAACATCGACGGCTTCCGCGGCATCTACACCGAGCTCCTGGGCACCTCCCGCTGGATGCCCGGCGGCATGGTCGCCGTCACCGACCAGGTCCCCAGCTCCGACTGGGACCAGCCGCTGGCCGCCCGCCCCGAGCCCAGCGAGGTGGGCGCGTGAACGAGCGGACCACCAAGAGGCGCGCGTCCCGCGAAGCGGCCGCCGAACGAAACGAGGGGGGCGGCGCATGAGCGGTCCCCTGCGCCTTGTCCCGGACGAAGGCGGCTCCGAGCGGACGGTGCAGCTGCGCACGCTGCCGCTCAAGCGCCGCCGGCCGGCCCCGCCCGAGCCCGAGCCCGAGCCCGCGGAGCAGCTCGACCTCTCCGCGGACCCGCTGGACGAACTCGCCGAGCGCCTGCACGACATCTGCGCCGACGCCGTCCACCCGTACGAGATCGCGGCCTTCCTGGAGTCCGACGGCCTCTCGGACGAGCAGGCAGCCCTGCTGTACGGGCGCCCCGACGCGTTCACCGTGGCCGAGGAGCTGTTCGAGAAGGTCGAGCGCCGCTACCCCGGCCAAGGCTCCGAGTTCGCCAACCCCTGGCGGGCCGACCCGTGGCGCTGCGTCGTGCGCGGCCTGGTGTTCGCCCTGCCCGGGCTCGGCTACCTGCTCGGCGCCAACCTGTTCGCGACCACCCGGATGCGCTTCGGCCTGCCCTCGGGCATGCTCGCGCTGTCGATCGCCACGCTGGTCAGCTGGGGCTTCAACCAGGCCCTGGCGCACCGCTCGTACCGCTGGCTGGGCCGGCTCCGCCGCCGGGAGGCCGCGGTCTGCCTGGCCGTCGGCGCACCACTCGGCGCGCTGATCGCGGCCACCGCCGCGTACGTGGTGGGCGGGCCGCTCGGGGCGCTGTGCTTCGCCGCCGGGCAGTCCTGCTACCTGGGCGCGGCCACCGTGCTGCTGGTGCTCGGGCGGGAGAAGTTCCTGCTGGTGGCGCTGGCCCCGGCCTCGGTCGGTGCGGGCGTGGTGCTGGCCGCGGACGTCCCGCAGATGGTCCGTACGGTCGTGCTGCTCGCCTCGCTGCTGCTGGCCGTCGGGCTGGCCGTCCGGGAGCTGCTGGTCTGCATCCGGGGCGGCGACCGCGACGCCGTGGCGCTGAAGCTGCCGCTGCGCCAGGAGGTACCGCACCTGCTGTTCGGACTGGCCTGCGGCGCGCTGACGCTGATCGCCGGCCTGGGCACGACCATCCACCAGGCCGTGCAGACCGGCGGCCACCCCGCGCCGGGGGCGTCGGCCACCCCGACCGGCCCGGCCATGATCGCGCTGACGCTCAGTCTCGGCCTCGCCGAGTGGCTGCTCTTCCGCTACCGGGCGATGGCGGTGGCCGCACTGCGCACCAGCCACACCACCGGCCAGTTCAGCCGCCGCACCGGCGGGATCCTGCTCGGCTGCCTGTTCATCTACCTCACCACCGTGGCCGCGCTGGACGCCGCCGCGACCGTGCTGTGGCCCGGCGCCCCCGCGCTCGGCGTCCCGCAGCTCGGCGCGATGCTGCTCCTCGGCGGCTCGCTCTGGCTGGCGCTGCTGCTGAACGCCTTCGGGTTCAGCTGGAGCACCGCCCTCATCTGTCTGGCCGCTGCGGGTGCCGAGAGCACCGGGCTGCTGACCGGTGCGGATCCGATCGTCCTGCAGCTCATCGGCTGCGGGACGGCGGCCGTCATCCTCACCGCCATCGCCGGGCCCGCGCTCGGCCGCACCACCCAGCACCGCTGATCCGGTGCACGCGCCCCGCGCGTGCACCGCCGTACCCGCCTCACCTGACACACCAACCCACGCCGACGGCGGCCGACCACCACAGAGCGTCCGGCCGCCACGGCAGATCGAGAAAGCGAACCCCCGCATGAGCAGCGTCGCGGTTACCGGAGCCGAGGGCTTCATCGGCTCCCACCTCGTCGAGACCCTCGTGGCCGACGGGCATCACGTCCGCGCGATGGTCCAGTACAACTCCTTCTCCTCCTTCGGGTGGCTGGAGACCCTGTCCGAGGAGGTGCTGGACTCGGTCGAGATCGTCCTGGGCGACGTCCGGGACCCGGGCTCGGTCAACGGCCTGGTCAAGGGCACCGAGGCGGTCTACCACCTGGCCGCCCTGATCGCCATCCCGTACTCCTACCGCGCTCCCCACTCGTACGTGGACACCAACGTCACCGGCACCCTGAACGTGCTGGAGGCGGTGCGCCACCAGGAGATCCCGCGCCTGGTGCACACCTCCACCAGCGAGACCTACGGCACCGCGCAGACCGTGCCGATCACCGAGGACCACCCGATCAACACCCAGTCCCCGTACGCCGCCTCCAAGGCCGGCGGGGACCGGCTGGCCGACAGCTACCACGCCAGCTTCGAGACCCCGGTCGTCACGCTGCGCCCGTTCAACACCTTCGGCCCGCGCCAGTCGATGCGCGCCGTCATCCCCACCGTGATCGCCCAGGTCGCCGCCGGCCAGACCGAGATCACCCTCGGCGACCTGCGCCCGACCCGCGACTTCATGTTCGTCAAGGACACCGCCAACGCCTTCCGCACGGTGGGCACCGCGCCCGCCGAGACGGTGGTCGGCCGCACCTTCAACGCCGGCACCGGCGGCGAGATCTCGGTCGGCGACCTGGTCACCCTGGTCGGCAAGCTGATGGGCGTCGACCTGGTGGTGAAGGAGGACGAGCAGCGCATCCGTCCGACCAACTCCGAGGTCATGCGCCTGGTCGCGGACGCGACCCGGCTGCGCGAGGCCACCGGCTGGGCGCCGCGGTTCAGCCTGGAGCAGGGCCTGGAGCAGACCATCGAGTTCTTCCGCGACCCGGCCAACCTGGCCCGCTACAAGACGGACATCTACAACGTCTGACGTCTCCTCGATCATGCTCGTCCCGGTAACCAAGGTTCGTGGCCTGCACATCCTTTCCGTGGGGGAAAAACCATGCACGCAGTGATCCTGGCCGGCGGTAAGGGCGTCCGCCTCCGCCCGTACACCACCGCGCTTCCCAAGCCGCTCGTTCCGATCGGCGACCAGCACGCGATCCTGGAGATCGTGATGCGACAGCTCGCCGCCGCGGGCTTCAAGACCGTCACCCTGGCCATCGGCCACCTCGGCCACATCATCCGCGCCTACGTCGGCAACGGCTCCCAGTGGGGCCTGCGGGTCGGCTACGCCGTCGAGGACAGCCCGCTCGGCACCATGGGCCCGCTGCTCACCATGCAGGACCGCCTGCCCGAGCACTTCCTGGTGATGAACGGCGACATCCTGACCGACCTGGACTTCGCCGGGGTGCTCAAGCACCACGAGGCGTCCGGCGCCCCGCTGACCATCGCCACCTACGCCCGCCAGGTCAAGATCGACTTCGGCGTGCTGACCACCGCCTCCGGCTCGATCACCGGCTTCCAGGAGAAGCCCAGCATCGACTACCGCGTCTCGATGGGCGTGTACGGCGTCTCGCGCTCGGCGCTCGCCAAGTACACCCCCGGCCTGCCGCTGGGCTTCGACGAGCTGGTGCTGGACCTGCTCGCCGCCAAGACCCCGCCGGCCGCCTACGAGTTCGGCGGCTACTGGCTGGACATCGGCCGCCCGGACGACTACGACCGGGCCAACGCCGAGTTCTCCTCCATCCGGCCGGTCCTCATGCCGTTCGAGTCGACCGGCACCCTGCCGGGCGTCGCGGAGCTCCCGGTCCCGGCCGCCCGCACCGCCTCCGACGAGACGGCCGACGAGCCCGTCGTCGCGGGCGCCGAGAGCGACGGACGGGCCGCGTGAGAATCCTGCTCCTCGGCGGCGACGGCTTCCTGGGCCGTCACGCCACCACCGTCCTGCGGTCACTGCCCGGTGCCACCGTGCTGACCGCGGGCCGGCGGCCCACCCACGACCTCCGGCTGGACCTGGCCACCGCCCAGGCCGGCCCGCTCGGCGAGGAACTGGCCGCGCTGGCCCCCGACGCGGTGGTCAACTTCGCCGGCGCGGTGGCCGGCAGCGCGGTCAAGCTCGCCGAGGTGAACGCCCGCGGCCCGGCGGTGCTCTGCGAGGCGCTGCAGCTCGGCGCCCCGAAGGCCCGCCTGGTGCACATCGGGTCGGCCGGCGAGTACGGCGTCTGCGCCGAGGGCAGCTCGCTGCCCGAGGACGCGGACGCCCGCCCGGTCGGCGTGTACGGGGCGACCAAGCTGGCCGGCTCCCTCGCGGTGGCCGGCTCGGCGCTGGACGCCGTGGTGCTGCGGGTGTTCAACCCGGTCGGTCCCGGCGCCCCGGCGGGCTCGCTGCCGGGTCGGCTGGCCGCCGAGCTGCGCCGGGTGGCGCCCGAGGGCGCCGACGGAGTGATCACGGTCGGGGACCTCTCCGCCTACCGTGACTTCGTCGACGCCCGGGACGTCGCCGAGGCCGTCGGCCTGGCCGTCACGGCCGACCGGCCGCTCCCCCGGGTGCTCAACCTCGCCTCCGGGCAGGCCAAGCAGGTCCGGGCGATCGCCGACGGCCTGGTCGCCGCGGCCGGCTTCACCGGCCGGATCGACGAGAGCGGGGCGGGTTCCGAGCGTTCCGCCGCGGTCTCCTGGCAGCAGGCCGACGTCTCGGCCGCCGCCCGGGAGCTCGGCTGGCGCCCGCGGACCGACCTCGCCGACACCCTGCGCGACCTGTGGCTCAGCACCGCCGAGCCCGTACCGGCCCCGGTGGTCCGATGACCGCCGGTCACCCCGACGGCCGCCTGCTGGTGCCGCTGTACGTCCACCCCGCGGTGGACCCGGCGGCCTGGCGGGCGGTCGCCGCCGCCGACCCCGACCGGATCGCCGCCGTCGTCCTCAACCTCGCCGACGGCCCCGGCGAGGTCCCGGACAACGTCTTCGCCGAGGCCGCCGACGAACTCCGCGCGGCCGGCCTGCCGCTGGTCGGGTACACCGACACCGACTACGGACGCCGGCCCCACGCGGCCGTGGTCGCCGACATCCTGACGTACCGTCAGCGACACGGCATCACCGGTGTCTACCTCGACCAGGTGGCCACCCACCCGGGCGCGTTGGCGCACTACCGGCGCCTCGCCACGGCGGCCCGCGCGGCCGGCTGCGGCACCGTGATCTTCGGCCACGGCGAGCACCCGGATCCGGGCTACGCCGAGGTCGGGCTCGCCGACCTGCTGGTCACCTTCGAGGGCGACTGGGACACCTACCGCTCCATGACGCAACCGCTGTGGACCGCCCGGCACGCGGCCTCCCGCTTCTGCCACCTGGTCTACGACGTCCCGGTCGAACACGCCCAGGACGCCACCGCTCTGATCGCCGCCCGCCGGGCAGGCGTGGGCTGCGCCGTACCCGGGGCCGGGGAGAACCCCTGGCGCACCCTGCCGTACGGCCTGACCGCCGCTGAACTGACCTGACTCGATGCGGAGTTCGACTACCGTGAACCGCCGTAACCGGCTCCTGCCGGCCGCCCTGGCCCTCGCCACCGCCACCGCCCTGCTGGCCACCTCGTGCAGCAGCTCCGGTTCGGAGGACGACGACGACTCGGCCGACGGCTCTCCCAGCACCCCGCCCGCGGCCACCGCCCCGACCACCCCCGGCACCCCCGCCCCGGGCACCCCGGACGGCACGCCCGCCCCCAGCTCGCCCAGCGCCCCCGCCACGAGCACGGCCCCGGGCACGCCGGGCGGCACCACTCCCCCGGGCACCACCCCGCCGGGCACCACCGCCCCGCCCCCGGCCGGCGCCCGCTGGCAGCCCACCCCGGGCCTGGCCTGGCAGTGGCAGCTCGGCGGCACCGTGGACCAGTCGGTGGACGTGCCGGTCTACGACATCGACGGCTTCGAGAACGACGCCTCGGTGGTGGCCGCGCTGCACGCCAAGGGCCGCAAGGTGATCTGCTACATCAACGCCGGCTCCTGGGAGAACTTCCGCCCCGACTCCTCCGCCTTCGCCAAGGCGCTGCAGGGCTCGGACACCGGCTGGAAGGGCGAGAAGTGGTTCGACATCCGCAAGCTCGACGAGCTGAAGCCGCTGATGGCCGCCCGCTTCGATATGTGCAAGAGCAAGGGCTTCGACGCCATCGAGCCGGACACCATCGAGGCCTACAACCAGAACAGCGGCTTCCCGCTGACGCCCGACGACCAGCTCAAGTACAACCGGATGCTGGCCCAGCTCGCGCACGAGCGCGGCCTGGCCATCGGCCTGAAGAACGACCTGGACCAGATCCCCGCGCTGCTGCCGGACTTCGACTTCGCGGTCAACGAGGAGTGCTCGCAGTTCGACGAGTGCGACCGCGTGGCGCCGTTCATCAAGGCGGGCAAGGCGGTCTTCCACGTCGAGTACAAGCTCGACACGGACCGGTTCTGTGCCAAGACCAAGTCGCTGGGCTTCAGTTCGATGCAGAAGAAGCTCGAACTGAACGCCTGGCGCAAGCCCTGTTGAGGTTGTCGCCGTCTCCCGTCGCGCGGGTGACCCGGACGAGGGTCACCCGCGCGAGGGTCACTTGACCGCCAGCCAGATGACGGCGCCGAGCACGGCCAGAGCGACGACGGCGACCAGCGCGATCACGCCGGTCCGGCTGCCGCCGCCGCTGCGGCCGTAGGTGGAAACGGTGCCCTGCTCCTGACGAGCCGGGGTCTCCTCGACGAACGCCCGGAACATCTGGGTGCTGCCGGCGGGGTCGTAGTCGTTGTCAGCCATGGCAGGGACTCTAACGAATCGGCCCACCTCAGGCACAGCCCGGACCCCCTCCGCGCCGGCGCACCACCCGGTGTGCGACGACGGTGCGACGGGCTCGTGAACACCGTGCGACGGACGGAATGCGCCGCCGCGGGACCGGGTTGACTGCGTTCATGACCGGAATCCACAGCCGGGTGAGCCTCGGCACCTCCGACCTGTCCGTCTTCCCGCTCGCCCTCGGCGGCAACGTCTTCGGCTGGACGGCCGACGAGCAGCAGTCCTTCGCCGTCCTGGACGCCTACGCGGCCGCCGGCGGCAACTTCGTGGACACCGCCGACGTCTACTCGGCCTGGGCCCCGGGCAACACCGGTGGCGAGTCCGAGACCGTCCTCGGCAACTGGCTGCGCAGCCGCGGCAACCGCGACGACATCGTGATCGCCACCAAGGTCGGCATGCACCCCGAGGCCAGCGGCCTGGGCGCGGCCACCGTCAAGGCGGCGGCCGAGGCCTCGCTGCGCCGCCTCGGCGTCGAGCGGATCGACCTGTACTACACCCACCGGGACGACGACACCCCCGTCGAGGAGTTCGTCACCGCACTGGACGAGCTGGTCCGCGAGGGCAAGGTCCGGGCCGTCGCCGCCTCCAACATCGGTGCCGCGCGGCTGTCCGAGGCACTGGCCTTCGCCGAGCGCGAGGGCCTGGCGAAGTACGTCGCCGTCCAGCCGCACTACAACCTGGTCTCGCGCGACACCTTCGAGGGCCCGCTGGCCGAGGTGGTCGCCGAGCACGGACTGGCCACCGTCCCGTACTACGCGCTCGCCTCCGGCTTCCTGACCGGCAAGTACCGCCCGGGCGGCCCCGGTGTGGACAGCGCCCGCGCCGAGGGCGCCGCCCGCTACCTGGCCGAACCGCGCGGCCCCAAGGTGCTGGAGGCGCTGGACACCGTCGCCGCCGAACACGGGGTCGAACCCGCCTCCGTCGCCCTCGCCTGGCTCGCCGCCCGCCCCACCGTCGCCGCCCCGATCGCCAGCGCCCGCACCGTCGAGCAGCTCCCCCCGCTGCTGGCCGGCGCCACGCTCGCGCTCACCCCGGCGCAGACCGCCCTGCTGGACGAGGCCTCCGCCGTCTGAGCACGCCACCGGGCCCCCGACGGCGCAGTGCTGTCGGGGGCCCGGTGCCCGTCCGGCGCTACGGCCGCCCGAAGTGGGTCGGGTAGTAGCCCGCGTTGAGGGTCGAGATCCGGATGGTCTTGCCCGGCCGTGGTGCCTCCACGAACGTGCCGCCGCCCAGGTATATCCCCACGTGGTGGATCCCCGAGGCCCGGCCGCTGTTCGACCAGAACACCAGGTCACCGCGGCGCAGCTGCCCCGCGCTGATCGGCGTGGTCGCCGCGTACTGGTCGTCGGCCACCCGCGGCAGGTCTATCCCCGCGCGCTGGAAGGCCTGTTGCACCAGCCCGGAGCAGTCGTAGCCGTACGGGCCGTCGCCGCCCCAGACGTACGGCTTGCCCAACTGGGCGAGCGCGTAGTCGACGGCCGCCTCCTTGTTCCCGGAGGCCGGCGCGGTGTCCGAGGAGGGCCGGCTCACCGGCCGGTCCGGGGCCGACCCGTCACCGGACCGGCCGGTGCGGTCCAGGTAGACGTCGTAGTGGCTGGTCCAGCGCCACTCACCGCTGCTGTTCTTGAACCAGTACTTCGACCCGTCCCACCCCTGGCGCATCCCGTCCGAGGAGGCCGAGCCGTTCGAGACGGCCTGGGCGCCCGAGCCGGTGGAGCCGCCCGAGCCGCCCGAGCGACCGGTGCGGCTCGCGTACACGTCGTAGTGGCGGGTCCAGCGCCACTCACCCGCGCTGTTCTTGAACCAGTACTTCGACCCGTCCCAGCCCTGCTTCCCCGCGGCGGCGTGCGCGGACCCGGCACCGGCCGCCAGGCCGACGACGCCGGCGCCCGCCAGCACGGTGGTGGCCAGGCAGGTGCCGCGCACGGCCCGGTGTATTCGGCTGCCCCCGGCCGCCGGGGCCCCGGGGGCGGTGCGCGGCCGGGGCGCGCAGTTCGGGCAGCCGCAGCCGTCGATCGCGGGGATGCTGCCGAGACGCTCCTCGAAGTCGATCAGGTCGAGGTCCTCGGCGAGGTCGATAGCGGGTTCGGCGTACGCGCCGGTGGCTATCCTCATGCGGGTCGTCCTTCCTTCCGCCCGGCGCGGACGGCCGGGGGCGGTACCGAGGCGGCCACTCCGGCCGGGGCGACGAAGGCGACCAGCAGCTGCTCCATCAGCGCGCTGCGGGCGGCCTCGTCCAGTTCGTGCGCGGTGGCGCGCTCCAGACGCCGGACGGCGAGCGCCGCCGCCTCCACCGCGTCGTCCACCAGCACCGTCCGCAGGCCAGCATCCAGGTCGGCCAGCCGGCGGCGGCGCATCGACTCGGCGACCTCGGGCGCGTAGTCCAGCCCGAGCGGCTGGGCCGAGTACACCTCCAGGCCCGCCGGGGCGACCTCGGCGGCCAGCGCCCTGGTCAGCTCGTCGGCGAACCACTGCCCGTCGCGCAGCGCCGGCCCGGGTGCCGCGTTGCTGTCGCAGGGCAGGGTGGACGCGGTACGGGTGAGCACCGCCTGGACCTGCTCGCGCAGGTAGCCCTCGTGGTCCTCGATCGCCAGCAGCGCCCGCGCGGTGTCCTTGACCCGCCAGACGATCAGCAGCCGGACCACGATCGGCGTGCCGGTCCGGTCCACCGCCTTGACCGGCTCGCTGCGCCAGTGCCGCAGCCGCACGTCCACCCGGTGGCGGCGCAGCAGCGGGTTGACCCAGACCAGACCGGTCCGGCGGACGGTACCCCGGTAGCGGCCCCAGCACGTCAGCACCCGGGTCTCACCGCCCGCGTTGGCCAGCAGCCCGCTGAGGGCGCAGAACACCAGCAGACCGGCGGCGGCGATCGAGGTGAGCGAGGCCGTGTCCACCTCCGCCCGTCCGCTCACCCGCGTGGCGGCGCCGCGCAGGTCGGGCAGCCCGTCGCCGTGCGGGATCACGCCGGTGCGCAGCAGCACGAACAGCACTCCGACCACGCCGAGCAGCACCACCAGCAGGGCGGTCCAGCCGGGCAGCGTGGTGGCGCGGTGCTCACGCAGCGCCTGGTCGGCGCGCGGCGGGCGCCGGGAGGTGCCGACGGTTGCTCCGGCCGGGGTGGGGTCGAGGAGCCCGACGGCCTCCTGGCCGCCCGTCTCCAGCGGGTCCCGCTGGTCCGCCGGAGCGGCGGACGACGGTCCGGGGACGACGGCCATCGGAGTGGTCGGCGGCCCGCTGTCGGCCGGGCCGACCGGCTTGGCGGCCTTGGCCGCCGTGATCGCGGTGGCTCTGACCAGCGGGCTGGAGCCGGAGGCGAAACGTTCCGGCAACGCCGGCGGGAGCGCGTCGGACAGATGGTCGGGTCGCTGCGAAGAGTCGCGGGTGACGTCCATGCACGGGTCCTCTGGGTCGGTGTGTCGCGCAACGGGCGGCCCGGATCTGACGGGCAGTGCCAGGGTCAGGCTAAGTTCATACGTCATCAAATGCGACATTTGATCCCAGGTGTGTCGACATTTACTGACGTATCGTCCAAAGCCGACCTGACGCGCAGGCACATGAACGGATGGTCGAGACGATCGGCGCTGGTCAGCGCCTTCTGGCACCGGGCCCGCGGGCGAACACCCGACGGGTGATCAGCCCGATCCCGGTGAGCATCAGCAGGATCCCGGCGAGCCCGCCGCGCCAACCGAAATCCTCGGCCCGCCCCGCCACACCCTGCGCGCCCTCCGTAGACGGCGGCACCGGCAGCGGCCGGGCGGGGCCCTTGACGGGGTCGGCTTCGGCGGCCTCGACGGCGCCGGCCGGGACGGACGGCGACGGTCCACCGGTCGGCGCGGCGACGGGCGCCCTGGACGGGCTGACGGCGGAGGTCAGGCTCGGGGTCGAGGTCGGGGTCGAGGTCGGGGTCGGGGAAGCGCTCGCAGGGGCCGACGGGAGCACGGACCCCGACGGGGCGGGGCCGGGCTTCGCGGTCCCCGAATGAACCACCGCCGGACCGGACGAGGCCGGCGGCACGACGATCGGCAACACCCCCGCCGGCACCTCGGGCGCCGCCACCGCGGAGGGGCCCGGACCGGGACTCGACGCACTCGGGCTGGGCTTCGCGGAACCCGACGAAGCCGCCGACGGGCTCGACGCCACCGGCACCGAGGCCGACGGGCCGGAAACCGTCGACGCCGACGCCGACGGACTCGGCACCGCCGGGCTCGACACGGCCGCACTCGAAACAGCCGACCCCGAAGCCGACGGGCTCGCCACCACAGGGCTCGGCCCCGCCGACGCCGACACCGACGCCACCGGACTCTGCACCGCGGGCGGAGCGACCACCGGCGGCACGACGATCGGCAGCACCGCCGACGGAGTCAGCACCGGAACCTCCGGCACGGCCACCACCGACGGGCTCGGGCTCGGCAGCGCCGAAGCAGACGCCGTGCTCGGCCCCGCCGACACCGAAGCCGACACCGAGCCCGACGGACTCGGCACCGCCGGGCTCGACACGGCCGCGCTCGGAACAGCCGACACCGAAGCCACCGGGCTCGGCACCGCCGACGCCACCGGGCTGGGCGTCCCCGGGCTGGGCACGACCGCCGCGGCGGCGACCCGGACCCGTACCGGGTCCGCCGAGGTCCCGTTCCCCGCCGGGTCCGTGGCCGTGACGGTCAGCCATTGCTCCCCGGCCGTCAGGTCCCGGTTCGCGGTGCAGGTCCAGCTGCCGTCGAGGGCCGCCGTCGCCCCGCATAGCACCGTCCGCTGGTCGGAGATCGCGCTCGACCCCGCCGTGACCAGCACGTTCGTGCCCGGCTCCGCCCGTCCGACGAGGGTCGGGCGGCTGACTCGCAGGGTCTCCCCCGGGGCCGGCGAGCCGAGCACCGGCCGCTCCGGCGGGACGGTGTCGACCACCAGGGCGGCCGGCGGCCCGGCCGTCCGGTTCCCCGCCGCGTCGACGGCGACCGGGGTGAGCTGGTGCGTCCCCTCGGTCAGGTTCTCGACCGGCAGGCAGGACCACCGGCTGTCCGTCCGCACCGCGGTGCTGCACAGCTCGCCGCCCGTGGAGCGCTCGGTGACCGAGACGGTGCTGCCCGCGTCACCGGTGCCGGTGAGCTGCAGCCCGGGGTCGTTGGTGTAGGCGGGAAGGGTGAGGGCCGGGGCGGCCGGGGGCGCGGTCTTCACGGTGACCTTGACCGCCTCCCCGCGCAGCACCACCCCACCGCTGGTGGTCTCCACCGGGGTGAGGCCGTGCGGGCCGGCGGCGAGGGCGGCTGCCGGGCGGCAGGACCAGTCGCCGTCCCGCCCGACCGTGGCCTTGCAGAGCGCGGTGTCGCCCTCCCGGACCTCGATCGTGGCGCCGGCCACCGCGCCCTCACCGCTGATCTCCGGGTGGGCTTCGGAGAGGACGGTGCCGTCGACCGGCTCGGCGATCTCCGGCCGGGCGGCTCCGACGGTCAGTTTGATCCGCTGGTCGGTGACCTGCCCGGAGTCCGCGAAGCCGCCGGAGGAGACCAGCTGGCTGGTGTCGCGGCCGAGCCGCAGCCGGGCCCAGGTCTCGCCCGAGGCGGCGCCGGACGGGACGGTCCACTCCAGGGTCGCGGTGTCGGCGCCGGGCCGGACCTCGGTCTGCACCCGCTGGGCGGGCTCGAAGCGGCCGGTGTGCCCGAAGTCGATCCAGCCGGCCAGGGTGGCCGGCTGGTCGCCCACTCGGACTGGGACGGTCACCCGGTAGTAGCGGCCGATCGCGGCCTCGGTGGGGAAGCTGATCGACGGGTCGGCGCCCAGGTACTCGCCGCGGCCGGGCTGGAGCTTGGGCGGCGGAGGACTGCCGAAGGGTCTGGCGAAGAGGCCGGCCAGCGAGGCGCCGTGGTCCAGCCGGACCAGCGGTTCGTCGTCCGCGGCGGCGACGGGCGGGGCGCCGTCACGCCGGCCGGGGCCCGTCGCGGCGGCGCCGAGGAAGAGGTCGGAGACCACGTGCGAGGCGTTGCCGTAGGACGGCGGCGCGGTGCTCAGGTCCTCGTCGACGCTGACGGTGTACGCCTGGCGCAGGACGGGCGGGGCGGTGGTGCTGCCGGCCCGGGCGGTGGAGCGCTGCTCGACCCGGAACACCGCGGTGCCGAACGTCCCCGCGAGTTCCAGTGAGCCCTCGGAAGCCGAGCCGTCCGAGCCGTCGGCGGTGCCGTCCTGGCCCGCGGGGGCGAGGGTGTTGGCGTCGACCTTCCAGCCGGGGAAGTCGGTGCGGTGGACCAGCACGGGCGCGGTGGGCGAGCCGCCGGTGAGCGTCAGCCGGGTGGCGGTCCCCGTGGTGCCGGACTTCCCGCCGGCGACCGCGGCGAGACCGCTGAGGTGCAGCCGGGGATTGCGGACGGGTCGCGAGAAGGTCAGCCGGAGCGTTCCCGCGGTGCGCCAGGAGCCGTCCGCCTGCGGACGCTCCGGGGCGAGTTCGAAGGTCTGCGCCGGGTGCCCGGGGCGGATCCCGTCCGTGTAGAGGGCGGCGGCCCGTCCTCCTCCGACCCGGTCCGCCAGTTCGCCGGCCCCGGCGGTGACCCGCACTCCGGGAGCGGCCTCGAAGTCGAGCTGCACGGAGAGGCCGGAGGGCAGCACCGCCCGGTGTTCCCCGGACCAGGTGTCGGGGGTCTGCTGGGCCGCCGCGGGCGGGACGTTCCAGCCGGTCAGCAGCCCGGCCGTGAGGACGGCCAGGGCGGCAGCGGTGCGGGGGAACTGTCGGCTCATCCGGCTCTCCTTCGCGGTCGGCTGCCGGGTCGGCGGGCAGTCTGGGCAGGCACAAGATCCGACAAAAAGGAAGCACGATCCCGAACCGGTCATCCTGCGACACCGGCGGTTCTGCCCGCCTCCCACCCGTTCGGCGGTCATCCGGGCGGCAGGGCGCGATCCACCCGGAACGGCCGCGGGTCATCCGTGGAGCGGTGATCGACACCGATCGGACGGATCCGGCCCGAAGGCGGTGGGGGCATCCGGAAACGCGAGAAGCCCCCGGCCGATGGCCGGGGGCTTCTCTGTGGTGCGCTCAGCAGGATTCGAACCTGCAACCTCTTGATCCGTAGTCAAGTGCTCTATCCGTTGAGCTATGAGCGCAAGGAACGGGCGAACCCGATCTTGCGGAGTTGTGGTGCGCTCAGCAGGATTCGAACCTGCAACCTCTTGATCCGTAGTCAAGTGCTCTATCCGTTGAGCTATGAGCGCTCGCCCCGGTGAACGTTGCCCCCGGGGCGGTGCGGGGACAACATTACATGACCTGCGACGTGGGGCGAAATCGATTACCCCGGGGCCCCTCCCGGCCCGGCCCCCGCCCCCGCCAAAGGCCCGCCCGCACCCGCCCCGACGGCCCCGACCACCCCCGGGAACGCGAAGAGCCCCCGTCGACAAGATCGTCGACGGGGGCTCCCGACTGGCGGAGGCTGAGGGATTTGAACCCTCGATCAGGAATAACCCCGAAACCGCATTAGCAGTGCGGCGCCATAGACCGGACTAGGCGAAGCCTCCCCACAGGGACCACGCCCGCGCGAAGCGGACCCGTTCCGTGTGTCAGTGATGATGCCACAACCGTGGGGCTCGGCACCAACCACCGCCAACGTTACTAGGCGGGTCGTCCCCGCCGCAAAGAAGAATGAGATACTGCCGTCTCCGGAGGAGCTGCCCCGAGCCGAGGAGACCTGTCGACGTGAGCAGCAGGCCGATCCGAGGCGCTGCTCGCCTCGCCGCCATACTCGACGCCCTGCCCGACGCGTTGTTGCTGGTGAACAGCAACGGCACCGTGGTGGACGCCAACAGCGCCGCGATCCAGGCACTGCAGGCGCCGGGCACCTCGTTGGTCGGCATGGGCGTACTGGGCCTGCTCCCCGAGTTCGACCCCAGCCGGATCCCCGGTTCGATGCGCCCGGCCACCCGCGACGGCGACGCCCTCGACCGCCCGGTCCGGATGACCGCCCACCGCACCGACGGCACCACCTTCCCGGTCGAGGTCTCCGGCAACGACTTCGCCGACGACAACGACAACGGCCGCGGCTACGCGCTCTCCCCGCTCGTCCCGTACGACCCGTACCGCGAGGGCCCCCGCTCGCCGTCCTCGTCCGACCTGCTCCTGCTGCTGGTCCGCGACCTCTCCGGCCGGCTCGGGGTCGAGGCCGAACTGCGCCGCCAGCACAAGCAGACCGAGATGATCCTGCGGGCCGCCGCCGAGGGCGTCCTCGGGGTGGACCTCGAGGGCCGCTGCGTGCTGGTCAACCCGGCCGCGGCGCACATCCTGGAGTACCGGGCGAGCGAGCTGGGCGGGCGCGAGCTGCACCCGCTGATCCAGCACTCCCGGGCCGACGGCACCCCGCTGGCGCTGGAGGAGTCCGCGCTCCTGGACACCCTGACCTCCGGGCGCAAGCACCGGGTGCGCGGCACCGTGCTGTGGCGCAAGGACGGCCGCCCGGTCACCGTCGACCTCACCACCGCCCCGGTCAGGGACGGCGACCAGCTGGTCGGCGCGGTGATGACCTTCACCGACCGCAGCCGCGAACTCGCCCTGATCGCCCGCAACGAACACCTCACCGCCGTCCTGGAGAGCGAGCTGGGCGGCGCGCTGACCGCGCTGAACCAGCGGCTGGACGCGCTCGCCGCCGACCCGGCCGGACAGCTGTGGCCGGAGGCCAACTGGACGCTGCGTCGGCTGGCCGCCGAGTGCCGCCGCTTCGGGAAGCTGATCGAGGGGGTCCTCGACCACCAGCGCTGCGAGGCCGGCGAGAGCGGCCCCGCGGAGGCCAAGGACGGCAAGGGCGGCCAGGACGGCAAGGAGGCCAAGGACGCCAAGGGCCGCCGGAAGGCCGCGGCGCAGGTGCCCGTCGCCCTGGACAGGGTGGTCCGCCGGGCCGTCGAGGAGGCCGGTGAGCTGGTCGGGCCCGGCCGGGTGCGCTTCTCCGTGCACGCGGCCGCGGTCGAGGTGATCGCCGACGAGCGACGGCTGGCGCAGGCGCTGGCCCACCTGGTCGCCGACGTCAGCGGTGTCGGCTTCGCCCTGGACGCCCCCACCTCCCCCTCCCCCGGCCTGGCCGTGCCCGGTCTCCACAACGGCGCGGCCCCCGTACCGCCGCCCGCCCCCGAGCCGCCGACCGTCGTGCTGGCCGCCGCCCAGCGAGGCGAGGTCGCCCGGATCGAGATCCGCGGCCCCGGCATCGGCGGCAGCCCCGTCCACCTGCCGATAGCCCACACGGTGGTCGAGCGCCACGGCGGGGTGCTCCAGCCGCACGAGCTGCCGGGCAAGGCGGGCACCACGTACGTCGTCGAACTGCCGCTGGACCCGGCCGCCGCGAAGGCCGCCGCCGAACGCGCCGCCGCCGAGGGCCGCTCCGACCGGCCCAAGGAGAGCGACAGCGCCGTCCTGCCCGAGCTGCCGGGCATCCCGCAGCTGCCGAGCACCACCGGGAACACCGAGCCGGCCGCCGACGAGCGGCCCGGCCGCACGGCCCCGGAGGCCGAGCGGGCGCCCACCGGGGAGACCGGGACCTCCGAGCGCCGCGGCCGCCGCGGCCGACCCGCCGACGAGACCCCGCCGCCCGCCGCCTCCGACGGTCCCGCCGACCAGTGGCCCAACGCCCCCGCCCGGGTCGAGCGGGCCGTCCCCGAGCAGTGGAACGGCACCGGCAACGACCCGGCGTACGGCCGCCAGGGCCTGCCCGGCCCGGACGGTGCGCCGAACGACCCGTGGGGCAAGGACGACGGCCGCTCCGGACCCGCCTACGCCGTGCCCGTCGAGGGCGAGCCGGCCCAGCAGCGGCCCGGCGGACGCGAGCCGCTCGCGCTCGGCCCGGCCCCCGCCCCGGCCCCGGCCGCCGACGGCACCCCGCCGGGCGGCACCCCGACCGACGGGGCCGCCCCGGAGGAGGGCTCGGCCGAACCCAAGCCCCGCCGGCGCCGCGCCCTGCCCTCCGCCGAGGACTCCTCCGGCGGCTTCGCCCTGCCCGGGACGACCGACACCCCGGTGTACCCCGGTCTGGAGCACGCCCTGCCGACCGGCCCCGCACCCGCGCCGCCCGAGCCGGCCGCCGCGCCGACCGGACGCCGCCGCCGACTGGCCGTCCCGCCCGGTCCGGTCTCCGACCTGCCGACGGGCGCCGTCGGCCCGTCCGCCCTGCCCGCACCGTCCGGCCAGGACGCGGACGGCCCCGGCACCGCGCTGGAGCCCGCCCGGTCCGCGCTGCCCGCCGCCGAGGACCCGTCCGGCCCGCGCCCGGTCGGCACCGGCCTGGGCGAGCTCGCCCCGCCGCGGCCGCTCGGCGCCCCGTCGGTGCCCGTGCTCCCCGCGCAGCAGTCCGGCCCGGCCGAGGCCAGGACCGCCCCCCGCCCGATGGCCGAACTCCCGGCCGCCGACCAGCGGCCCACCGCCGAACACGCGTCGGCCGCCGGTGGCGAGCTGGCCAACACCCGGCGGCTGCTGGTCTGGCCCGAGCCCGACCCGGCCACCAAGCAGGCCCTCCAGGCCCGCGGCTACCTGCCGGTGATCGTCAGCTCCCGCGAGGAGGTGGACGCCCAGGCCGCCGGCTTCCCGGCCGCCCTCTTCGTCGACCCGCTCACCGGACCGATCACCCGCACCGCGCTGCAGTCCCTGCGCACCGCGGCGCTCAACCGCCGCGTCCCGGTGCTGGTCACCGCCGGCCTCGGCCAGGCCACCCGGGACACCGCGTACGGCGCCGACCCGGCCGTGCTGCTGCGCGCCCTCGCCCCGCGCGACGGCGAGCACCACGCGCCGCGCGTCCTGCTGGTCGAGAGCGACCCGGACATCGCCGCCGCCATGATCAGCAGCCTGGAGCGGCGCGGCATGCACGTCGAGCACGCGGTCGACGAGAACGACGCCGTGGCCCGGGCCAGCAGCGTGCAGCCCAACCTGGTGGTGATGGACCTGCTGCAGATCCGCCGCCGCCGGGTCGGCCTGCTGGACTGGCTGCGCGCCAACGACCGGCTGCACCGCACCCCGCTGGTGGTCTATACCTCCGTCGACCTCGACCCGCGCGAACTGCCCCGGCTGCGCACCGGCGAGACGGTGCTGTTCCTCGCCGAGCGCTCGACCACCGAGGACGTCCAGGGCCGGATCGTCGACCTGCTCGGGCGGATCGGCGCGATGGGCGAGGCGGGCGTCGCCGCGGCGGGCTGAGGCGCGGGGCCGCTGCCGCGGGCCGAAGGAGGGCGTCGCTGCCACGGGCCGGGGCGCGGGCGTCGCCGGCCCGGGCCGAGCGCGCCGACACGTCGAAGGGCCGGCCGCCCCCGTACGGTACGGGGGCGGCCGGCCCTCTTCCGTGCCCGGGCGCTACTCCTTGCCGAGCACCGTCACGTCCAGCTCCTGGGCCGCGTAGCTGGCCCGGATCACCTTCTTGTCGAACTTGCCGACCGAGGTCTTCGGCACCGACTCCACGATCGACCAGCGCTCCGGCAGCTGCCAGGAGGCGACCCGCCCGGCCAGGAAGGTCCGCAGCTCCCGCAGCCCGACGGTCGCGCCCGGGCGCAGCACCACGGTGGCCAGCGGGCGCTCGCCCCACTTCTCGTCCGGGACGGCGACCACGGCGGCCTCGGCCACCTCGGGGTGCGCCATCAGCTGGTTCTCCAGGTCGACCGAGGAGATCCACTCACCGCCGGACTTGATGACGTCCTTGGCGCGGTCGGTGAGGGTCAGGTAGCCGTCGGCGGTGATGGTGCCGACATCCCCGGTGCGCAGCCAGCCGTCCTCGGAGAACTTGTCCTCCGGGCGGACCGGGTCCTGCCCGGCGCCGCCGTAGTACGCCCCCGCGATCCACGGACCTCGCACCTCCAGCTCGCCCGCCGAGACGCCGTCGTGCGGCATCCGCTCGCCGCCCGGGCCGATCAGCCGGGCCTCGACGGAGGCCGGGAAGATGCCCTGGGTGATCCGGTACGGCCACTCCTCCTCGGGGGTGAGGCCGCCCGGGGGCTGGGCGAAGGAGCCGAGCGGGGAGGTCTCGGTCATGCCCCAGGCGTGGATGACCCGGATGCCGTGGCGCTCCTCGAAGCCCTGCATCAGCGACGGCGGGCAGGCGCTGCCGCCGATGACCACCATGCGCAGGCTGGAGGTGTCGTAGTCGCCCGCGTCGAGCTCGTCCAGCAGGCCGCTCCAGATGGTGGGGACGGCGGCGCTGACGGTGGGGCGGACGGCGGCGATCATCTCGGCCATCGGCTTGGGCTGGAGGAATCGATCCGGCATGAGCAGGTTGGCGCCGGACATGAAGGCGGCGTGCGGGATGCCCCAGGCGTTCACGTGGAACATCGGGACCACCGGCAGCGCGGTGTCGCGCGGGGTGAAGGCGAAGTTGTCGCCGGTGTTGACCTGCAGGCAGTGCAGGTAGACCGAGCGGTGGCTGTAGAGCACGCCCTTCGGGTCGCCGGTGGTGCCGGAGGTGTAGCAGAGCACGGCGGCCTGCCGCTCGTCGATGTCGCCGCGCCACGGGTACGCGGTGGGCCGGCCGGCGATCAGCTCCTCGTAATCGTGCACGCCGCCCGCGAAGCCCGCCAGCAGCGAGCGGTCACCGGGCCCGCTCACCACGATGTGCTTGAGGGTGGGCGCGAGCTGCGGCAGGACGGCGGCGAGCAGCGGGAGCACCGAGCCGTTGACGATGATCACGCGGTCGGCGGCGTGGTCGACGATGAAGGACAGCTGCTGCGCGGGCAGCCGCAGGTTGAGCGTGTGCAGCACGGACCCCATCGCGGGGACGGCCAGGTACGCCTCCAGGTGCTCGGCGTTGTTCCACATCAGGGTGGCGACCCGGTCGTCCCCGGTCACCCCGAGCTCGTCGCGCAGCGCCCACGCCAGCTGCGCGGCGCGGGCGCCCACCTCGGCGTAGCTGCGGACGACCGGCCCGGTGCCGTCCCAGGTGGTGACGGTCGAACGGCCGTGGATCGTGGACCCGTGCTCCAGGATCCGGGCGACGGTGAGCGGAACGTCCTGCATCGTGCTGAACACGGGTCCTCCTTGACCTGGCGGCACCGGCGGCCTGCGCCTGCGGCACCTACTGGGCGGTAATGGGCGCGGACCTGCCCGATTTTGCCGCCCCGCGCCGTCCCCTGTCAGCATCCCCGGCCCGTTGCACGGATCACGGCCTCGCCACCCCCGCCCCGGGCCGCACCGGGCGTCAGCGCTGTTCGCGGCGGCAGAGGCGGAGGGAGTTGGCGGGGTCGGGGGTGTAGGCGGGGTCCAGGGTCCAGCCCTGCTCGGCGGCGATGCGCAGGGCGTGGTGGGCGCCGGCGCCCCGGTAGGTGGCGCGGTGGAGCTGGATGCGGCGGTAGTAGGTGCCGTCGGGAGCGACGAGCTTGGCGTAGCTGTCGGGGGTGCGGGCGAGTTCGCGCTTGGTGTCGCGCTGGAGGATGCGGCGGATGTGGCGGTCCCAGGCGGCGGGGCTGTCGGTGAACTCGGCCCGGAAGGCGCGCGGGCCGACCGTCCAGCGGGCCCCCCAGCGCTCCCAGTAGTCGGGCTCGGGCCGGTTCATCCAGAAGGTGGCCAGGCCGTACACCGGGACGTAGAGGATCTGGAACAGGAAGACGAACGGGAGCAGCAGCGCGGAGCGGGTCGGCTGCGGTCCCCACGGGGTGCCGGGGGCGGCGGGCGGGTCGTGCGGGGCGGGGGCGTGCGCGCCGGCCGGGGCGGGGAAGCGGCGGACCAGCCCGACGTGGTCGGCGTCGGTGCCGACGGGCGAGCCGTGCCAGCCGTGCCGCTCGGCGATCCGGACCACGCCGGCCGCGCCGAGGCCGCGGTAGAGGCGCGCCGCGAGCCGGACCGACACCTGCCGCGAGAGGTCGGCCTGCACCTCGCCGCCACCGGCCGCGTGGGAGGCCTCGGCGGCGGCGATCCGGCGCTCCAGGATCGGGGTGACGTAGCGTTCCCAGTCCTCCGGGCGGCCGGTGAGCTCGGCCTTCAGACGGCGCGGCGGGATGAAGGTGCGGTTGACCTTCAGCCAGCCGTCCGAGCTGGGGCCGCCGCCGCTGTAGTCCGCGAAGATCAGGACGACGAAGAGGAGCACCAGGGCGGCGATCCAAAGCGGGGCGTAGATCCACTGCAGCAGGAACTGGAGCAGGACGGCGACGCGGCTGCGGCGCGGCAGCGGTCCCGGGAAGCCGCCGGGCAGCGGCTGCGGCTGCGGCGCCGACGGCTGCGACAGCGACAGCGACGGCGGCTGCGGCTGCGGCTGCGGCTGGTGTGCGGCACCGACGTGCGGTGCGGGGTGGGGCTGCCCGCCGTAGGGCTGCTGCGGCGGGACGGGCTGGGCGTACGGGTTGTGGCCGTACGGCGCCGGCGGCCCGTACGGGTGCTGCGAAGGCACCGCGCCCGGACCAGCCGCGGCCCCGGGCCCGTACCCGTACGCGCCGCCGTGTCCCTGTTCCTGGCCGTTCGCCATGTCGCCCCCTCTGCCGGACCGGGGGCCACCCTACCGGCGGGGGACTCAGCCGGCGGTCGGACCGTCCACCTGGTCGCGGTCGATGGTGAGGGTGGCACCGCCGTAGGTCTCCGGGACGTTGCCGCGGTACTGGTGGACGCGCTGGTGGGCGGTCCAGAGGTCGGGGGCGAGGGCGCCGGAGCCGGCCGTGTCGGCGCGGTCGTCCCAGCGGGCGTACCAGAGCGAGTCGGGCATCGGGGCGCTACCGGCCCGGTGGGCGGCCGCCAGGTCGGCGATGCCGGAGTCGAGGCTGGAGTAGAGGCCGGAGCGGTAGCCGGCGGAGTGCAGGGCCTGGGTCCAGCCGAGGGTGAAGTCGACCACGGCCTGGCCGCAGGCCCGGTCGCGCATCGGATAGGCCTCGATGTCCAGGTAGACCGGGCTGCCCGGGCCGAATCCGAGCGAGCGCAGCGCACGGGTGGCCTCGGCCGCCTCGTCCCGCCCCTGCCGCACGGCGTTCGCGGGGTCGATCCGCCTGGGTCTGCGGGCCGGGTCGGCGCACGGCGCCTGCAGTCCGACGTGCACCGGCAGGAAGCGCCAGCCCATCGCGCGCGCCTGCCGCACCCATTCGGCGGTGAGCCGGGACTGGCCGCAGGCGCGCTGGGAGCCGCTGGTGTAGAGGCCGATCGCCCCGTACGGGGAGGCGGTGCGCCAGGTCCGCAGGGTGTCCAGTGGGGGCGCGGCGCAGACGTCGAAGGCGGGGCCGTTCCAGCTCTCCCGGAAGCGGGGCGGGACGCCCTTGTCCGGCAGGGCGAGGGCCCGGATGCGGGGGGCGGCGGCAGCGGCCGGAACGGTGGCTTCGGCGCGCACGCCCGTTCCTTCGGTGGCCAGCAGGAGCACGAGGGAGGCGGTGAGGAGGGCCGCGGGGCGGAGATAGCGCACCCGGCCTTGATACTGACGGACCATCGGACGAATGCGGCAACCACGCCGCGGCGCCCCCGCGAGTCCACCCTTTGGGACGCACCCGTCCGCATCCGTCCCGATATTTGTAACGAGCTTGCCCGTTCGTCACTCCTTACGGCACACTCGCGAGCATGCCCACCTCGCATACCAGCGCACCCCCCACCGCCTCGTCGTCGGCAGCCGCCGTCGCCGAGGCCCTTGCCATGCCGCCCACCCCCAAGGGCGAGCCCGCCGGCGAGCGGGGCAGCTGGCGACGAGGTGGGGCGTCCGGCCCCGCGGCGCCACCCGAAGGACGGACCGGCCGGTCGAGCGGCCGGCTCGGCACGATCCTGCGGCGCCCGGACACGATCCCGGCGCCGCTTCTCTGTCTCACCGCGATGTTCCTGGTGCAGACGGGGATCGCGCTGTCCAAGCCGCTCTTCGGCCCGCTCGGGGTCAGCGGAACCACCTTCCTACGGCTCGGCTTCGCCGCCGTCATCCTGCTCGCCGTCACCCGGCCGGAGCTGCGCGACAAGCGTCCGCGCGACCTCGGCGCAGCCGCGCTGCTCGGCGTGGCCTCGGCCGGGATGACCTTCCTGTTCGCCGGGGCGATCGACCGGCTGCCGATGGGCACCGCCGCGACCATCGAGTTCCTCGGCCCACTCGCGGTCGCCCTGGTCTTCGCCCGGCGCGCCAGCCACCTGCTCTGGGCGCTGCTCGCGGCCGCCGGCGTGGCGCTGCTGACCCTGCTCGGCGAGGGGGACGGCGGCGGCTCGCTCGACCCGGTCGGGTTGCTCTACGCCTTCGGGGCGGCCGCCTGCTACGCGCTGTACATCCTGTTCACCGACAAGGTCGGCGCGACCTTCCAGGGGTTCCAGGGCCTGGCGGTGTCGATGACGGTCGGCGCGCTGGCACTGGCGCCGTTCGGGCTGGGCGAGGCCTGGCACGGGCTGAGCGCGTCCGACTCCTCACCGCTGCTGCTGCTCGCCGCGGTCGCCGGGGTGTCGCTGCTGCTGCCGGTGATCCCGTACGCGCTGGAGATGACCGCGCTGCGCCGGATGCCGCAGCGGGTGTTCAGCGTGCTGGTCAGCCTGGAGCCGGCGGTCAGCGCGCTGGTCGGCCTGGTCGTGCTCGGCCAGCTGCTGGGCGCGTCGCAGCTGGCCGGGATCGGCTGCGTGGTGGCGGCCAGTGTGGGCGCCACGCTGACCGGCCGCCGGTAGGTCCGGCGGCTGCCCGCCGGCCGCGGCACCCGCGGCCGGCGGCGTCTCAGGGCCAGAGCAGGGTGCGCGACCAGTCCGGGGAGCTGACCGGGCCGGTGCGGGTGTAGCGCAGCCGGACGTGCCGGCGCTGGGAGTCGCCCTGCCAGAACTCCACCTCGTGCGCCCAGAGGGTGTAGACGGCGTGCCCGGGCGGGACCACGTCCGGGTGCGCCTCCAGCCGGCGGCGGGCGACCGCCACCGCCTCGTCGTACTCGGTCAGCGCGGCCAGCGGCTCGCTCTGCCGGCCGACCAGCGAGGAGGCCCGCGCGGCGGGCGAGCGGGTGGCGAACTCGGCGGCGGCGACCAGGTCGGCGGCCCGCTCGACGCTGCCGCGCACCCGCACCTGGCGGCCCAGCTGCGGCCAGTAGACGGTCAGCGCGGCGGCCGGGTGGTCGGCCAGCTGTCGGCCCTTGGGGCTGTCGGCGGCGGCGGAGAAGTTCCAGCCGGTGCCGGCCGCGTCCACGTCGCGCAGCACCAGCACCCGGGCGTCCGGCATGCCGTCCGCGTCAACGGTGGAGAGGGTGAATGCCTGCGGGTCCAGCACGCCGGCGTCCAGCGCGGTGGCGAGCCAGTCCACGAAGAGCGGGCCGGGCTCGGCGGGGGCGGCGTCGTGGTCGAAGGACGGCAGCGGGCGGGCCATCGGCGGCCGGCCGAGCAACAGCTCGGGGACGGACCTCGGCTCGGACCGGCGCTCACCGGACGGCTCGGCCGCCGGCTCCCGGCGCGCCTCCGCTTCCGGCCCCGGTACGGACCCGGACTCGCCCGGGCCGGTCAGGCCCTCCTCCTCCGCCGCCATCGCGCGCCCTTTCTTCCGATTGCCGCGGTCACCACCCCGGTCGGGCCGCCCTCGCGGGCCCTGGCACGCGGTGTGCTGTCGGAGCGCAACCGTACCGCCGTGGGCCGACGCCGCAGGGCGCGGGCCCTCGGTGGAGGGCTCCCGGCCGGTCCGGCGGCGGGCGGCCAGGGGAAGGGGGGACGGCTGGGGGGACGGCTGGGGGGACGGTGGCGGTCCGGAGCCGGGACGGAGCCGGACGCACTCGTGGGCGGTGCCGATGGCGGCACCGCCCACGAGGCCGGTTTCGCGGTGACCCTTTCCGCTGGCCGGTCATGCGCTGTTCCCTCGGTGATGCGCGGTTCCCGTCTGGTTCCTCGGGGTTGTTGCGGCCGTTCCGTTGCCGTCGCGGCCGTTGCCGCGGCCGTCGAGGCCGTCGCGGCCGTCGCGGCCGTCGTGTTTCCGGGTCGGAGCCCGAGTCCGGGCGCGGGTGCTCAGCTCACCCGCGGCCACCCACCTCCGGCGCCCCCGCCGTCAGCGGTACTCGGTGGTACCCGGTCGCACGCGGTGCGGCCGGACGGTCAGGGGAAGACCGGGGCGAAGACGACGTTGATGTTCTTGTTCCCCTGGCCGGCCAGGACGGCGCCGGCGTTGTCCTTCACCGCGAGGGTGTTGCTCTGGTTCGAGGCACCGGAGCCGGTGGCCGTCTGCTGGGTGGAGACGTAGTTGCCGTCGACCCCGCCGAACACGTTGCCGGTGCCGGCGTTGGACACCACGCCGGCGTTGGAACCGGCCGCGGCACCCGCGCCGTTGTCGGCGGCGGCGGCCCCGGCACCCGCTAGCAGGAGACCGGCCGCGAGCGGGCCGGCGAGCAGGAGACCGGCCAGAGGACGGGTGTGGTGACGAGCCATGAGAACCTCCAAAAATCTGTTCATCGAGTCATCGAGTCATCGTGCAATGTCGACCATGCTGTGCGGGGTTCGCCGGCCAGACGAACACCTGCGGGCTGCGACGCCGAGGGAAAGACTTCCGCAACAAATCGACAAAGCACCAGTCGGCCTCGCCATTTTCGCCCGTTAGTGTGATATCCACCCAGGGCCCGCATAGCGGAGGTCGATCCGGAAAACGCGCCGGCACACCGCCGATGAGCTGGGACTTCGCCCGACCGGCCGCCGACTTGCGGGCCGCCGGAGGCGGCGCATCGACCGCTCGCGAACGACCGGGCGCACCACCCTGGCGCGGGCTGACGGCGAATGCGCCCCCGAAAAGTTCGACCACCCCTTCCATGTCGACTTTTCCAGCCATTCGCAGACCATCGGAAAGTCACACCCAAGCAGCGGGCAAACGACTCTCCGCCCCTTACGGATCCGCCCTGGAAACAATCAAACTGGCGACAATCAGACCATCTTTCCGGGATTCAGGATTCCCAGCGGATCGAAGACCGCCTTCACCTGCCGGTGCAGGTCCAGCCCGACCGGGCCCAACTCACGGGCCAGCCAGTCCCGCTTGAGCAGCCCCACCCCGTGCTCCCCGGTGATCGTGCCACCCAGCTCCAGTCCGAGCGCCATGATCTCGTCGAAGGAGCGCTGGGCGCGCGCGGTCTGCTCCGCGTCCTCGGCGTCGAAGATCACGATCGGGTGGGTGTTGCCGTCCCCGGCGTGACTGACCACCCCGATGGTCAGCCCGTGCCGCTCGGCGATCGCCGCGACACCGTTCAGCATCTCGGCCAGCCGGGAACGCGGCACCGCCACGTCGTCGATCATCGTGGTGCCCAGCCGGTCCAGCGCCGGCAGCGCCAGCCGCCGGGCCGCCAGCAGCAGATCGGACTCCGCCTGGTCCTCGGCCGGCACCACCTCGGTCGCCCCCGCCTCCCGGCACAGCCGCGCGACCCGGGCCAGCTCGTCCACGCGGTCCGGACCGTCGAAGGCCACCAGCAGCAGCGCCCGGGTGGACTCCGGCAGACCCATCTGCCCCAGCTCGTTGACGGCCCGCACGGAGACCGCGTCCATCAGCTCCATCAAGGACGGGGCCAGACCGCCCGCCATCACCTCGCAGACCGCCGCACCCGCCGCGTCCGCGCTCGGGAACTCCGCCGCCAACGCCAGCTGCGGGGCCGGCGCGGGCCGCAGCGCCAGCACGGCCCGCACCACCACACCGAGCGTCCCCTCCGAGCCGACGAACAGCCGGGTCAGGTCGTACCCGGCCACGCCCTTCGCCGTCCGGCGGCCGGTGGACAGCAGCCGCCCGTCCGCCAGCACGACGTCCAGGCCGAGCACGTACTCGCTGGTGACGCCGTACTTCACGCAGCAGAGCCCGCCCGCGCCGGTGCCGATGTTGCCGCCGATCGTGCAGGACTCCCAGCTGGACGGGTCCGGCGGATAGGCCAGGCCCGACTTGCCCGCCGCACGCGACAGTTCGGCGTTCACCACGCCGGGCTCGACCACCGCGATCCGGTTCACCGGGTCGATCTCCAGGATCCGGTTCAGCTTCACCAGCGACAGCACGATGCAGCCGTCCACCGCGTTCGCCGCACCCGAGAGCCCGGTCCGGGCGCCCTGCGGCACCACCGGCACCCGCAGCTCGGTCGCGGTGCGCATCACGTGCTGCACCTGCTCGACCGTCTCCGGGAACACCACCGCGGCGGGCACGCCGGCCGCGCAGAAGCCCGCCATGTCATGGCGGTACGCGGCGGTCACCTCGGGGTCCACCACCACGGCTCCGGCCGGGAGGCCCTGCGCCAGTCGGTCCGTCAGATCACCCATCGCCGCCTCCGCTCGCCGCCCGACCAGCTCCACCTCCGCACTCTGCCCGCGGGCCGGTAGTGGGGCAAGTGGGCCTCCGGGGGAGCACGAGGAGGCGGCGGGACGGGAGGGACCGCCGGAGGCGGACGGGAGGGTCGGCGAGCGGGAGGGTCCGCGCGCGGGGCCGGGGGCCTCGACCGGGTCGAGGCCCCCGGCAGGGTCTACCGGCGGGCCACCGGCTCCTGGAGTTCGGTGACCCACCCGGCTTCGTCGTCCGGGCACTCCAGGTACAGCTCCCGGGCGTAGCCGGCCGAGCGGTAGCCGTTCTCCTCGATGAAGCGGGCCAGCTCCTGGAACGTCCCCAGCGCCTCGGACATCGGGCCGCGGTGCACGATCGTCGCCGCCTCCTCGATCGGCGGCAGGTCGAGCACCTCGAAGTCGTGCGCGCCCGGCCGCACCGACGGCCCGACCGGGACGGCGACGAGGATCTGCACCGAACCGTCGCCGTCCGGCCCGTCCTGGTACCGGGCGACGGCCGGGCCGGTCGCCTCGACCCCGGCCTCGGCCAGCCGCCGGCACAGTTCGCCGAACAGCGGGCCGATCACCGGCGGGATCTCCTCCGGCTCGTACCCCGCGGCCACACCGGTCAGTTGGGCCGCCCGGACGGACGGCACCCGCTTCACCACAACGTCGTGCGCGGACATGGTCCCCTCGCTCTCGATCGTCCGGAGCCTCGCCTCCACCCGGGCCAGCCGCAGCTCGTCCGCCGCGATGGCCTCGGCGAGTTGGGCCCGCCGCAGCCGCAGCATCCCGCGCAGTTCGGCCGGGTCCACCTCGTCGTCCAGGACGGCCCGCACCTGCTGCAGCGTGAATCCGAGCTCCTTGAGCGCGATCACCCGGTTGAGCCGGGCGAGTTGGGCGGCCTCGTAGAAGCGGTAGCCGCTGGCCGGGTCGACCCGGGCGGGCCGCAGCAGGCCGATCGCGTCGTAGTGGCGCAGCATCCGCACCGACACCCGGCCGTGGCTGGCGAAGTCTCCGATGGTCAACATGATGGCTCCACTCCACGGCCTCCCACGGTGTCAGGGTCAACCGGCCGACGGACCTCGCCGGGAAACACCGAGGGCGGGTGCCGAACGATGTCGGCACCCGCCCTGAGCAGGTGGTTCTCCTACCAGCGGAGAGCGTGGGATTCGAACCCACGGTGACGGGTCACGCCACGACAGTTTTCAAGACTGTTCCCTTAGGCCGCTCGGGCAGCTCTCCAGGCGGAGGTCAGCCTAACGGGTCCGGCGGGGTTCGGCGCACACGGTTCGGTGGCGGCGCGGGTCAGCGGGCCGGGGTCACTGGTCGCCGTCGCGCTGGCCGAGGGTCACCTTGGTGGTGAAGGTCTGGCCGTTGCGGGTGTACTCGACGTCGACCGTCTCGCCGGGCTTGTGCGTCCAGATCCGGCTGACCAGGGCGGGGCCGTTCTCGATCGGCACGCCGCCGAGCTTGGTGATGACGTCGCCCGGCTTCAGGCCGGCCTTGTCGGCGGCGCCGCCGGGGGTGACGGCGGGCTGGCCCTGGATGTCGCGGGTCTGGATCTGCGCGCCGTCGCCCTTGTAGTCGTCGTTGCGCAGCACGTCGAGCTTGGCGTAGACCGGCTTGCCGGTCTTGATCAGGGTGTCCGCGACCCACTTGGCCTGGTTGATCGGGATGGCGAAGCCCAGGCCGATGCTGCCGGCCCGGCCGTTGGCCGAGGCGTTGGACTGGATCGCCGAGTTGATGCCGATCACCGCGCCGCCGGAGTCGAGCAGCGGGCCGCCGGAGTTGCCGGGGTTGATCGAGGCGTCGGTCTGCAGGGCGTTCATGTAGGAGGCCTGCGAGCCGGTCTCGTCGCCGGAGGCGACCGGGCGGTCCTTGGCGCTGACGATGCCGCTGGTGACGGTCGACTCCAGGCCGTACGGCGCGCCGATCGCGACCGTGGCGTCACCGACGTTGACCTTGTCGGAGTCGGCCAGCGGCAGCGGGGCCAGCTTGCTCTTCGGCGGATTGTCGATCTTGACGACGGCGACGTCGTAGCCCTCGGCGTGGCCCAGCACCGAGGCGCTGTACGAGGTGCCGTCGGCGAACTTGACGGTCAGTTTGCCGCCGTTGAGGGTCGGCGCGACCACGTGGTTGTTGGTGAGGATGTGGCCCTCGGTGTCGAAGACGAAACCGGTGCCGGTGCCCGACTCGCCGTTGCCCTGCGCCTTGATGGTGACGACGCTGGGCAGCGCCTTCTGGGCGATCGCGGCGATCGAGCCGGGGGCGGGCTCGTTCTTCTGGGTGTCGCTGGCCTGGACGGTGGTGCTGCGGTGGTCGTCCGCCGAACTGGCGCCGGGGCTGCGGTCGGCGACGGTCACGCCGAGCGCGCCACCGGCCACACCGGCGACCAGCGCGACGGCCGCGATCAGGGCGACCAGTCCGCCCCGCTTCTTGCGCGGTCCGCCGCCGTGCGGGCCGCCGGGGTGCTCGGCCGGGTAGCCGAGCGGGCCGGACGGGCCGCCGGGGAAGCCGGTGCCGCCGGCGGCGTCGTGGGTCGGGCCCCAGCCGCCGAGCGGCTGGCCGGCGCCGAAGGGGTGGTGGGCGGGCGCGGCGGGCGCGGCCGGGGCGGTGCCGTACGGGTCGTGCGCGCCGGCGGCGGGCACGCCGTGGGTCGGGGTGGCGTAGGGGTTGGCGGCCGGCGGCAGGGCCGGGGCCGCGGGCGCGGCCTGGGCGGCGGCGGGCGGCAGGACCGGCGGCGGCGCGTCGATGTACCCGGTGACCGGGTCGACGGCCGGCTCCTCGACGGCCGGGGCGGCCGGCGCGGCGGGCGCCTCCGGCTCGGGGACCTTGGTCAGGGCGACGGTGGGCCGGTGCCCGCCCTCCGCGGGCGCGTCCTCGGCCCCCGGGGCCGCGGCGGGCGCCGCCTCCGGCTCGGGGACCCGGCTGAACGCCATGGTCGGCTTGTGCCCGCCGTCCGCCGCGGCGGGCTGGGCGGGCTCATCGGCGTCCGCGGGGGAGGCCGGGGCGGCCTCCGGCTCGGGGACCCGGCGGAAGGCCATGGTCGGCTTGTGCCCGCCCTGAGCGGGGGCTTCGGAAGTGGACTCAGCCGCTCCCGGGCCTGCGGGCTGCTCCCCCTGCGGCCCGGCGGGCCCAACCTCGCGCTCGGTGCTCACGGACGACCTCCATAGCTGGCAGAACCAAGGACCATAGTTTTTCGCATCGCCGATTCGGTTGTCGTAAGGACCCCTCTGAAGAACTCATAAGAATCCTTAGCCGGCGCCGACGCCGATGGTTCGCCTCCCCCGCCGGGGCGTCCCGCGATGCGGACGGCACCCGCCTGGCCTTGGCGTTCGCTCTCGTGCCGGTTAGCCTGTCGCTCCAAACTGACACGCGGGAGCTTGGACCGACCAGGCTGAGAGTGCGCATGTCGACCGTACGCCACGCGAGCGAGGCGGACGGCCGAGGGGGCGCTGACCGCCGGAACCTGTCCGGGTAATGCCGGCGTAGGGAGTATCGGCCATGCCGCCTGCTTCGCCATCCTCTTCTTCGGGCGCACCTTCGTCCAAGGACGTCCCCGACCACCCGGGCTCGGCCACCGCCGTCCTGGACCGGCCCGAGCGCGCCGAGGCGCCGCTGGTCCTGGACACGGAGCCGCCTCGCACGCTGCGCTTCCGGGACCACTTCGCGCTCTGGATGAACCTGGGCGTCAGCCTGATCGGCTTCTCCACCGCCGCCACCGTGCTCGGCGCTCCCGGCAGCGAGCTCTCGCTGGCCGCCTCGGTGACCGCGATCGCGGTCGGTACGGCGGTCGGCACCGCGATGCTCGGCGTGGCCGCACTGATCGGCGCCAGGACCGGCGCGCCCGCGATGGCCAGCCTGCGCGGCCTGTTCGGCACCCGGCTGTCGTACCTGCCGACGGTGCTGAACATCGTGCAGTGCGTCGGCTGGGGCGTGTTCGAGCTGCTGACGATCTCGGCGGGCGCCCAGACCGTCGCCCACACCACCGGCTACCGCTGGCTGTTCGTGCTGCTCGCGGGCGCGCTGACGACCGCGCTGACCATCTGGCCGCTGGGCTCGATCGCGGTGCTGCGCCGCTTCGTCGCCGGGGCGGTGGCCGTCGCGATGGTGTACTTCACCGTCCAGCTGGGCCGCCAGGGCGTGCCCGACCCGGGCGCCGGCAACTGGCACGGCTTCCTGGGCGCGACCGACGCCATGATCGCCGTGTCGATCTCCTTCGTGCCGCTGGCCGCCGACTACACCCGGCACTCGCGCACCCCGCGCTCGGCGTTCTGGGGCAGCTTCTCCGGCTACACGATCGCCCAGGTCTGGTGCTACGTGCTCGGGCTGATGGCGCTGCTGCAGTCCGGCGGCGACCCGAACAAGATCTTCGACTCCTTCCTCGGCGTCTGGGCCGGCTGGCTGTTCCTGCTGGTGCTGGTGCTGCGCGAGACGGACCAGTCCTTCGCCAACGTGTACTCGACCGCGATGTCGGTGCAGAACCTGCTGCCGAGGGTCGACCGCCGGGTGCTGAGCGGCGGGATCGGCGCGCTGACCACCGTGCTGGCGCTGCAGATCGATCAGTTCACCGACAGCTACTACAACTTCCTCGGCCTGATCGGGTCGGTGTTCGTGCCGCTGCTCGCGGTGCTGGCGGTGGACTTCTTCCTCGGTGCCGGACGCCGAGGCTGGGACCTCTCCGAGGACGCGCCGTCCCGCTGGACGATGCTGCTGCCGTGGCTGCTGGGCTTCGCCGTCTACCAGTTCATCGCACCGACGAAGGTGGCGGGCTGGTGGACGGACTTCTGGACCTCCGCCCAGGAGACCCTGCACTTCACCCCGCAGGAGTGGACCTCCGCCTCGCTGTTCGCCTTCCTGGTGCCCGCCCTGGCCACCTGGGCGCTCACCCCCCTCTCCCGCCGCGCCGCGCGCTGACGCCGCCCTCCGGCGCCGGGCACCGACACCGGTACCGGCGCCGGAGGACCCGCAGACGGCCCCGCGGATTGGGACCGTCTTCGCCCCCGCTTCACCTCGGCCGCCTATCGTTGGCCCCGTGACCAGCCCAGACCTGTCCTCGACGGCGGCGCGCACGGCGTCGCCCGTCCAGGTGATCGCCCACCGCGGTTCCTCCGCCGCCCTGCCCGAACACACCCTCGCGGCCTACCGGCGCGCCCTCGACGAGGGTGCCGACGCGGTGGAGTGCGACGTCCGCGTGACGGCCGACGGCCACCTGGTCTGCGTGCACGACCGGCGGATCGGCCGGGTCTCCAACGGCCGGGGCACCGTCTCCGCCATGACGCTCGCCGAGCTGCAGTCGTACGACTTCGGCGCCTGGAAGACCGGCCGCCCCAGCACCGACCCCGAGCTGCGCGGCGTGCTCACCCTGGAGCGCCTGCTGGAGCTGGTGGTGGACTGCGGCCGACCGGTGGACCTCGCCATCGAGACCAAGCACCCGGTGCGCTTCCGCGGCCTGGTGGAGACCGAGCTGGTGCGGATGCTGGAGCGGTTCAAGATCGGCGCGACCCGGGAGGGCGACCGCCCGTCCGCCCGGATCATGAGCTTCTCCTCGACCGCGCTGAACCGGGTGGCATCCGCCGCACCCCAGTACCGGCGGGTGTTCCTGTTCGAGCGGACGCTGCCGCTGGTCGGCCGGCTGCGCGAGGGCTCGCCGCTGCCGGGCGGGGCACGGATCGCCGGGCCGGGCATCGAGCTGGTGCGGGCCCGCCCGCAGCTGGTCACCCGGCTGCGCGAACTGGGGCACGAGGTGCACGTGTGGACGGTGGACGAACCGGCCGACGTCGAGCTCTGCCTGGAACTCGGGGTGTCCGCGATCATCACCAACCGGCCCGCGGACGTGCTGGCGCAGCTCGGGCGGTGATCCGCCGGTGCGCACCGGACCGTCCCGGTGCGCACTGATCACCCTGGTGGGCAGTCAAACCTTCCCCGCGCGATATTGCCGGAATTCCTCTCCCCGCGGACTCTTTCGGACTCCTCCGGACTCTTCCAGGCCCTCCCGGACCCCGCCGGGCGACGGAGGGTGAGCACGGAATGACCTCCGGTCGACGGTCGGTCGCGATGCTCGAAATGGGCTCGCGGGATCGTCGGGTGCTCGTTTCCGACGCATTACCAAGGGGCATCTCTCCCTCGGCATACGCTGAAGGAGGTCCGGGGGTGGCGTTGATGGTGGCGCGTGAAGTGCCGACTTCATCGACCATGGCAGTGCCGCACGGCCCAGCGAGTGTCGGGGTCGCACGGCGCCGACTGCGTCGAGATCTGGGTGACCGGCAGATACCGGAACCGGTCATCGATGATGCCGTACTGATCCTTTCCGAACTGTTGAGCAATGCGTGCCGGTACGCCCGCCCGCTCGGTCCGCTGCCGGCGCTCGGCCGCAGTGCCCGGGCCGAGGTGCTCGGGCAGGTCCTGGTCGGCGTCCCGTCCGGGGCGCACCCCGCACCGGGCGGCCGGGAGCACGGCGAGGACACCGGGGAGCCGGACGGCGGCGTGCTGGTCCGCTGGCAGATGCACGCCGACGGTGTGCTCACCCTGGAGGTCACCGACGGCGGGGCGACCACCCGGCCGCTGCCCGCCAGCCCCTCGCTGACCTCGCGCGGCGGCCGCGGCCTGAGCATCGTCGACCAGCTCGCCAGCGACTGGGGGGTGCGCGACGCGCCCGGCGAGGTGACGGTCTGGGCCGCGCTGCCCGCCCGCGCCCGGCACGCCCGGCGGGGCGGAGGCGACGCCCGCAGCGCGTAGCAGCCCGCACGCCCGCCCCGGCGCGGCGGCGCGCGCCGGGAGGGGCACGGGGGCCACAGGAACGTCAGTAGGCTTCCCGGGACACAGGACCACCGTTCCCGGGAGAGCCGCACCATGGGCAAGAAGGCCGCCAAGAAGGCGCCGCAGCGTCAGTCCACCACCGCCGTCACGGGCGAGATCCCCGTGGTCGGGGCCCGCGAGGACTGCCCCTGCGGCTCGGGCCGCCGTTACAAGGCCTGCCACGGCCGGGAGGCGTCGCACGCGGTGCAGGAGCTGGTGCACCGCCCGTTCGAGGGTCTGCCGGGCGAGGCCGACTGGGTCGCGCTGCGCGAACTGGTGCCGGCCGCCACGGTGCCGCTGACGCTGGCCGCCGGGGTGGCCGAGGGTGCCGCAGGCGAGGTCCCGTCGGTGACGCTGGCCACCGTGCTGCCGCTGGCCTGGCCGGCCCTGCGCCGCCAGGACGGCTCGATCCTGCTCGGCCTGCAGACCCAGTCCGCCTCCGGCGACCTCAGCCGCGACCTCGCGGACGCCCTGGAGCTGGCCCTGGCCACCGAGCCGGGCAACCCGGTGCCGGCCCGCCGGACCGTCCCGGGCGGGCGCCGTCTGCAGGACCTGCTGGACACCACCGCCGCGTTCACGCCGACCGTGCACACCGGCTTCGAGTTCTGGCTCGAGGACGCCGAGACCGCCACCGGCGAGGTCGCCGCCTCGCTGGAGCGCGCCAACGCCTCGGCCATCCCGACCGAGAAGCTGGCCGGTGTCGACGCCGCCTACTGGTGCGGCACGCCGGACAAGAACCACCTGCGCTGGGTGATGACCGTGCCCGAGGAGCGGCTGCTGGACGCGCTGGCCCGGCTGAACGCCGCCGGCGAGGCCTCGCTCGGCGCGGACACCCGCCTGGTCGGCTCGTTCCGCGCGCACGGCCTGACCGTCCCGGTGTGGGACCTGCCGCTCTCGATGACCGCCGCCGACTGCGAGAAGCCCGCCGCCGAGTTCGCCGAGCGGCTCGCCGCCGTGCTCGCCGACGAGACCCCGCTGACGGCCGAGGAGCGGCGCGCCCGCGCGAACCTGGTGAACCGTCAGGTCACCTTGAACTAAAGCACGCAGGATCAGCGTGATACGCGTCACATTGTCGCGGTGAACGCGCAATTTCCGGGCGTGGAGGGCGTCTTGGAAATTGGCGCGGGCGCAGATCCTTGTTACTGTCTAAAGAGTCCGGCCGCTGGTGCATCCCCCGTCGCCAGCGGCCGGATCTTTTGTTTTTCCGGACGGCCCCTTCCGACGCCCCTTCGGACGGCCCTTCCGAGGCCGCGCGGAACACCGCGCCTCAGTACGCCGAGCGCCCCCTGTCCAGCCGGACCGTCGCCTCCACCAACTCCCCCAGCAGCGGCCCCACCTGCGGCAGCCAGACCCCACCGTCCGTGCCCGGTCGCGGCGCCAGCACCCAGCGCACCCGGCCGGCCGACCCACCGGGCGGCAGCGGCAGGAAGCCTCCCGGCCCGTGGTAGCGCAACGAACCCGGCACCCACGGTAGTTGGGCGAGCATCTCGCCGAGCGCGTCCAGGGAGTACGGGGCCACCAACAGCGCGTAGCGGCCCGGCATCGCCAGCACCGGGCCGAGTGGCAGCCGCAGCGCGCCCAGGTAGGCCAGTGCCCGCGCGCCCGCCGCCGCGGGCAGACTGACCGCCGAGACCGTCCGGCCGGTCGCGGCCAGCACCGTCGCGTCCGGGCTCTGCCGCTCCCACCACCAGCGCACCATCCGGGCGTCCGTGGTGGCGGCCAGCAGCGAGGGGTCGTGCGGGTGCGCGCCGGGGACGGTGCACTCCGGATCGCCGCAGGAGCAGCGCCCGCCGCGCAGCACGGCGCCCGGCACCACGGGCCAGCGGTGGTCGACGGCGGCCGCCAGGGCCGCGGCCAGCCGTCCGGCACGCTCTTCCGACCGGTCCTCCGGGTTCTCACGCATGGCGCTCGTTCCTTTCCCTGACCGCTCGGTTCGCTCCGCCCCGCTGGCGTCCGCCGGGCAGCCTCCGCACGGGCCCGCCGCGGCACGGCCCCGGGCGGCGCGGAAGGGGCGGGCGGCATGGCGAACGGCGCGGCTACGACGTGGAGCACGGTGTGGAGCACGACATGAGGAGGGCCGCGCACTGGAACAGCCCTTGGAACGAGAATCCCGTACGCGACCGGATGGACGCCGCCCGGGCGCGCTTGGTTCCACCGTACGAGTGAGAGACTTCCGGCCGACCCGGCGCGCGGGCGGCACGGGCATACGATCCGGACGGCCGCCCGGTCCGTCCCCCCGGTTCTGCCCGTTCACGGCTCGCTCCATGCCTCCCGGCCGACCGGCGCGCGCACCGACCACGCACGCCCCCCGACCGGGTCGCGAAGGCGGTCGAACCGGCCACGGCGTCGTCCTGGATCTGGACATGCCCCGAATGGCCTGTGTAGAAGTGGTGGCATTGCTGTCGATCAATGACGAGTAGTAGCGAATCGAGGCGAAACACGCCTTTTGGCCGTGCTCGCTCCACATTGGCCGTACCTGGGGGTTTCGCATGGCACGTAGCACCGCGTCAGGAGTGGCGGCATGAACGAGTCCCACCAGTCGACGGCCCTCCCGTCGACGACGACCGCCGAGCCGGGCGCACCCGGCTGCGCAGGCGGGCTCACCGTCCTCGATCCGCCGGGGCTCCCCGGCCCCGCCGACGCACCGGACGGCACGGCGGACGACCACCCGGAGCCGTCCGACGCGGTGCAGGACCGTTTGGCCGGACGCCTGTCCGATATCACCTGCCTGCACGAGCACACCGAGCAGCTCGCCCGGGCCCGCGGCCTGGCCGCCACCCTGGACACCGTGCTCGCCTCCGGTGCCGCCCTGCTCGGCGCCCGCCGCGGCGTCCTGGTCACCCGGCTGCCCGGCGGCGGCCCCGGCCAGCCGGTCGGCCTCGGCCTCGACCGCGCCAGCCTCGGCGCCCTGGAGACCGTCCCTACCGAGCAGAGCCTGCTCGCCCGGCTGCTGCGCGACCGCGACCGGCCCGAGCAGCTGCACTCCCCCGACCTCGCCGAGGACCCGGCCATCGGCGCCCGGCTGCGCGAACTCGCCGTCCACCTCGGCCTCGGCGGCGCCTTCGGCCTGCCGCTCGCCACCACCGAGGACGGCCCGCTCGCCGCCGCCCTCTGGTTCTACGACGAGCCCGCCGAACCCACCCGGGGCCGGCGCGAACTGGCCCGCCACTACACCGAGATCGCCGCCCCGCTGCTCGCCAAGCAGCTGGAGGCGGACCGGATCCGGCGCACCACCGAGGCCCTGCGTCGCGGTCTGCTGCCCGACCGCCTCCCGCAGACCCCCGGGGTGCGGCTGGCCGCCCGGATCGTCCCGGCCGGCCTGGACCGCTCCTGCGGCAGCGACTGGTACGACGCGATCCCGCTGCCGGACGGCACCGTCGGCCTCACCGTCGGCTCCGTCTCCGGCGACGGCCCCGGCGCGGGCCCCGGCTCCGCGCCCGGCGCGGCCGCCGCGATGGGCCGGGTCCGGGCCGCGCTGCGGGCGTACGCGGTGCTGGAGGGCGAGGACCCGGTCTCCGTCCTGGGGGACCTGGAACTGCTGCTCAAGACCACCGAGCCGACCCGCACCGCCACCGCCGTGTACGCCTGGGTCGAGCCCGAGGAGCGCCGGGTCACCCTGGCCGGCGCCGGGCACTGCCCGCCGGTCCTGGTCGGCCGGCACGGCGCCGAGTTCGTGGAGACCTCGCTCTCCGCCCCGCTCGGCATGCTGGCCTGCTGGGAGGCGCCCGGCGTCGAGTTCACCGCCGAGCGCGGCGACACCCTGCTGCTCTACACCGAGGGACTGGCCCGCCGCTGCGGCCCGACCCTGCACGCCGGGCAGGCCAACCTGCGCCGGGCCGCCGCCGACGCCCCGCGCGACGTGCGGATCGACCCCGACCGGCTCTGCGCCCACCTGCTGGCCGTCTGCCCGGCCCCGGAGACCGCCGCCACGGCCACCGACGACCTGATGCTGCTCGCGGCCCGCTTCGAGTGAGCGCACCGGGGCCGAACGACTGAGCGGCCGGGCGTCCGTACCATGGGACGCACGGCCGCCCGCGCGTGTCGCGATCCGACACTCCCCCGAGGGGCGGCGGTACCACCCCCAAGGAGGCGTTGCACGTGACCGAGGACCGCACCCCCGCGGTGGCCGAGAACCCCGAAGCCGAGGGCGGCGAGGACCCGCAGGAGTTCAAGGGCCGCAAGAACGGCCTCTACGGCGGGATCTCCGACGAGCTGGCCACCTCGATGAAGTCCGGCTGGGCCGACACCGAACTGCACGGCCTCGCCCCCGTCGCCCAGGCCCCGTACGCGGCCGAGCGCCGCGCCAAGCTGTCCGCCGCCTACCCCGGCGAGCGCCTGGTGGTCCCGGCCGGAAACCTGCGGGTGCGCGCCAACGACACCGACTACGCCTTCCGCGCCGCCAGCGAGTACGTGCACCTCACCGGCGACCAGAGCGAGGACGCCGTGCTCGTCGCCGAGCCGACCGGCGACGCGGGCCACGAGTTCGCGCTCTACCTGCTGCCCCGCTCCGACCGGGAGAACGGCGAGTTCTGGCTGGACGGCTACGGCGAGCTGTGGGTCGGCCGCCGGTACAGCCTGAGCGAGCAGGAGCAGCTGCTCGGCCTGCCCGCGCACGACGTCCGCAAGGCCGCCGAGGAGCTGGCGGCCCGCGCCGCGGACCCCGCCGTGCCCACCCGGATCGTCCGCGGTTACGACGCCGGCCTGGAGGCCGCGCTCGCCGGTGTCCTGGACGCCGAGAAGGACGCCGAGTTCAAGGAGTTCCTGAGCGGCCTGCGGCTGGTCAAGGACGAGTGGGAGATCGGCGAGCTGCGCGCCGCCTGCGAGGCCACCGTCAAGGGCTTCACCGACGTGGTCCGCGAGCTGGGCCAGGCCGTCGCCACCTCGGAGCGCTGGATCGAGGGCACCTTCTGGCGCCGCGCCCGGGTCGAGGGCAACGACGTCGGCTACAGCACCATCGCCGCCGCCGGCCCGCACGCCACCACCCTGCACTGGGTCCGCAACGACGGCGAGGTGCGCCCCGGCGAGCTGCTGCTGCTGGACGCCGGCGTGGAGACCCACACCCTCTACACCGCCGACGTCACCCGCAGCCTGCCGATCAACGGCCGCTTCACCGAGCTGCAGCGCAAGATCTACGACGCGGTGTACGACGCCCAGGAGGCCGGCATCGCGGCGGTGAAGCCCGGCGCCCGCTTCCGCGACTTCCACGAGGCCTCCCAGCGGGTGCTCGCCGAGCGCCTGCTCGCCTGGGGCCTGCTGGACGCCTCGGCGTACGACGTCGAGAAGGTCCTGGAGCTCGGCCTGCAGCGCCGCTGGACCCTGCACGGCACCGGCCACATGCTCGGCCTGGACGTCCACGACTGCGCCCACTCGCGCCGCGAGGAGCACGTCGACGCACTGCTGGTGCCCGGCATGGTGCTCACCGTCGAGCCCGGCCTGTACTTCCAGCAGGACGACCTGACCGTGCCGGAGGAGTACCGCGGCATCGGCGTCCGGATCGAGGACGACATCCTGGTCACCGCCGACGGCAACGAGAACCTCTCGGCCGGCCTGCCCCGCCGCGCCGAGGACGTCGAGGCCTGGATGGCCTCGCTCGCCTGAACCGCCGCACACGCGTGAAGGGCCCGGCCTCCCGAGCAGTGGGGGCCGGGCCCTTCGGCTCGGCGGACGACGACCGTTCTCCCGCGGTCAGCGCTGAACGACGGGCCGCACCGCGAGGGCCGCACCGCGAGGGTCCCGCCGGCTCGCTCTCCCCGCCCCTCATCCTGATGGACGTCCGTCCCCCGAGGGGTTGCCGGTGGATCGGAAGGTTTTTCGGCGCGGTCTCGCCCCGGAACGCCGAAAGGCGCCGTGACCGGGGGATTCCCTGGTCACGGCGCCTCGGACGCGGTCGACGACCGGCTACTTCACGACGTTCTCCCGGATGGTCGTCTCACCGATCACGGTGAGCGAGCCGGAGCCGTCGTACGGCAGCGTCGCCTGCATCCGTACCGGCATGATCCCCGGGCCGTCGGCGGGGTCGATGGTCAGCCGGTACGTCACCGTGTGGCTGGCGCCCGGAGCCAGCGGGAAGGTGGCCGACCTGCCGCCCGTCGCGTAGTCCATGCCGCCTCCCGGCGACATGCTCAACTGGGTCCAGGTGTCGCCGTCCTGACGCTCCAGCTTGCCGAGGTTCATCAGGATCATGCTCTCCGGCGTCCCCGGGTAGGGGTCGGTGAACACCAGCGGCTGGACCGCCGGCAACGTGGAGGTGCCGGTGTTCCGGAAGGTCACCGCGAAGGTCACCGGCCGGTCCTTGGCGGACACCATCCCGTTCGGGAGGAACCCGCTCTGTGTGACGGCCACGGTGGTGCCGTTCACCGGATCCGCCGACGGCGTGGCGCCCGGCGCCTTGTGGCCGCTGACGTCCAGGCTGTTGACGATCGTCTGCAGGCCGGCCTGGTAGTCGTCCTTGAGACCGTTCGCCGACACGAACACCTGGTCCGAACTCAGCCCCCACATCTGGGCCGTGAACGAGTCACCCGGCTTGCAGGTGGCCTTCCACTGGGTCTTGTCGGCCGTCTTCCCCGCGACGGTGGGTCTGGTCCGCACGGGCGTGCCGACCGACGAGTAGGGCGCGGTGGGGATGTAGGGACGGCCCCAGATCGGGCAGTCCGGCTGGTGCGACCAGCCCGAGGGCGAGGCCAGGTCGCCCGTGGTGGGCCACGTCGCGTGCTCGGCCTCCTCCGCGTCGCTGTAGACCGCCACGGTGACCCCGTACGGTTCGCACGCCTCCTGGGACCAGTCCGGCTGCGGTTCCGTCGGCGTTCCCGGGCTCAGGACACAGAGCCGGGTCTGACCGATCGGGACGGTCTTCCAGCCTGCCGGCACCTTGAACTTGACGCCGCGGAAGGTGTACGGGGTCGCCGGCCCAGCCGGCACGGTGTTCGTGGCCGAGGCGCTGGAGGAGGGCGTGGGGTCGGCGAGGGGGAGTTCGGCTTCGGGGTCGCCGGTCGGGGTGCCGGTGTCGGTGGGGGTGACCGACGGGGTGGGGGCGGGGGTCGGCTCGGCGGTCGGGCTCGGGGAGGCCGTGAGGGTGGCGGCCGGCGGCGGGACCTGGTCGTGGGCGACGGGCTCGCCGTGGAAGGTGAGCACGCCGAGCGCCATCGCGGCGGCCAGGCCGAGCGGGACGGTGACGGCGTACACCGGGCGCAGTCGGCGGATCCGGTTCCTCGGCGGCGCGGCCGGGCGCAGGCTGTTCGCCGTGACCAGCGCGGCGCGCGCACCCATCGCCTCGCGGAGCAGCCGTTCGGTCGGGGTTTCGGCCGGCCCGTCGCCGTCGCCGCCGGTCCGGCGGGGGAACTTGTCGGTCATCGAACCTTCTCCAGGTGCTTTTCCAGAGCGTCCAGGGCACGACTGGCCGTGGACTTCACGGCGCCCCGGGACAGGCCCAGGGTCTCGGCTATCTGCGCCTCCGACATGTCGGACCAGTAGCGCAGCACCAGCACCTCGCGCTGGCGGGGAGTCAACTCCTGCAGGGCGACGAGCACCCGGCGGTGCTCGTCGTTGAGGACCGCGTGGTCCTCGGCCGACGGGGCGTCGGCCTCGTGCGGCGGCACGTACTCGCGGGCGGTCTTGCGACGGCGGAGCATCGAGCGGGCCCCGTTGACCACCGAGGTCCGCAGGTAGCCGAGCGCGTTGTCCAGGTCGTCCAGCTCCTCGCCGTGGCGCTGGTAGAGCTGGGTGAAGGCCTCCTGGACGACGTCCTCGGCCAGGTCCTGGTGGTCGACCAGGAGGACGGCCATGCGCACCAGGCCGAGCCGGTGCGCGTGGTAGAGGTCGGTCAGGGTGGGCCGGTCCTCGGCCGGCTTGCGGCCGCCGCGCAGGAGCCGGAATCCGGCCCGGCGCTGCTTCGCCTCCTGCTCGGGAACGGGACCGGCGAGTGGCTCGCCGGCCTCCTGCGCGCCGAACAACGCGGCGACCATCCCACGGATGGTGAAGCCGCGCGCCCCGGTCGGCGCGCTGATCGGCCCGATGGCCATGGACATGTGCGTTTCCGCTTTCCCCCGGGACGGTGACGGCGTTCGCCGGACCGTCAGGTCACCTGATCAAGATCGTGATCGGGGGGGATCCTCTCAGCCGCCCTCAGGCCGCTCCCCGCTGCCCCCGTACCCATGGACGTGCGAACGGCGTGGAGGTTGCAGGTGGGTTCGAAGAAATTTCCGGGGTGGCCGGGAGGGCTACACTCACCGGGATTCCGCCACCCGTGACCAGGGGGTTCGCATGGCCGAGCAGCACGCCGGGAGCCACCGCGCGCAGGACTCTGGGAGCCACCGCGCGCAGGACGCCGGGAGCCACCGCGCGCAGGACGCCCGGAGGACGGCACCCGGACCGGTGGCCGTGGCCATCGGCCGGCGGCCGGAGCCCGTCCACGACGTCGCGGTGTACGCCTTCGAGGGCATGGCGCCGTTCGAACTCGGCGTCGTGGTGGAGGTGTTCGGGCTGGCCCGGCCCGAGCTGGCCGGCCTGCTGGCCACGCCCTGGTACGGCCTGAAGGTGTGCGCCGACCGGCCCGGGACGGCACTGGACACGGTGGGCGGCTTCGCACTGACCGCCCGCCACGGACTGGACGAGCTGGCCGCCGCCGACACCGTGGTCGTCCCCGGGGTGCCGAACGCCTTCGGCGGCGGGATCTCCCCCGGGCTGGTCGCGGCCCTGCGCACGGCGCACGAGCGCGGCGCCCGGATCGTGTCGATCTGCTCCGGCGCCTTCGCGCTGGCCGCCGCCGGGCTGCTGGACGGCCGGGAGGCGACCACGCACTGGCGGTACGCCGAGCTGCTCCAGCAACGCCACCCGGCGGTGCGGGTCAATCCGGACGTGCTGTACGTGGACAACGGGGACGTGCTCACCAGCGCGGGCAGCGCGGCCGGGATCGACCTCTGCCTGCACCTGGTCCGCCGGGACCACGGCGCCAAGGTCGCCAACACGGTGGCACGCCGCTTCGTGGTGGCGCCGCACCGGGACGGCGGGCAGGCCCAGTTCATCGAGGCGGCCGTCCGCCCGGTCGAGGAGGAGGACGACGGGATCGTCCGCAGCATGCAGTGGGCGCTCGACCACCTGTCGTCCCCGCTGACCGTCCCGGTGCTGGCCCGCGCCGCCCGGATGTCGGACCGCTCGTACCTGCGGCACTTCACCGCCCGCAACGGGACCAGCCCGATGCGCTGGGTCGTCACCCAGCGCATCGCCGCCAGTCTGCCGCTGCTGGAGTCGCCGGACGGGACGGTGGAGGAGATCGCCGCGGCGGTCGGCTTCGAGAGCTCCGCGACCTTCCGGCACCACTTCGGCCGGGTGATGCGCACCTCGCCGACCGCCTACCGGCGCTCCTTCGGGCGCGGGGTGGCGTGAGCGGCGTTCGGGCGTTTGCTCCGGCGTGAGCGGCGTCCAGCCGGGAGCAGCGTTCCGGCGTGAGCGGCGTTCCGGCGTGAGCGCCGTTCGGGCGTGAGCGCCGTTCAGGCCCGCTCGTTCAGGCCCGCTCGTTCCGGTCGGCGTTGGCCACGATGGCGTCGTGCAGCCACTGCGCCAGTCCGGGGGCGATCTTCTCGTACGTGTCGGTCCAGCGCGGGTCCGAGACGTACAGGCAGCCCAGGCCGCGGTGGATGGTGTAGGTGCAGTCGTAGAAGTTCCGGCAGATGTGCTGCCGGTGCGCCTCGGCGAGGTCCATGGCGACCGTGCCGTCGGCGGGCTCGCCGGCGGTGAGCGCCTCGGCCAGGCCGGCGTTGAGCTCGGTCATCTCGGCCTGGATCCGCTGCCAGTCGGCCTTGGAGTAGCCGCCGGTGCGGCGCTGGGACTCGGCCCAGGCCGCAGTGTCGCCCCAGCGCTGCTCGGCCTCCCGCTCCCAGTCCTCCTGGTAGCCCTCGCCGAAGATCTCGAACTTCTCCTCCGGGGTCAGCTGGATTCCCATTCTCCGTGCCTCCATGGCGTGTTCGACGGCTGCGGCGAGGTCCTGGAGGTGCCTGATCCGGTCGGTCAGCAGCCGGTGCTGCCGCCGGAGGTGCTCGCTCGGACTGACCGAGTGGTCGTCCAGGATCGCCGCGATCTCCTCCAGGGGGAATCCGAGTTCGCGGTAGAAGAGGATCTGCTGCAGCCGGTCGAGATCGGAGTCCGCGTACCGGCGGTAGCCCGAGCGGGTACGGCCGGCCGGGGAGAGCAGGCCGATCTCGTCGTAGTGGTGCAGCGTGCGGACGGTCACCTTGGCGATCTTCGCCACGGCGCCGACCGAGTAGCCCTCATCGGTCATCGGAGTTCCTCCCTGGTGCTGACCACCACCCTCGGCTCTCACGTCGCGTGAGAGTCAAGCCCGCTTCCCGGTGCGCCGGACTCCCGGGCCCTCCCGGGCCCGGGGCGCGGGGCGCGGGGCCCGGGCTCGGCGGACGCCGGGTGGAGCGGACGCCGGGTGGAGCCGATGCCGGGGTCTCCAGCGTGCGCCTCCTCAGGCGTCGGCGCCGACCAGGGCCCGCTCGCGCCGCCGGGCCGCCCGGCGTCCGCCGTCGCCCTGCGCGGTGGTCCGCGGCCGACGCGGCTGCTGGGTGGGCCAGAGCAGCACGTAGGCGGCGGAGACCACCACGAAGGCCAGCCGGACGAAGCCGCGGGCCGAGTCGGACGGCAGGAACAGCGTGCCGCCGTACAGCGCGGCCAGCGCGATCCAGCTCCACCACGGGACGAGCCGCTTCTGCCCGACCGCGTCCCAGAGCAGGGTGCCGAGCAGGATCGAGGCCGTGTAGTACGTATAGACGCTCGGGTCGAGCAGGATCCGGGCGTCCGCGCCGAGCAGCACCACGGCCGGCCAGCGGCCGCGCCACACCGCGAGGCAGCCGAGGCCGATGCCCAGCGCGAACTGGGTCGGGCGGTCCCACCAGGGGGTGGCCGGGTCGGTGACCCCGAACCAGCGCAGCGCGGAGGCGGGCTGGTTGGGGATGGTGAACTTGGCCGCCGCCATGGTGTCCAGGTTGCCCAGGTAGAACGGCAGCCAGGCGACGGCCACCAGGGCCGCGAACCAGAGCGCGGTGCGCAGCCAGGTGGGCCGGGGCAGGGCCAGGATCAGCGGGGCGAAGGCGATCGCCCACGGCTTGGAGTCGACCGCCAGGGCCAGGAAGATCGCGACCTGGGTGGGCTTGCCGCGGGCCAGGGCGTGCGCGGCGAGCGTGGTGAAGAACAGCGCCAGGACATCGTCCAGGTGCGCGAAGCGGACCGAGACCTCGACCCACATCGGGATGAAGGCCAGCCCGGCGATCAGCAGCCGTTGCTGGAGCCGGCGGTGGTTGGTGCCCGTCCCGAGGTAGTACAGGGCGGCGGTGCGGCCGACCAGCACCAGCATCACCAGACCGAGCGCGGCGCTCGCCGCCTCGGCGACCAGCTGGCCGGTGTGCGGCGAGAACGGGGCGGTGAGCCGGGCCGCGGCCAGACTGACCGGACCGATCTGCAGCTCCGGGTGGCGGGCGTAGAGCGACAGGCCGCCGTCGGGCTGGCCGCTGAAGAGCAGCTGCTCGCCCTGGCGCAGGTAGTGCCAGGAGAAGCCGCCGCTCGGCTCGACCAGGAGGAACCAGAGCACCGTCCAGGCGACCAGCAGGACGTGGTGCCTGCGCAGCGGGAGCCCCGCGATGCGTCCGGTCGCCGCCTCGTAATCCGTGGTGGTCCGTGCCGTGCGTGCTACCCGCACCTGTCCTCTCCCCGCCGGTTCCGCCCCCCTCCGGCCGGACATCCTATGTGACGCAGGAGTACCGCCCGTGCCGCCCGCGTGGCCGTCCGGTGGACGGTGCGAGCGGCACGGGAGTGCCCGGGAAACCCCGGAACGACCCTCCGGGTCAGCTGTGCTGGCCCGACTTGCGGCGGCGCAGCACCACGAGGGTGCCGACACCGGCCAGCAGGACGGCGCCGCCGGCGGCCGCGATCGCGGTGGTGTCGTCGCCGCCACCGGTCTGGGCCAGGGACTTGTCCGCGTTGGCGGCGGTGGTCTTGGCCTTGCTCACACCGGCCGGGGTGATCTTCGGCGGGGTGACGTTCGGGGGCTGCACCGGGAAGTCGATCGGCTGCGGGGCGTCGGTGCTCTCGGACGGAGCCGGGGCGGCGGTGGTCGCGGACGAGGACGGCGAGGCGGTGCCGGTGGCCGAGGTGGTCGGCGCCGGGGTGGTCGGCTCGGTGGTCGGGGTCGCGGTGGCGGTGGCCGTCGCGGTCGGGGTCGCGGTGGGCGTCGCCGTGGTGGTCGGCGTCGCGGTCGGGCTCGGCTTGCCGGTCTTGGTCGGGGTGGGGGTCGGGGTCGGCTTGCCGCCGCCCGCCTTGATGGTGAAGCCCGCGCCCTTGATCCCGTCGCAGCTGAAGTGGCCGTTGTCGTGCTCGTCGTTGGCGTCGGCGGAGAAGACCACCGGCACGACCCCGGCCTTGCCCAGCGGGGCGTCCTTGGTGAAAGAGGCACGGACCTTGATGTCGAGGTGCTTGCCCTGGGCGAGGTAGAGCAGCGCGTCCTCGGCGGCGTCGCCGCTGTCGGTCACCCCGCCGAGGAACATCAGCACGGCGCTGTCGTCGCCGTCGCCGCCGCCGGGGGCGACCACGGCGGTCTTCCAGGTGCCGCCGGGCATCTGGTACTCGAGCTTGAGGTCCTTCGCCTTGAGCGAGCCCGCCTTGTTCTTGAACTTCAGCAGCGGGTAGGCGACGAAATCGGTCTTCGTCGCGTTGTCGATCCGGTAGGTGAACTCGTGGGCGTCACCACCGGCGAAGAAGGTGCCGGGAACGCCGTGCACCGAGAGGTCGAGGCTCTGGTGCCCGGCCTTCTCCGCCGGTGCGGCGGCGGACGGGGAGCCGGTGGTGCCGACGGCCATGGCGCCCTGGGCGCCGGCCAGCACGAGCGAGGACGCGAGCGCGGCGGCGCCGGCGAGGGCAAGACTGCGACGAATGGACAAGGAGACCTCACGGACGTTTCCGGGCGAGGCCCGGGCGCGAGGGGGCGGCCGCAGGCGCCGCGTCCCCCCGCGAAGCTGAAAGTGCGACGGAGAGTACCGAACGACCGGGCCGGTCCGGAAGGCGGGTACCGCTCTGGGGCCGCGACGCGGCATCCGGCCGCCCGATTCGTCCAACTCCGTCCGGCGGCAAGGCTTTTGCACTTTGCCAAAAGATGACCGGGGGTGACGGGTACACGCCCGGACGACCGTACCGCAGCCGGGGGCCGCCGGCGCCGCCGGGGGCGGGGGCCGTAGGGGCGCGGGGGCCCTCGGGGGCGGCGGGCCGTGGGGACCGTCGGGGCCGTGGGGACCGCCGGGGGCTGTCAGTCGGCGAAGAAGGACTTGGCGGCGATCAGCGCCCGCTCGTCGCGCAGGACGTCGCCCGGGCGGGTGCCGTTGCCGAGCAGCGCGCCGCCCCAGCGCATCCCCATGTACTCGGCGGTCAGCCGGAGGGTGCCGATCAGCGGCTCGGCCTTGTCGTCCTCGGACGCGAGGGCGGTGACGCCCCAGACGGTGCCGCCGCGCATGCCGGCCCGGAAGTCCACGTCCGGCACCCGGAGCCACGCGGACCAGTGGTCCAGGTAGAGCTTGGCGCTGGTCGGCAGCGAGTACCAGTACAGCGGTGCGACGAAGACCAGGTCGGTGGCCGCCAGGGTGGCGTCCAGCAGGGTCCGCTCGTGGCCGACCGGCTCGGGGTAGCGGCCGTCGCCGGTGTGCCGCAGGTCCTGGAAGGGCGGCAGCGGGTGCTCGCTCAGCCGCAGCCAGCGCTGCTCCGCGCCGGCCGGCAGGCTCGACTCGGCGGCCAGCCGGGCGAGTTGCGCGGAGTTGCCGTCGCGGCGGGCACCGGCGTCGAGGAACAGGAAGCGGCGCGGCGCCTCGGGGCGTGGCTGCTGGTCGGACGGCTGGTCGGACATCGATACTCCCCCGGTCGGGTGCGACGGACGGAGGTGCGAGCGGTCGTCACGCGCCGGTTATTCCGCGCCCGCGCCCGTACCGGCGCCCTCGCCTTCACCCGCGCCCGCGCACGCGCCCCCGCCGGTCACACCTCCGCCCTGCCCGCACCCCGGCCGGCGGTCAGGCGGGCAGGCCGGCCCGGCGGCGGGCGACGGCGGCGACCGCCGCCCAGTCCTTGTCCCCGTCGCCGTGGGCCAGCGCGTCCAGGAAGGCGTCCCGCAGGATGCTGCCGAACGGCAGCGGGACGTGCCGGGCGGCCCCCGCCTCCAGGGCGAGGCCGACGTCCTTGAGCCCGAGCGGCAGCCGGAAGCCGGCCGGCTCGTAGCGGCGCTCGGCCACCATGGCGCCGTAGCCGGAGTAGATCGGCCCGGGGAAGAGCGTGCCGGTCAGCATCTCGATCAGGTCGGTCGGCCGGACGCCGTTGGCGTCGGCCAGGCTGCAGGCCTCGGCCATCGACTCGATCGCGCAGGCCAGCAGGAAGTTGGTGCTGATCTTGGCGGTGTTGGCCTGCCGGGGGCTCTCGCCGAAGAACCAGGTACGCTGCCCCATCGCGGCGAACAGCGGCTCGGCCCGGGCCAGCAGGTCGGCGGCGCCCGCGGCCAGGATGTTCAGCTCGCCCGCCGCCGCCACCGGCGGCCGGCCGAGGACGGGCGCGGCGACGTAGCCGATGCCGTGCTCGGCGTGCAGCGCCTCGGCCCGCTCGGCGAGCGCGAGCGAGACGCTGGCCATGTTGACGTGCAGGGTCGCCCCGGCACCGGCCAGCAGGGCCGGGTCGAGCAGCAGACGCTCGACCGCGTCGTCGTTGGCGAGCATGGAGACCACCGTGTCGGCGGCGAACACCTCGGCGAGCGAGCCGGCCGCCTCCGCGCCGTCGGCCACCAGGGCGGCCACCGGTTCCGGCGAACGGTTCCAGACCCGTACGGCGTGACCGGCCCGCAGCAGGCTGCCGGCCATGCCCCGACCCATCGCGCCCAGCCCCACGAAACCGACCGTCGTCCCGGCCATCCGCGCACTCCCGTCGCCGTTGTCGTCCGCTGTCGTCCGCTCGTCGTCTCCGACGACCTCACCGTTGGTTCGCGGCCGACTGTACGTCAGGAATCCGCCCGGGCCGGCCGCGCCGACCCGGCGGTCAGGCGCAGGCGCGGGCCGGGGCCGGCCTGCTGCTGCGGTGTGCGGCGGCGGCCCCGCGCTCCAGCTCGGCGACCACCCGGCTGCGCAGCAGCTCGTACTGGGCCTGCAGCCGGCCGGGGCGGGCCGGGCGGGCGACCGGGCGACCGGGGCCGACCAGTTCGTCCGGCCCGAACTGCTCGCGGGTGAGGTCGATCTCGAAGCCGGTGGCGAAGCGGTTCCACCAGTGGAGGTCCGTGCGGACCCCGTCGACGTACACCTCGCCCATCATCAGTTCGCCGCCGAGCAGGTCGTGCAGCACCATCGCCGTCACGCCGCACTGGCCGCGGGCGGGATTGTCGGGACGCCAGTGGGCCAGGTCCTCGGGCGCACAGGTGTCGACACCCCAGGAGGAGCGGATCGCACGTTCGATGTCGTTGAGGGTCCACGCCGTCATACCGGGAAGCCTGCCACGCGGCACTGACAGCGGCAGCGGCTTTTCGAAGGGTCACCCCGTGTTCTGCGGCGACCCTCCCGGCGTTCACCCGAACGAGTCACTGGATCCTCGTCCCGGAAACGGGCGGCGCGGAGCCCCTGCCCCGAGCCGAGGGGGCCGAGAGCGGCCGGGCCCGCCCGGGGACAGGACCCCGGGACAGGCCCCCGGAACGGCGGCCCGGTCAGCGGCTGCCGGCCGGGCCGCCGGTGCCCACCCGGTCGGACGGGCGGGGCGGCGGTGTCACTTCGCCAGCGCGGCGACGCCGGCCTGCGCGAACTGCTCGTCCAGGTCGCCGCTGGGCGCGCCCGCGACGCCGATCGCCGCGACCGGAGCGCCCTTCGCCTGCACCGGGGCGCCACCGGCCAGGAACAGCGTGCCCGGGATGTCCTTGAGGTTCGGGGCCTGGGCCAGGCGCTTGGCCAGCTCCGAGGTCGGCGCGTTCCAGGAGACGGCCGTGAAGGCCTTGCGCTCCGCCGACTGCGGGGACTGCGGGCCGGCGCCGTCGCCCTTCAGCAGCACCCGGGTGACGCCGTCCCGGTCGACGACCGCGATCGAGACGTGCTGGCCGGCCTTGGTCGCCGCGTCCAGGGCCGCCTGGGCGGCCCGGGTGGCGGCGTCGACGGTCAGGCCGGTGCTCTCGATGAGGTTCTTGTTCTGGGTGTCGGCCTTCACCGCGGCGGAGGCGGCCGGGGCGGCCGGGGTCTCGGTGGTCTCGGCGCTGGCGGAGACGGCGCCCACGGTGGCGGCGGCGAGCGCGGCGGCGGCGACGGTCCCGGTCAGTACCCGGGTGCGCACGGAGGTCTTCTTCATGGTCCAGCTCCTCAATGACGGTCCTGCGGGGCGGTGCGGGGGATTGGGGGCCGCCGGGCCTCGGGGGTGCCCGGCGGCGTGGTTCGATCCTCCGGCCGGGAGCGGGTCCGCCACATCGACGGTCCGGCGCGGGCGTCCGGGCCCGATGGGGGACGGCGGCGTCAACCGATCGGCTGATGCGGGACGGGGCCGGACGGGTCACCATCGAGGGATCGGCGCAGGTCAGTGCGGATCCGCCGGCCGTGCGCCGCACCCGGCGCCGAGCACCGCACGCGTCGCCCCGCGCCGCAGCCCGCGCCGCCGTCCGTTCGACCAGGAGCCACCCGTGTCCCACCCCCGCCCCGCCACCGGCCGTCCGGGCCTCCCCGGGGCCGCCGGACCCGGTGGGGCCGCCGCCCGTGACGCCGGGGACCCGGACGCGGGCCGGCTGGCGCTGCTGCTGGACTCCGCCTTCGTGGTGCTGCTGGCCGCCTCGCTCAACCGCTACCTCTCCCACCACTCCGGTAGCGCCCAGGCCCCCTGGGTGATCGGGCTGAGCATCGCGCTGGCCGTCGCCCAGCCGGCCGGCTCCTGGCTGGACCACCACCGGCCGGCCGGCTCGGGCCGGGGCCGCCGGTGGCCGCCCGCCCTGGTGGTCGTGCTCTGGGTGGTGCTGGTGCTGCTCGCACCGAGCTTCGCCTGGTGCGCCGTTCCGTTGATCTACACCGCGCTGCGGGCGCTGCCCGCGAAGGCGGCGATCCCCCTGGTGGGCACCCTGACCCTGCTGGTGGTGATCGCCGAGGTCCGGCTGCCCGGGGGCGTGGACGCCACGCTCGTCCTGCTGCCGCCCGCGGTGGCCGCGCTCGCCACCGGCGTCTTCCTCTTCATGGCCCGGCAGGCGGCCCGGCAGCGCGCGCTGATCGCCGACCTGGTCCGGACCCGGCGCGAACTCGCCGCCACCGAGCGGCGGGAGGGCACCCTGGCCGAGCGCGAGCGGCTGGCGATGGAGATCCACGACACCCTGGCGCAGGGCCTGTCCAGCCAGCAGATGCTGCTGCAGGCCGCCGATCGCACCTGGGACGCCGATCCGGCCACCGCCCGTACCCACGTCCGCACCGCCGCCGAGGTGGCGGCCCGGAACCTGGCCGAGGCGCGCCGCTTCGTCCACGACCTCGCGCCGGCCGAACTCGCCGACGGCCGTACGCTCGACCGGGCGCTGCGGGCCTTGGCCGGGAGGGAGTCCGCCGAGAGCGGGCTGCCGGTCCGCTTCCATCTGGACGGCGTGCCCGTTCCGCTGCCCGCCGCCACGCAGTCCGCGCTGCTGCGGATCGCCCAGGGCGCGCTGGCCAACGTCCGCGAGCACGCCGGGGCGTCGGCGGCCGCGATCACCCTCTCCTTCCTCGGCGACCAGGCCGTCCTGGACATCGCGGACGACGGGCTCGGGTTCGACCCGGCGGCCGCGGGCACCGGGGGCGGGCGCGGGTACGGACTGCCCGCGATGCGCGCCCGGCTGCGGCAGCTGGGTGGCACGCTGACCGTGGAGAGCGCCCCCGGCGAGGGCACCGTCGTCTCCGCCGCGATCCCCCTGGAGCACCGATGACCACGCCCCCGGCCCGTACCGCCCCCGTCCGGCTGCTGGTCTGCGACGACCACGCGGTGGTCCGGGCCGGCCTGTTGGCGCTGCTGGCCAGCGCCGGCGACATCGAGGTGGTCGGCGAGGCCAGCACCGGGGAGGAGGCGGTCGCGCTCGCCGCCCGGCTGGCGCCTCAGGTGGTGCTGATGGACCTCCAACTCGGCCAGGGCATCGACGGCGTGGAGGCCACCCGGCGGATCACCGCCGCCCCGGGCGGGCCGCACGTGCTGGTGCTCACCACGTACGACACCGACGCCGACATCACCCGGGCGATCGCCGCCGGCGCCACCGGCTACCTCCTGAAGGCCGAACGGCCGGAGGAGCTGTTCGCCGCCGTGCACGCGGCCGCGCACGGCCGGACGGTGCTCTCCCCGCCCGTCGCCTCCCGCGTGATGGCGCAGATGCGGGCGCCCGCGCCCCAGCTCACCGAGCGCGAGTCGGACATCCTGGAACAGCTGGCGCAGGGGCTGGGCAACCGGGAGATCGCGCGGGCGCTGTTCATCAGCGAGGCCACGGTGAAGACGCATCTGGGCCGGATCTACGGCAAGTTGGGCGTGGACACCCGCGCGGGCGCGGTGGCGGTGGCGAAGGAGCGCCGGCTGCTGCGCTGAGCCCGCCGCGCGCTCCGGCCGCCCCGGCTGCACTGGGCGCTCGCGCGGTGTCACTGCGTGCTGCCATGATGCTCGGAATGTCGGGTTCCAGGCCGGCGCGTGAACGGCGCGCGGGTCCTCCCCGGTGTACGCGTCCGGCGGTCGACGCCCCGAAGGACCCACAACTGCCTGGTCCAGCGCCTGTCGAGGCACTCCGGGGCGGCCCCCCACAATGTGGATGTTTCGTGGATCCCACTATTGACAAACCAACCACGCGGTTTGTTAGCGTGAGGTCAACGACGTCCCCGGGGGTGGGGACTCGCCGGGGCCTGTGCGGACCGCTCTCGCCGGAGGGCAGCGCCAGGGGGGAACGGCGAGGCTGCCGGGGTGTCGGGGGGAGCGGCGACGCCGAAGCCGCGCGACGAGGCGGCGTGGAGCGGGTCCGGGGGGACTCGCTCCACGCCTCCCCCGGTCCCCGCCGCTCCCGCCGCTCCCGCCGCTTCCTCCCAGCCGCGCCGACCGTCGGCTACGCCCACGCGCTCCAGTACGGGCAGCACACGTACGGCAGCGGCGCCGGCGCGCGGACACCGACCGCCGGTGGCACCGGGATCCGCTCCGAACGGGCCACCCCGGGCGAACGCGCGGTCAGCCCGGCCTCGCCCGACTCCCCGAAGCGCAGCGCCAGTCGGTAGCCGTCCCGGGTGGTCGCCGCGACCCCGGGCCGGTCCGGATCGGTGTTCAGCGCGGCGATCGTCCCACCGAGCCGCCGCCAGTGCCGTTCCACGACACCCGCCAGCACCACCCGCCGGGGCAGCGAGACGACGGTGAGGATGTGGCGCCCCCGGGTGACGTACCAGAGCACCCCCGAGCCACCCCCCGGCCGCGGCAGCCGCGCGCCCGCCCGGGGTGCCGCCTCCTGCCAGGCCGGCGCCGGATCGATGGCGTCCACGGTGTCCCGGAGCAACGTCTCGCAGCGCTCGGCGGCGGCGAGTTGATCGATCGCCGGCTCCGGCTCCCGCCCCGTCCACCGCAGCGCGGCCGCGACCGGCACCCCGCCCGGGCTCCCACCGCCGGAACAGCCGCCGCCCGGGCCTCCGACGTCGAGTTCGGCACCACCTGACCGCACAGGGCCCTCCGCACTCCTCCCGGCGTTCAACCCGGGCTGACATCCCGTCACTGCGTGGACGGCGGACGGGTGCGGGCAGTTCCACCGCAGGCTCGTCACTCCTCGAATTGCACCGCACGGTGCAGTTGAATCATTGCTCTGCACTGTGTAGTTTACTTCTCGTGCCGCCGACGGGAACAGCCCGCCGAACCCGCGGCACCGAGACCTCCGGAAGGACACCGTCATGCCCACCATCACCGTCGGCACCGCCCGCATCCCCTACCGCGTCGTCGGCGACGGCCCCGACACCCTCGTCCTGGTCCACGGCACCGGCCCCGGCTCCGGCATGTGGGACGGGCTGCTCGACTCCTTCACCGACCGTTACACCGTGCTGTTGCCCGACCTCTCCGGCAGCGAAGCCGCCGAGGACGACGGCGGCCCGCTCACCCTGGAGACCCTCGCCACCCAGGTCAACGCCGTGATCGACGACGCCGGCCGCGGCCCCGCCGACGTCGTCGGCTTCTCGCTCGGTGCCGTCGTCGCCACCGCGGCCGCCGCCCGGCGCCCCGACCAGGTCCGCCGCCTGGTCGCGGCCGCCGGCTGGATCAGCGCCGAGCAGGACGAGTACCTGCGCCTGTCCATGGCCACCTGGCTCTCCCTCGCCGACCACCCGAGCGCCTTCGGCGGCTACGCCACCCTCACCGCCTTCAGCAGCGGCTTCCTCGACCGGATCGGCCGGGCCGCCGTCGAGGCCAACACCGCCTACATGCGGCCAACTCCCGGCACCCTGCGGCACATCGCCCTCGACCTCGACCTCGACCTCACCCCGCTGCTCCCCCGCGTCCAGGCCCCGGCCCTGGTGATCGGCTGCACCCAGGACGCCACCGTCCCGGTGCGCAACGCCCGGCGCCTGCACGCGGCACTCCCGGGCAGCGTCTACGCCGAGTTCGACACCGGCCACGTCGTCCTCGCCGAGGAGACCGAGGCGTTCACCAAGACCGTCCGGGAGTTCCTCGACGCCGCGTGAAGCCCACCGGGGCGGGGCGGCGGACGGATCTTTCGAGCAGACCGCCGCCCCGATGACAAGCCCCTGATCAAAAAGGCCGATTACCGCGCATGGTGATCCCCGTCGAATTGACTGCACGTCAACTTCCGAGGTGAGACTGCCTTGTCAGTGTCACCGGCAAGGAGCAGACCCCATGCGCATACTCTTCACCGGCCCCGCCGCGGCCGGCCACCTCTTCCCCATGGTGCCGACCGCCCAGGCGCTGCGCGCCGCCGGGCACGAGGTCCTGTTCGCCTGCGGGCAGCCGCTCGACCAGCTCCGCAGCGCCGGCTTCCCGGTCGTCGAGATCGGCGACGGACGCGGCCTGCGGGAGATGTTCGAGGAGCACCAGGGCGGCAAGATCGAGTACGTCGCCGAGGACAAGTCGCAGGAGGAGATCTTCGACAGGGCGGCCGCGATCTTCGCGCACGCCTCCCGTCCCGCCGTCGACGACCTGCTGGCGGCCGCCACCGGCTGGGGCGCCGACCTGATCGTCCACGACTCCTTCCACGCCGCTCCGCCGCTGGTCGCGGGCCTGCTCAAGATCCCCTCGGTGGTCCACAACTTCGGGGTCAGCGCCGGCCTCCCGATGGTCGACCGGCTCGCCGGGTACGTCACCGACCTCTACGAGCGGCACGGCCTGACCGGCCCGGCCACCACCGCCGCGCTCAACCTCGGCCCGCTCGGCGGCGACCCGGACGGCCTGCCGATGCGCTACGTCCCCTACAACGGCGGCGGCGTCGTCCCGACCGAGTTCCTCCGCCCCGCCGACCGGCCGCGGGTCGTCGTCACCCTGGGCACCGTCCTCGCCGAGCTCGACGGCGTCCGGGCGGTGGTACGCCTGGTCGAGGCGGCCGCCGAGGTCGACGCGGACTTCCTGCTGGCCGTCGGCGGCGCCGACCTCGCCCCGCTCGGCACCCTGCCCGCCAACGTCCGCGGGCTGCCCTGGGTGCCGCTCAACGAACTGCTCGGCCGCGCCGACGCCTTGGTCCACCACGGCGGCTCCGGCACCATGCTCACCGCCCTCCAGGCCGGCCTGCCCCAGCTGCTCCTCCCCCAGGGCGCGGACCACTTCGCCAACGCCGAGGCCATGACGGCGAGCGGCGCCGCCCTGAGCTCCACCTCGGACGCCGTGGACACCGCCCTGCTCACCCGCCTCCTCACCGACCCCGACCTGCGCGAGGCCGCCCAGCGGGTGCGGGCGGAGAACGACGCCCTCCCCACCCCGGCCGCCCTCGTCCCCACCCTCGAAGCCCTCACCACCCGCTGAACCGGGCGCCCACGGCCCGCCGCGGGACCCGGACAACACGAAAGCCGCAGGTCAGAAGACCTGCGGCTTTCGATATGGAGCGGGCGACGAGAATCGAACTCGCGCTCTAAGCTTGGGAAGCTCATGTTCTACCATTAAACTACGCCCGCCTGATGAGCCGTCAGAGACCGCTCGATCCAGTGCCACTGTACCCCATCCGAGACTGTGGTTGCACAGGGGGTTCGGGTGCGCGGCGGAGCCGGGTGGGGGTGGGGGCGGGGGCGTACTGTGTGGGCCGCGTACGAGTGCTCCGGCGGGTGGGGTCGCGGCGGCGAGCCACGGTGAGGAATGTCCGGAACATCCCCTAATGTGACGCTGTCCCGGGGCTCGGGTCGCCGGGGCGTGTGAGTACGGGTGAGTACTGGGTTAGGGATGGGAAGGGGATCGATGGAGCAGCGCGCCGTCGTTCGTTGTGCCGAGGGGCACCTGTTCAGCACCACCACGTTCCCGATGCAGAACCTCGGTCCGGGCCGGCTCGGCCCCGGGCGGTTGATCCGCTGTCCGCAGTGCGGACGGCTGCGGAGTTCGGTGCTGGCCGACGTGCGGGAGCTGTCGGAGCCGCAACTGGCGCGGGCGATGCGGCTGGAGGCCGCGGAGTTCCTGGCCTGACGGCACGCGGACGGGCGGACGGGCCCCGGACGGATTCGTCCGGGGCCCTTTCTTGCACGTAACCTCGAAGCGTGCTGCTCTCTGACAAGGACATCCGGACCGAAATCGACCTGGGCCGGGTCGTCATCGACCCGTTCGACCCGGCGATGATCCAGCCGTCGAGTATCGACGTGCGCCTCGACCGCTTCTTCCGCGTGTTCGAGAACCACAAGTACCCGCACATCGACCCCTCCGAGGAGCAGCCGGACCTCACCCGGCTCGTCGAGCCGGAGGGCGACGAGGCGTTCATCCTGCACCCCGGCGAGTTCGTGCTGGCCTCGACGTACGAGGTCATCACGCTGCCCGAGGACGTGGCCTCCCGGCTGGAGGGCAAGTCGAGCCTGGGCCGACTGGGCCTGCTCACCCACTCCACGGCGGGCTTCATCGACCCCGGCTTCAGCGGCCACGTGACGCTGGAGCTGTCGAACGTCGCGACGCTGCCGATCAAGCTGTACCCGGGCATGAAGATCGGGCAGCTCTGCCTGTTCCGCCTCTCCTCGCCGTCGGAGCACCCGTACGGGTCGGAGCGCTACGGCTCGCGCTACCAGGGCCAGCGCGGCCCGACGCCGTCCCGCTCGTACCTGAACTTCCACCGCAGCCAGGTCTGATCGCCGCAGCGGGCACCCCCGGACACCGGGCAACGGACAGCGCACAGCGCACAGCGGACGACGGGCACCGGACAGAGCGCATGCGGACGGGCGGCCACCCCCACCACGGGGGTGGCCGCCCGCGGCGTTCCTCAGGCCCGCTTGGGACGGGTGACGGCGACCAGCTCGGTGCCGTCCTCGGACAGCCGCAGCTCGGTGCGCAGCTCGGCCAGCTCGCCGAGGTGGTGCAGGTGGGTGCCGCCGCAGAAGATCTGCGCGCCGCCCTCGGGCAGCTCGCAGTGCCACTGGCGGCGGGCGGTGAGCTCCGGGCCGGGCACCTCGATGCGGACTGGGGCGTCGGCGGCCACCCAGGCGGCGAGCCGCGCGTTGACGTCCTCGGTGAGGGCGGGCAGGGCGTCGGCCAGGGCGGGGAACTCCTCGGTGGCGTCCGCCGTGAAGCCCTTCTTCTTGAGCGACTTGCCGAGCCGGTAGGTGTCGGTGCTGGCCTCGGTGTCCATCACCGAGCTCGCCATGGCGAGGCTGTCGAAGTCCGGGTTGCCGAAGGCGTCCGAGCGGCCCGGGTCCTTGCGCCAGCGCGGGGCGAGCGCGGCGTTGAGGGCGAGGGCGAGCAGGTGGCAGCCGCTGTGCGAGGCGCTGAGGGCGCCCCGGCGGTCGGCGTCGACGGCGAGCACGGCGGTGCGGCCGACGACGTCCCCGGGGTCGGTGTCCAGGACGTGCAGCACCAGCCAGGACCACTCCTCGTCGCCGCGCCGGACCGGGATGTCGGCGCCGACCAGCAGCGCGTCGTCCTCCGGGCCGACGGCGCCGGTCAGGCAGTCGACGACGGACAGCTCGGTGCCGTCCACGGTGAGGGTGCCGAGGTCGGCGGGCTGGTCGGGCCAGGTGTGGTCGAGCGGGTGGAACGGGGTCGCCGCGGTCACGACGGCGTACCGGCCGTCGGCCAGCGGGTGCACCGCGAGCACCGGGGACTCGCCGGTCACCGCCCCGGCCGGGAAGCTGACGTGGGTGGTGGGGAGGGTCATGCCTGGCTCCGGTGGACGTGGGACGAAGGACGGTGGACGGGCCCCGGCGCTCGGCCGCGGCCCGTCCCATTCTGCCCTTCGTCCGTCAGCCCAGTGTCGGCAGCTTGATCAGCACCAGCAGCGCGAGCAGTTGCAGCGCCGAGGCGGCGGCGGCCTTGCCCCAGGGCAGGTCGTGCAGCCGTCGGACCATGCTGGTCAGCAGGAACGCGCAGAGCCCCCAGGTCGCCCAGCCGACGACCTGGACCACGACGCTGCCGGAGGGCAGCACCAGGTCGAGCAGCAGTCGGGGCGCGTCGGTCAGCCAGCCGATCAGCGCGGCCAGGCCGACGGTCGACTTCCACGGGCCGTCGCCGCCCAGCTGGCGGGCCAGCCCGTAGGTGACCGCGCCGAACAGCGCGCCGGCCACGGTGAAGCCGATGGCGGCGGCGAGGATGCCGGTCAGCGCCACCGTGAAGGTGGAGTTGACGATGTCGTCGTGGGTCAGCCCGATGCCGAGCACCGCGAGCGCGCCGTACAGCAGCGAGACGGTGAGGGCGGGCAGCCAGACCTGGTGGTCGCGGGTGCGGTCGAACATCGCGGTCGGACTGCGGAAGAGGCCGACGAACAGCTCGCGCCAGTGCGGCCGGGGGCCGGCCACGTGCGGGGAGGACTGGCCGCCGGCCCGGTAGACGGCGACGTTGTCCCGGCCGTACGGCGCCTGCTGCGGCTCGTAGGGCTGCTGCTCGTACGGCGGGTACTGGGCGTACTGGTCCGGGTACCGGCCCTGGTCCCAGTACTGGCCCTGGTCCGGGTGGCCGCCCCGGTCGTCGTACCCGTGGTGCGGCGGTTGCTGCTGCCCGTACGGGCCGCCGCCCGCGTACGGGTCGCCGGTCGGGAACGCGCGGGTGCTGCCCGGTCGGTCGGCCGCGTACGGGTCGTGCCCGGCGCCGGCCGCGCCCCCCGGTCCGTCGGCGGCGGCCGGGTGCGGGGCCGTGAAGTACTCCGGCCCGTCCGTCCGCCCGTACCCCCCGGGCGCCCCCGCCGGCGGGGGCAAAGGCGCCGACCACCCGCCGTGCGGGCGGTCGGCACCCTGACCGCTGTCGTATCGATTACCAGCCACGCTCTGAAGGTACCCGTCCGGCCCAAGCCGCGTGGGCCCCGGACGGAGCCGGGGCCGGTTTGCAGCCAGGCTGAGACGAACGGGGCCGAAAGCCCGCCCTGGGATCCCGGGGCGGCCCTGGGGCGCCGGCTACCGCTGCGCGGTGACCGACGGCCCGTGCACCGCCGCCGCGGCGCTGGTGCCGGCCGGGCAGCCGCCCGGGCCGGCCGAGGTGCGGACGGCGCCGACCGGCAGCAGCGTGCCGCAGGCGATCCGGATGCCGTTCGGCAGCTCGTTGTCCGGCTCCACGATCGCGCCGTCGCCGATCACCGCGCCGTCCAGCGCCGAACGGTCGCCGATGCTGGCGTAGGCGCCCACGATGGAGTCCTTGACCAGGCTGTCCGGGCCGATCACGGCGCCCGGCAGGATCACGCTGCCCTCGACGATCGCGCCGGCCTCGACGACCGCGTCCTCGGAGACCACGGTGCCGCAGCTGAGCACCGCGCCCGGGTGGACGGTGGCGCCGGGCAGCAGCAGGGCCTCACCGGTCGGTCCGGGGACGGCCGGGGAGTCGACCTTGCCGAGCACCAGGTCGGCGGAGCCGCGGACGAACGCGGCCGGGGTGCCGAGGTCCAGCCAGTAGGAGGTGTCGACCACGCCGCGCAGCAGGGCTCCGCCGGCGAGCAGCTCGGGGAAGGTCTCGCGCTCGACGGACACCTCGCGGCCGACCGGGATGCGGTCGATCACGGAGCGGGTGAAGACGTAGCAGCCGGCGTTGATCTGGTCGGTGACGATCTGCTCCGGGGTCTCCGGCTTCTCCAGGAACTCCAGCACCCGCCCGTTCTCGTCGGTCGGGACGAGGCCGAAGGCGCGCGGGTCCTCGACCCGGGTCAGGTGCAGGGTGACGTCGGCCCCGGCGGCCACGTGGCCGTCGCGCAGGGCGGCGATGTCGACGCCGGACAGGATGTCGCCGTTGAAGACCAGGACCGGCTCGTCGGGGCCGCAGGTCAGGCCGGAGGCGGCGTTGCGGATGGCCCCGCCGGTGCCCAGCGGCTCCCGCTCGGTCAGGTAGACCAGCTCGATGCCGTACGGGGTGCCGTCCTGGAAGTGGTCCTCGAACACCTCGGCCAGGTACGAGGTGGCCAGTACCACGCGGGTCACCCCGGCGGCGGCCGCACGGGCCAGCTGGTGCGCGATGAACGGGACGCCTGCCACCGGCAGCATGGGCTTGGGGGTGTGGGTGGTCAGCGGACGCAGTCGCGTGCCCTTACCACCGACCAGCATGATCGCCTCGGTCATGGTCTGCGCTGTTCCCCTTGTGGTCTCTGCGGCCCGGCCCGGCGGGCCGATGTCTCCGTCGGTGTGCTGGACCCGTCCGGAACGGGTCGACCGGCTCGGAGCCGGTCCGGCGCCTACTGTATTTCCTTCCGACCGAATGCCCGTCCGGCCCCTGTGCGACGGACGTCACCCCCGGTTCGCCCGCCGTACCGCCGCGGGCCGTCGGAACGGGCCAAAAGCCCGGCCCGGCGGGCGCGTTGGCGGCGTCCACCGGGCCGGGCAGTTGTAGCAGAACTGTCGAACAGCGGGGCTGTCCGGCGGGGGACGCTACGCGTCCACCGTCGCGGGCCGCTCCTCGGTCTCGGCCGGCGGAGTGGCCTTCACGGAGTCGAGCAGCAGCTGGGCCACGTCGACCACCTTCAGGTTCTCCTTGGCCGCGCCCTCGTTCTTCTTGCCGTTGACCGAGTCGGAGAGCATCACCAGGCAGAACGGGCAGGCGGTGGAGACGATGTCCGGGTTGAGCGACAGCGCCTCGTCCACGCGCTCGGTGTTGATCCGCTTGCCGATGCGCTCCTCCATCCACATCCGGGCGCCGCCGGCCCCGCAGCAGAAGCCGCGCTCCTTGTGACGGTGCATCTCCTGCTGGCGCAGACCGGGGACCTTGTCCATGATCTCGCGCGGCGGGCTGTAGACCTTGTTGTGGCGGCCCAGGTAGCAGGGGTCGTGGTAGGTGATCAGGCCCTCGACCGGGTTGACCGGGACGAGCTTGCCCTCGTCGATCAGGTGCTGCAGCAGCTGGGTGTGGTGGATCACCTCGAAGTGACCGCCGAGCTGCGGGTACTCGTTGGCGATGGTGTTGAAGCAGTGCGGGCAGGTGGCCACGATCCGCTTGGTCGGGGCGTCCTCCAGCGCGGCGTTCAGCGTCTCGACGTTCTGCGCGCCGAGCATCTGGAACAGGAACTCGTTGCCCAGGCGGCGCGGGGAGTCACCGCTGCAGGTCTCCTCCTTGCCGAGGATCGCGAACTTCACGCCCGCGGTGTGCAGCAGTTCGGCGAAGGCCTTGGTGGTCTTCTTGGCGCGGTCCTCCAGGGCACCGGCGCAGCCGACCCAGTAGAGGTACTCGACCTCGGCCGGGTCGATGTCCTCGCCGATCACCGGCACCTCGATGCCGGTCTCCTTCTTGAGCTCCTTGACCCAGTCCAGGCGCGCCTTGGTGGCCAGGCCCCACGGGTTGCCCTTGTTCTCCAGGTTCTTGAGCATCGTCCCGGCCTCGGTCGGGAAGTTGCTCTCGATCATCACCTGGTAGCGGCGCATGTCGACGATGTGGTCGATGTGCTCGATGTCCACCGGGCACTGCTCGACGCAGGCGCCGCAGGTGGTGCAGGACCACAGGACGTCCGGGTCGATGACGCCGTTCTCCTCGGCGGTGCCGATCAGCGGGCGCTCGGCCTCGGCCAGCGCGGCCGCCGGAACGTCCTTGAGCTGCTCGGGGGTCGCCTGCTCGGTGCCCTCCATGTCCTTGCCGCCACCGGCCAGCAGGTACGGGGCCTTGCCGTAGGCGTGCTCGCGCAGGCTCATGATCAGCAGCTTCGGCGAGAGCGGCTTGCCGGTGTTCCAGGCGGGGCACTGCGACTGGCAGCGACCGCACTCGGTGCAGGTGGAGAAGTCGAGGATGCCCTTCCAGGAGAAGTGCTCGACCTGGGAGACGCCGAAGACGGCGTCGTCGGCCGGGTCCTCGAAGTCGATCGGCTGACCCTTGCTGGTCATCGGACGGAGCCCGCCGAGCGCGGTGCCGCCGTCCTCCTCGCGCTTGAAATAGATGTTGAAGAAGCCGAGGAAGCGGTGCCAGGCCACACCCATCGAGGGGTTGATGCCGATGGTGATCGCCCACGCGAACGAGATGCAGATCTTCAGCATCGCGAACACGTAGATCAGGTTCTCCAGCGTGCCGTGCGACACCCCGTCGAACGCGGCGACGATCGGGTAGGAGACCAGGTGCTCCAGCCCGTACGAGTCGACGTTCTCCAGGGCGCCTTCCAGGCCGCGCAGCATCAGGATGCAGATGCCGATGCCGAGGATCGTGTACTCGACGTAGAAGGCCTGCCAGGCGATCGAGCCGGCGAAGCGGGACTTGCGGCCGGACCGGGACGGCAGGCTCAGCAGCCGGATCACGATCAGGGTCGCGATGCCCAGCGTGGTCAGGGTGCCGATCAGTTCGACGAAGAGCTGCCAGACCGTCCAGCGCCCGATGACGGGCAGCGCGAAGTCGGCGTCGAAGAGCTGGCCGAAGGCGTTGACCAGGGTCAGCACCAGGCTGAAGAAGCCGACCGCGACGAACCAGTGGGCGATGCCGACGATCCCCCAGCGGTTCATCCTGGTGTGGCCGACGAACTCGACCGCGACGGTCTTCACGCGCTGGGCGGGCTTCCCGAAGCGGGTGGAATCCGGCGCGCCGGTCAGCACCACCTTGAAGATGTGCCACGCCGCACGGAGGGCGAGCGCGGTGCCGATCACGAAGGTGACCAGCGAGATGACGATCGCTGCTAGTTGCATCGCTCTCCGTCTCCTGCGGCTTGCGGTTGAGCAGTGTCTGCGGGTCCTGCGGGTCCTGCGGTTCCCGGTCCTACGGAGCTGAGTGTACTGGTCGGTAACTTGCCGGGCCGACGGCCCGGACATTACCGGTCGGCAACAGTTCCCCAGAAGCTTCCCAAGCTATGGCGGCAGTCACGTGACCACACCCGCGCCCCGCCCCACCATGACCCGCTCGGCCGTCGCGCCGCGCCGGCTCGGCCGCCCGCGCTCAGCAAAGTTGAGCGGACCGCACTCATAGCTGTTGACGCTGCCGTGGGGGTCGTGCATCCTTGAGCCTGTAAAGCTCAACTCTTCCGTGGAGGTATCTACGATGGCACGCGCGGTCGGCATCGACCTCGGCACGACGAACTCGGTCGTCAGCGTTCTGGAGGGTGGCGAGCCCACCGTCATCACGAACGCCGAGGGTGCGCGGACCACGCCGTCCGTCGTGGCCTTCGCGAAGAACGGCGAGGTCCTGGTCGGCGAGGTGGCCAAGCGCCAGGCGGTCACCAACGTGGACCGCACCATCCGCTCGGTGAAGCGCCACATGGGCACCGGGTGGAAGATCAACATCGACGGCAAGGACTTCAACCCGCAGCAGATCTCGGCCTTCGTGCTGCAGAAGCTGAAGCGCGACGCCGAGGCGTACCTGGGCGAGACCGTCACCGACGCCGTCATCACCGTCCCGGCGTACTTCAACGACTCGGAGCGCCAGGCCACCAAGGAGGCCGGTGAGATCGCCGGCCTCAACGTCCTGCGCATCGTCAACGAGCCGACCGCGGCCGCCCTCGCGTACGGCCTCGACAAGGACGACCAGACCATCCTGGTCTTCGACCTCGGCGGCGGCACCTTCGACGTCTCCCTGCTGGAGATCGGCGACGGGGTCGTCGAGGTGAAGGCCACCAACGGTGACAACCACCTCGGTGGCGACGACTGGGACCAGCGCGTCGTCGACCACCTGGTCAAGGTCTTCCAGGCCGGCCACGGCGTCGACCTGTCCAAGGACAAGATGGCCCTGCAGCGTCTGCGCGAGGCCGCCGAGAAGGCCAAGATCGAGCTGTCCTCGTCCTCCGAGACCTCGATCAACCTGCCGTACATCACGGCCTCCGCCGAGGGCCCGCTGCACCTGGACGAGAAGCTCACCCGGGCCCAGTTCCAGCAGCTGACCGCCGACCTGCTCGAGCGCTGCAAGGTCCCGTTCCACAACGTCATCAAGGACGCCGGCATCTCGCTCTCCGAGATCGACCACGTCGTCCTCGTCGGCGGCTCGACCCGCATGCCGGCCGTCGCCGAGCTCGTCAAGGAGCTGACCGGCGGCCAGGACGCCAACAAGGGCGTCAACCCGGACGAGGTCGTCGCCATCGGCGCCGCGCTCCAGGCCGGTGTCCTCAAGGGCGAGGTCAAGGACGTCCTGCTGCTCGACGTCACCCCGCTGTCCCTCGGCATCGAGACCAAGGGCGGCATCATGACCAAGCTGATCGAGCGCAACACCACGATCCCGACCAAGCGCTCCGAGATCTTCACCACGGCCGAGGACAACCAGCCGTCCGTGCAGATCCAGGTCTACCAGGGCGAGCGCGAGATCGCGGCGTACAACAAGAAGCTGGGCATGTTCGAGCTGACCGGCCTGCCGCCGGCGCCGCGCGGCCTGCCGCAGATCGAGGTCACCTTCGACATCGACGCCAACGGCATCATGCACGTCGGCGCGAAGGACCTCGGCACCGGCAAGGAGCAGAAGATGACCGTCACCGGCGGCTCCTCGCTGCCGAAGGACGAGGTCGACCGCATGCGCCGCGAGGCCGAGCAGTACGCCGAGGACGACCACAAGCGCCGCGAGGCCGTGGAGACCCGCAACTCCGCCGAGCAGCTCGTCTACTCGACCGAGAAGTTCATCGCCGACAACTCCGACAAGCTCCCGGGCGACGTCAAGACCGAGGTCGAGAGCGCCATCGGCGAGCTCAAGGAGGCCCTGAAGGGCGAGGACATCGCGAAGATCCGCGAGGCCTCGGAGAAGGTCTCCACCACCGCGCAGAAGCTCGGCCAGGCGCTCTACGCCAACGCCGACGCCGCCGGTGCCGCCGCGGCCGGCGACTCCACCCAGGCCAAGGCCGAGGACGACGTCGTCGACGCCGAGATCGTGGACGACGAGAAGCCCAAGGGCGGTGCGTCGGCATGACGGACAAGCCGCAGGGCGGCAAGCCCGGCGACGACTCCGCCGCCGAGGAGGCCGTGATCAAGGCCGCCGAGGAGGCCGCGGCGGCGGGTGCCGCCGAGGGCGCCCCGGAGGAGCTCGCCGCCGCCAAGCGCGAACTGGCCGAACGGACCGGCGACCTGCAGCGCCTGCAGGCCGAGTACCAGAACTACCGCAAGCGGGTCGAGCGCGACCGGCTGACCGTCCGCGAGATCGCGGTCTCCAACATCCTGGAGTCCCTGATCCCGGTCCTGGACGACATCGGCCGCGCCCGCGAGCACGGCGAGGTCACGGGCGGCTTCAAGTCCGTCGCCGAGTCCCTGGAGACGGTCGTCGCCAAGCTGGGCCTGCAGCAGTTCGGCAAGGAGGGCGAGCCCTTCGACCCGACCATGCACGAGGCGCTGATGCACAGCTACTCCTCGGACGTCACCGAGGACACCTGCGTGCAGATCCTCCAGCCCGGCTACCGCATCGGCGAGCGGATCATCCGCCCGGCGATGGTCGCCGTCGCGGAGCCCCAGCCGGGCACCCAGACGGCCGCCGGCCCGGACACCGAGGCGAAGTCCGGCGAAGCGGACAAGTCCGACGGTGGCTCGGACAGCTGACCACCTGTGACAGCTGACAACCAGTGCGCTGCGGAGTCGTACGCCGGCCAGTACGGCGGCCGGCTCCGCAGCGCTCTGTCGACGGCGGCGCGTTCCACCGCTGTCGACAGCACCCTCAGTGCAGTGACGACGGACATCGGGAGGTGGCGCGAGCCGTGAGTGGCAAGGACTATGTCGAGAAGGACTACTACAAGGTCCTCGGCGTGCCCAAGGACGCCACCGCCACCGAGATCAAGAAGACCTACCGCAAGCTCGCGCGCGAGTTCCACCCCGACGCCAACAAGGGTGACACCAAGGCCGAGGAGCGGTTCAAGGACATCTCCGAGGCGTACGACGTCCTGTCCGACGAGAAGCGCCGCAAGGAGTACGACGAGGCCCGCAGCCTCTTCGCCAACGGCGGCTTCCGGGCCGGCGGCCCCGGCGGCACCGGCAGCTACAGCTTCGACTTCGGCGACCTCTTCAGCGGCAACCAGGGCGGCGGCGGCGGACTCGGCGACGTCTTCGGCGGCCTCTTCAACCGCGGCGGCCCCCGGCAGGCCCAGCCCCGGCGCGGCGCCGACGTCGAGACCGAGGTGACGCTCTCCTTCGAGGAGGCGGTCGACGGCGCCACCGTCCCGCTGCGGATGACCAGCCAGGCGCCCTGCCGCACCTGCAACGGCACCGGCGCCAAGTCCGGTACCACCCCGCGGGTCTGTCCCACCTGCGTCGGCGCGGGCACCGTCAGCCGCGGCCAGGGCGCGTTCGCGCTCTCCGAGCCGTGCAAGGACTGCCGCGGCCGGGGCATGATCGTCGACGACCCGTGCACCGACTGCCACGGCAGCGGCCGGGCCAGCTCGGCCCGCACCATGCAGGTCCGCATCCCGGCCGGCGTCCAGGCCGACCAGCGCATCCGGCTCAAGGGCAAGGGCGCCCAGGGCGAACGCGGCGGCCAGCCCGGCGACCTCTACGTCACCGTGCACGTCGACCCGCACCCGGTCTTCGGCCGCAAGGGCGACAACCTCACCGTCACCGTCCCGGTCACCTTCCCCGAGGCCGCCCTCGGCGCCACCATCGAGGTCCCCACCCTCGGCGGCCCCTCCGTGAAGCTCAAGCTGCCCCCGGGCAGCGCCAACGGCCTCACCATGCGCGCCCGCGGCAAGGGCGCCACCCGCAAGGACGGCACCCGCGGCGACCTCCTCGTCACCGTCGAGGTCGTGGTGCCCCAGCACGTCACCGGCGACGCGCTGGACGCCCTGGAGCAGTACCGCGAGGCCACCGCCTCCGACGATCCGCGAGCCGCCCTCTTCCGGGCGGCGAAGGGAGCGTGACGACCAGATGTCCCCGATGAACCCGATCAACCCGATCGACCCGCTCAACGCCGAGGGCCCGATCGCCCCCGGCGTCGGCGAAGGCCTCCCCGGCGGCGGCACCCGCCGCCCCCGCCGGGCCCCCTCGGCCACACCGCAGTACGTCCTCACCGAGGACACCCCGGTGTACGTCATCTCGGTGGCCGCCGAACTGTCCGGCCTGCACCCGCAGACCCTGCGCCAGTACGACCGCCTCGGCCTCGTCTGCCCCGACCGCACCGCCGGCCGCGGGCGCCGCTACTCCGCCCGCGACATCCAGCAGCTGCGCGAGGTCCAGCGGCTCTCCCAGGACGAGGGCATCAACCTGGCGGGCATCAAGCGGATCATCGAGCTGGAGAACCAGGTCGCCGCCCTCCAGTCGCGCGTCGCCGAACTCGTCGACTCCCTGGAAGGCGCCGCCACCGCCCTCCAGCAGCGCGAGGCCGCCGTCCACGCCTCCTACCGCCGCGACCTCGTCCCGTACCAGCCCCCCACCCCCCAGTCCAGCGCCCTCGTCGTCTGGCGCCCCAAGCGCTGACCGACACCCCGCACGGCCCCGCCGCCGGCCCCCTCCTGTCCGGGGGGTGCCGGCGGCAGCTTCGGTGTGGCACCCTCCTTCCTGCCGGGTGGGTGCCAGTTCAGCTGCGCGTTGGCGAATGACTGTGCGACAGTTGCATCGGAAATCTGGCACGGGAGTACGACCTAGCAAGGCCGAAAGGCCCCCGCCGAGGGCAAGGAGCGACAGATGGGTGGGGCTGAAGCATCCGGTCCCATGACCAACGCGCACACTCAGCTCTCTCCCGAAGCCAGATCACTCTATAAGGCTGTTGTTCAAGAACACGGCAGAGTGATCCCGGCTGAGGTCGAGGAGTGCAGCGACCATCTCCGCGAATTGGTCGATATCGGCTTGCTGGTGCCTGACGTAGAGAATCCCGGAATGCTTGTCGCCGTCGACCCGAAGCATCTCACCAACAGCCTCACAGCCGTGTGGCAACGCAAGGCGCTTGATCTGCTCAGTCGGGCTGCTGCGTTGCCATCAGACTTCCAAGAACTCGCTCAAGCTTACGGAAATGGAGTAAGCAGTGGGCGCGATGGCGGTCCTATCGAACACCTTCACGGCCTAGCGGAGATCAATCGTCGGCTGGTTGAACTCATGGAGAGCAGTCGTGAGGAAGTGCTGAGCGCCCAGCCAGGCGGAGGCTCGCGCTCGTTCCCCACAGAGGCAGCGATCGCGCTGGACACCGAGATGCTTCGCCGGGGGGTCTCGCGGCGGACCTTGTACCAGCCGAGCACACGGTATTCTGCGCCTACACGGGAGTACGTCGCAGCCATGACCACCGCTGGCGGTGAGGTCCGCACATTGGGCGAGCCCTTCACGAGAATGATCATCGTTGATCGCACCGCCGCAATCATTCCCGTTACGGGCGACCAGCACCGAGCGGCGTTCATTCAGGACGAGGCTGTGATCGGCTTCATGGTCAGCCTGTTCGAGAGCTTCTGGGAGCGGGCCATACCTTTCCAGGGCGGCCTAGACGTCCCGCCAGAAGTTGTGTCAAGACTGCGCGAGAACATCGTCGGAATGATGCTGCAAGGCATCGGCCACCGCGTCATCGCCAGAAATCTCGGCTTGAGTGAACGCACGCTCGCCAGACACATCGCGGAAATGCGGGAAGAACACGCCGCAGACACCTTGTTCCAGCTCGGATGGAAACTGGCGGAAAGCCGACGTGCCATGCCGCTGTTCAATGAGAACGAGACGCCCTACTGAGCCCAGCTCAAGTCCAGATCACATCGTCTGCCTGGGCTGCCACGAGCGGCATCTGCGCGACAGCGGACGACGGCTGCTGGGCGTGGGCCTGTGGCGTCGTCCAGATCACGTCAGCCTGCGCAGAAGTCGAACCGAGCAGGATCGCCGCTACAGCCAGTACCACTGCGGTCGCGAACCGGCGCGCCTTTGGCACTGTGACCACTCCCTCTCCGACAACGTTGAGCTTTCAGCCAATCGGCCTCGCATGAGCTGCAGCGCTGATTATGCTGCACAATCCCGAACGTGTCATCGAGGGACCTCTGCGACGCTCACCCCCAGCGCAACTCTTCCAAAGCCCCAAGGTGCTGCGAAGGCGGTCAGCCTGTCATCTCGCTGCCAGGCAGCGAGATGACACCTCGCACCAGTGGACTCGCAGGCAGGCGCAGCGACACGATCAGTGCACCGACTGATCGCCACCCAAAGCGCGACGCAGACGGATGTGTCCACATCAATAATGCACGCAAGCACAACAGCTATGAGCGCGCGTATCACCCCAAACAGCAGCAGCCACTGGGACCCGTCCCCGACCCGGTCGGCCTTTCAACGGAGTCGACATGACTGACCACTACCAGGGCTCCACTACCCGTCACCTCGACAGTGCCCCTGAGGGCCGGCGTGCGCGTGTGTTCCTGGCCGCGCCGCTGATGCGGCTGACCGGCCCGGCCGACAGTGTGGTGACGCTCGCCAGCCGGACGCGGCTGACGACGCTCCGCACCACCCTGCTCCGCAGCGGTGCCGCCGTGTACAGCGCGCACCACAGTGACGCCTGGACCATCTCCGGCCGCGCCCCGGAGCCCCGCGTTCCCTCCGACTTCCGCGCCCTGCAGTCCGCGGACCTCGTGTTCGCCTACGTGGGAGCGCCACTCTCGGCCGGTGTGAGCCTGGAGCTGGGCTGGGCCTCGGCGCTGCGGAAGCCGATCGTCCTCCTCGTCGACGAGGCCATCACCCACAACCCGCTGATCGCCACCATCGAGCAGGTCGCCCCCGTCCTGCCGCTGGTCTTCGACGACACCTGGTCGCAGGAGGCCCTCAACCACACGGTCGAGACCGCCCTGGACTGGGCCGGCATGGCCCTCTCCCTGCGCGAGGGCTTCTGGACCGCCCCCGGCGAGCAGTTCAACGTCCCCCGGCAGCAGCCCCCGGTCCCCGGCTACTGGCCGGCCGCCACCGGCTGAGCAGCGCTCAGCCACCGGACTCCCCCGTCCGGGCTCCCCGCATCTGCCACCCCAGTTGGAACAGCGTCTCCGCGTCGTACAGCTCACGCAGCCGGGCGATGTGACTCGCGACCGTACGCTCGCTCAGCCCCATCCGGCTGGCGATCGCCCGCTGCGTGAGCCCTCGGGCGAGCAGGCGACCCACCTGCTCCAGGGGCGTGGACCCTGCGGATCCGTCGGCGAGCGCCTCCCAGTCCACCACCTGGGCCTGCTCCCGCTGCCGTTCGAAGACGCCCACCAGGTAGGCGACCATCGCCGGATCCTCCACCACAGCGGCCACCGTGTGATCGACGGTGGCCGGGATCAGCGCGACGGCCCTGTCGAAGATCAGCGTCCTGGTGAACGGTCCGTCCAGCAGCCGGATCGGGGCACCGAGCCGCGTGGACTGCGCGGCGTACTCGACGGTTCGCGGGTCGGAGCAGGCCGAGGGCTCGAAGAGGGTCAGCATGGCACCCCTCCCTCGACGTAGCGGCGGGCCTGGTCCAGCGCGTCCGCCATGTGGTCGTGCGGACGAGGCCCGCCTGGTTGGGCGGCCAGCGCTTCGTGCGGGTAGTCCCTGGTCGTCTGCGAGATCAGGTGACGGATCTCGACCATGCCGGACACCCGCCGGATGCCACGGCCCGACGGACGTCGGCGGGGCGCCGCATCGTAGGCCTGCGCAAGGTCCTCCAGCAGGTCCGGGACCAGCGCGGCCCGGGCCAGCAGGCGGGCGCTCTCCTCGCGGAGGCCGGCACCGATCCGCTCGCCGACGGCCCGCGGGTTCACCGCGCTGTAGGCGCTGTCGGCGATGCGGAAGGCCAGGAGGCCGAGGTCGGTGAGCTGCTTGACCGTCGGTTCGTCCTCGGGGCGGATGTCACCGATGTGGAGGCGCCCGCCTTCATTGAGGATCTCCCGGTAGAGCTCGCGGGCGGCCTCGGACAGGTCGAGCTCAGGCATCACGGGCTCCCCTCATCTGCCAGCCGAGCTGGAACAGGGTCTCGGCGTCGTGCAGCTCCCGCAGGCGGGCGATGTGGCCCGCCACCGTGCGTTCGCTGAGGCCCAGGCGCGAGGCGATGGCGCGCTGGGTGAGGCCGCGGGCGAGCAGGCGGCCGACCTGGTCGGAGACGGGCGGTTCGATCGCACCGGCAGCGAGGGACACCCAGTTGACGCCTTCGGCGTCCTGCCAGTGGAGTTCGAAGTCGCGTACCAGGAAGTCGACCACGGCCGGATCTTCGATGACCGCCGCGCCGGCCCGGTCCGCCGTGATGGAGACCACGGCAACGGTACGGTCGAAGATCATCAGTTGGGAGAGCGAGGAGGGCGCGACGCGGATGTGGCATCCGATCTCGGTCAGCCTGGCGGCCAGTTGAGCCGTAGCGGGGTCCAGTCTGGCCGCAGACTCGTAGAGGGTGCGGATCGACCCGCCCATCGACAGGAAGCCGCGGACGTGGTCCACGGTGTCGTCTGCGGCCTCCGCCGGGCGGGCGCCGCCCGGGTGGGCGGTGAGCGCCTCGTGGCGGAGTTCTGCGGACAGTTGGGAGATCAGGTGCCGGATGTTCTCCATGCCTTCGACGACTCGGGTGGCCCCGGTGCGGCCAGGGCGGCGGGGCGCCGCATCGTAGGCGGCGATCAGGTCGCCGAACACGTCCGGTAGTCCTTCGGCCTGCCGCAACAGACGGGCGCCCGCCGCGCGCAGGTCGGTGCCGATCCGGGTGGTGACCGAGCGCGGGTCGACTGCGCTGAGCGAGCCGTCGGAGATGTAGGGCTTCAGCAGCCCCAGTTCCAGCAGGGCTTGCACTGTCTCTCCGTCCTCCGGCGGAATCTCGGCGATCCGAATGCGCCCGCCATCGCGCAGGACAGCCTGGTAGAACCCGCGGGCATCGGCATCGGGAAGGGCGAAGCCGAGGTCGGTCACTGGTGCTCACCCCTCATCTGCCAGCCGAGCTGGAACAGGGTCTCGGCTTCGTGCAGCTCCCGGAAACGGGCGATGTGGCCGGCGACGGTGCGTTCGCTGAGGCCGAGGCGGGTGGCGACGGCGCGCTGGGTGAGGCCGCGGGCGAGGAGGCGGCCGATGCGGAGGGCGGTGGGGTGCGGGGGGTCGAGGTGGCGGCCGGCGGGGGTGGCGCGGGCCCAGTCGCGGTCGAAGTGGGCGGCGAGGGCGGGGCGTTCGGCGGGGGCGGGTTCATCGGTCATCGCGGGCGCCTCTCATCAGCCAGCCGAGTTGGAAGAGGGTCTGGGCGCCGTAGCGGTCGCGGAGGCGGGAGATGTGCGCGGCGACGGTGCGTTCGCTGAGGCCGAGGCGGGTGGCGACGGCGCGCTGGGTGAGGCCGCGGGCGAGGAGGCGGCCGACCCGGTCCGGGATGGTGCGGGCGGGGCCCTGGCCGAGGGCGGCGGCGGCTTCGGTGGTGTCGGCGCGGGCCCAGTCGCGTTCGAAGGTGCCGACCAGGAAGGCGATGGTGGCGGGGTCGCTGATGAAGGCGGCGGTGCTGTTGTCCTCGCTGGCGGAGATCACGGCGACGCTCCGGTCGAAGACGATGAGCCGCTGGAAGGGCTCGTCGAGGACGCGGATGAGGGAGCCGTGCCGGGTGACCTCGGCGGCGTAGGCGAGGGCGGGCGGCTCGGCGAGGGCGATCGGCTGGTAGATGGTGCGCAGTGAGCAGCCGCGCTGGAGGAGTTGGACGTCCTGGAGGAGTGCGACCTGCAGGGTGTCGGCGGGGCGGTGTCCGGGCTGGGCGGTGAGGACTTCGGAGCGGCAGTCGGAGACGAGCTGGGAGATCCGCTGGCGGATGTGGACGTGCCCCTCGACGTGGACGGCGCCGCCGGCCCGGCCGGAGGGGCGGGGCATCGCGTCGTAGGCGCGGGTGAGGCCGTCCAGGGCGCCGGGGAGGTTCTCGGCGCGGACCAGCAGGCGGGTGGCCTCGCTGCGGAGTTCGGCGCCGAGCCGGTCGCTGACCGAGCGCGGGCTGACGGCGGTGTAGCAGCGGTCCACCGGGTTGACCATCAGCAGGCCGATGTCGATGAGCTGCTGGAGGGGGCCGCGGTCGGTGTCCGCGACGCCCGCGCAGGGGATGCGGCCGCCCTCGGCGATGATCGCCAGGTACAGCTGCTGGGCGGCCTCGTCGGGTTCTCCGCCCACGGGCCCGGCCTGGTGCGGCGCGACCGTCTGTTCCGCCGTCACGTCGCACTCTCCCTGCCGGATGCCGCTCCCCTGGTGCCGCCCGCGCTCCCCCGTGGCGCGAGCCGCGGGTACCGGGGCCGGGCGGGCTCACGGTACCGGGTGTCGGCACGGCGTGATCACGCGGTCGGCGGTCACGGTACCGGGCGGGACGGCGGGCCCCGGGCCCCGGGTGCCGTCGCACCGGGGCCTCCGGGGGCCGCCGTCCGTACGTCAAGGACACGGCGATTCCGTCGAGGCGGAGCAGCAACGCCTCGACGGCTCCGGTCCCGGAGGCCATCACCACACATGGTCCCCGGGCGGTGCTCTTCTCTCCCCCCGTTCCACCGGCGCCGGATTCGTGCGCCGGCGGTCAGTACCGAAGAGCAATCGCCGTCATCGGGCTGCGGTCGCCCGGACGACTTGACGTGTCTCCACCCTCACAGCGTGACGGCCGGTGAACAAGTGCCGTCCGAGTGCAGGTTCGCGCAATTGCAGCTATCTGCAGGCCGGTGGGGGAGCGGGGAGTCGGGCGGCGGCCCGGATTCCGGTAAAGCCCGAGGCCAGCGGGGGGTGTGGACGGCGCCCGGCGGTACCGCCGGTTGGCAGTGCACGGTCATCTCTCGGCTGCGCGTTCCTGCAACGGCGGCGTGCTCGCCTGAGCTGCGTGTCTACGCGCGGTGCTCGCTCGGCTCCGCCACCCGCCCGCCGGGCTCAGCGGGCCAGCAGTCGGCCGCGCGCCAGCCCGGCCGCCGTCCCACCCGCCGCGAGCACCCAGGCGACCGCCAGCAGCAGGTACAGCCCGGCGGCCAGCGCGGTGAAGCCCACGAAGCCGGTGTGCCTGGCGAGCGCGGAGGTGCCGGTGACGCAGGTGCCGATCGGGAAGGTGTACGCCCACCAGGTCATCGCGAAGGGCATCCCGGCCCGGCGGGCGCGCAGGTTGGCGGCGAGCGCGACGGCCAGCCAGAGCAGGGCGACGCCGATCACGGCGACGCCGTACAGCTCGGCGAGGTCGAGCATGGCGGGCGCCAGTGCGGGCAGCACCGGGCGGGCGGCGTCGGCGAGCTGGTGGACGGCGGTGACGGACTGGCCGAGCGGGCCGAGCACCAGGAACAGCGAGGGGGTGAGCACCAGGGTGGGCAGCTTGCTGTGGAACAGCCCGGTGAACACGACCGGCAGCAGCACCAGGGTCGCCAGCAGTCCGATCCCGAACAGCCCGCAACAGGCGTACAGCATGGCCTGCTGCGGTGCCCCGGCCGGCAGGTGCGGGACCAGCGCCGGGCCGCAGGCGGAGGCGACCAGCGGGGCGACGACCGGCAGCAGCCAGGTCGGGTTGGACTCCAGGGCGGAGATCCGGTGCCGGGTGATCATCAGGTACGGGATGCCGCCGGCGACGGCCAGCGCGTACAGGGTCCCGGCGCCCCACAGCACGGCGTCCACCGCGACCGCCGGACCGGTGCCGATCACCCGGGAGCCGACCAGCAGCGTCCCGAGGCCGACCGACAGCAGGGCCATCGGCGGGCAACCGTAGAAGACGGCGACGGCCGGCTGCTCCAGCAGGTGGGCCCGGGCGGCCGCGCGGTGCCGGGTGAGGTGGACCAGCCGGGCCGAGCCGAGCACCAGCAGCGCGGCCAGGCCGAGCGCCCACGTCACCTCGGCGAGACCGGTCAGCCCGGGCAGTCGTACGGGCAGCGCGGCGGCGCCGTTGGCGAGGATCGCCGTGCCCATCACGGCGGCGTACCAGTTGGGGCCGAGCTGGGAGAGGTCGTACCGGGAGCGGCGGACGGCGGGGCGGGTCAGGGGGCGGACTTCGGCCAAGGCGGACATGCTCCCCACCTTCCGCCCCGGACCGGGCCGCCGGTAGCGCCGGGGAATCTATGGGGGCATAGCCTGAACCTATGGCCCTCTCCCCGCACGTCCCCGAACTCGGCGCTCTGGAACTGCTGCTCGCGGTGGCCCGGCTGGGCAGCGTCGGACGGGCGGCGGCCGAGCTGGGCGTCAGCCAGCCGACCGCCAGCGCCCGGATCAAGGGCATGGAGCGGCAGATCGGCGTCCCGCTGCTGGACCGCTCGCCGCGCGGCAGCAGGCCGACGGAGGCGGGCCGGCTGGTGGTCGAGTGGGCCCGGCAGGTGGTGGAGGCGGCGCAGGCGCTGGACGCCGGGATCGACGCGCTGCGCGAGCGCCGGGACGCCAAGCTGCGGGTGGTGGCCAGCCTGACCGTCGCCGAGTACCTGATGCCGGGATGGCTGATGGGGCTCGCCGAGGCCAGTCCGGGCACCGCGGTGACGCTGCGGACCGCGAACTCGGCGGAGGTCGCCGGGCACGTCCTGGCCGGGCACGCCGACCTCGGCTTCGTCGAGGGCCCGGGCACCCCGCCCGGCCTCGCCGGCGCGGTGGTGGCGGCGGACCGGCTGGTCGTCGTGGTGGCACCCGGCCATCCGTGGGCACGCCGCCGCACCCCGCTGACCGGTCCGGAGCTGGCGGCCACCCCCCTGGTGCTGCGCGAGCCCGGTTCGGGCACCCGGGAGGTGCTGGAGACCGCGCTGCGGCCGTACGGGGGCGCCGCGCGGCCCCGCCTCGAACTGGCCTCGTCCACCGCGTTGAAGGCGGCGGCGATGACGGGGGCCGGGCCGGTCTGCCTGAGCGAGCTGGCGGTGGTGGAGGAGCTGGCGACCAGGCGGCTGGTCGAGGTGCCGCTGGCGGAGGGGCTGGACCTGCGGCGGCCGCTGCGCGCGGTCTGGCCGGCCGGGCAGCGGCCGGGCGGCCCGGCGCGGGAGCTGCTGGGGCTGACCCGCAGGAGCCGCACCAGCTCCGCCGCGCGGGCGGCCCGGAGGTGAACCGGGCCGGGGCCCGGCCCCTGGAACGTTCACCGGAAAGTTGAGTGGAATAGACTCAACTTAGTGCATGCTGGAAACAGCAGACGCCGAGAAGCCGTAGAAGACCGCAGCAGACGCAGCAGACCTAGACCTAGCAGACGCAGACGCAGACGTAGCAGACGCACGCAGAGGCCCGCAGGACGCCGTGGAACGCGCGGCACCTGCGGGCGCAGCGAACCGTGCAGGACGACGAGGGAGGATCCCCCAGCAGTGGACGCCAGCAAGTTCACCACCAAGACGCAGGACGCCCTGTCCGCCGCGATCCGGCAGGCGGGCGCGGCAGGCAACCCGGACGTCAAGCCGGTGCACATCCTGACCGCCCTGCTGGAGCAGCCCGAGGGCATCGCCCGGCCCCTGCTGGAGGCCGTCGGGGCGGATGCCGCCCGGATCGACGCCGAGGCGCGCCGCCAGGCCGCCGCGCTGCCCAGCGCGATGGGCTCGACGGTCGCCGCGCCGCAGCTCGCCCGGGACACCCTCGCGGTGCTCACCGAGGCCGGCAAACGCGCGGAGGACCTGGACGACCAGTACGTCTCCACCGAGCACCTGATGGTCGGCCTGGCCGCCGAGGGCGGTCCGGTCGCCGAGCTGCTGGTGCACCAGGGCGCGACGCCGAAGGCCCTGCTCGCCGCGTTCAAGGACGTCCGGGGCAGCGGCAAGGTCACCTCGCCCGACCCGGAGGGCACCTACAAGGCGCTGGAGAAGTACGGCACCGACCTCACCCAGGCGGCCCGGGACGGCAAGCTCGACCCGGTCATCGGCCGGGACCACGAGATCCGCCGGGTGGTCCAGGTGCTCTCCCGCCGGACCAAGAACAACCCGGTGCTGATCGGCGAGCCGGGCGTCGGCAAGACCGCCGTGGTCGAGGGCCTGGCCCAGCGCATCGTGGCCGGCGACGTGCCGGAGTCGCTGCGCGGCAAGCGGCTGGTCGCGCTGGACCTCGGCGCGATGGTCGCGGGCGCCAAGTACCGCGGCGAGTTCGAGGAGCGGCTGAAGGCCGTCCTGAACGACATCAAGGCCTCCGACGGCCGGGTCGTCACCTTCATCGACGAGCTGCACACCATGGTCGGCGCGGGCGCCGGCGGCGACTCCGCGATGGACGCGGGCAACATGCTCAAGCCGATGCTGGCCCGCGGCGAGCTGCGGATGGTCGGCGCGACCACGCTGGACGAGTACCGCGAGCGGATCGAGAAGGACCCGGCCCTGGAGCGCCGTTTCCAGCAGGTGATGGTCGGCGAGCCCAGCGTGGAGGACTCCATCGCCATCCTGCGCGGCCTCAAGGGGCGGTACGAGGCGCACCACAAGGTGCAGATCTCGGACGCCGCCCTGGTCGCCGCGGCCACCCTGTCCAACCGCTACATCACCGCCCGCTTCCTGCCGGACAAGGCGATCGACCTGGTCGACGAGGCGGCCTCCCGGCTGCGGATGGAGATCGACTCCTCCCCGGTCGAGATCGACGAACTCCAGCGCTCCGTCGACCGGTTGCGGATGGAGGAGCTGGCCCTGGAGAAGGAGTCCGACCCGGCCTCGGTCGACCGGCTGGCCCGGCTGCGGCGCGATCTCGCCGACCGGAACGAGCAGTTGAGCGTGCTCACCGCGCGGTGGGAGCAGGAGAAGAAGAGCCTCAACCGGGTCGGCGAGCTCAAGGAGCGGCTGGACGACCTGCAGGGTGCGCTCGAACGCGCCCAGCGCGACGGGGACTTCGAGCGGGCGTCCAAGCTGATGTACGCCGAGATCCCGGCCGCCGAGGCGGAGCTCGCCGAGGCCCAGGAGCGCGCCGCCACGGCGGACACCGAGGCCGGGTCCGCCACCGCCCCCATGGTGAAGGAGGAGGTCGGCCCGGACGACGTGGCCGACGTGGTCGCCTCCTGGACGGGCATCCCGGCCGGCCGGCTGCTGGAGGGCGAGAGCGCCAAACTCCTGCGCATGGAGGAGGAGTTGGGCCGTCGCCTGATCGGCCAGACGGAGGCCGTGCAGGCCGTGTCGGACGCGGTGCGCCGCACCCGCTCCGGCATCGCCGACCCGGACCGGCCCACCGGCTCCTTCCTCTTCCTCGGCCCGACCGGTGTCGGCAAGACCGAACTCGCCAAGGCGCTCGCCGACTTCCTCTTCGACGACGAGCGGGCGATGGTCCGGATCGACATGAGCGAGTACGGCGAGAAGCACTCGGTCTCCCGCCTGGTCGGCGCCCCGCCCGGGTACGTCGGCTACGAGGAGGGCGGCCAGCTCACCGAGGCGGTCCGCCGCCGCCCGTACAGCGTCGTCCTGCTGGACGAGGTGGAGAAGGCGCACCCCGAGGTGTTCGACGTCCTGCTCCAGGTGCTGGACGACGGGCGGCTCACCGACGGCCAGGGCCGCACGGTGGACTTCCGCAACGCCATCCTGATCCTCACCTCCAACCTGGGCAGCCAGTACCTGGTCGACCCGGCCACCCCGGAGGCGGAGAAGCGGGAGCTGGTGCTGGGCGCCGTCCGCGCCGCGTTCAAGCCGGAGTTCCTCAACCGGCTGGACGACATCGTGGTCTTCGACGCGCTGGGCACCGCCGAGCTGAGCCGGATCGTGGACCTGCAGGTGGCCCGCCTCGGCGAGCGGCTCAAGGAGCGGCGGCTCACCCTGGAAGTCTCCGAGGCCGCCCGTGACTGGCTGGCGCTCGCCGGCTACGACCCGGCGTACGGCGCGCGGCCGCTGCGCCGGCTGGTGCAGTCGGCGATCGGCGACCAGCTGGCCCGGGCGATCCTGTCCGGCGCGGTGCACGACGGGGACACCGTCCTGGTCGAGCGGAACGAGGAGGGCGACGGGCTGACCGTCCGCGGCCGGGGGCCGCTGGAGAAGTAGCGCGGTGCGCGCGGGCCGTTCCCTTCCGGTCCTCTCCGGGCGGAGGGGAACGGCCCGCCGTCACGTCCGGGTCACCCGGCCGTCACGGTCCCGGCCGCCGCGCTCACCCGGGCGTCATGGTCCCGGCCGCCGCGCCCACCCGGCAGCTTCGGTCACCCGGAAGACGCAGTCACCCGGCCGCCGTTGTCACCCGGCCGCCGCGGTCACTCGGCCGCGCCCCGTCGCAGCCGCCGCCGCGACCGGTCCCGCCAGCTGCGCGCCAGCCGGTGCAGCTCGGCCCCCTGCGCGTCCGGCAGGTTCCACGCCTGGGTCAGCAGCCGCAAGGTCGACACCCGTGGACAGGACACCCCCCGTTCCAGGTCCCGGATCGACCGCACGCTCAACCCCGTCGCGTCACCGAGCTGCTCCTGCGTCATCCCCCGGTCCAGCCGGATGGTCCGCAGCAGCGCCCCGAGCGATGCGCCCTCCCCCGTCACCGTTCCGTCCACGTGTGTTCCCCCCTCAACTCAGGCCGGCTCAACGTGCCCGTACGGGACGGGCTTTGCGTGAAGTGAGTTCCGTCGCACGCTAACCGCATCCGGTTCGCACGGCAGGCGAACCCGCGCCCCGGGCGCGTGACGTGGCTCACTCGCGCCCCCTCGGCGCCGCCCCCGCCCCACCCCCGGCCACCCTCCGTGACCGGTGCCCCCCGGCCGCCCCCGAGGCCCTCCGATCAGCGCCGGAACGAAGATCGGCGGACCCCCGGGTGCCCCTGTGAGCGGAGGCCCGGATGAGGCAGGATGGGAGGTGGAAAGGGCGGCCTCTCATTGCCGGCCACCACGTGCACTGAGGAAGAGGACCCCCATGAGCATCGACCCGTCGTCCATCCCGTCCTTCGGCGTGCCCCAGGGCGGTCAGCCCGGCGGCCAGGGCGGTCAGCCGGCCGGCCCGCCGCCGATCATCGTCCCGGACCAGGGCCTGGTCGCCCAGCTGCTCGACCAGATGCAGCTCAAGCACGTCGTGGACGAGGAGGGCGACCTCACCGCGCCCTGGGAGGGCTTCCGCGTCTACTACATGTTCCGCGGCGAGCAGAAGGAGCTCTTCGCGGTCCGCGCCTTCTACGACCGCGCGTACCCGCTGGAGAAGAAGGGCGAGATCCTCGACCTGATCGACGAGTGGAACCGCGAGACCCTGTGGCCCAAGGTCTACACCCACACCCACGAGGACGGCGTGGTCCGCCTGATCGGCGAGGCCCAGATGATCGTCGGCACCGGCGTCAACCTGGACTACTTCGTGACCACCACCGCCAACTGGACCCAGGCCGCGGTCGGCTTCGAGCAGTGGATCGTCGAGCGCCTCGGCCTGCAGAACGAGATCGAGGGCGAGGACGGCGAGGCCCCCGAGGGCACCGACGAGGCCTGATCCCGCCCGGTCCGGCCGGACCCGCCGGGAAACCGCCCGGCCCGGCCCCGCCCTGCCCCGTCCGGCCCCACGAGGCACGCACCGGTCGACTCCGGTACGGCCCGCCACCGCGTTCGCGTCGGTGGCGGGCCGTTCTTGTCCCCCGCCCCCGGCTGTCCCAGGATGGGCGCGACGACGACCCGTGTGAGGAGCCCCGATGGGAACCAGGCCGCTGCTGAACCGCCGACTGGACGGGATGGGCACGACGATCTTCGCCGAGATGTCCGCCCTGGCCACGGCCACCGGCTCGATCAACCTCGGCCAGGGGTTTCCCGACACCGACGGGCCCGAAGAGGTCCGCGAGGCCGCCGTCCGGGCCCTGCGCGAGGGCCGCGGCAACCAGTACCCGCCCGGCCCCGGCATCCCCGAGCTGCGCACCGCCGTCACCGAGCACCAGCAGCGCTTCCACGGCCTCGCGTACGACCCGGACACCGAGGTGCTGGTCACCGCCGGCGCCACTGAGGCCATCGCCGCGGCCCTGCTGGCGCTGCTCGAGCCCGGGGACGAGGTCATCGCCCTGGAGCCCTTCTACGACTCCTACGCCGCCTGCATCGCGATGGCGGGCGCCGTCCGCCGCCCGCTCACCCTGCGCGCCCCGACCTTCCGCCCCGACCTGGACGAACTGCGCGCCCTGATCACCCCGCGCACCCGGCTGCTGCTGATCAACACCCCGCACAACCCCACCGGCACCGTCCTCACCGCCGACGAGCTCGCTACCATCGCCGAACTCGCCGTCGAGCACGACCTGCTGGTGGTCACCGACGAGGTCTACGAACACCTGGTCTTCGGAGCCACCCACCACCCGATCGCCGCCCTCCCCGGCATGCGCGAGCGCACCGTCACCATCTCCTCCGCCGGCAAGACCTTCTCCTTCACCGGCTGGAAGGTCGGCTGGGTCACCGCGAGCCCGGCCCTGGTCGCGGCCGTGCGCACCGCCAAGCAGTACCTGACGTACGTGAGCGCCGGCCCGTTCCAGTACGCCGTCGCCGAAGCGCTGCGGCTGCCCGACACGTACTTCGAGGCCTTCCGCGCCGACCTGCTGCGCAAGCGCGACCTGCTGGTCGACGGCCTGGCGGCGGCGGGGTTCCGGGTCTTCACCCCCGAGGGCACCTACTTCGTCACCACCGACATCACCCCGCTCGGCGAGAAGGACGGCATCGCGTTCTGCCGCGCCCTGCCCGAGCGTTGCGGGGTGGTCGCCATCCCCAACGCCGTGTTCTACGACGACGTCGAGGCCGGCCTTAGCCTGGTCCGCTTCACTTTCTGCAAAAAGGACGACGTCCTCCAGGAGGCCGTGGCTCGTCTGCAGCGCCTCTGAGGGCCCCGCGCGCCCCCTTCCACGCCGATCGAACAGCAGCGGGAACCCCCGGACAGCTGTTCTGACGCTCCATCAACTCCCCTTCGCCGCTTACCCACTTCGTGCCACCAAGGCAAAACCGACCGCCCCTCCGGCACGGAACCGCCGCCCTCCCCGCACCCCGCGAGGAGGGCGGCGGCGCGTGATGCGCGCTGACGGCGCACGACCGGCGCGCACGGCGCACAACCCGGCGACAGGGGCGCGCGCTGTGCAGAGTCGCACACCGGGTCGATCAGAGCCGGGAAGCGGGTGTGCTCGAAACGGTGAATGCTTGACAAAGTTGGGTAAATCACCGGCGGACCCGGCGTATTCGTGCTTCTCTGCTGCTGAATCTCCAGCCGGAATCCTTCCTTCCACGGTCGGCCGCGCCCAGGGCCGTACAGCCACGAACAGCCTCGCCATCGCCTAGGCCTACTCGCTGCTGCTCGGTGGGCGCGCACGGAGCTGAAACGCGGAGCCGAGCATGCTCACCACACTGCAGACCTCCTACACGGACACCCGCGCCGGTGACCTCGCCTGGTGCCTCGGCGGCGAGCCGCTGCCCGCTCTGGCGGTCCGCGACCTGAGACTCGACGGAGGCGGCCGTCCGCACCCCACCGGCACGCTCCAGCTGCGGCTGCTGGGCGCCTCGCACCAGGTGGTGATCGACGCCGGTCCCGGCCACTGCCTGGAGACCGTCGCCTGCCTGCCCGGCCGCCGCACCCCGCTGCCGGCCCGGGTGGCCAAACAGGTCGGCGGCTGGGAGTACGAGTTCGCCGCCCGGATCGAGGCGCTGCCGCCGCACGACTTCGCGGCCCGCGCCCAGGAGCTGCTGGCCCTGGTCGAGGGCCACCCGAGGGGCCTCGCCGGGGTCTTCCCCGGCGATCCCAGCGCCTTCACCGCCCTGGTCACCCAGGGCGGCACCGACCGATTGCTCTGGCGGACCTGGCACGCCTACCCGCAGGAGGGCCAACTGGTGTGCACCCGCTCCTCACTCGTAGTGTCCGGAGCATGACCGCCGAAACCCCGGGCACGCACACCGAGCCGGGCATACGCTGCACGGCGCAGGCTCCTGAATCGCACGCAGGAACGATTCGTCAATCCGATACCGTCCGCTGTCCGTCGGATGGGCGCAGCCATCCGTCCCGCACGTCCCCTAGCGTTTGTTCGTGATCAACCATCCGGCCGGTCCACCCGCCCGCCCGCGAGTGGACCTCGACGACGGCACCCCACCCAGGCCCGGGCACGGCCTCGCGCCCCTGCCCGCCCGCCGTCGGTCCCGGCTGCGATCCCGCCCCCGGCTCGCCCGCCTGACCGTCCTGGTCGCCGCCTTCGTCTGCGCAGCCTGCGGACTGGTCTACGAACTCGAACTCGTCGCGCTCGGCGACTTCCTGTTCGGGGACACCGTCACCCAGACCTCCGTCGTGCTGTCCGTCATGGTGTTCGCGATGGGCCTCGGCTCCCTGCTCGCCAAGCGGCTCACCCGCCGGCCCGCCACCGCCTTCGCCCTGGTCGAATGCGCCCTCGCCCTCACCGGCGGACTCTCCGTCCTCGGCCTCTACTCCTGCTGGGCCTGGCTCGGCCACTACCAGACCGCGATGGTCGGCCTCACCTGTCTCATCGGCATCCTGATCGGCGCCGAGATCCCCCTGCTGATGACCCTCATCCAGCGGATCCGCCGCGAGGACGCCGGACGCGCCGCGGCCGACCTGTTCGCCGCCGACTACGTGGGCGCGCTGATCGGCGGCCTCGCCTTCCCGTTCCTGATCCTGCCCGCGCTCGGCCCCGGCGACGGCGCCCTCCTCACCGGCGCCGTCAACGCCCTCGCCGGCTCCGCCGTGGTGCTCTGGCTCTTCCGGGAGGAACCCGCCCCGCGGATACGACGGCTGCTCTGGGGCGGCTGCCTGCTCGTCCTCGCCGCACTCGCCGCGGCCGCGGCCGGCTCCGACGCCGTCGAACGCGCCGCCCGGCACGCCCTCTACGGCGACCAGGTCCGCTACGCCACCCGCAGCCGCCACCAGGAGATCGTGCTCACCGGCCCCGTCGAGGGCCCGCTCCGGCTCTACCTGGACGGGCGGCTCGCCGTCTGCGGGCCCGACGAGTACCGGGCCAGCGAGGGGCTCGTCCACCCGGCCATGGCCGCCGGCCCGGACAGCCGGGTCCTGCTGCTCGGCGGCGGAGACGGGCTCGCCCTGCGGGAGGTGCTGCGGCACCGGGGCGTGCGCTCCGTCCGGCTGGTCGACGCCGACCCCGCCCTCCCCCGGCTCGCCCGCGCCGACCCCGCGCTCGCCGCGCTCGGCGACCACTCCCTCGACGACCCCAGGGTCCGCACCACCGCCGCCGACCCGATGGCCTGGCTGCGCGGCGCGGACGCCGCCGGCGGGGAGGGGCCGTACGACGTGGTCCTCGCCGACCTGCCCGCACCGGCCGACGGCGGACCGGTCAAGTTCCACTCCCAGGAGTTCTACGGCCTCGCCGCCCGGCTGCTCTCCCCCGGCGGCCGGATCGCCGTCCGGGCCGGGAGCGACCCGGACGGCCTCTGGCAGATCGAGTCCGGCCTGCGGACGGCCGGACTGCGGACCGCCCCGTACGCCGTCCCCGGCAGCCCCACCGCCACCTGCCGCCCCGGACAGCCCGACACCGCCCAGAACTACCTCCTCGCCGCCGCCACGCACCCCCCGCTCACCCTCGCCCCCGACGCCCCACCGCCCCGCGCCCTCACCCCCGACACCCTCCGCGCCTCCACCGTCCACCTCGACGCCGCCCGCCCCACCCGGCCCCCGGCCGCCCTCACCCTCCTCGGACCCCGCTGACCCTGCCACGCGCCCCTGCGAGGACGATCCGCTCGTCCGCCCCGGGCGTGGTCTCCCCCGACCCGAACGGGCTGCGGCGGCGCGCGGGGCCGCCGAGGCGGGGCCGGGGGACGGGAGCCGAGGTCGGGGGCGGGTGGGGCGAGGGGTGTCGGGGTGGGGCGGGGAAAGTCGGGTGGTGGTGGGTAGGGACCGGGCGCGGTCGGGTCGGTAGGCTCCGTGGCATGGAGCATGAGGTTGTCGTCCCGATGTCCGCCGAGCTGGTGCGGCAGGCCTTGCAGGATCCGGCGCTGCTGGCGCGGAGTGTGCCGGGACTGAGCACCGAGCCGGCCGCCGTCGGGGGCGGGTCGGCCGAGGAGATCGGCGGGCGGCTGAAGCTGCGCATCGGCGGCTCCACGATCACCTACAAGGGCGTGCTGTCGCTGATCGAGGGCCGTAAGGGCGTGCTGACCGTGCTCGCCGAGGGCCAGGAGGCGCGGGGCAGCGGGGAGGCGACCGCCACCGTCCGGGTGAGCGTCGCCGACGGCGCCGAGGACGGCTCCGCCGTGATCCGCTTCACCGGTGACCTGAGCGCCACCGGTCGGCTGACCGAGTTCGACGAGGAGACCCTCGACGCCACCGGCCGCCGGCTGCTGGACAGGTTCGCCACCGCCCTGGTCGCCCCCGAGGGCGAGCAGCAGGACGAGCAGGACGACGAGCAGGACCAGGACGCCGGGGCGGCGACCGCCGGGGTCGTCTTCATCGAGGACCGCCAGGACCAGCCCGGCGACGACCTGGACGACGACCTCTCCGACCTGATCGCCTTCTCCGACGCCGACGCCGAGCGCTTCGGCCTCCCCATCGGCTCCGCCGCCGATGACGCCGATGACGCCGATGTCGAGGACGACCTGGACGAGACGGACGAGACGGACGACGAGGACGACCGGAACGGGTCCGGGGGCGGGGACCGGGACGCCGTCGAGGCGGCGGACGACGTCGAGGACGGCTCCGCCGGGCGGGACGCCGTCGCCGAGGAGGTCCCCGTCGAGCCGCTGTTCGCGTACGAGGACGAGCCGGTGCTCTCCGGCCCGGTGCGCCGCAGCATCGTCGGCCGGTCCGCCGAGGAGGTGGACCACGCCCCGCCGCGCGGGCCGTACGCCCCGGCGCTGCCGGCCCGTAGCGCGCGGGCCCGGGCGGCGTCCCGCTGGGGTGGCGAGGCCGGCGGGATCGTGGTGCCGGGCACCGGCGGCCGCAGCGCGGTGCCGTGGGTGATCGGCGGCTCGGTGGCGCTGCTGGGCGGTGCCGTGGTGCTGGTCAGGGCCCTTCGGCGGCGGTAGCGGAGAGCGTCGCGGGCGCTGCCGGGCGGGCGGCGGGCCGAGCACAGGGCCTAGACTGAACGCTCATGAGCAACGACCGCGACGCCCTGCTGGCGCAGATCAAGGACAAGGCCGTCGTGCACGGCAAGGTCACCCTCTCCTCCGGCAAGGAGGCCGACTACTACGTCGACCTGCGCCGGATCACGCTGGACGGCGAGGCCGCCCCGCTGGTCGGCCGGGTGATGCTGGACGCGACCTCGCACCTGGAGTACGACGCCGTCGGCGGTCTCACCCTGGGCGCCGACCCGGTGGCCACCTCGATGCTGCACGCCGCCGCCGCGCGCGGGCGGCGGCTGGACGCCTTCGTGGTCCGCAAGACCGGCAAGGCGCACGGTCTGCAGCGCCGGATCGAGGGCCCGGACGTGAAGGGCCGGCGGGTGCTGGCGGTCGAGGACACCTCCACCACCGGCGGCTCGGTGCTGCAGGCGGTCGAGGCGCTGCGCGAGGCGGGCGCCGACGTGGTGGGCGTCGCGGTGATCGTGGAGCGCGGCGGCGCGGGTGCCGTCGCGGAGCAGGGCCTGGAGTACGTGACCGCGTACACCCTGGACGACCTGGGTCTCTGACCCGCCCGGTGGACGACGGAGGGCCGGGTCCGTTTCACGTGAAACACGTGGAACGGGCCCGGCCCTCCGGTGCGTGCGGGGTCAGCCGCGCCGGTGCCGACCGCCACCGGCCTGCGCCGGGGCCTCGTCGACGCCCTCGGCGCCGCCCGCCTTCTTCTTCCTGCGCTCGCGCAGGACCTCGACCAGGATCGGCGAGAGCGACAGCAGCACGATCAGCAGCACCGCCGGGATCAGGTACTTGTCGATCACCGGGGCCAGCGCGTCGCCGAAGAAGTAGCCGATCAGCAGCATGGACTCGGTCCAGAGCACACCGCCGACGACGTTCCACAGGAAGAACGTCCTGGCGGGCATCTCCAGGGTGCCGGCGACCGGGTTGAGGAAGGTCCGGATGATCGGCATGAAGCGGGCCAGCACCACGGCCTTGCCGGAGCCGAACTTGTTGAAGTACTCCTCCGCCTTCACCACGTACTCGCGGCGGAAGATCTTCGATTCGGGCTTGTCGAACATCTTCGGCCCGACCTTGGCCCCGATCAGGTGCCCCAGCTGGGCGCCGGCGATCGCCGCGATCGGGCAGCCGACGAGCAGGACCGCGATCGGCAGCCTGGCGCCGTCACCGAGCACCGACGAGGCGGCGCTCGAGGCGGCGACGCCCGCGAGGATCAGCAGCGAGTCGCCCGGGAAGAAGAAGCCGACCAGCAGGCCGGTCTCCGCGAAGATGATCGCGATCAGCCCGATGGCGCCGAGGGACGAGATCAGGGATTTGGCGTCGAGCAGGTTGACGGCCAGCTGGTTGTAGTCCACGGGCGCAGGATAGCGGGCGTACCTTGCGACCGGTCGGGCGCACGGTGGCCGCGGGCCCCCCGTACCCGGCCCGGGGGCCCGCGCCCGCGCCGCGGCAGGGCCGGGTGCCCGGGCCGCGGCAAGGCCGGGTGGCCGCGCCGCGGCAGGGCCGCCCCACCCGCCCCACCGGCCCCGGGCCGCGGCGTTTCGACTGGCGGGCTCCTGCTGACCTGCGGGCACGAGTCTGGGAAGATGTCCGAGGCGTCCCGGTCCGCGGCGGCTCCACCACCCTCGTGGCCGTACCGCGGAGGTCGCCTCGATACCTTGGTGCCGGAGAGCCACCTCGCAACGCCGCGCGTCGGCGGGCCGGCACGGAGTCGTCAAGAAGGCGTACACAGCGTCGGACAGCACCGTCCGTACGCCGCAACCCGACAGGAGCGGATCGCATGCCCATCGCAACTCCCGAGGTCTACAACGAGATGCTGGACCGGGCCAAGGCGGGCAAGTTCGCCTACCCGGCCATCAACGTCACCTCGTCGCAGACCCTGCACGCCGCGCTGCGCGGTTTCGCCGAGGCCGAGAGCGACGGCATCATCCAGATCTCGACCGGCGGCGCGGAGTTCCTGGGCGGCCAGCACAACAAGGACATGGTGACCGGCGCCGTCGCGCTGGCCGAGTTCGCCCACATCGTCGCCGCCAAGTACGACATCACCGTCGCGCTGCACACCGACCACTGCCCGAAGGACAAGCTGGACGGCTACGTCCGCCCGCTGCTGGCGATCTCCGCCGAGCGCGTGGCCAAGGGCGAGAACCCGCTGTTCCAGTCGCACATGTGGGACGGCTCCGCCGAGACCCTCGCCGACAACCTGGCCATCGCCCAGGAGCTGCTGGCCCAGGCCGCCGCCGCCAAGATCATCCTCGAGGTCGAGATCACCCCGACCGGTGGCGAGGAGGACGGCGTCTCCCACGAGATCAACGACGAGCTGTACACCACCGTCAACGACGCCGTCCGCACCGCCGAGGCGCTGGGCCTGGGCGAGAACGGCCGCTACCTGCTGGCCGCCTCGTTCGGCAACGTGCACGGCGTGTACAAGCCGGGCAACGTCGTGCTGAAGCCGGAGCTGCTGCGCGAGCTGCAGGACGCGATCGGCAAGCAGTACGGCAAGACCGACCCGTTCGACTTCGTCTTCCACGGCGGCTCGGGCTCCACCGCCGAGGAGATCGCCACCGCGCTGGAGAACGGCGTCGTGAAGATGAACCTGGACACCGACACCCAGTACGCCTTCACCCGCCCGGTCGCCGGCCACATGTTCGCCAACTACGACGGCGTGCTGAAGGTCGACGGCGAGGTCGGCAAGAAGAACACCTACGACCCCCGCACCTGGGGCAAGCTGGCCGAGGCCGGCATGGCCGCCCGCGTGGTCGAGGCCGCCGAGCAGCTGCGTTCGGCCGGCAAGCGCCTGAAGTGAGCCCGGCGGTCGCGTCGAGCGACCGCGACGGCCGTACGGGACGGGGGTGCCCCCGGCGGAGGACCGCCGGGGGCACCCGCACGTCCGGGGGTTGCTACTGCTTGAGCTCCGCGTACGCCTCCGCGCTGCTGTCCTTCAGGAACTGCCAGCAGCGGGCCTCCTCCTCGGTCTCCTTGATCGCGCCGGCCGCCCGCGCGAGCGCGGCCAGGCAGCGCAGGAACCCGCGGTTGCCGCGGTGCTCCCACGGCACCGGGCCGTGGCCCTTCCAGCCGTTGCGCCGCAGCGCGTCCAGGCCCCGGTGGTAGCCGGTGCGGGCGTAGGCGTACGACTCGACGTACCGGCCGGCCGCGTAGGCGTCGTCGGCGAGCATGGCCCAGGCGAGGCAGAAGGCCGGGAAGTCGGCCGCCACCTGGGTCGGTGAGGCCGACTCCTCCGCCAGCATCCGGTAGGGCCGCTCCTCCTCAGGCAGGAGGGTCGGTTCGGGACCGTCGAGAAGATTCCTGTGAATCGCCATGCCCTGAAGTCTGCCACCCGAGGCGCGGGGGTCAACCGCCGCATCGCGCGGGTGCCCGGCGCGGAGGGTCGACGGCCGCCACGCGATCTGCATACCGGGTACATGGACATTCACCCGTTCGCCATGTCATGGTGACGCTCGTGCCCGAATCCCGACCCGCCTGTAGGCGAGCCGCCCCGAACCGCAAGGGCGGCCGGAGACGCCGCCGGCCACGTCGGAGAGTCGGCCCTGGCATGCTCACGGCGCTGGTGCTGTCCGTCCTGGTGCTGGGCGCCTCGGTGCTCCTGCTGAACCGGCCCTCCGGCACGCCGACGGCCACTCCCGCCACCCAGGCCCGGGCCATCCCGCCCGCGGAGGCGGCACCCGCGTCGGCACCGACGCCCACGCCGACCGCCGCCCCCGCTCCGACGCCGACGCCGACCCCGACGCCCACCCCCACCGAGCCGGACGCCGGCCCCACCAAGGGCGCGGGCACCTTCACCATCGCCCCGGCCACCGCCAAGCCGGTCGGCCGCGGCAACGTGCGCCGCTACCGGGTCGAGGTCGAGGACGGCATCGGCATCGACGCCTCGGCCGCCGCCGCCCAGATCCACGGCATCCTCGGCGACCCGCGCGGCTGGACCACCGACCAGAAGGACGGCTTCCAACTCGTCGCGAGCGGCCCGTACAACTTCACCGTGAAGATCGCCTCGCCCGCCACCGTGGACCGGATCTGCGGCGCCTCCGGCCTGGACACCCACGGCGAGGTCAACTGCAACGTCGGCGACCAGGTGCTGGTCAACTCCAAGCGCTGGAACACTGGTTCACCGCAGTTCAGCGGGCCGATCGAGGACTACCGGGCACTGATCGTCAACCACGAGGTCGGCCACCGGATCGGCCACGGCCACGAGACCTGCCCCGGGCCGGGCAAGCCCGCGCCCGCGATGATGCAGCAGATCTACGGCCTCAAGGGCTGCACCCCCAACGCCTGGCCGTACTCGGCGGACGGGACGTACCTGAGCGGGCCGTCGGTGCCCTGACACCCCGGCGGTGCCGCAACCCGCCGGTGCCAGGACCCCAGGGGTGCCGTGAACCCGCCAGTGCCGTGAACCCGCCAGTGCCGCGAAGCCGCCAGTGCCGTGAATCCGCCGGTGCCGCGAAGCCCCGTAGTGCCCGCACCGCGCGGTCCCGGCGGCGCGGAGCCGAGCGCAGGCCGACCCCGCTCTCGTCAGCCCAGCACCGGCAAGTACCCGCTCAGGTCGCTGCGTTCACCCGAGGCCGACAGCGCGGCGGCGTCCACCGCGGCGGCCCACGTGGTGCGGCCGGTGGCGAGCCGGATCCAGGTCAGCGGGTCGGTCTCGACCACGTTGGGCGGGGTGCCGCGGGTGTGCCGCGGGCCCTCGACGGCCTGCACCACGGCGTACGGCGGGATCCGCAGCTCGACCGCCCCGCCCGGGGCGCGGTCGGCAAAGGCGTCGGCCAGCATCCGGGAGACGGCGGCGAGGGCCTGCCGGTCGTGCGGGAAGGCGTCCAGGCCGAGGGAGTCGGCCAGGTCGTCGGCGTGCACGACGGTCTCCACCAGGCGGGTCACCAGCATGTCGGCGAGCGTCATCGAGCCGAGGCGGATCTCGAACCGCCGTGTCGGGTCGGCCGCTTCGGGTCTTTCCAGCAGTCCGGTCAGCGCGTCCGCGGCGCGCCCGAAGGCCGCGGCCACCGAGGACGGGTCCCCGCCGAAGTCCGCCGCGGCCCGCTCCCTGGCCTGCTCGTCCAGCACGGCCGCGACGGTGCCGACCCCCGCCGCCCACCCCGACAGGTCCAGGGACGGCCTGCCCTGGAGCGGATCGTCCAGGTGCGCCGGTACGAAGTCGAGTTGGACGGCGAGGTGCGCCAGAAGGTCCCGGACCGTCCACTCCCCCAGCCTGGTCGGCAGGTCCAGCTGCTCCGCGGTGAGGCCGTCCACGGCCGAGCGCAGCGCCCCGGTCTGTGCGGCCAGTGCGGCGCGGACCTTCTGCGGCTGGTACGTACGGGACTTGGCAGGCATGGGCCCCAAGATACGCCGAGGGGTGGTCGGCTCCACGGAGCCGACCACCCCTCAGGACGGGTGCGTCAGGCCAGCAGGGCCTCGATGACGCCGGTGTGGGCGTCCTTCAGCTCGGCCAGCGTCACGCTGAACTGCCCCTGGACATCGATGCTGTCGCCGTCCACGACACCGATCCGGGTGGCCGGCAGGCCACGCGCGGTGCACATGTCGTTGAACCGGAGCTCCTCGCTGCGCGGCACCGCCACGACGGCGCGGCCGGCCGACTCGGAGAACAGCAGGACGAACGGGTCCATGCCCTCGGGCACGACGATCCGCGCGCCGTGGCCGCCCTTGAGGCAGCTCTCCACGAGCGCCTGGCCGAGGCCGCCGTCGGACAGGTCGTGCGCGGCGTCGATCATGCCGTCGCGCGAGGCGGAGATCAGGATCTCGCCGAGCAGCCGCTCGCGCTCCAGGTCGACCTTGGGCGGCAGACCGCCGAGGTGGTCGTGGACCGCCTGGGACCAGGCCGAGCCGCCGAGCTCGTCCGCCGTGTCGCCGAGCAGGTAGAGCAGCTGCCCCTCCTCGGCGAAGGCGACCGGGGTGCGCCGGGTGACGTCGTCGATGACGCCGAGCACCGCGACCACCGGGGTCGGGTGGATGGCGACGTCGCCGGTCTGGTTGTACAGCGAGACGTTGCCGCCGGTGACCGGGGTGCCGAGCACCAGGCAGGCGTCGGCCAGGCCGCGGGTCGCCTCGGCGAACTGCCACATCACGTCCGGGTCCTCGGGGGAGCCGAAGTTGAGGCAGTCGGAGACGGCCAGCGGCTTGGCGCCGCCGGCCGCGACGTTGCGGTACGCCTCGGCCAGGGCCAGCTGGGCGCCGGTGTACGGGTCCAGCTTGGCGAAGCGGCCGTTGCCGTCGGTGGCGACCGAGACGCCGAGGTTGGTCTCGTCGTCGATCCGGATCATGCCCGAGTCCTCGCCGTGCGAGAGCACGGTGTTGCCGAGCACGTAGCGGTCGTACTGGTCGGTGATCCAGGACTTGGAGGCCTGGTTCGGGTGGCTCACGACCTTCAGCAGGTCGGCCTTGAGGCCCTCGCCGGTGGTCGGGCGGGCCAGCCGCTCGGCGGTCGGGGCGTCGGCCTGCAGCGCGTCCTGCCAGCTCGGGCGGGCGTACGGGCGCTGGTAGGTCGGGCCCTCGTGGGCGACGGTGCGCGGCGGGACGTCCACCACGAGCTCGCCGTGCCAGTAGATCTCCAGGCGCTCGCCGTCGGTCACCTCACCGATGACGTTGGCGATGACGTCCCACTTCTCGCAGATCTCCAGGAAGCGGTCGACCTTGTCGGGCTCCACGATCGCGCACATGCGCTCCTGCGACTCGCTCATGAGGATCTCCTCGGGCGAGAGCGTGTGGTCGCGCAGGTGCACGGTGTCGAGCTCGATCCGCATGCCGCCGGAGCCGGCCGAGGCCAGCTCGCTGGTGGCGCAGGACAGACCGGCGCCGCCGAGGTCCTGGATGCCCTTGACGAGCTTCTCGCGGAAGATCTCCAGGGTGCACTCGATCAGGAGCTTCTCCTGGAACGGGTCGCCGACCTGGACCGCTGGGCGCTTGGCCGGCTTGGTGTCGTCGAAGGTCTCGGAGGCCAGCACCGAGACGCCGCCGATGCCGTCGCCACCGGTGCGGGCGCCGTACAGGATGACCTTGTTGCCGGCACCGGAGGCCTGCGCGAGGTGGATGTCCTCGTGCTTCATGACGCCCACGCAGAGCGCGTTGACCAGCGGGTTGCCCTGGTAGCAGGAGTCGAAGACGACCTCCCCGCCGATGTTCGGCAGGCCCAGGCAGTTGCCGTAGCCGCCGATGCCCGCGACGATCCCGGGCAGCACGCGGCGGGTGTCCGGGTGGTCGGCCGCACCGAAGCGCAGCGGGTCCATCACGGCGACCGGGCGGGCGCCCATGGCGAGGATGTCGCGCACGATGCCGCCGATGCCGGTGGCCGCGCCCTGGTAGGGCTCGATGTACGACGGGTGGTTGTGCGACTCGACCTTGAAGGTGACCGCGTAGCCCTGGCCGACGTCGACCACACCGGCGTTCTCGCCGATGCCGACGAGCATCGCGTCCGAATCGGGCTTCTTCTCGCCGAACTGCTTCAGGTGGACCTTGCTGCTCTTGTACGAACAGTGCTCCGACCACATGACGGAGTACATCGCGAGCTCGGCGCCGGTGGGGCGGCGGCCGAGGATCTCCCGGATGCGCGCGTACTCGTCCTCCTTGAGACCGAGTTCGGCCCAGGGCTGGGCGGCGTCCGGGGTCTGCTCGGCGTTCTTGACGGTGTCGAGGCTCATCAGGCGTTCACCAGCTGCTTCAGGACGGAAGTGAAGAAGCCCAGGCCCTCGGTGGTCGGACCGGTGAGCGGCTCCACGGCGTGCTCCGGGTGCGGCATCAGGCCGACGACGTTGCCGGCGGCGTTGGTGATGCCGGCGATGTCGCGGTACGAACCGTTCGGGTTGACGTCCAGGTAACGGGCGACCACCCGGCCCTCCGCCTCCAGCTCGTCCAGGACGTGCTCGTCGGCGACGAAGCGGCCCTCGCCGTTCTTCAGCGGCACGACGATTTCCTGGCCGGCCGCGTAATCCCGGGTCCAGGCGGTGCCGGCGTTCTCGATGCGCAGCTTCTGGTCGCGGCAGATGAAGTGCAGCGAGTCGTTGCGGGTGAGCGCACCGGGCAGCAGGTGGGATTCGCAGAGCACCTGGAAGCCGTTGCAGATACCGAGGACCGGCATTCCGAGCTTCGCCTGCTCGATGACCGTCTCCATCACCGGGGAGAAGCGGGAGATCGCACCGCAGCGCAGATAGTCGCCGTAACTGAATCCGCCCGGCAGGACGACGGCGTCGACCTGGTGGAGATCCTTGTCACGGTGCCAGAGGGCGACCGGCTCGGCGCCGGCGAGGCGGACCGCCCGCTGGGCGTCGCGGTCGTCGAGCGAGCCGGGGAAAGTGACGACGCCTACGCGGGTGGTCACTTGCCCTCCTCCTCGACCCGGACGGTGAAGTCCTCGATCACGGTGTTGGCGAGAAAGGTCTCGGCGGCTTCGCGGATACGGGCGAGCGCCGCGTCGTCGACCGGGCCCTCCACATCCAGCTCGAAACGCTTGCCCTGGCGGACGTCGGCGATCCCGGTGAATCCGAGACGGGGCAGTGCGCGCTGCACCGCCTGTCCCTGGGGGTCGAGGATCTCCGGCTTGAGCATGACGTCGACTACGACGCGTGCCACTGGCACTCCCGGTGGTGTCTTCGGTGAGGCGGGGGAACTCCAGACTACCGGTGGTTTCGGGCAGGATTGCTGGCCGGGGATAGCGACGCGCGTAGACCCGGGACCCTTACGCCGCAAGGGATCCGGGCCCCCGAGCCCCCGCCCCCAGCGGCCGGTTTCCACGGATTCGGCACCCCGAACGACACCCCCGGAGAACACCCGAATACGGCACTTGGGGACAGAACCGCCCGTCCCGCACATCGGTATCCGGCAGTCCCGCGAAGACACGTGAATATCCGGAAAAGAATGCCGGACTCTTCGATTTCGACCCCCTTCGGGTGCAGAATAGGGCCACCTGTCGCGACAAGTGCTGCGTATCAGGCGGGCCACCGGGCCTGCCCGTATGCGCTTGCGCGAGTTGGTGCACATCAGGCCCCGGGGCGTACCCCGCGGACCGGTGGCCGAATTGCCGAGAGGATTGACGCCCATGGCTCAGCGTGTAGTTGTCACGCTCTCCGACGACCTGGACGGCGGCGCCGCCGCGGAAACCGTCCACTTCGGCGTCGACGGGAAGTCGTACGAGATCGACCTGTCCGTGGACAACGCGGAAAAGCTGCGCGAGGCCCTCGCCCCGTTCGTCGCCGCCGGCCGTCGCCAGAGCCGCACCGGAAAGTCCTTCCGCCGCACCGCGCTCACCCCCGACCCCGCCGCCGTCCGCGCCTGGGCACTGTCCCGCGGCATGGAACTGCCGGCCCGCGGCCGCATCCCCAAGCACGTGTACGAGGCGTTCGCCGAGGCGAACTGACCCGCCCGGGGCGCCGCCCGAGGTCGCCCCGCCCACCCTGGACCGAAAGGGTGGGGCGACCACCCCGAACGATGCTGTAGAGTATTCCTCGTCGCCGCAACGGAGAGATCCGAAGAGGCGGCGGGTGCCCCACCGGGCACCACGCGGACGTGGCTCAGTTGGTAGAGCATCACCTTGCCAAGGTGAGGGTCGCGAGTTCGAATCTCGTCGTCCGCTCGCAGTGCGCGAGCACAGCACAACTCAATAGTTTGACCTGCGGACGTGGCTCAGTTGGTAGAGCATCACCTTGCCAAGGTGAGGGTCGCGAGTTCGAATCTCGTCGTCCGCTCAGAAAGAAGGGCTCCCTCGATCGAGGGGGCCCTTCGGCATTCCCGACCGTCGTCCGTGACATTTGTCACCGCCGACCCGTGGATCCCCACCGCGAGGTCATGACGGCGCGCACTGCCCGCGCGCTCCCGGCGGCGGAAGGCTGGGGGCATGGAAACGAGCCGCCCCTCCGGGCCCAGCGACAGCGTGATCGAGGTCACCGACCTGCACCGCCACTACGGCACCGGGAGCACCGGCTTCCACGCCGTCCGCGGCGTCCACCTGACCGTCGGCCGCGGCGAGCTGTTCGCCCTGCTCGGCACCAACGGGGCCGGCAAGACCTCCACCATGGAGCTCATCGAGGGCCTGGCCGCCCCCAGCGGCGGCACCGTCCGGGTGCTCGGCCACGACCCCCCACCTGGAGCGCGCCGCCGTCCGGCCGAGGATCGGCATCATGCTCCAGGAGGGCGGCTTCTCCGGGGACCTCACCGCCGCCGAGACCGGCCGCGTCTGGTCCGGGCTGACCAGCGGCGCGCGCCCGGTCGAGGAGGCGCTGGAGCTGGTCGGCCTCGGCCACCGCCGGGGCGTCCGGGTCAAGCAGCTGTCCGGCGGCGAACGGCGCCGGCTCGACCTCGCGATGGCCCTGCTCGGCCGCCCCGAGGTGCTGTTCCTGGACGAGCCCAGCACCGGCCTCGACCCCGAGGCGCGGGCCGCCGTCTGGCGGCTGGTCCGCGAGCTGCGCGCCCAGGGCACCACCGTGCTGCTCACCACGCACTACCTGGAGGAGGCCGAGGAGCTGGCCGACCGGCTGGCCATCATGCACGGCGGGCAGGTCGTCACCACCGGCACCGTCGCCGAGGTGATCGCCGGACGGCCGCCCCGGCTACCTGAAGCGGGCGCTGGAGGTCGGGGTCCGCGGCTTCCTGCCGAAGACCGTCTCGGCCGCCGACCTGGCGGGCATCATCCGCACCGTGCGCTCCGGCGGCCGGTACGTGGACCCGGAGCTGGCGGCGGACGCGATCAGCACCGGGGAGACCCCGCTGACGCCGCGCGAGACGGACGTCCTGGAGCTGGCCGCCGACGGCACCTCGATCGCCGAGATCGCCGAGCGGGCCTCGCTCTCCCAGGGCACCGTCCGCAACTACCTGTCCTCGGCGGTCGGCAAGCTGGGCGCGGAGAACCGGCACGCGGCGGTGCGGATCGCCCGCGAGCACGGCTGGATCTGAGCCCGGCCGCCGCCCGCGGGCGCTCCGGACGGCTCAGGCCCAGGTGGTGCCGGTCAGCCGCTCGTACACCTCGATGTACTTGGCGCGGGTCCGCTCGACCACCTCGGCGGGCAGCGCCGGCGGCGGCTGCTCGCTGTAGCGGTCCCAGCCGGAGGCCGGGGAGACCAGCCAGTCGCGGATCAGCTGCTTGTCGAAGGAGGCCTGGGAGCGGCCGGGCTCGTAGTCGTCGGCCGGCCAGTAGCGGGAGGAGTCCGGGGTGAGCACCTCGTCGCCGATCACCAGCTCGCCGTCCAGCAGGCCGAACTCGAACTTGGTGTCGGCCAGGATGATGCCGCGCTCCCGGGCGATGTCCCGGGCCCGGGCGTAGACGTCCAGCGTGGTGCGGCGCAGCCGGCTCGCCAGCTCGGCGCCGATCCGGCGGGCGGTCTCCTCGTAGGGCACGTTCTCGTCGTGCTCGCCGACCTCGGCCTTGAGCGCCGGGGTGTAGATCGGGGCGGGCAGCTCGGAGCTGTTCTCCAGGCCCTCCGGCAGCGCGATGCCGCAGACCGTGCGGCTCTCCTCGTACTCGGTCAGGCCGGAGCCGGCCAGGTAGCCGCGGGCGACCGCCTCGACCGGGATCATCTCCAGGCTCCGGCAGACCAGCGTGCGGCCCTTCCAGTCGGCGGGGGCGCCGGCCGGGACCTCGGTGGAGATCACGTGGTTGGGGACGATGTCGGCGATCCGCTCGAACCACCACAGCGAGAGCTGGGTGAGGATGCGGCCCTTGTCGGGGATCTCGTTCGGCAGCACCCAGTCGTGGGCGGACGTCCGGTCACTGGCCACCATGACCAGTTCACCCGACTCGGTGCGGTAGAGGTCGCGCACCTTGCCGGTGTGCAGGTGGACCAGGCCGGGTACCTGGACCGGCTCGGGCTTGGTGACAAATCCGCTCAAGGTGTCTCAGTCCTCAGGGGTCGTTCGCGGGCGTGGGGCACTGCGAAAGGGGAGGTCACTGCCCCCGCAGTCTTTCACGCCCGCCGAAGGGCGGACTTTCCGGTGGACCTCAGTTCTTGCAGAGCCGGTCCAGCAGGTTGGCGGTGGCCCGCTGGATCCGCTCGTCGGTCAGCCCGGGGCGCCCCAGCGCGGGCGACCAGGCGAAGGTGCCGGCCGCGAAGACGTACGCGCCGCTGGGCGCCCGGTACAGCGAGGTCTCCTGGTAGCGGGTGCGGCCCGCCAGGTCCCGGTACGGGGAGTGCGCCAGCAGCACCCGCTCGGTGTGCTCGGGCAGCGCCACCTTGGGGTAGTAGCGGTCGGCCTCGCCGGCCACCAGGCCGGGCAGTTCGTCGCCCTCCCGCAGCCCGGTGCCGTCCCAGAGCCAGTGCGCGGTGTGCCGGGCGACCAGCGGGACGGGCGCGGCGACCCGGCCCGAGTACTGCACCCCGAGCAGGTGCTGCTCGGGCTCGCCCGCGTCCCGCCACAGCGCGCTGGAGGCGCCGGGCACCCCGGCCGCCGGGCTGCCGGGCCGGACCTTCTGCCGCTTGCGGCAGTTGAGCAGCCGGTTGGGCTCGCCGGAGGCGGCCGCGGTCAGCTCGACCCGCCAGTACATGGTGTTGGCGGAGAGGAACACCAGGGAGGTGCCGCCGTCCCTGGCCCGCTCGGCGGCCCGGCGCATCGGCGCGGACCAGTACTCGTCGTGGCCGGGGAAGACCAGCGCCCGGTGCCGGGACGGGTCGACCAGCCCGGCGTGCAGGTCGGTGGCGGTGGCGTAGGACAGGTCGTAGCCGTAGCGCTCGGCCCAGCGGATGAAGTCGTACGCGTGGCCGACGTGCAGCGGCAGCCCGGCGGTGGCGTGCGGGCGGTCGAAGGAGACCGTGACGGCCGCCTCCGGCTCGCCGACCAGGCCGCCCCGGCCGTCCCAGGCGTGGTAGAGGCTGGCGCCGGTTCGGCCGTCCTCGGGGAACAGGTTGTACGCCTGCCAGGTCACGTCGGGGAGCACCAGGAGCAGCTCGGCGGTGTGCCCCTGGTCCTCGAAGTCCCTGACGGTGAAAGGGATGTGACTGCGGTGCAGCATGTCGGCGGTGGTCAGCACGGCGACGTACGAGCCGGGCTTCCAGTGCACCGGGACCTGCAGCCGCCAGGAGTGCCACCAGTGGTGGCAGGAGACCGTCCGGTCGGCCACCATCGGGGCGGGCTGGACGAGGCCGGCGATCAGCGGGCTGGAGGTCATGTGGCGGGCGCCGTCGCCGCCGTAGTGGCCGATCCGGTAGACGTCCACGGTGAACTCGCGGGGCGGGTTGACGGTGACCCGGAGGTCGACCGAGCCGCCGGGGCGGATCACTCCGGCCGAGGCGAAGCCCTTGATCTGCTGGTCCACGTCGTTGGCGCTCTGCGGGGTGCCGACCGGGGGTTTGGGCCGGGCGCCGGCGGTCAGCGGCTGCTGACCGGGCGCGTCCACCGAGACGTACCAGGGGACGGCGCCCTCCGCCCCGGCGAGGTACTGGTCCGGGCTGCGCAGCCAGGGCAGCGGGCCCTGGCCGAAGGGGTCGGAGACGCTGTACGCGTGCGTTCCGGACTCCCAGCGGCGGTTGAGTTCGGTGCCCACGCGCCCCTCCCAGTGCACTTCCGTGACTCCTCGCTCGACCGAGGCCCCGGTTGGCACGTGCCCCCCGGATGTGCGTGCCGTCCAATACACCACAGAGTGCTGGCACTCCGTCACCCTCCGGTGCCGATTGGTGCCGCGATTCTCGCGGCCGCTCCGGCGGGGGGCTCCGGCCTGCGGAGACGACCGGCGGCCGACCGGTCCGGGGGCGCGTGCGGCGGCGCCGAGCGCCGTCCCGTCCGTCACAGCCGTACGGGTTTCTCCAGCCGGACGTCGGCGGCGTCCAGCCAGGCGCGCAGCGGGCCGTCCTGGCCCTGCTCGACGGCCTGGGCGACCGGTCCGGCGAGGTCGGTGCGGCGGACCCCGCCGAGCTGCAGCACCGGGCCGTCCAGCCAGTCCAGGCCGGGCGCGCCGCCGGCGGTGTCCACGGCCGCGCAGCAGACCATCGCGGTGACGTGGTCGACCAGCAGGTCACGGCCGCTGCGGTCGGGTTCGAGCAGCGGGGCAGGGGCGGTGGTGCGGGCCAGCTGGGCGGCGAGGGCGGCGGCCAGCCGCTCGCCGTCGCCCTCGGCGAGCCGGACCAGCAGCCGGGTGAGGGTCGGGGAGCCGGGGCGGGACTGCGGGGCGAGCCGGTCCAGGGCGGACTGCAGGGCGGTGGCGCCCGCCCGCCAGCCGGCGTCCACCACCTCGGCCGGGTAGTCGGCCCACTCCAGCTCGTGCCAGGCGCCGGCCGCCGGGCGGCCGAAGAACAGCTCGGCGGCGAGCCGGGAGACCGCCCGGTCGACGGCGCCGGGCTCCTCCAGCAGGTCGCAGGCGGGGCGGTCGCCGAGCCGGCTGCCGTACCCGCCGGCCAGCCGGTCACGGCGGGACAGCTCGGTGAGCGCGGCGACCACGCCGGCGTTGAGGTGGGCGGGGTGGCGGCCGAGCCGCCAGGCGGGCAGCGCGACCCGGGTGAGCAGGCGGTCCCAGCCCGCGTAGGCCAGGCCGACCTGCTCCTGGGCGGCGATCCGCAGGCCGTAGTCGACCGCCCTGGCCTGCTCGGAGGCCCAGCTCGCCACGGAGCGCTCCAGCTCGGCGGAGTGGCCTCGGCAGGCGGTGAGCAGGCGGCGGGTGATCCGGCGGGTGACCCGGTCGGCGAGCCCGGCCGGGCCGCGCCGGGGCGGCCGGGGCGGGGCGGCCAGGGTGCCGCCGCCGAGCCCGGGGGCCGCGCCCCGACCGGAGTCCAGGCAGGCGTCCAGGCTGCGCAGGAAGCGGCGGGCGGCGGCGATCTCCGGGTCGGCGGAGGCGGCGGTGCCGGCCACCACGGGGGCGAGCAGGGCCCGCAGCTCGCCGGCCCGCATCCACCAGAGGAAGGGCGAGCCGATCACCAGCACCGGGGCGGGCGCCTCGGGGTGCGGTCGCAGCGGGCCCGGCCGGACGGCCGACGGGACGTCCTCCAGCCAGCTGTCGCAGTCCGGAGTGAGGGCGACCGCGGAGGGTGCGGGGACGTCGAGCCGGTCGGCCAGCTCGTCGATCAGCCGGTACAGCTCCGGGGCCGCGGTGCGGTCCAGCGGAACGGCGGGGGTCCGGGGCGGCTCGGCCCGGCGCAGCGCGCGGGCGGTCAGCCCGGCGACCAGCAGGGTCAGCGCGGCGACCGCGCCGACCGCCCAGCGGGCGGCGTCCCAGCCGGCCGCGTCGGCGGCGCCGGGCGCGCCGATCCGGCCGGTGAACCGGCCGGCGAGCAGGACCACCGCCACGGCGGCGGGCAGGACGGCGGCGGCCCGGGCGAGGCCTCGGACACGCAGCACCGCCTGGGCGTGAGCGCGCGCGGTGTCGACAGCGGCCATACGGTGCGGCACCCCCTTCGGAGTCCTCGGGTGCCCGGCTACGGGCCCTGAGCCGACTCGAAACGATCAGTTCCGACCGGGAAGCGGAGGCGTCCGATCCCGGTAGTGCATGCTGCGTGGCGTTACTGACATTTTCGACTCCCCGGTCCGGGTCGTCGTTCCGGATCGCCCCGGTTTCCACTCGTCCCGGTGACGCCGCCCGGATTCCGGACGCCGCGACCGGTCCGGTGCGAAGCACCCGGCGACCGCCCCGGCCGGACGCCGTCCAGCATCCCCCCGCGAAAGCGCCGCTACCCGGCGGCGACCCCGGCGCACGGGCCCCGCGCGCTGCGATCCAGCGCACCATAAGGCCGGGCGCCCCGTTACGTCAGCCGGATGCGGGTGCTGTCACCCGATGGGCTGGAATCCGTCGACCGAACGGTGTGTCCGCCCCGTGCACCACTCCCGTCCCGAAACGCCGGGGGCGCTGCGTCCATGGGGGTTGGTCCCCACGGCTCGCAGCGCCCCCGGCGCGGCCGAACTTCCCTACGCGGTGGCCGCCTTCAGCGCGATGTCGGTGCGGTGCCGGCCGCCCTTGAGCGAGATCCGGTCCACGGCGGCGTACGCGCGCTCGCGCGCCTCGGCCAGGTCGGCGCCGGTCGCGGTGACCGACAGGACGCGCCCGCCGGCGCTCAGCACCTGCCCGTCCTCGCCCGCCCTCGTCCCGGCGTGCAGCACGAAGGCGGTGCCGTCGGCCTCGGCCTCGGCCAGGCCCTCGATCGGGTCGCCGGTCCGCGGCGCCTCCGGGTAGCCCTCGGAGGCGACGACCACGGTGACCGCCGCGCCCTCGTCCCAGCGCAGCGGCTCCAGCTGGTCCAGGGTGCCGGTGGCGGCGGCCAGCAGCACGGCGGCCAGCGGGGTGCGCAGCCGGGCCAGCACGACCTGGGTCTCCGGGTCCCCGAAGCGGGCGTTGAACTCGATCACCCGGGTGCCGCGGGAGGTGAGCGCCAGGCCCGCGTACAGCAGGCCGGAGAACTCGGTGCCGCGGCGGCGCAGCTCGTCCACGGTCGGCTGCAGGACGGTCTCCAGGACCTCCTCGACCAGGCCGTCGGGCGCCCACGGCAGCGGCGAGTAGGCGCCCATGCCGCCCGTGTTGGGGCCCTCGTCGCCGTCCAGCGCGCGCTTGAAGTCCTGCGCGGGCTGCAGCGGGACGACGGTGGTGCCGTCGGTGATCGCGAACAGCGAGACCTCGGGGCCGTCCAGGAACTCCTCGATGACCACGCGCTCGCAGGAGGCGGCGTGCGCCAGCGCGGCCTCGCGGTCGGAGGTGACCACGACGCCCTTCCCGGCGGCCAGCCCGTCGTCCTTGACCACGTAGGGGGCGCCGAAGGCGTCCAGCGCCTCGGCCGCCTCCTCGGGGGTGGTGCAGACGTAGGAGCGGGCGGTCGGGACGCCGGCTCCGGCCATCACGTCCTTCGCGAAGGCCTTGGAGCCCTCCAGCTGGGCGGCCGCCGCGGACGGGCCGAACACCGGGATGCCGGCCGCGCGCACGGCGTCGGCCACGCCGGCGACCAGCGGGGCCTCCGGGCCGACCACCACCAGGGCGGCGTCGAGCCGCCGGGCCAGATCGGTGACCTGCGCACCGTCCAGCTGGTCGACCGGGTGGACCGTCGCCACCTGTGCGATCCCGGCATTGCCCGGGGCACAGTGCAGCTCGGTCACGGCGGGATCTTGGGAGAGAGAGCGGCACAGGGCGTGTTCGCGGGCGCCGCCGCCGATGACGAGGACCTTCACGCCTCGCAAGCGTAGTCGGTGGCCTGTTCCGGCCGCCGTCCGGTCCCGTCGGATCCTCCAGGAGAAGAGGTCGGTACGCCGACGATTGCGGAGAATCCTCCAAATCGGAGGAGGCTCGTCGAACGGTGCGTGCACGGGTCACGACCACGGGTCACCGGACCCTCGCTCGGACGGGTGAAATCCCGCCGAGCCCCGCAACCCGCTCACCTCGGGTTCCGGTGGCCGAAACCGGTAACGATCAACCGCGAAGGTTCCCCACGGTCAGCCATTTGGCGGTAAGAAGTGCTGTTGGACAACCACCGGCGGACAGCACGTCAGCCGATGTGCCGACAGACCCAGCCGCCCGCCCGCCACAGGGAGCCCCACAGGTGAGCCAGCCGGAAATGCAGCCCGAGGAGAGTGCCTGGGGCAAGGAGATCGGTGAGGAGGACCCGCCCGCCGCCGCCGTGGTCCGGCGGGCCTCCACCCGCCACCGGACCGATCTGAGCACCCGCCAGTTCCCGCTCGGGGACTGGGGCGAGCCCGCCGAGCGGCTGGAGGAGCTCTACCGCTGGTCCGAGGAGCGGGCGGTCGAGGCGATCGAGTGGTACCGCCGGGACCGCGTCTGGAAGCGCCGGTGGGCCCGTCTGCTGCGCTTCACCGCGGCCGGCTTCGCGGTGGCCGGGGTGACCGCCCCGCTGGTCGACCTGACCGGCAGCTTCGCGCACGGCACCGGCTGGGGCTACGTCGGCCTGGCGCTCTCCGCCGCCTGCCTCGGCGCCGACCGGGTCTTCGGCCTCACGTCCGGCTGGATGCGGGACGTCTCCACCGGGCAGGCCCTGCAGCGCCGACTGGAGGCCTTCCAGTTCGACTGGGCGTCGGAGTGCGTGCGCGAGGTGCTCGGCCCGACCGAGGGCACCGCGGGCGAGGCCGCCGAGCGCTGCCTGGGCGTGCTGCGCCGGTTCTGCGAGGACGTCTCGGACATGGTCCGCTCGGAGACCTCGGAGTGGATGCTGGAGTTCCGCGCCTCGATGACCCAGCTGCCCACCCAGGCCCCCGGGAGCTGGGGCGGGCGCACCGAGCCGGGGGTGGGCGCCCAGGTGCGGGTGCTGCCGCCGCCGGGCACCCGGCCCACCATGCCGCGCCAGCGGCCCCCGGAGGGGCCGCTGCGGTAGCGGGCGCCGGGGTTCGGTGCGGACGGCGGAGTTCCGAGCGGACGGCGGAGCTCCGAACGAGCGGCGGAGTTCCGAGCGGACCCGGGGCCCGAGCGGGCCCCGGAGCTCCGAGCGGACGGCGGAGCTCCGAACGGGCGGCGGCGTTCGGAGGGGCCTACGCGAAGACGATCATCGAGCCCTGGGTGACGCTCCTGGTCGCCGCCGCGTACAGCCCCGACCAGGCGTGCCGCTCCCGGGCGAAGGGGTGCACGTCGTCGATCGGCGGCCCGAACGGCTGCTCCAGGCCGGTCGGGCCGAGCGGCCGGGTCGGGTTCGGCGGGTTGAGCGGGTCGATGCCCAGCGCCGGTGCCACGGCCTGGAGTTCGCGCAGCAGTCCGTGGCTGGAGCCGAGCGGGCCGCCGGTGGCGAGCAGCGCGTCGTCCACCAGCGGCACCGCGAAGTCGATCGGCACGTACGCGCCCGCGTGGTCGAAGTGCCAGACCAGGTGCGACTGTTCGGCGCTGCTCTCGAACATCTCCAGCAGCTGCTCGTAGTCGCCGCCGAGCGCGTCGACCGGGGTGATGTCCAGCCCGGTGAGGCCCAGCAGGTAGGCGCGGCGCAGGAAGTGCAGCGAGTCGTAGTCGAACGCGGCTATCGGCTCGACCGCACCGCTGAAGCCCGGGACGTACTCGTAGACCGGCACCTCGGGCAGTCCGCGCGACGTCAACACCGCGTTGTAGAGGGCCAGATCGTCCCGGAAGGGGTTGTCGGGGCTGTGGCTCAGCACGTCCACCAGCGGGACGAGCCAGAGGTCGCAGGCCATGGCCGGCAGTTCCTCTCCGGGCGGCGGGGATCGCCCGCGGGGCGGGACGACGACGGGGCGGAGTCGGCACCCGGAGGACCCTTGCGCGGGCGCCCGGTCCGACGCCCGCCCACCCTACCGGCCCGGCGCCGCGTGCGGACCGGGCCGTCCCCGCTGAGCCTCGGAGGGCGGGGAGGACAGCCGCCGGCCGAACCGGCCGTACGGCACCGAGCGGGGCTGCGGCACCAGACCGAGGCCCAGTCCCAGCTCGCGGCCGAGCTCCCGGCCGACCTCGTCGCCGCGCAGCGGCCGCTCGCCGCGACCGGCGGGCCCGGTGGCGCGGTCGGCGGCGAGCTCGCCGGCCCGGTCGGCGGGGCCCCCGGCGTCAGGGCCCCCGGCCCCGGGGTCCGGCGCGGGCGCGGACTCCGGGGCCGACGGGTCGACGGCGCCCGCCGACGGCAGCGCCCCGGTGGTCTCCTCGAGCAGTCCCAGCACCGTCACCGACTCCAGCGGCTGCCCGGTCAGCTCGGCCAGCAGCCGGGCGGTGGACAGGTTGTACTCGCAGATGATCCGGTGCGCGCCGGACAGGTCGTGCGCCTCGATAGCGCCGACCAGGTCCGGGTGGCGGTCCCAGCAGACTCCGCCCAGGTCGGGCATCTCCCGCAGGTAGGGGGCGGCGAACATCCAGGACTGCACCCGCAGCCAGTCCAGGTAGTCGGCGATCCGGCGGTTGCCGAGCAGTCCGGCGACCTCCTGCCAGAACCGGCGGTCGCAGCCCACCATCACGTCCAGGTTCCCGGCCCGCGCGGCCCGGACGGCCGCGTCGGCGCGGCGGCGCAGCGAGGGCAGCCGGCTGAGGTCGGGCAGGGCCCGTCGGGTGGCGAACTGCCGGTGGAAGCTGTCGGTGAGCAGGACCCGGGACTCGAAGATCTCCAGGAAGTCGTCCCAGCCCAGCTCGGGCACGGTGAAGCCGCGGTGGTGCTCGGCCCGCAGCAGCCCCTGCGCGCCGAGGTCGACCAGCGCCTCGCGGGCCGGGGTCGCGGAGACCCCGTACAGCTCGGCGATCTCCTTGACGGTGAAGTTGCGGCCCGCCGCCAGTCGGCCGGCCATCATCTCCTCGCGCAGGGCGCCGGCGATCTGCTCGCGCAGGCTGTTGCGGTGGATGACGGGACGGGGGGAGTCGCCTGCGCCGTTGCCAGGCATGGGCGCGACCTCCTCGGGCGGGCCGATCGGGCCGACCCTCGGCCGGCGGGAACACGACGAGTGCTCATCTTCTCAAACCCGTCGGGGCCGGGTCGGAACCAACCCTCCGGTACGGCCGGGGGCGCGGCCCGGTTCAGCGCTGGACCGGCGCCGGGATCCCCAGCAGGCGGTCCCGCAACACCGGGAACTCCTCCCGCGCCTTCGCCACCTCGGCCGGGTCGAACTCGACCGTCAGCACCTGCTCCTCCGTCCCCGCCTCGGCCAGCACCCGGCCCCACGGGTCCACCACGACGCTGTGCCCGGCCTGCTCCACCCCGGCGTGCGTCCCGGCGGTGTTGCAGGCCAGCACGAAGGCCTGCTCCTCCACCGCCCGCGCCCGGGCCAGCAGCGTCCAGTGCTCGCGCCGCCGGGCCGGCCAGGCCGCCGGAACCACCAGCAGCTGCGCACCGGCGTCGAGCAGCGCCCGGAACAGCTCCGGGAAGCGCAGGTCGTAGCAGGTGGCCAGGCCCAGGGTGGCGAAGTCGGTGGGCGCGGTGACGATCTCCTGCCCGGCACCCATCACCACCGCCTCGCCGCTGTCGAAGCCGAAGCGGTGGATCTTGCGGTAGGTGTGCACCAGCTCGCCGTCCGGCGAGAACAGCATCGAGGTGTTGTAGATCGGCCCGTCCGGATCCCGTTCGACGATCGAACCGGCGTGCAGCCAGACCCCGGCGGCCCGGGCGGCCGCCGCCATCGCGTCCGAGGTGGGCCCGTCCAGCGTCTCGGCGCCGTCCGACCAGAGGTCGTAGGCGAAGCCGCCGAGCGGCCACAGCTCCGGCAGCACCACCAGGTCCGCGCCCTGCTGCGCCCGCACCAGTGCCGCCGCCCTGGCCCGCCGCTCGGCGGGCGGCTCGGCGTCGGAAACCGCGAGTTGGATCAATGAAGCGCGCACAGTACCACCGTCCACCGCAAGAGACCTACGATCGTCACCCGAAAGCGCTGCCCAGCTGTCTCCCGGCAGCGTAACGTGCGGTTAGCGTGCGCGCCCGGAAGCCGGACCAACCCGGCCGGCGGTGACGGCGGGGCGCAGGCGGCAAGGAAGCTGACGGAGGGCCGGAGATTCCCGTGACGGACAACCAGACCGTGCAGGCTTACACCGAGGCGTGGACCCAGAGCATCGAGTCCATATCGGAGCTGGTCGCCCCCCTTCCCGAGGGTTCCTGGAACCGGGCCACCGAGTGCCCGGGCTGGTCCGTCCGGGACGTCGTCTCGCACGTCATCGCGGTCGAGTCCGAGCTGCTCGGCGACCCGCGCCCGATCCACTCGCTGCCGCGTGACCTGCGTCACGTGACCACCGAGTTCGCCCGCTACGTCGAGCTGCCGGTCGACAAGCGCCGCTGCCACACCGCGCTGGAGATGACCAGCGAGCTGGAGTACACGATCATCCGCCGCTCCCGCGCCCTGCGGAACGCCAAGCAGACGCCCGACGAGCCGGTGCGCTGGCCGGCCGGGCCGCTCGCCCGGGACGTCCCGTACCACGAGCTGCTGCGGATGCGGGCCTTCGACGTCTGGGTGCACGAGCAGGACCTGCGCCGGGCCCTGGACGCCCCCGGCAACCTGGACGCCCCGGCCGCGCTGATCACCCGGGACCTGCTCCTGGAACTGCTGCCCAAGGCCGTCGCCAACAAGGCCGGTGCTCCCGCCGGAACCGCCCTGGTGCTCGACGTCACCGGCCCGGTCGAGTTCCTGCGCACCGTCCGGGTCGACGCCACCGGCCACTGCACCGTGGACGAGTCGGTCAGCCTCGCCCCCGACGTCCAGCTCTCCATGGGCTGGGAGACGTACCTCCGGCTCGCCTGCGGCCGCGGCCGGCCCGGACCGGTGTCGATCGAGGGCGACAAGGAGCTGGCCGACCGGGTCCTGGCGAACTTCTCCGTCACCATCTGAGACCCGCCGGCGCCCGCCACCCGGCGTACACGCACGGCCGCACGCCGGGTCGGCACCACTCGTGCATCCATGCGTCAACCCGGCACCAGCCACCTCACCTGTTCGGCCTCGTTGTTCCGGTCAGTCCTGCCACCACCCGGAAGAAGGAGGGGCGTCCCGATGGACGACGAACAGGAACAGCGGGAACAGATGGTGCTGGTGCGGTCGAGCTTCCCGGTCACCGGGCAGCCGATCAGGGTCGTGATGATCGACGGGGAACCGTGGTTCGTCACGGCGGACGTGTGCGCGGTACTCGGCAGGCTGAACCCCAGCCGGGTGCGCCAGGTCGTCGGTCCGACCCATACGCGGGTCGTCAACTCGCGGTCGATTAACCTAACTTTCGGGAAGGTTAATCACGATTCCGCAGGTCAGAAACCCTACACACGTGGCAACCCGACGCTCAACGTGATCAGCGAGACCGGTCTGTACACGCTGATCATGCGGTCGAACAAACCCACCACGAAGCCGTTCCGCGACTGGGTCACCGAGGAGTTGCTCCCCTCCATCCGCCGAGGGGACACCGACGTCCCGACCCAGCAGCGCCGGATGGCGGAGACCCTGGCCGAGGCGATCGGGCAGCAGGTGCGGATCGTCGCCGAGATCGACCACGAGGACTGGCCCGGGCTGACCGTCCACTCGGACGGGACGGTCCACTGCCGCCACGGGGAGATGGTCCTCCACCTGCCGGACCGGGAGGAGGACAGCGGGCCACCGTTCGGCGCGTACTTCGCCTGCCGGGGTGGGGAGCGGGTCGGGATCCGGGGAAGCCGGATCGTCCCGGGCTGCCCGAAGTTGAAGCTGGTGGACCTGATCCGTCTGCACCGCGCAGCGCGGTCCGCCCCCGGCCACGGGTCGGCGCCGGGGCCCGGGTCGATGTATGCGGAGCTGCACGGCGCCCGCGTCGTCGGGACGCCGCGGCAGATGGCCGCGTTCATCCGGGAGTACGGCCGATGATGCCGTCGCCGACCATCACTTTCCGTGAGGGCTAGCGCGTCTTCGCAGGTCGGAAACCCTACGCCTCCGCTGCGGCGACCTTGCGCCGCAGCCGGAGGATCATCAGCGTCCCCACCGCCAGGGGGACGTACTGCCAGCAGAACGCCCAGCGGAAGGCATCGGCGGGGTAGCCGTCGGTGCCTTCCGGGGTGAGGGCGTCCAGGAGGACGCCGACGCCGAAGAGGGTGATCATCGTGCCGATGAAGCCGCCCATGTTGACGATCCCGGAGGCGGTGCCGAGCCGTTCCGCGGGGTTCCGTGAGCGCGCGTAGTCCAGGCCGACGAGCGAGGCCGGGCCGTTGCTGCCCATCACCAGGATGATGCCGACCAGCAGCCACGTCGGCGGGTGCCCGCCGGGCCAGGCGAGCACCAGGGCCCAGCCGAGGCCGGTGGTGGCGATGACGGTGAGGACGATCGGCATCCTGGCCCGCGCGGTGCGGGAGAGCAGTCGGCCGAAGAGGAACCCGAAGCTCATGTTGCTGAGCACCAGCAGGGTCAGCAGCCCGCCGGCCCCGGCCCTGGACATGCCCTGCGCCTGCACCAGGTAGGGCAGGCCCCAGAGCAGGCCGAAGGCGTTGCCGGGGAACTGGGTGGTGAAGTGGATCCAGAGCCCGAGCCGGGTGCCGGGTTCCCGCCAGCAGTCCCGGAGCTGCCGGCCGGTCCGGGGCCGTTCCCGGTGCTCCACCGGACGGATCGGTTCCGCCGCCGCCGGGGACTCCCGGAGGAAGAGCGCGACCAGCGCGAACACCGCGACGCCGAGCAGCGCGATCGCGGCGAAGGTCGGCGTCCAGCCCTCGCTGTGCAGCGCCTGCGCGAGCACCACGGTGGTGATGAGGTTGCCGCCCATCCCGGCCAGGCCGGTCAGCTGGGCGACGAAGGGGTTCTTCGCCGCCGGGAACCAGCGGGCGGCGATCCGCAGCACGCTGATGAAGGTCATCGCGTCGCCGCAGCCGAGCACCGCCCGGGAGGCCAGTGCGGGGGCGAAGGAGGAGCTGAACGCGAAGGCCAGCTGGCCGGTGCTCAGCAGCACGACCCCGAGCAGCAGCACCCGGCGCGGCCCGAACCGGTCGACCAGCAGGCCGACCGGGATCTGCATGGCCGCGTAGACCAGCACCTGGAGGATCGAGAAGGTGGAGAGCGCCGAGGCCCCGATCCCGAAGCGGTCGGCCGCGTCGAGTCCGGCCACCCCCAGGCTGGTGCGGTGGATGACCGCCAGGACGTAGACGCTGACGCCGACGGACCAGGCCAGCCAGGCCGCGCGGCCGCCCGGCGGCCCCGGCTGCACGGGCTGCACGGACGCGGGGGCGAGCGCGGGCACGGACGCAGGGACGGCCGGGGGTTCGGCGGAGGTTCGGGGAGCGGGGGCGGACGGGGGCGCGGCTGAACGGGCGGGCTCCACGGTCATAGTGCGACCAGACTAGTCATCCCATGATGGGAGGCCCAGGGCGGGGTTCGGTCGTGCGGACGCGAACCCGCGCCCCCGCGGGCCCATGGATCCGCCGGTGCGCTCCCCCGCGGCCGGTTCCGTCCTCCCCGGCCTCAGCCGGTCAGCGTCCAGGACACCGACCGGGTCATGTAGCGGTCGCGGAAGGCCTCGTCCCGCACCCAGTCGGTGGTGTCCCGGACGGTGGCCGTCACGGTGGCCGTCCGGCCCGGGGCCAGCTCCAGCTGCGCGGTGTCCAGCCAGGAGCCGTCGGCGGACTGCGGCGTCACCGGGGTCCCGTCCACCGTCCACTCCACCTTCAGCTGCCGCGGCCCGGTCAGCGGCAGCGGCCGGACGTCGAGCCGGGGCCGGCCGGTCACCTCGCCGGGCGCCGGGTGCGGGGGGTCGGTCGGACGGACCTTGCGGTACAGCTCCTCGATGATCGCCTCGCGCGAGGGCAGGTTGTAGGCGCTGCCCAGGGTGCGCATGACCGAGTCCTGGGTGGGCCGGTACAGGCCGTTGGCGCCGCGGTACGCCCCGACGACGCCGGCGCCGTCCGGGGACTCGGCACCCAGCCAGCGCCACCACTTGGTCTGCTTCCTGCGCATGTCGTCGGCGTTGAGCGTGGAGAGGTTCGGGTAGTCGGCGTCGTCCGGGGCGCTGTCGTACTCGTCGCCGAGGTCCCCCACGGTGTGGCCGATCTCGTGCTGGATGATCCGCCCGGCGTCCTGGCTGCCGCCCGCGAGGGTGGTCACGCCGGTGCCGCCGGCGCCGCCGTACTCGGTGGAGTTGGCCAGCGCGATCAGATACTGCGGCCCGGCGCTGTCCCCCGCGTACCGGGCGGTGGCGGCCTCGTCGGCGCAGAGCAGCCGGGCGGTGCCCTCGCACCAGAAGTGCATGCCGAGCGGGGTGCCGGGGTTGCGGCCGCGGCTCTCGGTCTCGGCTATCCCGGAGACCGGGGAGACCACCTCGACCCGCCGTATGTTGAAGAAGCCCTGATAGGTGCGGAAGGGCTCGATCTCCATCAGCGAGTGCCAGGCCCGGTCGGCCTGCTGCCGGAAGAGGTCCTGCTCGTCGGCGGTGTAGCCGTCTCCGAGCAGGACCAGGGTGATCCGGTTGGAGGGGTCCCCGGTGCGGCGTATGTCGACGGTCGGGGCGGCCGCGGGTATCCGCTGGTCGGCGCGGACCGCGGTGTGCGGCGGCACCGCCCGGTCGGCGGGGGCCCCGGGGCCGATCACCCCGAACGGCGAGGGGCCGGCCAGCTCCAGGGCGGCGGGGAGCAGGGCGGTGGACACCAGCACGAGCGCGGCCAGACTCCGAACGAGACGGCCAGGGTTGCCAGGCGGCATACGGGTGCGTCCTCGGGGTTCCGGTCACCCGGCGTCGCCCGGGTGGTGGAGCGGAGACGTACCCGGACCGGCGTGTCGCCCCCACCGACGGCCGCAAATGTCACCGACCTGGCCGAACGATCCGCATCCTCCCAGCCATACCTGTCATACCAATCACTTCGCGCGGGCAGGGCCCGCGCCCGACCACCACCGCCCGACGCCCGGAGCGCTCACCGCTTCCGGAACCCCAGCACCAGGTGGGTGCCCAACCCGAAGAGCAGCCCCCAGAAGGCCGAGCCGATCCCGAACAGGCTCATCCCCGAGGCACTCGCCAGGAAGGTCACCACCGCCGCGTCCCGTCCGCGCTCCTCCGCGACGGCCGCGGTCAGGCTGCCCTGCAGGGAGGCCAGCAGAGCGACGCCGGCGATCACCGCGATCAGTTCCTTCGGCAGCCCCGTGAACAGGCTCACCAGCACCCCGCCGAAGCTGCCCACCAGCACGTACAGCACGCCCGAGGACATCCCCGCGACGTACCGGCGGCGCGAGTCCGGATGGGCCTCCGGGCCCGAGCAGATCGCCGCCGTGATCGCCGCCAGGTTCACCCCGGGCGAGCCGAACGGCGCCAGCAGCATCGACACCGCGCCGGTCGAGCCGATCAGCAGCCGGTCGTCCGCGCGGTAGCCGAAGGCCCGCATCACCCCGAGCCCGGGGGCGTTCTGCGAGGCCAGCGTGACGATCGTGAGCGGGAGCGCCAGTCCGACCAGGGCCGACCAGGAGAACGCCGGGACGGTCAGCACCGGCACGGTCGGCCCGCCCGAGCCCAGGTGCAGCGGCAGTCCGACGGTCAGCGCCGCCAGCACCCCGCCGACCAGCAGCGCGGCCGGTACGGCGTACCGCGGCGCGAAGCGCTTGGCCAGCAGGAAGGCCGCGAAACCGCCCACCACCAGCACCGGGGCGCTGTGCACGGCGCCGAAGATCCCGGCGCCGAAGGAGAACAGGATGCCCGCGAGCATCGCGTTCACGATCCCGACCGGCACCGCCCCGATCAGCCGGCCGAACCAGCCGGTCACGCCGAACAGCGTCACCACCGCCGCGCTCACCAGGAACGCCCCGACGGCCTCCCGGTACGGGTAGCCGCCCAGGCTGGTCACCAGCAGCGCGGCCCCCGGCGTGGACCAGGCGGTGATCACCGGCGTCCGGGTCCACCAGCTCAGCGCGAAGCCGCTCACCCCGCTGCCGATCGCGACCGCCCAGATCCAGGACGCGGTGTGGGCCGCGTCCAGCCGTCCGGCGGCCGCCGCGGCGAGCACCACCACCAGCGGCCCCGAGAAGGACACCGCGACGCACACCAGTCCGGCCAGCAGCGCCGGCCCCGACGCGTCCCGCCGCAGCGACCGACGTTCCCCGCCCTCGACCGGCGTCGACTCCGGCCTGATCGTCAGCTCATCCGTCATCCCGGCAGTATCCCGAAGCGCCCCTCCGAAGACTTCCGAAAAAAGTTCTGAACCCACCTGCAACCCCCGACGGGGATGCGCGTCTAGACGGATGAAGGCACGGAGAGCGAGACCGGCAGAGCCGGGGGGAGCTTCCGCTCACGAGGAGCGGGGCCGGTCGTCTTCACCCACCACACCGCCCGTCACATGACCCTGGGGAGTCACGTCATGCGCACGCCCGTTATCAACCGTTTTGCGAAGAACGACCGCGCCTTCTCCGGCCGCCGCATCGCCGTCCTCGCCGCCACCACCGTCCTCGCCGGCGGCCTCCAGTTCCTCGCCACCGACACCGCCTGGGCGTGCGGCGACGAGACCGGCGACACCACCGCCGTCACCGCCCCGGCCGCCGACCCGGCCAAGCACGACGGCACCTACCAGTCCGGCTTCCACATGACGCCGGACGGCCAGACCATCACCGCGGGCGGCCCCAAGGTCGAGGTCGGCGTCGGCGTCACCAACTTCACCGGCGCGCCGTACCAGAACGTCTCCGCGGTGCTGGCGCTGTACAACCCCGCGTCGAGCCACCCGGAGCAGGGCGTCGACCTGGAGAACGCCAACCTCCGGACCGAGGACTTCACGGTCGAGGTGGCCACCGCCGGCGGCTGGAAGCCCGTCGCCCTCCGCCACGGCTGCGACCCGACGCTCTTCACCGTCGTCTCCCCCGCCACCACCACCGCGCGCCTGGAGACCGGCCACGCGGCCAACTTCATGTTCCGCGTGGGCCTCTCCGCGAAGGCACCGAAGGACCTGAGGGAGATCCAGATCAGCACGCTCGCCCAGGCTCCCGGCTTCCCGGACGTGGTGGGCGAGAGCCACACCTACCACGTGGCCCGAACCGCCGCCCCCGCGCAGCCGACCACCCCGGCCACGCCGGCGCCCACCAAGCCCGCCAAGCCCGCCAAGCCCGCCGCGCCGGCCAAGGAGACCAAGAAGGCCGAGCCCGCCGCCGACAAGGCCCCCGTCAAGGCCGCCGAGCCCACCACGGCGCCCGCCGCCACCCCGTCCGCCGCTCCCACCGCCGCACCGGCCACCACCGCGCCCGCCGGCACCCCGGAGCTCGCGCAGACCGGCGCCTCCTCCACCGACACCTTCCTCGCCGTCTCCTCCGCCGTACTCCTCGCCCTCGGCGTCGGCGTCCTGATCGCCGTCCGGCGACTCCGTCCCCAGCGGTAGGCCCTGTCCGGCGACAGGACCTGGTCGACGGCCGGTCACGACGAAGGGGCCCTTCCCCGCACACAGGTGCGGGGAAGGGCCCCTTCCGTCATTCCGCGGGCCGCTCCGGTGACCGGTCAGCCCCAGGTGATCAGGCGCTTCGGGTACTCCAGCAGGGCGGCCACGTCGGCCAGCACCTTGGAGCCCAACTCCCCGTCCACCAGGCGGTGGTCGAAGGAGAGCGCCAGCGTGGTCACCTGACGCGGGACCACCTTGCCCTTGTGCACCCACGGCATTTCCCGGACCGCGCCGAAGGCGAGGATGGCCGCCTCGCCCGGGTTGAGGATCGGGGTGCCGGTGTCGACGCCGAAGACGCCGACGTTGGTGATGGTGACCGTCCCGCCCTGCATGTCGGCCGGCGAGGTCTTGCCCTGGCGGGCGGTCTCGACCAGCTCGCCGAGCGCGACGGCCAGTCCCGAGAGGGTCTTGGACCCGGCGTCCTTGATGTTGGGGACGATCAGGCCGCGCGGGGTGGCCGCGGCGATGCCGAGGTTCACCTGGCCCTTGATGACGATCTCCTGGGCCGCCTCGTCCCACTGGGCGTTGATCTCGGGGTGCCGCTTGATCGCGGTGAGCAGCGCCTTGGCGACCAGCAGCAGCGGGCTGACCCGGACGTCCCGGCCCAGCTCGCCGCTCTCCTTGAGCCGGCGGACGAACTTCATCGTGCGGGTCACGTCGACCTGGACGAACTCGGTGACGTGCGGAGCGGTGAAGGCCGAGGCCACCATCGCCTGCGCGGTCGCCTTGCGGACGCCCTTGATCGGCACCCGGACATCGCCCGCGGCGGGGACGAGCGCCGGCACCGCGACCGGCTCGGCCACCGCGGTCTCGCCGGCCGGAGCGACCGGAGCGACCGGCTCGGCCTGGGCCGCCGCGTGGGCGTGCACGTCCTCGCGGGTGATCACGCCGTCCCGGCCGGTCGGAGTGACGTCCCGCAGGTCGACACCCAGGTCCTTGGCCAGCTTGCGCACCGGCGGCTTCGCCAACGGCCGCTCCCCGGTCGGCCCTTCGGCGACCGGGGCGGGCGCGACCGGAGCCGGAGCCTGCGCCGGAGCGACCGGGGCGGGCGCGACCGGAGCCGGGGCCGGCTTGGTCGCGGTGACCGTGGTGGTGGTCGTCCGCCGGGCCCGGCGCTGGGCGGTGCCGGTGCGCGGGCCGTAGCCGACCAGCACCTCGCGGCGCTCCGGCTCGGCCTCCTCGGCCGCGGCGGGCGCGGCCGGAGCTGCGGCGACCGGGGCGGCCGGAGCCGCGGCCCCCGCCTCCCCGGCGACCGCGACGGAGATGATCACGGTGCCGACGTCGACCGTCGTGCCCTCGGGGAAGTGCAGCTTCTCGACCACCCCGTTGAACGGGATGGGCAGCTCCACCGCCGCCTTGGCGGTCTCCACCTCGCAGACGACCTGCCCGTCGGTGACGGTGTCACCGGGCTTGACGAACCAGCTGAGGATCTCGGCCTCGGTGAGGCCCTCGCCCACGTCGGGCATCTTGAACTCGCGGAGCGAGCGAACTTCGGTGGTCATCTTCGCTCCCCGGGATCAGTACGCGAGCGCGCGGTCGACGGCGTCGAGCACGCGGTCCAGGTCGGGGAGGAAGGCCTCCTCGACGCGGGACGGCGGGTACGGCGCGTAGTAGCCGCCGACCCGAAGGACCGGTGCCTCCAGGTGGTAGAAGCACTTCTCGGTGAGCCGGGCGGCCAGCTCGGCGCCCATGCCCAGGAAGACCGGTGCCTCGTGCACCACGACGGCCCGGCCGGTGCGCTTGACCGACTCCTCCAGGGTGGTGAAGTCCACCGGGGAGAGCGAGCGCAGGTCGACGACCTCCAGCCGGCGGCCGTCCTCCTCGGCGGCCGCGGCGGCCTCCAGGCAGACCTTGACCATCGGGCCGTACGCGATCAGCGTCGCGTCGGTGCCGGGCCGGACGATCCGGGCCTCGTGCAGGCCCAGGTCGGCGGCGTCGCCGACCTCGCCCTTGTCCCAGTAGCGCCGCTTGGGCTCCAGGAAGACGACCGGGTCGTCCGACTCGATCGCCTGCCGCAGCATCCAGTGCGCGTCGTGCGCGCTGGACGGGGTGACGACGCGCAGACCGGCGGTGTGCGCGAAGTACGCCTCGTGCGACTCGCTGTGGTGCTCGACGGCGCCGATGCCACCCGCGTAGGGGATGCGGATCGTGACGGGCATCTTGACGTGCCCGAGCGCGCGGGCGTGCATCTTCGCCAGCTGGGAGACGATCTGGTCGAAGGCCGGGTAGACGAAGCCGTCGAACTGGATCTCCACCACCGGGCGGTAGCCGCGCAGGGCCAGGCCGATCGCGGTGCCGACGATGCCGGACTCGGCGAGCGGGGAGTCGATCACCCGGTCCTCGCCGAAGTCCTTCTGCAGGCCGTCGGTGATCCGGAAGACACCACCGAGCTTGCCGATGTCCTCGCCCATGAGGAGGGTCTTCGGGTCGTTCTCCAGCGACTTGCGCAGCGCCCCGTTCAGCGCCTTGGCGATGCTCAGCTGACCGGCCATCAGAGGTTCTCCCCCGCCTCGAAGGAGGCCGCGTACTCGACGTACTCGGCCCGTTCCTCATCGACCAGCGCGTGCGGCTCGCTGTACACGTGGTCGAAGATCAGGGTCGGGTCCGGGTCCGGCATGCCGCGCACGCCCTCGCGCACCCGCAGCCCCAGCTGCTCGCTCTCGGCGTCGACGGCGGCGAAGAACTCCTCGTCGGCCAGGCCCTCCTTCTCCAGGTGGGCGCGGAGCCGGCTGATCGGGTCCTTGGCCTTCCAGGCCTCGGTCTCCTCGGAGTGCCGGTAGCGGGTGGGGTCGTCCGAGGTGGTGTGGGCGCCCATCCGGTAGGTGAAGGCCTCGATCAGCACCGGGCCGTTGCCGCTGCGGGCGTGGTCGAGCGCCCAGCGGGTGACCGCGAGGCAGGCCAGCACGTCGTTGCCGTCGACCCGTACGCCGGGGAAGCCGAAGCCGGAGGCGCGGCGGTACAGCGGGATCTTGGTCTGGGTGGTGGTGGGCTCGGAGATCGCCCACTGGTTGTTCTGGCAGAAGAACACCACCGGCGCGTTGTAGACCGAGGCGAAGGTGAAGGCCTCGTTGACGTCGCCCTGGCTGGAGGCGCCGTCGCCGAAGTACGCGATGACCGCGTCGTCGGCGCCGTCCTTGGTGATGCCCATCGCGTACCCGGTGGCGTGCAGGGTCTGCGCGCCGATCACGATGGTGTACAGGTGGAAGTTCTTCTCGTTCGGGTCCCAGCCGCCGTGGTTCACGCCGCGGAACATGCCGAGCAGGTTCAGCGGGTCGACGTCGCGGCACCAGGCCACGCCGTGCTCGCGGTAGGTGGGGAAGGCGTAGTCGCCGGTGCGCATGGCGCGGCCGGAGCCGACCTGGGCGGCCTCCTGGCCCAGCAGCGAGGCCCACAGGCCCAGCTCGCCCTGGCGCTGCAGCGCGGTGGCCTCGCCGTCGAACCGGCGCACCAGCACCAGGTCCCGGTAGAGGGAGCGCAGCTCCTCCGGAGTGGTGGTGAGGGGGTAGTCCGGGTGCTCGACCCGCTCGCCTTCCGGGGTGAGCAGCTGGACGAGCTCCGGCTGGGCGTCCTTACCCGTGGCGCGGAGGGTGTCAGGGACAGCGGGGGCCGCCTTCTTGCGGGCCCTCGCCGTGCTTTTGACGGTCACGTTCACTCCTCGGTCTGTCCGGCCGCCCGGGGTCGCCGGTGACCGGTCCGGTCACCGCCTCGCGGGGCGCGCGTGGGTGTGCGCACCTACTGCGGGGCAGGTGGTGATCCTGTTCCGACGGCACCCTCACGAGAACGTTACCCAGCGTCCGCCCTTGGCGCGCTTGCGCTAGGACGTCCTACTTGTTCAGGGCCTACAACCCCGAGGGTGCCGCGCTCGGACCGCCGTCGGAAGGGTGGGGGTGACGGACGGCGTGACGCAGCTCTCAATTCGAGCGCCTTCAGGACACCAGCGCACGTTATCCGGGCGGACGCCTGTGCGTAAGGGGGTTCTCGATATCGGTTTTGGATGGCTCTGGCCGGATCACGCCGTGACGACTGGGCGGGCGATAGGTCTTTCCTACGGTGATATGGGAGGCTTTGGTCGTGACTGATAACGGACAAATCAGGGTATTCCTGCTCGACGATCACGAGGTCGTCCGGCGGGGCGTGCACGATCTGCTCTCGGTCGAGGACGACATCGAGGTGGTCGGCGAGGCCGGCACTGCCGCCGAGGCGCTCACCCGGATCCCCGCGGTCCACCCCGACGTCGCCGTGCTCGACGTCCGGCTGCCGGACGGGAACGGGGTCGAGGTCTGCCGCGAGATCCGGTCCCGGCTGCCGGGGCTCAAGTGCCTGATGCTGACCTCGTTCTCGGACGACGAGGCGCTGTTCGACTCGATCATGGCGGGCGCCTCCGGCTACGTCCTGAAGGCGATCCGCGGCACCGACCTGATCACCGCCGTCCGGGACGTCGCGGCCGGCCGCTCGCTGCTCGACCCGGTCGCCACCAGCCGGGTGCTCGCCCGGCTGCGCGACGGCGGCGAGAAGGAGGACGAGCGACTGGCCCAACTCACCAAGCAGGAGCGGCGGATCCTCGATCTGATCGGCGAGGGGATGACGAATCGTCAGATCGGCAACGAGTTGCACCTGGCCGAGAAGACGGTGAAGAACTACGTCTCCAGTCTGCTCGCCAAGATGGGCATGGAGCGACGCACCCAGGCGGCCGCCTTCGTGGCGCGGCACCAGGCCGACCACCAGTACTGACCAGCCGACTGCACACATCTGACGACTTGTCAAGGGCCCCCGCCAGGGGGCCCTAACCTCTGGCTGTGACTTTCAGCCAGACCCTCGCCTGCGCCCCGGCCCGCCCCGACCTCTCCGCTCCGCCGATGGGGACACTCAGCCCACCCGTCCCGCACACCGCGCTCGCCGAGGTCCTGGCCCGTTACCCGGTGGGGCGGCTGCTGACCGCCGAACCGGTCGCCGAGGGCCTGCTGAACCGGGGGTACCGGGTCACCACCGAGGCCGGTCGGTACTTCCTGAAGTGCTACGTCGACACCGCCACCGCCAGCCGCCCGAAGATCCTCGCCCACCACCGCGCGATGGCCGCGCTGCACACCCTCGGACTGCCCGTCGCACCCCCGCTGGCCTGCGCCGAACGCTCCGGCACGGTGGCCGGGGCGGGCGGCCGGCTGTTCGCCCTCTTCCCGTGGACCGATGGCCGACACCGGCACGGTACGGAGCTCGACCTGCCGCAGTGCGACGGGCTCGGCGCGCTGCTCGGCCGCCTGCACGGCGCGCTCGACGACGTCTGCGCCCCCTTCGACCAGCCCGCCGGCTACCACAGCGCCGACCCCGCCGACAGCGCGGCGCTCGCCCGCGACCTGCGGCGCAGCGCCCGGGAGCACCGCCCGTACGGGGACCTGGACGCGCTGGTCGAGCAACGCCTCACGGAACGGCTGGAACTGCTCGCCGAACACGCCCACCGCCGCCCCGCCCCGCAGGCCGCCCCGCCCACCGGCTGGACCCACGGCGACTTCCACGGCCTCAACCTGCTGTACGGCGACGGCCCGGCGGGCGACCGGGTGGCGGCCGTCCTGGACTGGGACAAGCTCGGCCCGCAGCCGCGCGCCGAGGAGGCCGTCCGGGCCGCCACGCTGCTCTTCAACGACCGGACGTCCGGCGTCCTCGACCTGGTCCGGGTCCGCCGGTACTCCCAGGCCTACCGGGCCTCCGGGGCCGCCACCGCCGAGCACCTGGCCGCCGCCGCCCACCGGGTCTGGTGGGAGCGGCTGAACGACTTCTGGATGCTGCAGTGGCGCTACCAGCGGGGCGACCACCGGGCCGACCCGCTGTACCCCGCCTCGGCGGGCCAACTGGCGTGGTGGTGCCAGGAGTACGAGCAGGTCCTGGACGCCTTCGCCAACTGACCCGGGTCAGTTCCCCGCAGGCTGCGACGCCGACGGCTTCGAGCTCGGCGGCACCGGGTTGGTGGGCGTCCCGCCCCCGCCGCCCGCGGTCGGCGTCGAGCCGCCGGTCGACCCGCCGGTCGGCGTGCTCGTCGCCGTCCCCGTCGCCGTGTGGGTGGCGGTCGCCGTCGGCGTCGGGGCCTGGGTGTGCTTGCCCGCGCTCGGCGACGGCGACACGTTGGTGCCGTTGTTCCCCGAGGTGTTCCCGCCGTTGTTGCCGTTGTCGGTCGGCTGCTGCGGCTTCCTGCTGCCGGGGACCGAGGCCGGCGGGCTCGGCAGACCGCTCTGGGACTGCGTGGCCGGCTCGGTCGTGCTGACCGCCGGCGGGGGCGTCGAGGGCAGGTTGTGGTCCTTGGTGCCGCCGTCGTCGCCCCCGCCGCTGAGGGCGATCGCGATCCCGGCCCCGGCCGCGACCAGCACGGCGATCGCGCCGGCCACCCAGGCCCACGGCCCGCGCCGCCGACCGTGCCCGTCGTCGTCGCCGCCACCGCCGTACGCCCCGCCGCCGCCCGAATAGGGGGTGAAGGGGGTCTGCTGGTCGCCCTGGTAGGGCAGCGCGGAGGTCTGGTCGCCGGGGCGGACCACCCCGAAGGCCGCGGTGGCCGCGGTCTGGTCCGGCCGGATCACCTGGGTCGCACCGGTGTCGCCCGCGGCGCCGGCCGCGCCGACCCAGCCCGCCCCGGCCGCGCCGTGCATCTCGCGCAGCGCGTGCTGCAGGTGGGCGCGGAACTCGTCGGCGTCCTGGAAGCGGTCGTCCGGGTTCTTGGCGAGCGAGCGCAGCACCAGCGGGTCGAGGCCGACCGGTACCCGGCTGTTGGCCTGCGAGGGCGGCACCGGCGGGTCCTGGACGTGCTGGTAGACCACCGAGAGCGGGGTGTCGCCGGTGAACGGCGGGCGCAGCGTGAGCAGTTCGTACAGCATGCAGCCGGCCGCGTACAGGTCGGAGCGGTGGTCGACCGGCTTGCCGAGCGCCTGCTCGGGCGAGAGGTACTGCGGGGTGCCCATGACCATGCCGGTCTGGGTCATCGTGGTGGCCCCGCCGGTGAGCGCCCGGGCGATGCCGAAGTCCATCACCTTGACCGCGCCGCTGTTGGTGATGATCACGTTGGCGGGCTTGATGTCGCGGTGGACGATGCCGTTCCGGTGGCTGTAGGCGAGCGCCTCCAGCACTCCGGCGATGATGATCAGCGCCTGGTCGACCGGCGGCGCGTCCTCGTCCGCCAGCAGCTCCCGGACAGTCCGGCCCTCGACCAGCTCCATCACGATGTACGGCGTGGACTCGTCCCCGACGTACTCCTCGCCGGTGTCGTAGACCGAGACGATCGAGTGGTGGTTGAGCGCCGCGACGGCGTGCGCCTCGCGGGTGAACCGCAGCCGGGCGACGTCGTCCTGGGCCAGCTCGCCGCGCAGCAGCTTGACGGCGACGGTGCGGCCCAGCCGCACGTCCTCGGCGGCGAACACCTCGGCCATGCCACCGCGGCCCAGCCGGTGGGTCAGCCGGTAGCGGCCCTCACCGACGGTGCCCAGCGGCGCGGCGGTGCCGCGGCCGGGGGTGTGCGGGCCGCCGGCGCCGATGACGGGCGGCAGCGCCGAGGTCGCGGCCTCGCTGCCGGGCTCGGGGATCCTCGGCGTCCCGCCGGTCCGGCCGGCCGCTCGGGCACCGGCGTCGTCGTCCGGCTGATGCGTCTGTGCCATCGCTCCTCGCCCCGGGCGTTCGCTCGGATCGCGGTGCCCTGTCGCTTACGTATCCCCGAACGCTACCGCTTCCGGGCCGCACCGTGACACGCCCGAACCGGCCGGAAGCCGTCAGAGCAGGCCATTCCGGTCGGCCGGGAGGCCGGCCGGGGCGTCGACCACCAGCACGTTCGCCGGGCCCGCGCCGTGGCTGTACTTGCCGTTCGTCTTCTTGTCGGCGTTGTTGATCACGATCGCGATGATGATGCCGGCCAGCACGAGCACGCCGACGATGATCCCGATCACGACCACGGCCGTCGAGCAGCCGCCCCCGGAGGGCTTCGGCTGCTGGTACGGCGGCATGGGCTGCGGCATCGGCCGCGGCGGCGGGGTGTGCGCCTGCTGCGGCCCCCCTGGCCGGAGGAACTGCGGGTGCGGGGTGTGCGGGGCCTGCGGAGCGGGGGTCTGGTAGGCCGGCGGCGGCGTCTGGTACTGCGGCTGCCCCTGCTGGAGGAACTGCGGGTGCGGGGTGTGCGGGGCCTGCGGACCGGGCGTCTGGTAGGCCGGCGGCGGCGTCCGGTACTGCGGCTGCCCCTGCTGGAGGAACTGCGGGTGCGGGGTCTGCGGGGCCTGCGGGGTCTGCGGGGCGGCGTGCACCGAGCGCGGACCCTCGTTGATCACCAGCGGGGTGCTGGCCTGCAGCTTGTGCCCGTTGCCGCCGCCCTTCGCGGCCTCGATCAGCCGCTCCGCCTCGTCCCGCATCGCGGCCGCGCTCTGGAACCGGTGCGCCGGGTCCTTGCGCAGCGCCTGGGCGACGAACGCGTCCACCTCGGGGGTGACCGAGCGGTTGAGGGTGGAGGGCGCCGGCGGCTCCTCCTGGACGTGCTTGTAGGCGATCGAGAACGCCGAGTCGCCGTCGAAGACCAGCTGGCCGGTGAGCATCTCGAAGAGCATCACGCCGACCGAGTACAGGTCGGAGCGGGCGTCCACCGGCTTGCCGAGCGCCTGCTCGGGCGAGAGGTACTGCGGGGTGCCGACCACCATGCCGGTCTGCGTCATCGACGTGACGCCGGATTCGAGCGCCCGGGCGATGCCGAAGTCCATGACCTTGACGTTGCCCTTGCGGTCGAACATGACGTTGCCGGGCTTGATGTCGCGGTGCACCAGGCCCATGTCGTGCGAGGCCTCCAGCGCGTTCAGCACGCCGATGGTGACCTTCAGGGCGTCCTCGGTCGGCATCGCGCCGTACTGGGCGATCGCCTCGTTGATCGCCTCGCGCAGGCCCTTGCCGTCGATCAGCTGCATGACGATGTACGGCGTGCTGGAGCCGTCCGGGGCGATGTCCTCGCCGCTGTCGTACACCGTGACGATGTTCGGGTGCTCCAGCCGGGCCACCGCCTGGGCCTCACGGCGGAACCGCTCCTTGAACGAGTCGTCCCGGCCCAGCTCGCTGTGCATGCTCTTCAGCGCGACCTGCCGGTCCAGCACGCTGTCGTAGGCGAGGTGCACGGACGCCATGCCGCCCTCGCCCAGCAGCCGCTGCAGCACATAACGGCCGTTGCCCAGGGAGAAGCCCTCGACCGCCGCGTTGCCGTGCTCGCTCATGGTCCTCTGCTCCCCCTCGGCGCGGCCGTGCTGCCGCAACCTGACGTTCGGTCTTCGTCCGTGCGTGGTGACCCGGCCCACCGGCCCGGCGAACCCCTGCCGCGGCGGCTCGACCGGCCTGCGACAGGGGTCAGGGTATCGGCTCGCGCCGACGGTGATCGGCCCAGGGCCGTTCCTCGGTCCGGGCCGTCGGCGCCGGATCCCGGCGACGACGGCCCGGGGCGGATGGTCGTGGTACGTCCGGTCCGGCGGCCCGCCGGAGCTACCGGCGGGTACCGGACGCGGGTGCGGCTACAGGTACGGGCCGGAGCGGATGCCGCGGCCCTGGCCCGGCTCGTCCTCGTCCTGCTCACCGCCGTGCAGACCGGGCGGCAGGGCCCGCCGCATCTGCTCCAGCTGGGCCCGCGCCGCCATCTGCTGGGCGAACAGCGCGGTCTGGATGCCGTGGAACAGGCCCTCCAGCCAGCCGACCAGCTGGGCCTGGGCGATCCGCAGCTCGGCCTCGGTCGGGATGGAGTCCTCGGTGAACGGCAGGGACAGCCGCTCCAGCTCGGCGACCAGCTCCGGGGCCAGGCCGAGTTCGAGCTCCTTGATCGAACTCGCGTGGATGTCCTTCAGCCGGGCCCGGCTCGCCTCGTCGAGGGGCGCCGCCCGGACCTCCTCCAGCAACTGCTTGATCATGCTGCCGATGCGCATGACCTTGGCGGGCTGCTCGACCATCTCGGTCACCGGGAGCTCACGCGGCACGTCGCCGTCGTCCTCGCCCTCCCCGGCGTGGCCGCCGAACCCCTGGCCCACGGGCATCCCGTCCGGTCCGACGATCAGCACCTTCTGGCTGTCCTGCGGCTGCCCGCCGGCCGCCTGGTAGGGCTCCTGCGACGAGCGCTCGTTCATCGGATTCGTCATGAACAACATTCTCTCTCACTGGGGTTGGTCGGGCGGAAGCCCCCGTGTGTCCCGCCGGCCTGCGCCACCCGTCACGACGGTACGCCGCCGCGCGCCGCGCGGGAATCCGTACGGCTCCTCAGATCCCGCGCCCGGCCCACCGACCACCCCGCCCGAACCCGCACCGAACCTCCACCCGCCCGTGCTCCGGCCACGGCGGCAGCGGCCCTTCCGGCAGCGGGCGCGCGGCGGGTGCGCGGCGGGTGCGCGGCGCGCAGCGGCGACCGCACCCGCGGCCCGGCCCCGTTCTCACCCCTTGCGCAGCCTCAGCCCTTGCGCAGCCGAAGGCCGACCAGCCCGAGCCCGCAACCGATCAGGCCCAGGCCGACGCCCAGCGGGAGCTGGGTCGTGGAGGCGTCCCGCCAGCGGGCGGGCAGGACGATCGGGCCGGCGGCGGCCGCGACGGGCAGGCCGGAGGCGGTGGTGACGGTGTCCGGTGCGACGGCGTCCCCGGGGGCGTCCGGGTCCGGGGTGTCCGGCTCGGCCTCCGGCCGGGCGGCGCCCTCGACGGCCTGGTCCTGGGCCTGCTCGGGCGCCTGGCCGACGACCTGGTCCGGTGCTTGATCGACGGCCTGGTCCGGTGCTTGATCGACGGCCTGGTCCGGTGCCTGGTCCGGCGCCTGCTCCACGGCGGCCGCGGGGTGCTCCGGCAGCGAGGCCGGGCGGTGCCGGTGGCCCCGGGGGAAGGTGCCGTCGGGATGCGCCCGGGACAGCGCGCGCTGCGGCGGCGCGGGCGCCGGGGTGGGTGCGTCCGGGCTCGCCGGGCCGGTCCACTCCGCGCCCGGGGAACTCCCCGCCTCCGGCCCCGAGGGCATCGGGGCGGCGGGGGAGGCGGGGGAGGCGGGAGCGCCCGGAGGAGGAGCGGCCTGGGAAGGAGCGGCCGCGGACGAGGAGGGCGACGGCGAGAGCCCTGCGGAGGGCGACGGCACCGCCACCGCCACCGAGGCGGCGGCCAGGGGGAGCGAGAGTCCCAGCACGGCCGCCGCGAACAGCTGCTGGGCACGGCCCGGGCGGGGGCGGCGAGGGGTACGACGGTGGTGCGGCGCCGCGGGCAGCGGCCCGAGGCAGGCGTGCGGTGATGCGGCCACGGTCGGAGTCCTTCCGACGGCCGCCCGCGCCCGGGGGGCGGGGTCGGCGGCGGGACAGCTCCGGACCAGCGTCGCACGATCGGACGATCCAGGCATTTCGGACGTCCGCCGTACCACCGCCGCCCCGGCCGCACCACCGGGACGACCCGTCCGTCAGGCCCGCAGCACGACCTTTCCGACCTGCTCCCCGGCCTCCAGCACCCGGTGCCCCTCGCCCGCGTCGGTCAGCGGCAGCACCCGGTCCACCACCGGCTTCACCACCCCGGACTCGACCAGCGGCCACACGTGCTCGCGCACCGCCGCCACGATCGCCGCCTTCTCCGCCAGCGGCCGCCCGCGCAGGTTGGTGGCGATCACCGCCGCCCGCTTGCGCAGCAGGGCGTTGAGGTCGAGCTCGCCCTTCACCCCGCCCTGCAGTCCGATGATCACCAGCCGTCCGTTGACCGCCAGTGCGTCCACGTTCCGCTGCAGGTACTTGGCGCCCATGATGTCCAGGATCACGTCCGCCCCGGCCCCGCCGGTGGCCTCCTTGAGCACCTCGACGAAGTCCTGCTCGCGGTAGTCGATGACGATGTCCGCGCCCAGCTCGGCGCACCGCGCCAGCTTCCCGGTGCTGCCCGCGGTGACGGCGACCCGCGCGCCGACCGCCTTGGCCAGCTGGATCGCCATCGTCCCGATGCCGCTGGCACCGCCGTGCAGCAGCACGGTCTCGCCGGGCCGCAGGTGCGCGGTGAGGAAGACGTTGGACCACACCGTGCAGGCGACCTCCGGCAGCGCCGCGGCCTGCTCCGGGCCCAGCCCAGCGGGCAGCGGCAGCAGCTGCCCGCTGGGCACCGCGACCCGCTGCGCGTAGCCGCCGCCGGACAGCAGTGCGCACACCTCGTCGCCGACCGCCCAGCCGGACACCCCCGGCCCGAGCGCGACGATCCGCCCGGCGCACTCCAGCCCGGGGTAGGGCGAGGCGCCGGGCGGCGGGTTGTAGAAGCCCTGCCGCTGGAGCAGGTCGGCACGGTTGACGGCGGTGGCCGCCACCTCGACCAGGACCTCGCCCTCGCCGGGCACCGGATCGGGCACCTCGGCCCACACCAGTGCCTCGGGGCCGCCGGGTACGGGAATCGTCATCGCATGCATGCCCCGAACCTACTGCGCGTCACGGCAGTTCGGAGATCAGGCCCCGCCCGGCCCGCCGACACCGGGCCGGTCGGCCGACCTGATGACGATCACCCGGTCGGTGAGCTGCAGCACGGCGGCCTCCGGCTCGGTGTAGTTGAGCACCCGTCGACCGCGGACCACCGCGACCACCAGGTCCTCGCACGCCCGCGGGCTGTGCCCGGCCTCGGCCCGGGTGACCGGCCGCTCCACCACGTCCAGCCCGTTGCCGTACGTCAGCAGGTCCTCCATCACCGCGCCGGCGTGCGGGCTGAGCATCGACAGCCCGAGCAGCCGTCCGGCCGAGCTGGAGCTGGTGACCACCACGTCGGCGCCGCTCTGCCGCAGCAACGGGGCGTTCTCGTCCTCCCGCACGGCGGCGACCACGGTGGCGCCCTTGTTCAACTGCCGCGCCGTCAGCGTCACCAGTACGGCTGTGTCGTCCCGTTCCGGCGCGACCACCACCCGGGTCGCCGTGGCGAGGCCGGCCCGCACCAGCGTGTCGGTGCGGGTGGCGTCGCCGACCACCCCGACCAGGCCGTGCTGCGCGGCCTGCTCGATGACCTTGCGCTGCGGGTCGACGACGACGATCTCCTCCTTCTTCACCCCTTGGCCGAGCAGGGTGTCGACGGCGCTGCGGCCCTTCGTCCCGTACCCGATGACGACGGTGTGCTCGCGCACGGTGGACCTCCAGCGGTTCAACCGCCATTGCTGGCGGGTCCGTTCGGTGAGCACCTCCAGCGTGGTGCCGACCAGGATGATCAGGAACAGCACGCGCAGCGGGGTGATCACGAAGATGTTGGTGAGCCGGGCGGTGTCACTGAACGGCGTGATGTCGCCGTACCCGGTGGTGGAGAGCGTGACGGTGGCGTAGTACGCCGCGTCGAGGAAGCCGACCCCGCCCCCGGCGTTGTCGTTGTACCCGTCCCGGTCGGCGTAGACGATCAGCGTGGTGGCGACCAGGACGGCGAGCGCCAGCAGCAGCCGCGAGCCGACCTGCCGTACGGCGGGTTCGGCCCGGCGGGCGGGCAGCACGATCCCGGCGTCCGCCCACGGCTCGGTCCCCGGTGCCGCAGCGCGCCGCCGCCGGCTCACCCGGCCGCCCCGGCCCCGCGGCGCGTCCTCACGGGACCTCCAGCAGTTCGACCGTCTCCCCCGCCGCCGCCCCGCCGGGCGGGACCACGGCCAGCGCCTCGGCCCGGGCGAGCCCGCGCAGCATGGCCGGTCCGTCGAAGGCGAGCGGGACGACGCCCTGCGCGGTGCGCCGGACGGGCTGCAGCCGGGTGTCCGCCGGGTGTCCGGACAGCGCGGCCGCGGCGGGCGCGAGGACGGGGGCGCCGCCGGTGCGCCCGCTGCGGGCGTGCAGCAGCGGCAGGGCCAGGGTGACCATCCCGGCGACGGCGGCCAGCGGATTGCCCGGCAGGCCGACCAGGTGACGCCCGCCGGGCAGTTCGGCCAGCAGCATGGGGTGCCCGGGCCGGACGGCGACGCCGTCCACCAGCAGCCGGGCGCCGGCCTCGTCGAGCGCCCGATGCAGGAAGTCGACCGGGCCGGCGGCCGTCGCGCCGGTGGTGACCACGATGTCGGCGGTGGAGTGCCGCAGGGCGTCCCGGAGCAGCCCGAAGTCGTCCCGCACGTGCCGCACTTCGGCGACCTCGGCACCGGCGGACCGCAGCCAGGGCGGCAGCAGCGGCCCGAGCGCGTCCCGGACCAGACCCGGCCCGGGGATCCCCTCGGCGAGCAACTCGTCTCCCAGTACGAGGAGTTGCGCCACGGGTCGGCGGTGCACGACCAGCCGGTCGTGACCGCAGGCCGCGGCCAGGCCGAGCACGGCCGGCCCGACCGGGGTGCCCGCCGGCAGCAACTCCTCGCCCCGGTGGCACTCCTGGCCGCGCGGCCGGACGTCCTGGCCGGTGGTCAACCGGCGCGGTTCGCGGTCGCGCAGCAGCGTGCCGTCGGCGAGTCCGTGCTCGCGGCGCAGGACGGCGGTGGCGCCGGACGGCAGCCGGGCGCCGGTGGCGATCTCCACCGCGGTGCCGTCGGCCAGCGGCGCCGGCTCGGTCGCACCGGCCAGCACACGGCCCGCCACCCGCCACGGGCCCGGCCCGGCGACCGCCCACCCGTCCATCGCGGAGGTGTCGAAGGCGGGCAGGTCGGTCAGCGCGCGCAGCGGCTCGGCGAGGGTGTGCCCGAGCGCCTCGGCCAGCGGCAGCCCGGTGCCGGGCAGCGGGCGCAGCCCGGCCCGGCGCGCGGTCTCGCGGGCCCGGGGCCAGCCGAGTGCGGCGGGGCGGGTCGACGGGGCGGCCACGGCGGTCTGCCCGACCGTGCTCACCGCTCGCCCGGCCGGTCGGCTGTGCCCCACCCGTCGGCGAGGGCCGCGGTCCGCCGGGCGGCCGCGGCGACCGCCTCCGGGCCGCCGCCCTGCTGGGCGGCCGCGTAGCCGATCAGGAAGGCGGTCAGCGGCGCGGCCGGCCGGGCCACTCCGTGCGCGACCACCCGGGCCAGGTCGAGCAGACCTCGGACGTCCACGTCCAGGTCGATGCCCAGGTCGGCCTTGACCTCGGCGATCCAGTCATCCAGCGTGCGCTCCATGCGCCCATGCTGCCTGATCGGCGGTTTCCCGGGAGTGTTCGGGCCGTGTGCGGGGCGCGTCGTTTCCCTCACAGGCCGCCGACGGGCACGGTGAGACCCGGTTCCGACGCCGTCTCACCTCCGGTCGCGCTCCCGGGCCCGCTCCAGGTCCTCCCAGGTGTCGCAGTCGTACGCGACGTCGTCGGTGTCGGCGACCCGCAGCCGGGCCAGCCCGCCGACCAGGCGGCGCAGCGGCTGCCCCGCAGGCTCGCCGAGGGTGGCCAGCGCACCGCGCAGCGGGGCGGTGCGGTACGCGGCGGCGAGCGGCTGGTCGCGCCCGCCCGCGTCGACCAGCACGGCGGCGTCCGCGCCCGCCCCCGCCCGGTCCAGCGCGCCGGCCAGCCGTTCCACCGTCCGCCGGTCCAGGAACGGCAGGTCGGCGGCGAGCAGCAGCACGGTGTCCGCGGTGACCAGGTCGAGTCCGGCGGCGACGGCGGCGACCGGGCCGCCACCGGGAGGCCGTTCCCTGGTCCAGCGGACGCCGGGCCGCCCGGTGGGCCGGGTGGGGCCGACCACGACGGTGGTGCGGGCGCCCGCGCAGGCGGCGAGCACCCGGTCGAGCAGAGTGGTCCCGCCCACGGTCAGGCCGGGCTTGTCGGCTCCGCCGAGGCGCCGGGCGGCGCCACCCGCCGGAACGATCACGTCGTACGGCGTCATGCGGCCAGTATCGGCCCTGCCGCGGTGGTCCGGGGGCGGGCCGGCGGAGCCGGGGCCTCAGTCGGTCGGGTCGTCCTCGACGATCTCCGCGTCCACGATCTCCGCGTCCTCGGAGGGCTGCTGCGCCGCCGCCCGGGCGGTGTTGGCCTCCGCGCCGAGGTCGAGGATGGCCGGCAGCGTCAGCTCCCCGTACCGCTCGTTCATCGCGGTGACCAGGGCCTCCGGGTCGTCCGGGTGCACGGCCAGCAGCCGGTCGAAGTCCTGCAGGTACTCGGCGGTGAAGGCGAGCACCCGGGCGGCGTCGTCGCCCTGGTCGGGGGCGCGGTGCCCGGCGATCACCCGGTCCACGCCGAGGTCGGCGATCCGGCGGAGGTTGTGCCCCCAGGTGACGCGCTGGGCCGGGGTGGTGTCGGCGGTCCAGACGTGGGTGCCGTTGTAGGCGAAGTCCCCGGCGATCACGGTCCGGATGCTCGGCACGTGGACGACGGTGGAGTTCCCGCAGTCGCCCTGGCCGAGCAGCAGGACGGGGATCACCTGCCGGTCCAGCATGAGCGGCTGCGGCAGCAGCGGAGCGGGGACCAGCGGGTGGTCCGGGATGTCGTCGCCGTACACCGGCTTCCACTGCGCGACCTTGGCGGCGGCGGTGCGCAGGATGCCCTCGACCACCGCCGGGGCGGCCAGCAGCTGCGCGTCGGGGAAGAGCTTCAGCACCTCCTCGGCGCCGAAGTAGTGGTCCGGGTGCTGGTGGGTGACCACGATGGCGAGCAGTCGGCGGCCCTTGCCCGCGACCCACTCGGCGAGTTCGCGTCCGGCGCTGCGGGTGAGCTGGGCGTCCACCAGGATCGCGGTCCGCTCGCCGAGGACCAGCGTGGAGGTGGCGAAGAAGGCCGACTCGGGGCCGGTGAAGACGGCGACCTCCAGCGGCCGGGCGGCCCGCTCGGTCTCCGCGGACGGCTCGGGCGAGGCGTCCGCACGCTCCGCGCCGGCGCTGTCCTCGGGCGGGGACGACGTCACGGGCTTGCTCCCTCTGCTCGGCGGTCGGATTTCCTGCGCCCTACAGCATGGGAGTACCGGTGCCCGATTCGGCGGAAGGCGCGCCCGGCGGGGCACGCCTTCCGCTTCGCGTCACGCCGCGACCCGGACGGCGAGCTCCTTGGCCCGGCGGGCCGCCTGCTCCAGGGCGCGGGCCTTGGACTCGGCGGCGTTCGGGATGAAGTCGGCAAGCGCCGGAACGACCGGCGCCATGGTGAACTCGGGGACGATGAAGTCGACCTCCAGCCCGAGCTCGCCCAGCACCTTCCCCAGGTAGGTGGTGACGAACTCGTACGGCTCGCGCGGGGCGCCGGGCGCGTACGAGCCGCCGCGGGAGGCGACCACGGTGACCGGGGTGCCCTTGGCGGACGGTGCCTCGCCGGCGGTGCGGCCGAGCAGGATCACCTGGTCCAGCCAGGCCTTGAGGGTCGACGGGATCGTGAAGTTGTACATCGGGCTGCCGATCAGCACGGCGTCGGCCCTCTCCAGCTCGGCCATCAGCTCCTCACGCAGCGCGAAGGCGGCGGCCTGCTCGGCGGTGCGGGCCCCGGCCGGGGCGAATCCGCCGATGATGCCGTGCGCGTCCAGGTGCGGGACCGGGGCGGCGGCGAGGTCCCGGTAGATCACGGTGCCCTCGGGGTGCTGGGCCTGCCAGGCGGCCCGGAAGGCGGCGGTGACCTCGCGGGAGACGGAGCCGTCGGCGACCGCGGACGAGTCGATGTGCAGAAGCGTGGGCATGGCGGACCTCCAGAGAATAAGTTGCTGCTCTTTTCGCTGCAGCTGAAAGTACGGTAGCAGCTTACTTTTCTGCAGTCACTAGTGACGGGTCGAGTACCCTGGAGCCATGGCCCAGGACCAGGTAGTGACCGACGGAGCAGCGACCGCCCCCGATCCCTGCGGCGCCGTACCCGAGGGCGCCTGCCAGAACGTCGACCTGGCCCTCGGCCGGGTCTTCACCCTGCTGGGCAAGCGCTGGACGGGCATGCTGCTGGGCGTGCTGAACAACGGCGGCCAGGCCTACTTCTCCGAGCTGCGCCGCGCCGTCCCCGGCATCAGCGAGCGGATGCTCTCCGACCGGCTCACCGAACTGGCCGAGGCCGGGCTGGTGGTCCGCGAAGTCGACGCCGGCCCGCCGCTGCGGGTCAGCTACCGCCTCACCGAGGGCGGCATCGCGCTGAAGCCCGCGCTGCACGAGCTGGCCGTCTGGGCCGACCGCTACCTGCCGGAGAGCGCCCTCAAGGGCGGCTGCTGAAGCCGGCCGGCCCTCCCCCGGACATGCCGAGGGGCCCGCCCGCTGTCACCAGCGGACGGGCCCCTCGCTCGGACTCCTCTTCTCGGCGCTCCGGCGCCTCAGCGCTTCGCGGCGCCGCGCAGCCGGGCCAGCCGGTCGGACAGACCCCAGGTGGTCACCCGCCACAGCGCCTCGACCACGATGTTGCGGCTCATCTTGGACGCGCCCAGCTCGCGCTCCACGAAGGTGATCGGCACCTCGGCGACCTTGAATCCGGCCTTCACCGTGCGCCAGGCCAGGTCGACCTGGAAGCAGTACCCAGCCGAGGCGACCTCGTCCATGCCCAGGCCCAGCAGCGTCTCCTTGCGGAAGGCCCGGTAGCCGCCGGTGACGTCCTTGATCGGCACGCCCAGCATCAGCCGGGAGTAGGTCGAGCCGCCGCGCGAGAGCAGCAGTCGCGACTTCGGCCAGTTCACCACCCGGCCGCCCGGCACCCAGCGGGAGCCCAGCACCAGGTCGGCGCCGCGCAGGGCGCCCAGCAGCCGGTCCAGCTCCTCGGGCTGGTGCGAGCCGTCGGCGTCCATCTCGACCAGGACGTCGTAGCCGTTGTCGATGCCCCAGCGGAAGCCCGCGAGGTAGGCGGCGCCCAGGCCCTCCTTGCCCTTGCGGTGCATGACGTGCACGTTCGGGTCCTCGACGGCCAGCTTGTCGGCGAGCTCGCCGGTGCCGTCGGGGCTGTTGTCGTCGGCGACCAGCACGTGGGCCTCGGGCACCGAAGCGCGCACCCGACCCACGATCCGCTCGACGTTCTCCGCCTCGTTGTAGGTCGGGATGATCACCAGGACCCTGCCGAGATCAGCAAAACTCTGCTGGTTCACGGTCACGTACAAACCTCTCGGCCGAAGGCGGGGAATCTCGGAGCACCGTCGCCCGCACCATGGAACGCGGCTCCACCGGCAGCCCTCCGGCGGGGTGACCACGGTGGGGGACTGCGCGCAGGGCGGAGACTACTGCGTCCTGGCATCCTACTACCGAGCCCGGGAACCACCGGTCCGACCGAGGCACTCCCACCGGATGCCCACCGTTTCCCCGTGGGTGACACCGTTCGGCTAGGGTCGATGCCCTTGCCCGTGCCCGGACCGCCCGCAGCGCCGGGCCCGCCCCCGGCTATCCGGCACACCGGCCCAGACCGCGAAGGAGTAGGACCGCGCGCATGGACAGGCTCGTCAACACCGTCCGCCCGTACGCCTGGGGGTCGCTCACGGCCCTGCCCGAACTGCTCGGGCAGCAGCCGACCGGGGAACCACAGGCGGAGTTGTGGATGGGCGCCCACCCCGGCGACCCCTCCCGCGCCGACCGGGGGGACGGCCCGCGCCGACTGGACGAGCTGATCGCGGCCGACCCCGAGGGCGAGCTGGGCGCCGCGACCGTGGCCCGGTTCGGCCCGACCCTGCCGTTCCTCTTCAAGGTCCTCGCCGCGGGCACCCCGCTGTCGATCCAGGCCCACCCCACGATCGAGCAGGCCCGCGCCGGCTTCGCCGCCGAGAACGCCCTCGGGATCCCGCTGGACGCCCCCGAGCGCAGCTACCGCGACGCCAACCACAAGCCCGAAATGATCTGCGCCCTGGGCGAGTTCGAGGGCCTCTGCGGGTTCCGCCCGGCCACCGGGGCGGCCGAGCTGATGGCCCGGCTCTCGGTGCCCGAGCTGGACCCGCTGATCGCCCTGCTGGCGGCCGAGGACGAGACCGCGGCGCTGCGCGGCACGCTGGCCGCCATCCTCACCATGGACGACGAGACCGCCCTGCGGGCCGTCCGGGCGACCGCGTCGGCACTGGCGGAGCACGACACCGGTGGTCCGGACCGGTCCTACGCCCCGTACGCCCGGATCGCCAAGGACTTCCCGGACGACCGAGGGCTGCTCGCCGGCCTGCTGCTCAACCACTTCCGGCTGCGGGCCGGCGAGGCGCTCTACCTGGGCGCCGGGGTGCCGCACGCCTACCTGTCCGGCGCCTGCGTCGAGCTGCAGGCCAACTCCGACAACGTGCTGCGGGCCGGCCTCACCCCGAAGCACATCGACGTGCCGGAGCTGCTGAAGGTCGTGGTCTTCGAGTCCGGCGCCCCCGCGGTGCAGACCCCCGTCGAGGTCGAGGCCACCCCCGGCGAGGAGCTCTACCCCGTCCCGATCGACGAGTTCCGGCTCTCCCGCTTCGTGCTGGACGGCGTCGAGCGCGCGATCGACGGCCGCACCCCGCAGATCCTGCTCTGCACCGAGGGCACCGCCCGCCTCACCGCCGCCGACGGCACCGTCCTGGACCTCGGCCGCGGCCAGTCCGCCTTCCTCCCCGCCACCGGCACCCCGACCCGCCTCACCGGCACCGGCACCACGCTCTTCCGGGCCACCGTCACCCTCTGACACCCCACCGCTCCGACGGCACGACACCACGACGCCACGACGCGCCGCCGGGCGTGGGCCCGTTCGGGTGGGGCCGGCCCGGCCGGGGTCGGGCTCGAACGAACCGCTGTCCGTACGGTCAGTCCCGGGTCATGTCGACGAAGCGCGAGTAGTGGCCCTGGAAGGCCACCGTGATGGTCGCGGTCGGACCGTTGCGGTGCTTGGCGACGATCAGGTCCGCCTCGCCCGCGCGCGGGGACTCCTTCTCGTAGGCGTCCTCGCGGTGCAGCAGGATGACCATGTCGGCGTCCTGCTCGATCGAGCCGGACTCACGCAGGTCGGAGACCATCGGCCGCTTGTCGGTGCGCTGCTCGGGGCCACGGTTCAGCTGGGAGAGCGCGATGACCGGGACTTCCAGTTCCTTGGCCAGCAGCTTGAGGTTACGGGACATGTCCGAGACCTCCTGCTGGCGGTTCTCGGCCCGGCGGGAGCCGCCGGACTGCATCAGCTGGAGGTAGTCGATGACGATCAGCTTGATGTCGTTGCGCTGCTTGAGCCGGCGGCACTTGGCGCGGATCTCCATCATCGACAGGTTCGGAGAGTCGTCGATGAACAGCGGCGCCTCGCTGACGTCGGGCATCCGCCGGGCGACCCGGGTCCAGTCGTCGTCCGTCATGTTCCCGGAGCGCATGTGGTGCAGCGCGACCCGGGCCTCGGCGGAGAGCAGGCGCATGGCGATCTCGTTGCGCCCCATTTCGAGCGAGAAGATCACGCTCGGCAGCTTGTGGTGGATCGAGCAGGCCCGTGCGAAGTCCAGCGCGAGGGTGGACTTGCCCATCGCGGGACGGGCGGCGATGACGATCATCTGGCCGGGGTGCAGGCCGTTGGTGAGCTGGTCGAAGTCGGCGAAGCCGGTCGGCACGCCGGACATCTGGCCGTTGCGGGAGCCGATCGCCTCGATCTCGTCGAGCGCGCCCTCCATGATGTCGGCGAGCGGCGCGTAGTCCTCGTTGGTGCGCTGCTCGGTGACGGCGTAGATCTCCGCCTGGGCCGCGTTGACGATCTCGTCCACGTCGCCCTCGGCGGCGTAGCCCATGCCGGCGATCCGGGTGCCCGCCTCGACCAGGCGACGCAGCACGGCACGCTCGTGGACGATCTGGGCGTAGTACTCGGCGTTGGCCGCGGTCGGGACGGAGTTGACCAGGGTGTGCAGGTAGGAGGCGCCGCCGACGCGCTGGAGCTCGCCGCGCTTGGTCAGCTCGCCGGCCACGGTGATCGGGTCGGCCGGCTCGCCCCGGGCGTAGAGGTCGAGGATCGCGCCGTGGATCATCTCGTGCGCGGGCCGGTAGTAGTCGGCCGGCTTGAGCACCTCGACCACGTCGGCGATGGCGTCCTTGGACAGCAGCATGCCGCCGAGGACGGACTGCTCGGCCGCGAGGTCCTGCGGGGGGACGCGCTCGAAGCCGTCCACGCCGCCCTCGCCGTCGCCCTCACCGCGCCGCTGCCAGCCGCCGTCCCGCTGGCCGCCCTCGCGCGCCGAGCCGCTCCGGCCGCCCTTGCCGCCCTGGAAGCCGCCCTTCTGGAAGCCGTCGCGGCCACCGCCCTGGCCGCCCTGGCCACTGCGGCTGCGCGAGACCGGGAGCCGGTCACCGGGGCCGTCCGGGAAGGGGGCGTCGTCGAAGGCACCGGCCGGGAAGGGGTCCTCGGCGTTCTGCCAGTCCTCCTCCGGCGGCGGGGCGTCGTGGTCGTCGTACTGGGGGCCGGTCACGCGTGTTCCCCGATCAGCGAGTGGTGCGAGTTGGAGCGGGCCTTGCCGGTGGCTGGGTGGAGCGGATCCGCTCCTCTTTGTACGCCACGGCTCCGACAAATCGGACGCCGGGGCGCTGGGAGTGTCGGGCGGACGGCCCACGCTAAGGCGCCGGACGCCCTTGCGCCAAGACGGTTATCCACAGGGGGTGTGGATGAGTGGCCCGGGCCTGTGGAGAACTGCCGCAAAGCTGTGGACACCCCTGTGGACGTCCCTGTGGATAACCGGACGATCGATCCACCGTCAACTTGCTGACCTGGTATTACCTCTTCCCGGGCCTGTGCATGAGAAATTCTTCACACACCTCCGAACGGCTGTGGGCACCAAGCGGACGAGCGGCATCGCTCAAGATTTCGAGTAATGGTTGCATGGGCCTTCCGTCCATTACCTGTGGATGAGTAGCCTGGAGCCCATGACCGCCTCGCCGCCCCACGACACCCGGCCGGCCCCCGCCCGGCGCCGGCACGACCGGGAGATCCTCTCCCTGGCCGTCCCGGCCTTCGGCGCGCTGGTCGCCGAACCGCTGTTCCTGATGGCCGACTCGGCGATCGTCGGGCACCTCGGCACCCCCCAGCTGGCCGGGGTCGGCGTCGCCTCGGCCGCGCTCACCACCGCGACCGGCGTGTTCGTCTTCCTCGCCTACGCCACCACCGCGGCGGTCGCCCGCCGGATCGGCGCCGGGGACCGCCGGGGCGCGGTGCAGCAGGGCGTGGACGGCATCTGGCTCGCCCTAGGCCTGGCCGTCCCGGTGGTCCTGGCCGCCCTGCTGGCGGCCCCGTGGGTGGCCGAGGTCCTGGGCGCCTCGCCGACCGCCGCGCCCTACGCGGTGACGTACCTGCGGATCAGCTCCCTGGGCATCCCGGCGATGCTCATGGTGCTGGCCGCCACCGGCGTGCTGCGCGGCCTCCAGGACACCCGGACACCGCTGGTGGTGGCCGTCGCGGGGTTCACCGCCAACATCGGCCTGAACGCGGGCCTGGTGTACGGGGCCGGGCTCGGGGTGGCCGGCTCGGCCTGGGGCACCGTGCTCGCGCAGACCGGGATGGCCGCCGCCTACCTGGTCGTGGTCGTCCGCGGCGCCCGCCGGGAGCGGGCCTCGCTGCGGCCGGACGCGGCGGGCATCCGGGCCAGTGCCAGGGCCGGCGGCCCGCTGCTGGTCCGGACGATCAGCCTGCGCGCGGTGCTGATGATCGCCACCGCGGTGGCCGCCCGGCTCGGCGACGACCAGGTGGCCGCGCACCAGATCGCCATGACGCTGTTCAGCTTCCTGGCCTTCGCGCTGGACGCCATCGCGATCGCCGGGCAGGCCATCATCGGCCGCTACCTGGGTGCCTCGGACGTCCCCGGCGCCAGGGCCGCCACCCGGCGGATGGTCGAGTGGGGCATCGGCTCGGGGGTGGTGCTCGGCCTGCTGGTGGTCGCCGCCCGCCCGCTGTACGTCCCGCTGTTCACGCCGGACCCGGCCGTCCACGCCCAGCTGGACACCGCCCTGCTGCTGCTCGCGCTCAGCCAGCCGGTGGCCGGCCTGGTCTTCGTCCTGGACGGCGTGCTGATGGGCGCCGGGGACGGCCCGTACCTGGCCCGGGCCGCGCTCGCGACCCTGGCGGTGTTCGCCCCGGCGGCCTTCGCCGTCCCGGCCGCCGGCGCCGGGCTGGCCGGGCTCTGGTGGGCGATGAACCTGTTCATGCTGGTCCGCGCCGCCTTCCTGGTCGCGCGGGCGCGCGGCGGCAAGTGGCTGGTCACGGGCGCCGTGCGCGGCTGAGGCGTGGCTGACGGACACGCCTCGGGGCGTACCTTCCCGCCCGCCTGCCGCGGGAACGACCGAGGGCCGGACTCCGGGAGGAGTCCGGCCCTCGGGCCACTGCTACGGAACTCAGGCAGCGACGACCGCGATGTCCAGGTTGGCCTGGACGTCGGAGTGCAGCTTGACCGAGACCTTGTGGGTGCCCACGGTCTTGATCGGCGAGGCGATCGCGACGGCGCGCTTGTCCACCGACGGGCCGCCGGCGGCCTTGATGGCCTCGACGACGTCGGCCTGGGTCACCGAGCCGAACAGACGGCCGGCGTCGCCCGAGCGGACGGCCAGCTTGACCTGGACGCCCTCGAGCTGACCCTTGACCTCGTTGGCGGCCTCGAGGGTCTGGATCTCGTGGATCTTGCGGGCGCGACGGATGGCGTCGACGTCCTTCTGACCGCCCTTGGTCCAGCGGATGGCGTAGCCACGCGGGACCAGGTAGTTGCGGGCGTAGCCGTCCTTGACCTCGACGACCTCGCCGGCGGAGCCGAGACCCGGCACCTCGTGCGTGAGGATGATCTTCATTACTCGGTCACCCTCTCTTAGCGCGCGGTGCTGGTGTAGGGCAGCAGCGCCATCTCACGGCTGTTCTTCACGGCCGTGGCGACGTCACGCTGGTGCTGGGTGCAGTTGCCGGTGACCCGGCGGGCACGGATCTTGCCGCGGTCGGAGATGTACTTCCGCAGCAGGTTCGTGTCCTTGTAGTCAACGTAGTTGACCTTGTCCTTGCAGAAGACGCAAACCTTCTTCTTCGGCTTGCGAGCAGGCGGCTTCGCCATTGTGTGCTCCATTTGGGGTTCACGGCCCGGCGGGCGTCCGGGGACGCCGGCGGCCGGGCCGCACGAAATCTGTCAGCTCTTAGAACGGGGGCTCTTCCGAGTAGCCGCCGCCACCACCGGACGGGGCACCCCAGCCGCCGCCCTGGTTTCCACCGGAGGGGGCGCTGGAGGCCCAGGGGTCCTCGGAGGGGCCGGACTGGCCGCCGGAGTTGCCACCCCAGCCGCCGCCCTGCTGGCCGCCACCGCCGCCCCAGCCGCCACCGCCCTGGCCGCCGCCCTGCTGGCCGCCGAAGCCGCCACCGGGGCCGCCGGACCGGTTGGCCCGGGTGACCTTGGCGGTCGCCGACCGCAGGCTCGGGCCGACCTCGTCGACCTCGACCTCGAAGACCGTCCGCTTCTCGCCTTCCTTGGTCTCGTAAGACCGCTGGCGCAGTCGGCCCTGCACGATGACGCGCATGCCGCGCTGCAGCGACTCGGCCACGTTCTCCGCCGGCTGCCGCCAGACGTTGCACGTGAGGAAGAGGCTCTCGCCGTCCTTCCACTCGTTCGTCTGACGGTCGAAGGTGCGGGGGGTGGACGCGATGCGGAACTTCGCGACCGCCGCACCCGACGGGGTGAAGCGCAGCTCGGGGTCGTCGACGAGATTGCCGACGAGGGTGATGACGGTCTCGCCTGCCATGGTGGTGATGACCTCTCGGGAAGATGTCCGTTCACCGCTGTTTCACGTGAAACAGCGGACGCGAGCTACCCGAGACCCGAAGGCCTCAGAGGTGGCTCAGTGGGTGTCCGGGCGCAGGACCTTGGTCCGCAGAACCGACTCGCTCAGGCCCATCTGGCGGTCGAGCTCCTTGACGACCTCAGGCGTGGCCTTCAGGTCGATGACCGAGTAGATGCCCTCGGACTGCTTGTTGATCTCGTAAGCCAGACGGCGACGACCCCAGGTGTCGACCTTCTCCACCTTGCCGCCGCCGTTGCGGACGACAGTGAGGAAGTTCTCGATCAGGGGGGAGACAGCGCGCTCCTCGACCGACGGGTCGAGGATCACCATCACCTCGTAGTGACGCATGGGTAACCCACCTCCTTTGGACTCAACGGCCACGGTCTCTCCGTGGCAGGAGGGTTGTGCGTAGCGTCGGCACCGGAGCAGTGACGACTCCGGCCCACCGTAGCGGGCGGGTCCGACAGTCGGGCCCCGTCCACCCGGAAGGGGGTGTCACCCGGAAGAGGGCGCAAGGGGGCACAACTACACCAGTGCAGACGGCACAGCCTACCCGCACCCGTACGGCCGAACAAAACGCATAGGGGTTGTGAGAGCGACCCAAGCACCGCAATCTGGACGGAACGGGATTCCTGCCCGTTCGTCTCCACGCCAGGAGGTGGGACTCATGGCCCAGTCCGTCCACCGCATGCCCGCGCTCACGCTGAACACCGACGGCCACCCGCACCCCCGCGAGAACACCCTGGTCGCCCTCACCGCGGTCCTGGGTGTGATCGCCTTCACCACCTCGTTCTTCTACAACCTGCACGTGCTGACCTCGTGGACCGGCCTGGCCGGCATCGTGACGGGGCTCTACGGCATGTTCGTCTCGGTGACCACCGCCGAGCGCTTCGTCCTGATGATCACGCTCGGCGCGTCCGCGCTCGGCTTCTACCTCGGGGTCGCCCGCGGCGGCCTCTGGGGCTGAGCCGGCCCCCGCGGAACGGCCCCGCCGGGCGCGTCCGGAACCCTCGGCGCCCCCTTCGCGTATCTGCAAGGAGACAGGTACGCGAAGGGGGCGCCGTCGTGCCCGCCCACGACGGACGCCCGGGCCCCGGACGATAAGGTCAGCCCGAGAACCCGGGGCCCACCGCAGCCCGACCGACGAGGAGCACCGAGCAATGAGCCTGCGCCTGAGGACGATCACCCGCGAGGAGCACCTCGCCTTCATCAGGAGCCGCGCCTCGGCCAGCCACATGCAGGTGCCGTCGTGGGGCGACGTCAAGGCCGAGTGGCGGTCCGAGTCGATCGGCTGGTTCGACGACGCCGACCAGATCGTCGGCGCCGGCCTGGTGCTCTACCGCCAGCTGCCGAAGCTCAAGCGGTACCTCGCCTACCTGCCCGAGGGCCCGGTCATCGACTGGTTCGACCGGGACCTGGACCGCTGGCTCTCCCCGATGCTGGCGCACCTGAAGGCGCAGGGCGCGTTCTCGGTGAAGATGGGCCCGCCGGTGGTCATCCGCCGCTGGAACGCCCCCACCATCAAGGAGGCCATCGCCGGCAAGCAGGCCAAGCGCCTGCGCGACGTCGAGCCCGACTGGTACGAGGCGCGCGCCTTCGAGGTGGCCGACCGGCTGCGCAAGTCGGGCTGGCTGCAGGGCGAGGACGGCGGCGCCGGCTTCGGCGACGTCCAGCCCCGGTACGTCTTCCAGGTGCCGCTGGCCAACCGCTCGCTGGACGACATCCACAAGAACTTCAACCAGCTGTGGCGCCGCAACATCAAGAAGGCCGAGAAGAGCGGCGTCGAGGTGTTCCAGGGCGGCTACGACGAGCTGCCGATCTTCCACCAGCTCTACCTGGTCACCGCCGAGCGCGACCGTTTCACCCCGCGCCCGCTGTCCTACTTCCAGCGCATGTGGAAGGCCCTCACCGCCGAGGACCCGAACCGCATGCGGCTGTACATCGCCTACCACGAGGGCGAGCCGCTGGCCGCCACCACCATGCTCGTGGTCGGCGAGCACGTCTGGTACTCCTACGGCGCCTCGGCCAACCACAAGCGCGAGGTCAAGCCGTCGAACGCCATCCAGTGGCGGATGATGCGCGACTCCTACGCCCTCGGCGGCGGGGTGTACGACCTGCGCGGCATCAGCGACACCCTGGACGAGAACGACCACCTGTTCGGCCTGATCCAGTTCAAGGTCGGCACCGGCGGCCAGGCGGCCGAGTACCTCGGCGAGTGGGACTTCCCGCTGAACAAGCTGCTGCACAAGGCCCTCGACCTCTACATGTCCCGCCGCTGAGGAGGCTGACCCGATGACGCTGTCGCTCTACCTCGACACCGAACGCTGGCGCACCCACCAGCGCTCCGTCCTCGCCGAGTTCCCCGGCCTGGTGCCGGTCGCCAAGGGGAACGGCTACGGCCTGGGCAACCACCGGCTGGCCGAGGAGGCGACGCTGCTGGGCACCGGTGTGCTCGCCGTCGGTACCGCGTACGAGGCGGCCGACGCCGCCGAGTGGTACGGCGGCGAGCTGCTGGTGCTCACCCCGTACCGGGTCGGCGAGGAGGTGCTGCCGCTGCCGCACGCCCGGGTGATCCGGACGGTGGCGAGCGTGGACGCGCTGCGGTCGCTGCACGGCGCCCGGGTGGTGCTGGAGTGCATGACCACCATGCGCCGGCACGGCGTGAGCGCGGCCGACCTGCGCACCGTCGCCGCCGAGCTGGAGGGCGTCGCCTTCGAGGGCCTGGCGCTGCACCTGCCGATGGACCGGCCGGACGGCTCCAGCCCGGTCGAGGAGGTCGCGTACTGGGTGGACACCGCCCGCGCGGCCGGCGTCCCGGTGCACACCGTGTTCGTCAGCCACCTCGGCGCGGCCGGCATGGAGCAGCTGGCCCAGCGCTACCCGCAGACCGTCTTCCGGGCCCGGATCGGCACCCGGCTCTGGCTGGGCGACCACGCCGCGCTGGAGGTCCGGGCCACCGTCCTGGACGTCACCCCGGTGAAGAAGGGCGACCGCTACGGCTACCGCCAGCACCCGGCGCCGACCGACGGCCACATCCTGGTGGTCGCCGGCGGCACGGCGCACGGCATCGGCCTGGAGGCGCCCAAGTACGTGCAGAGCATGGGCGCGCGGGCCAAGGGCATCGCCCGGGCCGGCCTGGCGACGGTCAACAAGACCAAGTCGCCGTTCCACTGGGCCGGCAAGCAGCTCTGGTTCGCCGAGCCGCCGCACATGCAGGTCTCGCTGCTGTTCCTGGACGGCGAGACCAAGCCCCCGGCGATCGGCGAGGAGCTCGGCCTCCAGGTCCGCCACACCACCACGCACTTCGACCGCGTGGTGGACCGCTAGGCCCACCCCTTCGCCGGGCCGGCCCTCACCGGGCCGGCCCTCACCGGGCCGGCCTCCACCGGGCTCACGCCCGGTTCACGGCTTCTCGGCCGGCTCCGGCGGGTGCGGCTCGCTGAGCCACTGCTCGGGGCCGGCCGGCGCGTACGCGGCGTAGCTCTCCTCCTCGCGCAGCCGCCGAGCGGTGCCCAGCACGAACACGTCGGGGGCGCGGTCCAGCACCCCGCCGGAGGGGTCGTCGCTGCCGTCCCAGCGGACCGGGTCGCGGTCCGGGTACAGGACGTCGCGGACGACCAGGGTGACCAGGTACAGCGTGCCGACCAGGTGCAGCCCGATCGCGAAGTGGTACCAGGCCTCGCCGATCCCGTGCTGCTTGGGCCCGGTGACGAAGCCCAGGTGGGACCAGATGCCCAGGGTGTAGAGCACCTCGCAGGCCTGCCAGATCAGGAAGTCCCGCCAGCGGGGCCGGGCCAGCACCGCGAGCGGCAGCAGCCAGAGCGCGTACTGCGGCGAGTACACCTTGTTGACCAGCACGAACAGCGCGACCACCAGGAAGGCCAGCTGGGCGAGGCGCGGCCGGCGCGGCGCCGAGAAGCCGAGCCACGCTATGGCCAGGCAGCCCAGCACCATCAGCACGCCGATGACGAGGTCGAGGTCGGCCAGTCCGACGCCGCGGATCTGCATCAGGATCAGCCAGAACGAGCCGTAGTCCTCGCCGCGGTGCTTGCTGAACACGTAGAAGGTCGACCAGCCCTGCCAGTTGGCGAGCATGATCGGCAGGTTGACCACCAGCCAGGAGCCCACCGCACCGCCCAGCACGGCCCGGAACGCGCGCCACTTGCCGGCCCGCCAGCAGAGCACCAGCAGCGGCCCGATCAGCAGCAGCGGGTAGAGCTTGGCGGCGGTGGCCAGGCCGATGAAGACGCCGGCCCAGCCGGGACGGGAGCCGGCCCACCAGGCCATCGCCACGGCGGCGAGCGCGACCGCGAGCAGGTCCCAGTTGACCGTGCCGTTGAGCAGCAGGACGGGCGCCAGCGCGAACAGCAGGGCGTCCCAGGGGCGGCGCCGGTGGGTCCGGGTGAGCGCCACCACGGCGACCACCGCGCAGGCCATCAGCAGTCCGGCGTTGATCGCCCAGAACCACTGCTCCTGGCTCTGCTGGTCACCCCCGCCGGGCGTCAGCCAGGCCGCGACCTGCATGAACAGGCCGGTCAGCACCGGGTACTCCAGGTACTGCAGGTCCCCCGAGGAGCCCGGGATCCGGTCCACGTACGGGTGCAGCCCGGCCGCGAAGCCCCGGCCGGAGAACAGGTGCGGGATGTCGCTGTAGCAGGCGTGGATGTACTGCGGCGAGCCCGGCTGGAACCAGGCCTGCTGGTAGCAGGGCAGCTTCTGCACCATGCCGAGCACCGAGACCACGATCACCGCGAGCGCCAGGAAGCGCGCCGGGATCCACCAGGAGACGCCGAGCAGCGCCCGGCGTCCGGGCGGCCCGCCGATCACCTCGCTGCCGGCCGCCGCCACCGGGTCCTCGTCGGCCGGGACGACCACGGTGTTGGCCGGCGGCGCGGCCGCAACGACGGCAGCCGGGGGTGGCCCTGCGGCGGCGCCGGGCCCCACCGGGCCGGCGGTTTCGTCACGATCGCTCGACGTCATGCCGGACATCCTGCCGCACCATCCCCGCCGGGACGAGGAGCACCCCGCGACGGTCTGCGGCGGTCCGCGGCGGCCGGGGCCGCGAACCGTGACGAAAACGGCGGTGGCGGCCCTCCGAGGAGGACCGCCACCGCCGTCGGCTTCTCGCCGGACCGCTACCCGGCCGGTGCGCCGGTGGGTGTGGTGGTCGGCTTGCCGCCGCCACCGCCCGGCTTGCCGCCACCGCCCGGGGTGGTGGTGTCCGTGGGCGTCGGCTGGGTCTGGCAGCCGCTGGGCAGCCCGGGGATCAGGCAGGTGGTGGTCGGGCCCGGCTTCTTGGTCGGCGTGTGGGTCGGCTGGTCGCCGGGGCAGTCCACTCCGGGCACGCAGGTCGCGGTGGGCTGCGGCTGCTGCGGCTGGACCGGCTGCGTCGGCTGCTGGGTCTGGGCCGGGGCCGACGGGCTGTCGGCCGCGGTCGGCGTCGGGGCCGCCGTGGCCGTGGACGGCGCGCCGGAGGAGTCGACCTCGGTGCCGACCGGCTGCGGGTTCGGGAAGTCCAGCTTCTTCTCGTTGGCCAGCGCGGCCGCCATGTACCGGGTGAAGACGTCGGTCGGGATGTCACCACCGTGGATGGACGCCTTGCCGCCGGTGCCGTTCAGCGAGAGCCGGTCGTGCTTGTTCGGGTCCTCTCGCCACATCGCGACACTGGTCACCAGCTGCGGGGTGTAGCCGACCCACCAGGCCGACTTGTTCTGGTCGGTGGTACCGGTCTTGCCCGCCACCGGACGGCCCAGCGCGAGGGTCTTGGTACCGGTGCCCTTCGCCGCCACGTTCACCAGGACGTCGGTGACGTTGTCGGCGACGGCCGGCTCCAGCGCGGTCTTCGGCTCCTTCTTGCCGAAGCCCGGGCGCTCCACGCCGCTCACCTCGACCTTGGTGACCGAGTACGGCTCGGCCTCCTTGCCGCTGGCCGCCAGGGTGCCGTAGGCGGTGGCCATCCGGATCGGGCTGATGGTGGAGGTGCCGAGCGGGAAGGTCGCGGTCTTCGGGTCGGCGAGGCTCTCCTTCTTGACGCCCATCTGCACCGCGATGTCGGCGACGTTCTGCCCGCCGACGTCCTGGTTGAGCTGGACGAAGGGCACGTTGTACGAGTACTGCATGGCCTGCCGCAGCGAGACGTAGCCGCGCTTGCCGGCGTCCTCGTTCTTCTGCCGGTAGGGCTTGCCGTCGTCGCCGATCACCAGCGAGCCGTCCGGCTTGCGGATCTCCGACATGTCGTCGGCGAGGTAGCGGCTGTCCGCGTTGATGCGCTTGGGCTTGCCGTCGTCGCCCTTCGCGGTCTGCACGCCGACCTGCATCGCGGTGGCCAGCACGAAGGGCTTGAAGGTCGAGCCGACCTGGACACCGGTGGCGTCGGCGTTGTTGTCGAAGTGGCCGTTCTCCACGCCGTCGCCGCCGTAGAGGGCGACGATCGCACCGTCGCCGGGGCGGATGCTGGCGGAGCCGAACTGGATGAAGGTGTCGTTGTCCGGACGCTTCTGCGGGTTGAGGTTCTCCGCCTTGACGTCGTCCACGGCCTTCTTCAGGGCGTCGACCTTGTCCTTCTCGAAGGTCGTGTAGATCTTCAGACCGCCCTTGTCGAGCACCTGCTGGGTGATCGTCTTGTCGGTCTGCATCACGTACTTGTTGGCGGTGTCGACCAGGTAGCTGATCTCACCGTTCATGTTCGAGCTGGGCTTGAGCGCGATCGGCTGCGGGAACGCGGTGCACTTGGCCCGCTCCTCGGGGGTGATGGCCTTGGTCTTCACCATCTGGTCGAGGATCCAGGACCACCGCCCCTCGGCCCGCTCCTTGTTGGCCGGGTTGGTGGGGTCGTAGTACGCCGCCCCCTTGAGCAGACCGGCCAGCATGGCGCTCTGGCAGACGTCGAGGTCCTTGGCGTCGATGCCGTAGTACGCCTGGGCGGCCGCCTGGGCGCCGTTCGCGCCGCGGCCGAACCAGCTGGTGTTCAGGTAGCCCTTGAGGATCTCGTTCTTCTCGAGCTTCTGGTCGACCTTCAGCGTGATGAAGAACTCCCGCACCTTGCGGGAGATCGTCTGCTCCTGGCTCAGGTAGGCGTTCTTGACGTACTGCTGGGTGATGGTCGAGGCGCCCTGGGTCTCCCCGCCCTTCGCCATGTTGTAGAGGGCGCGCAGCATGCCCTTGGGGTCGATGCCGTGGTCGTCGCGGAAGCTCTGGTTCTCCGCGGCGATGACGGCGTTCTGCAGGTTCGGGCTGATCTCCTCGAGCGGCACGATCTGGCGGTTGGTCTGACCCTTGCGGGTCATCTCGGTGCCGTCCGCCCAGTAGTAGATCGTGTTCTGGCCCTTGACCAGCTCGTTCATGTTGGGGATCTCGGTGGTCTGGTACAGGTAGAAGACCAGGCCGACGAAGCAGCCGAAGACGAACAGGAAGCCGCTCAGCCACTGCTTCCAGGACGGCAGCCAGCGCCGGATCCCGGTCTTGCCGAACCGCGGGTAGTCGATGAAGCGCTTCTTGCCCGGCCCGGCGGCCGCGGCAGCGGCTCCGGCGGCACCGCGCCGGCCACCGCCGCCGGCTCCCTTGCCGCCCTTCTGGGCGGCCTTGCGCATCTCCGCGCGGGTCATCCGCGGCTGCTGCGCGGTCTCCCGGACGCCCGACGGGCGTCGGCGGCCGATCCCGTCCGAGCTCAGCTCGTCAGGGCCCGGCCCTCCCCGACGGCCGCCGCCTCCCGGGGGCTGCTGCCCGTCACCGCCCGGGTCGGGCGTCCTTCGCCGTCGCTCGCTCATCTTCCAGCTACTCCTCGCCAGGCGTTTCCGACCTGAAGGCAGGGGTTCACGTCCGATGCCCGCCAACCGCCCTGATCCCGGAGGTGGTCCTCGTGCACACGCGACAGCGTACGCAGCAGCGAAATACAACTAATCGGGCATAATTCGCCAATAACCGCAAAACGGCGACAGATCATTACAAGCCCGTTGCCAAGCCCACCCGCGCGTCGGCTTGTGATCACATTCACGCGAGCCCCACTTGCCGGTTCCCTGGGCCGGGTTTACTGTTCTCGATATATCGAGCCGATACATCGAAGCGGAATACCGCCGGACACGCTGGAATACTGCCGGATACGGCGGCCGGGCCGCGGCCGAGAGGGAGGAGGACGACAGCAGTGGGCAGACGCTCGGGAGTGCTGGAGTTCGCCGTTCTCGGCCTGCTCCATGACGCTCCGATGCACGGCTACGAGCTGCGCAAGCGGCTCAACATCCTGCTCGGAACCTTCCGGGCACTCTCCTACGGAACGCTCTACCCCTGCCTGAAGAGCCTCGTCGCCCAGGGCTTCCTGGTCGAGGACAACCCGGACGTCGAGTACGTCCCGGCCACGGCCCTCAACGGCAAGCGGTCCAAGATCGTCTACCGGCTCTCCGCCGAGGGGAAGCAGCGCTTCGAGGAACTGCTGGCCGACTCCGGGCCGGACGCCTGGGAGGACGAGCACTTCGGCGTCCACTTCGCGTTCTTCGGCCAGACCGACCGCGCCGTGCGGATGCGCGTCCTGGAGGGGCGCCGCGGTCGGCTGGAGGAGCGCCTGGAGCGGATGCGCAATTCGCTGGCCCGCGCCCGCGAGCGGTTCGACGACTACACCGTCGAACTCCAGCGGCACGGACTGGAGTCGGTGGAGCGCGAGGTCCGTTGGCTCAACGAGCTGATCGAGACCGAGCGGTCCAACCGCACCGGCCGGACCGGACCCGCCGGCGGCGGGAACGCGACCGCCGGCCCCCCCAAGACTTCGGACGGCCGTGGCCGGGAGGGCGGGTCCTCCGACCCGTCCGGGCCGCCGTACGACCGCCCGGGGCGCTCCGACCAGGAGCGCTGACACCGCGCCAGCCCTGTGCCGCGCGGAAGGATCGGGCGCCTCGCGCCCTTCGAAGCATCATCGATAGAAGCACGAGAGTGCCGCCGGGCTCGGCGGTCCTCATGAGATCACAGGGAGCCCGGACATGGGTTCGGTTCGCGTAGCAATCGTGGGCGTCGGCAACTGCGCCGCGTCGCTGGTGCAGGGCGTCGAGTACTACAAGGACGCCGACCCGGCGAGCAAGGTCCCCGGGCTGATGCACGTCCAGTTCGGCGACTACCACGTCCGTGACGTGGAGTTCGTCGCGGCCTTCGACGTCGACGCCAAGAAGGTCGGCTTCGACCTGGCCGACGCCATCGGCAACAGCGAGAACAACACCATCAAGATCTGCGACGTGCCGCCGACCGGCGTCACCGTCCAGCGCGGCCACACCCTCGACGGCCTGGGCAAGTACTACCGGCAGACCATCGAGGAGTCGGACGAGGCCCCGGTCGACGTCGTCCAGGTCCTGAAGGACCAGCAGGTCGACGTCCTGGTCTGCTACCTGCCGGTGGGCTCCGAGGACGCGGCCAAGTTCTACGCCCAGTGCGCCATCGACGCCAAGGTCGCCTTCGTGAACGCCCTGCCGGTGTTCATCGCGGGCACCAAGGAGTGGGCGGACAAGTTCACCGAGGCCGGCGTGCCGATCGTCGGTGACGACATCAAGTCCCAGGTCGGCGCCACCATCACGCACCGCGTGATGGCCAAGCTGTTCGAGGACCGCGGTGTCATCCTCGAGCGCACCATGCAGCTGAACGTCGGCGGCAACATGGACTTCAAGAACATGCTCGAGCGCGAGCGCCTGGAGTCCAAGAAGATATCCAAGACCCAGGCCGTCACCTCGCAGATCCGCGACCGCGAGCTGGGCGACAAGAACGTCCACATCGGCCCCTCGGACTACGTGGCCTGGCTGGACGACCGCAAGTGGGCGTACGTCCGCCTCGAGGGTCGCGCGTTCGGCGACGTCCCGCTGAACCTGGAGTACAAGCTCGAGGTCTGGGACTCCCCGAACTCCGCCGGTGTCATCATCGACGCCGTGCGCGCCGCGAAGATCGCCAAGGACCGCGGCATCGGCGGCCCGATCCTGTCGGCCTCCTCGTACTTCATGAAGTCCCCGCCGGTCCAGTACTTCGACGACGAGGCCAAGGAGAACGTCGAGAAGTTCATCCGCGGCGAGGTCGAGCGCTGAGCGCAGCGAGGTTCGCGAATGTCGAGCACCGAGCGCTGAGCACCGAGCGCTGAGCACCGAGCGCTGAGCTCCGACAGTGCGTGAGAAGGGCCCACGGTCTACGGATCGTGGGCCCTTCACGTTTCCGTGGACGATGTTTCACGTGAAACGACCACCGGTTCCATGGCACCCTGGGCGGGTGGCGATCACCGAGAACGGCAGCACCCACCAGCCCGCGCACCGCGCCACGCTCCTCGACCTGCTCCGGGGCCGCGACTTCCGGCGGCTGCTGACCGCCCGGGTGCTCTCCCAACTCTCCGACGGCGTCTTCCAGGTCTCGCTCGCCGCCTACGTGGTCTTCTCCCCCGAGAAGCAGTCCTCCCCCGCCGACATCGCCTCGGTGCTGGCCGGGATGCTGCTGCCGTTCTCGGTGATCGGTCCGTTCGCCGGGGTGCTGCTGGACCGGTGGCGCCGCCGCCAGGTCCTGTACGTCGGCAACCTCGCCCGCTTCGGCCTGGGCCTGGTCACCGGGGCGCTGCTCCTGGCCAAGGCACCGAACTGGCTGTTCATCGCCTCCGCCCTGTTGGTCACCGCGCTCAACCGGTTCATCCTGGCCGGTCTGTCGGCCGCCCTGCCCCGGGTGGTGGAGCAGGACCAGCTGGTCACCGCCAACGCGCTCTCGCCCACCCTCGGGACGGTCGCCGCCGCCCTGGGCGGCGCCGTCGGCTTCCTGCTCCACCAGGTGATCGCCCCCGGCCCGACGGCGGACGCCGCACTGGTCACGGTGGCCTCGCTGCTCTACCTGTCGGCCGCGCTGGCCGCCCGCCGGATGGACCGCGACCTGCTCGGCCCGGACCAGCACGAGGACCGCCCGCCGCTCGGCCAGGCGCTGGTCCGGGCCGCCGTCGAACTCGGCGCCGCGGTGCGCCACCTGGTGCGGGACTGCCGGCCCGCCGTGCACGCGCTGGCCGCCGTCACCGCCGCCCGGTTCTGCTACGGCGTGCTGATCGTGGTCGTGGTGATGCTCGCCCGGTACACCTTCAATGATCCGGGCGACCCCTCGGCCGGCCTGGTCACCCTGGGCCAGGCGGTCGGCCTCTCCGCCGCCGGGTTCTTCATCGCCGCGGTGGTCAGCCCGTGGTGCACCCGTCGGCTCGGCCTGGCCGGCTGGATGACGGCCTGCCTGGTCGCCCCGGTGCTCTTCGTCCCGGCGCTCGGCCTGAGCTTCTCCCTGGTGCCGTGCCTGATCGCCGCCCTGCTGCTCGGGGTGGTGACCCAGGGCACCAAGATCTGCGCCGACACCGTGGTGCAGGAGACGGTCGAGGACGAGTACCGCGGCCGGGTCTTCGCCATCTACGACGTGCTGTTCAATGTCGCCTTCGTGGCCGCCGCCATGGTCACCGCGCTGGTGCTGCCGCTGTCCGGCCGCTCGGTCGTGGTGGTCGTCGGGGTCGCCGCGGTCTACGCCGTCACGGCCGTCCTCTACCTGCGCGCCGTACGCCGTCGCCCACTTCCCTGACCGGTTCTCCACGAGTCCCCCGGGGCCTCGGAACGGAGGGCGTCAGGCCGAGTCGCTAAGGTGTCAGACCTGTCGCAGCGACAGCACTCTGTCTCGGGGGACGAACTGATGAGCACACCGCCCAGCCCGTACGGACCGCCGCACCCGGCGCCCCCGGGCCCGCCCGGCGCCCAGTCCTACGGCGCGCCCGTTCCGCCGCCGGCCAACCCGTACGGGGCGCCGCCGGCCCACGGGCAGCCGCCGCAGCCCGCACCGGCCGGCTACGGCGCGCCGCCGGCGTACGGGCAGGCGCCGTACGGGCAACCGCCGTACGGGCAGCCGGCCTACGGACAGGCGCCGTACGGACCGCCGCAGCCGCCGGCCGGGGCGTACGGCTACCCGCAGCCCGCCGCTCCGGCCCCGGGCGCGCCCACCGCCCCCGCGAAGAAGCTCGGCACCAAGTCCAAGCTGAAGGCGGTCGGCCTGGTCGGTGGCGGCATAGCCCTGGCGGTCGGGTACTTCGTCGCCGGGCCGAGCGTCAGCAGCGCCAAGCCCGGCGACTGTGTGCGGGTGAGCGGGTCCCGTGACGTCGAGATCGTCAAGTGCACTGATTCCCAGGCGAATTACCGCGTACTGTCGAAGTTCGAAGGCACCACCGATGTGAACCGCTGCAAGCAGACGCCGCAGACCACCAGCGCCGTCTCGGGCAAGAGCGGCCGCCGCTGGAACAAGAAGCGGTACGTGCTCTGCCTCGGCCCGATGACCCCCGCCCCCACCGGCCTCCCGCCCGTGAAGAAGTCCTGACCCCGTCCGCCACTCCGTCCCCGGGGGGACCACTTGTCCGTTCCGCCACCGCCCCAGATGCCGTACGGTCCGCCACCCGGCGACGGCAACCCCTACTCCTCCGGCGGTGCCTACGGCGCTCCGCCCCCGCCGCCCGGCCAGCCCGGGTACGGCTACCCGAGCGCCCCGCCGCCGCCCGAGCAGCCGTACGGCTACCCGCAGCCCGCGCCGGGCTACGGCTACGGGTACCCGCCGCAGGGCCCGACGGACGGGGTGACCTGCCGGTTCTGCGGGGGCTACCCGGCGGTGAACGCCACCGTCCGCGGCCACCAGGGCCTGCTGGTGGCCTACCGGATGCTGCGGATGTCCGGCCCGTTCTGCCGCACCTGCGGGACGGCCACCGTGCGCGACATGTCCGCCCGGACGCTGGTCCAGGGCTGGTGGAGCCTGGTGTCGTGGTTCCTGACCCCGATCACGCTGCTGCTGAACCTCGTCCCGCACAACAAGTTCAAGCGGCTGCAGCCGCCCGTCCCGGGCAGCCACGGTCCGCAGCTCGACCCGGGCGTGCCGCTGACCAGCCGGCCGCACATGGCGATGCTGCTGGTGCCGGTCTCGCTGGCGGTCACCCTCGTGCTGGCCGCCACCGGTGTGCTCGGCCCTGCCAAGCACACCCCGTCCGACCCGATCACCGCGGCTCCGGCGCCGTCCCCCTCCGGCTTCACCTTCACGCCGTCGCCGCCGCCGGCCTTCCCGTCGCCGACCTTCACGATGCCGGCGGTGCCGAGCATCACCCTGCCGCCGATCACCACGCCGAGCGCCGCGGCCGACGACACGGACGCCGTGGACGCGGCCAAGGCGGGCGACTGCCTGCGCAACGAGAACGGCCCGGTCGGCGAGACCACCGACACCCACCCGAAGGTCTCGGTGCTGCCCTGCACGGACGCCAAGGCCCAGTACAAGGTGATCTGGAAGTACCTCGCCACGTCCGACGAGAAGGTCTGCGAGAAGCAGTCGAAGGCGGACAGCTGGTACACCCGCACCTACACCAACCTCCCCGCGCTGAACTACGTGCTCTGCCTCAAGAAGCTCAAGTAGCCCGGCGGACGCGCGAGGGGTGGCCCCGGCCGAGTGCCGGGACCACCCCTCGTGTCGTGTCGGAAGCCGCAGCCGGCGTCAGCCCTGCTGCTGCCCGGCCCACCAGGCCCGCAGCGCCGCGACCGCCTCCTCGTGCTCCATCGGGCCGTTCTCCAGCCGGAGGTCGAGCATGTGCTTGTACGCCTTGCCGACCTGCGGGCCGGGCCTGAGGCCGAGCAGCTCCATGATCTGGTTGCCGTCCAGCGCCGGGCGGATGGCGTCCAGCTCCTCCTGCGCCTTCAGCTCGGCGATCCGGGTCTCCAGACCGTCGTAGGTGCGCGAGAGCGCGGCCGCCTTCTTCTTGTTGCGCGTGGTGCAGTCGGAGCGGGTCAGCTTGTGCAGGCGCTCCAGCAGCGGCCCGGCGTCGGCCACGTAGCGGCGCACCGCGGAGTCGGTCCACTCGCCGCCGCCGTAGCCGTGGAAGCGCAGGTGCAGCTCGACCAGGCGGGAGACGTCCTCGGTGAGCTCCTTGGAGTACTTGAGCTCGCGCATCCGCTTGCGGGTCATCTTGGCGCCGACCACCTCGTGGTGGTGGAACGAGACCCGGCCGTCCGGCTCGAAGCGGCGGGTGCGCGGCTTGCCGATGTCGTGCAGCAGCGCGGCCAGCCGCAGGGTGAGGTCCGGGCCGTCCTGCTCCAGGTCGATGGCCTGCTGCAGCACGGTCAGCGAGTGCTCGTAGACGTCCTTGTGCCGGTGGTGCTCGTCGCGCTCCAGCCGCAGCGCGGGCAGCTCGGGCAGCACGTGGTCGGCCAGGCCGGTGTCCACCAGCAGCCGCAGGCCCTTCACCGGGTGCGCGGACAGCAGCAGCTTGTTGAGCTCGGCCTGGACCCGCTCGGCGGACACGATGGTGATCCGCTCGGCCATCGCCGTCATCGCGGCGACCACCTCGGGCGCCGGGTCGAAGTCCAGCTGGGCGGCGAAGCGGGCGGCCCGCATCATCCGCAGCGGGTCGTCGGAGAAGGACTCCTCGGGGGTGGCGGGGGTGCGAAGCACCCGGGCCTCCAGGTCGTCCAGGCCGTGGTGCGGGTCGACGAAGCCGCGGCCGGGCAGGTCGACGGCCATCGCGTTGACCGTGAAGTCCCGGCGGACCAGGTCCTGCTCGATGGTCTCGCCGTAGGTGACCTCGGGCTTGCGCGAGGTGCGGTCGTAGGCCTCGGAACGGTAGGTGGTGATCTCGATCAGGAAGGAGCCCTCGGGGGTGTCCTTGCGGGCCCCGACCGTGCCGAAGGCGATGCCGACGTCCCAGACCGCGTCCGCCCAGCCCTTGACCAGCTTGAGCACCTGCTGCGGGCGGGCGTCGGTGGTGAAGTCCAGGTCGTTGCCGAGCCGGCCGAGCAGCGCGTCCCGGACCGAGCCGCCGACCAGCGCCAGCCGGTGACCGGCCGCCTGGAAGCGGCGGGCGATCTCGTCGGCGACCGGCGACACCCGCAGCAGTTCTTGCAGCCCCAGGGTCTGGGCCTCGCTCAGGCCTGGTACGGCCCGGACGGCGGTGCTGGGACGGTCGGTGCGCGTGGTGGGCTCATTGGCAGTGGACACGGCTCACAAGGGTACGTGCCGCGGAAGGTCAACCGCCCGCGCGTTTTGGGCGTCTCACCCCACAGCCCGCAACACTGCACCACGGGCTGCATCGTTACCATGCCGGTGGACGAGTCTCGGGCACCGGACAGGGGACGCGGTGTCGCGTGCCGCCACGGCCCGCGGACCTCCTGCGGTGGCGGTGCGGCACGGCGCCGGGCGGAGCGTTCCGGGCGTTCCGGAAGGGCGTTCCGGAATTCCGGGATTTTCAAGGGTTCCAAGATTTTCAAGCGAAGACCGTCGGGTGGACCGCGCCGGACGGGACGAACAGCATCAGCAGCGAGCGATCGAGAACGGCGAGGGCGAAGCGAGTGAGTGAGCCGGCACGGCACTCGGGCCTGGGGGCGCACCGACAGCCTGGACGGGCCGAGCGCCCCGCCGACGGACGCCATCCGGTCCGCCGGGCGGGCCTGCGCCTCGCCGCCGCCTGCGCGGCCGCCCTGACCCTCTTCACGGCCGCTCCGGCCGGTGCGCTGCCGGGCGGCGGCAACCTCCGGGCCGGCGGCGACTCCACCGCCTCGGCCGAGTACCCGGTGGTCGTGACCATCGAGTCGCTGGCCCCGCAGGTGGCCGCCCCCAACGGCACCGTGACGATCACCGGGCACGTCACCAACTCCGGCAAGTCGGCGCTCAAGGGCGCCCACGCCGCCGTCCGCAAGCCGTACTCCGGCAGGCCGCTGGACCGGCGCAGCGACCTGGCCAACGTGGCCGGCCGCTCCGCGCCGGACGCCAAGGACGGCGTCGAGCTGGAGAGTCCGCAGTACGCCCTGCCGGAGCTGAACCCGGGCCAGACCCTGCCGTACACGCTGAGCGTCGCGGTGAACGACCTCGGGCTGTCGTCGAGCGGCGTGTACGAGCTCGCGGTGGACGCCTGGGGCTCGACCGCCGACAACCCGCGCGACCGGGCCCTGGGCATCGCCCGGAGCTTCCTGCCGTACAACCCGGGCGGCGCCGAGGCGCAGCCCACCAAGGTCGCCACGCTCTGGCCGCTGGTCCACGCGCCGGTGCTCGCCGCGCAGACCACCTCCGACAACGAGCAGACCGTCCCGGTGCTGCGCGACGACAGCCTGGCCACCGAGTTCGCGCCGGGCGGGCGGCTGTACGAGCTGGTCGACACCGGCGCCAAGCTGCCCGGGCTGACCTGGATGATCGACCCGGACCTGTTGGACGCCGCGCTCGCGATGACCAAGCCGTACCGGGTGCAGAACCCCGGCACCGAGGCCGGCGGCAAGCCCGCCAAGGACGACAACACCGTCGTCCGCGGTGCCTCGGCCGCCGCCGGCGCCTGGCTGGACAAGCTGCGGGCCGCGGTCGCCAAGCCGGACAGCCAGGTGGTCGCGCTGCCCTACGCCGACCCGGACATCGCCTCCATCGCGCACAACGGCGCCGACCTGTCCGGGATGCCGGCCGCGCTGAACAAGGCGGCCGCGGCCGGCCGGCTGACCGTCGAGGGCCGACTCTCCGTGGACACCCGCGCCGACGTCGCCTGGCCGTACGAGGGCTACGTCGACCAGCAGATCGCCGCCCTCGCCCAGCAGACCGGCAGCGGGCTGCTGCTGGCCGGCGGGGCGAGCATGCCAGAGCCGGACGCGCTGAGCTACACCCCCACCGCGGTGCGCCCGGTCGGCAACGGGCAGAACGCCGTGGTCGCCGACGAGACGGTCTCCGGGCTCTTCCAGCAGGACCTGAGCACCGCGAAGGAGCAGACCGAGTCCACCCAGCGCTTCCTCGCCGAGACCTTCGCGATCACCCACGAGCAGCCGCAGAACCAGCGCGGCCTGCTGGTCATGCCGCCGCGCGAGCTGAGCGTCACCACCGCCAAGGTGCTGGCGAACGCCCTGCAGGCGGCGTCCGGCAAGTGGATCGCCCCGGTCAAGCTGGACGCGGTGGCCCAGACCCCGCCCGACGCGAAGGCCAACACCGGCCTCCCCGCCGCCACCGACTACCCGACCAAGGCCCGTGCCTCGGAGCTGTCGGCGGCCCACCTGGACAGCACCGACCGCGTCCAGTACGACCTGGACACCCTGATGCGGGTGCTCACCCTGCCGCAGCGGGTGCGCGGTCCGTTCAACGCCGCCATGGTCCGTTCGCTGTCCACCGAGTGGCGCGACCGGCCCTCGGCGGGCGAGGACTACCTCAAGGGCGTCAAGCAGTACCTGAAGGAGCTGACCGGCGCCGTCCAGGTGCCGCACAAGACCGAGGTCACCCTGGCCGGCAACACCGGCCTGCTGCAGGTCAGCGTCCGCAACGACCTGACCCAGACGGTCACCAACCTGAAGCTGGTGCTCACGTCGAGCCAGCCGAACAGGCTGAACGTGAAGAAGGAGGAGGAGCTGGTCCTCCCCGCTTCGCAGAGCGCCACCCTCCGCTTCCAGGCCGAGGCGCACAACAACGGGCCGGTCCAGATGACCGCCCAGCTGTGGACCACCGGCCCCAACCCGCGGCCGTACGGCCCCGCCCAGCAGTTCACGGTCCAGGTGACCTCGGTGACCAACGGCGTGCTGTACGTCTTCGCGGGCGCCGGCCTGCTCCTGCTGCTGGCCGCGGTGCGCTTCGTGCGCCAGCGCAAGCGGCGGGGCGGCCGGCCGCACGAGGACGGCGACCAGCCGGTCGGCGACGCCCCCGCGACGGACGGGGCCGCGGCCCGCGAGCCGGCGGCGGACGGCGCGGACGGCGCTGGCGCCACGGACGGCACTGGCGCCACGGACGGGACCGCGGCGACCGGCGGAGCCGACGGCGCCCCCGCGGACGGGCCCGCGGACGACGCCGCCGGTGACGGTCCCGCGCAGACACCGCGCGCCAGCAGCCCGGATGGCCGGGATAGGGCCGCCAGTGATGAGAAGGTTGGTCCTTGATACCGCCGACCCCCCGCGACGCCGGGCCGGTCTCCCCCCAACGACAGCGAAGAGGTGACATGACCGGGCGCAGCGAGGAGCGGCCGCCGGGCCGCGGTGAGAGCCGGCCGGGTGCCGAGTCGCCGTCCGGCGACTGGTACGTGGCCGACACCTACGCCCAGGACCCGTACGCGGCCGACGCCTACGGGACCGCGCAGGACGGCCAGGACCCGTACGGTCTGCAGGCCGGTCGGCCGGCCGCGCCGCAGCAGCCGGCCACCGCGTACGACGTGCCGCCGCAGCTGCCGCCGCAGGCCGGCGGCTACCCGACGCCGGTGCCGCCGGCCCCGTACCCGGCGGCGGACCAGTTCTCGCCGCCGGTTCCCCCGGTGCAGCCCGGCTGGGACACCCCGGCGCAGGGCGACTGGCAGCAGGAGCCGGCCCCGGCACCGGCCCGCGGCCCCTGGGGCGCTGCCGAGCATCCGCAGCAGTCACAGCAGCCGCAGCAGCAGTGGGAGCCCGGCCCGGCGCACTCGGCCTGGGACACCGAGACCACCGAGTACGTCGGGGTGGACGCGCTGTTCGGCGGCCGCCCGGTCGAGGCCGCGGGCCAGCCGCCGGTGCCGCAGCCCGCCCAGGCCCCGCAGCCGGCCCCGATGCCGCAGCCGGGCGTCCCCGGCGCCGTGCCGCCCGGCGGCCCCGCGCCGTACCCGCCGATGGGCGGCCACCCCGGGCGACCGCAGCCCGGCGGTCCCGGCGGGCAGCGCCCCTTCGTGCCCCCGATCGAGTTCGACCCGCCGCTCTCCGAGGAGGAGGCCACCCAGCAGGTGGCCGCCGTCGCGGTGCCCCCGGCGGTCGAGCCGCTGGCGGACGTCGCCGACGACCTCGCCGAGGAGCGCGCCGAGCGGCAGCCCGCCACCGCGCCCGCCCCGGCGGCCGGCGGCGGGGGCAAGGTCGCCAGCCTGCTGAACTCCAGCGCGATCATGGCGGCCGGCACGCTGGTCTCCCGCGGTACCGGCTTCCTCCGCACCATGGTCATCACCACCGCCATCGGCGTCAGCGTGATGGGTGACTCGTACAACGCCGCGAACACCCTGCCGACCCTGCTCTACATCCTCATCGGCGGCGGCGCGCTGAACGCGGTCTTCGTGCCGCAGCTGGTGCGCAGCATGAAGAACGACGAGGACGGCGGCACCGCGTACGCCAGCCGACTGCTCACCCTGGTGATGGTCGGGCTCGGCGGCGTGGTGTTCCTGGCCGTGCTCGGGGCGCCCGTCCTGGTCCAGCTGATCGCCCACCCGATGATGGCGAACCCGGAGCGCGCCGAGACCACAGTGGCGCTGGCCCGCTACTGCCTGCCCACGATCTTCTTCATGGGCATCCACGTGGTGATGGGCCAGATCCTCAACGCCCGCGGCCGGTTCGGCGCCATGATGTGGACCCCGGTCCTGAACAACATCGTGGTGATCTTCACCTTCTCGGCCTACATCTGGGTCTACGGCGGCTTCGGCACCACCCACGTCACCCCCGAGTCCATCTCGCCCGAGGGCGTCCGGCTGCTCGGCATCGGCACCCTGATCGGCCTGGTCGTCCAGTCACTGGCGATGATCCCGTACCTGCGGGCGGCCGACTTCCACTACCGTCCGCGCTTCGACTGGCGCGGCCACGGCCTGGGCAAGGCCGCCCGACTGGCCAAGTGGACGTTCTTCTTCGTGCTCGCCAACCAGGCCGGCTACCTGGTGATCACCCAGCTGTCCACCAAGGCGGGGGCCGCCGCCGCGGCGGCCGGCCACGGCGGTGTCGGTCTGGCCGCGTTCTCCAACGCCCTGCTGATCTGGCAGCTCCCGCAGGCCGTGATCACCGTCTCGATCATGAGCGCGGTGCTCCCCCGGCTCTCCCGGGCGGCCGCCGACGAGGACGCCGGCGCGGTCCGCGACGACCTCTCCTACGGACTGCGCACCACGGCGGTGGCCGTCGTCCCGGCCGCGTTCCTGTTCCTGTCGCTCGGCCCGGTGATCGGCCGTTCGATCTACGCGGTCGGCGGCAACGAGTCGGTGCTGAACGACGCCACCAACGTCGGTCTGATGCTCTCCGCCTTCGCACTGGGCCTGATCCCCTACTCGGCCCAGTACGTGATGCTGCGTGGCTTCTACGCCTACGAGGACACCCGGACGCCGTTCTCCAACACCGTCTGGGTCGCGGTCTGCCAGGCGGGCTTCTCGCTGCTGTGCTGGCTGCTGCTGCCCGCCGAGTGGACCGTGGTCGGCATCGCCTTCGGCTACGGCCTCGCGTACGCCGTCGGGGTGATGGTGGCCGTGCCGAAGCTGAAGAGGAAGATCGGCGGGCTCGACACCAAGCGGATCGGCAGGGTCTACAGCCGGCTGGCCGCCGCCTGCGTCCCCGCCGCGCTGGTCGGCCTCGGCGCCAGCCTCGGGGTCCAGCAGGTGCTCGGCGGCTGGGCGGGCAGCATCGCCTCCCTGGTCGTGGCCGGCGGCCTGCAGATGGCCGTCTTCGTGCTGATCGCGAAGCGCCTGCGGATCGAGGAACTGAACGCCATGCTGGGCATGGTCCGCGGCCGACTGGGCCGCTGACCGCCCCTTTTCGACGGCCGGACGAGCGGCGCCCTGAGCGGGCGTCAACCGGAGCGCAGGGCTCCTCCGCTCGTCCGGCCGAGTGCCGGGTCGCCGGTGGCCGGGCCCGCCCCGGCCACGAGATGGCGACCCGGTGTCCTATCTGCACCACATCTCTCCACCGATGGGCAACCGAGCGGACGCCTCAGCGGTCGTACCCGGGGGAGAAGAGTGGGCACAATTGTCCTGGAGCACAGGGCCGCCAACCCGCGGGCTCCAGCGACTCTCTCAGCCGGGGCGACACAAGGGGAGGCAGGACCACGGTGGCTGATGGCACCAAGGCCGTCGTCGACACGTCAGCAGCTGACGCGGCGGCGGACGAAGCCGCGCTGGCTGCGGCGATCGACGAGCTCGCGGTCGCGAAGGACACCGACGGGCGCGCCGGCGCCTCCGCCGAGCAGAGCGCCACCCCCACCGTCGTCCCGGCGAAGACCGACGAGACCCACGAGACCGACGCGGCCGACGAAGCCGACGGCAGCGACGACGCCGACGCCGCCGAGGCCGGCTCGGGGCGCCGCCCGCGGACCGGCGCCCCGGAGACCTGGGCCGGCGAGGAGACCTCCGAGATCACCGCGCCGCTCTCGGTCCACGAGATCGCCGCCGAACTGGCCGCCGGCTCCTCCCGGAAGAAGCCCGCCGCCGCGCCCGCCAAGCGCCGCCCCACCGACCCTCAGCCCACGGTCGACCCCCGCGACACCGGCACCCTCCCCCGCACCCTCCCCGCCCCGCAGCGGCGCAGCGGCGACATGATCGGCCACCGGTACCGGCTGGAGGAGTGCATCTCCCAGACCGACACCTTCAGCAGCTGGCGCGCCGTCGACGAGAAGCTGCGCCGCGCCGTCGGCGTCCACCTGATGGCCTCCGGCCACCAGCGGGCCCGCAAGGTGCTGGCCGCGGCCAAGTCCGCCGCCCTGCTCGGCGACCCGCGCTTCGTCCAGGTCCTGGACGCCGTCCAGGAGGGCGAGCTGGTCTACGTCGTGCGGGAGTGGCTGCCGCACTCCTCCGACCTGGCCAGGCTGCTCGCGAACGGCCCGATGGAGCCGCACGAGGCGTACCAGATGGTGCGCCAGGTCACCGACGCGGTCGCGGCCGCCCACCGGCGCGGCCAGGCCCACCTGCGGCTCACCCCGCGCTGCGTGCTGCGCACCGACAGCGGTCAGTACCGGATCAACGGCATCGCGGTGGACGCCGCCCTGCGCGGGCTCTCCGCCGAGGGCACCGAGGACGCCCAGCGCACCGACACCCGCGCGATCGGCGCTCTGCTGTTCGCCGCGCTCACCCACCGCTGGCCGTACCCGGAGGACCGCTACGACCTCCGGGGCCTGCCGAAGGGCCTCCAGAACGCCGCCCCCGACCAGGTCCGCGCCGGAGTCCACAAGGGCCTGTCCGAGCTCGCCGCACGGGCCCTGTTCGACCACCCGCCGCACCACGCCGAGCCGATCACCACCCCGGAGGAGCTGTTCCGGGCGATCGCGCAGATGCCGCGGATCCGGCCGCCCGAGCCGGAGCTGCCCGCCTACCCGGCACCGCCCCGGCACAACACCCACGCCCTGCCCACCGCGCCCAACCCGACCAGGGTGGCCGACCCGGCGGTCCCCCCGCTGCCCGCCTCCTCCCGGCCGACGGCGGCCCGGCGCACCCGGCGGCGGCTGCGCCGCGCGGTCAAGGCCACCGCCTGGACGGTCGCCCTGGGCGCGATCGGCGTCGCCTCCTGGCAGTTCGTCGGCAGCCTGCGCCACACCGGGCCGTCCGTCCCCGCCCCGCTGCCCTCGGTCACCAGCTCCTCGCCGACTGCCGCGCACCCCACCCCGCACCCGCCGGTACCGCTCACCATCAAGGGCGCGCAGTCGTACACCGTGCCGGGTTCCGGGTCGGAGGGGTCCGACGACCCGGCGAAGACCGTCGACGGCGACCCGAGCACCGTGTGGGAAACCCAGTGGTACGCCGACCAGTTCGGCCCCAAGCCGCCCGCCCTGCGACCGGGCACCGGGCTGCTGATCGACCTCGGCACCCAGCAGTCGGTCTCCTCGGTGAACGTCCAGTTCTCCGGCGAGACCACCGCGGAACTGCGGGTGCCCACCCCGGCGGCCGCCGCCAACCCGATGCAGGCCAAGCCGGACGCCTTCACCATCCTGGGGAAGAAGACCGGCGGAACCGCGGACTTCGCCCTGGACAACCCGGTCACCACCCGCTACCTCTTGATCTGGCTGACCGCCCTGCCGAAGAATTCCGAGGGAAAGTTCCAGGGCGGCGTCGCCGAGGTCAAGGTCTCCGGCTGACCGAGGCCGACCGACCCGGTACGACGCGGAAGGCCGAGGGGTGACAGTGGCGGACGACGACGCGGCCCTGCTCGCCCGGCACGTCGCCGGCGATCCGGACGCCTTCGGCCTGCTGGTGAACCGCCACCGGGACCGCCTCTGGGCGGTCGCACTGCGCACCCTGGGCGACCGCGAGGAGGCCGCCGACGCTCTCCAGGACGCCCTGGTCTCCGCCTTCCGTGCCGCCGCCGGCTTCCAGGGCCGCTCGGCCGTCACCACCTGGCTGCACCGGATCGTGGTCAACGCCTGCCTCGACCGCGCCCGGCGCGGCGCCACCCGCCGCACCACCCCGCTGGACGAGGACCCGCAGCGGCTGGACACCCTGGTGGGCTCCGCCGAGCCGGCCGACTCCCCCGTGGTCCGGGCCGAGCTGCACCGCGAGGTGACCGCAGCGCTCGCCGAACTGCCCGCCGAGCAGAGGGCCGCACTGGTCCTGGTCGACATGCAGGGCTACCCGGTCGCCGAGGCGGCCGAGCTGCTGGGCGTCCCGGTGGGCACCGTGAAGAGCCGCTGCGCGCGCGGCCGGGCCCGGCTGCTCCCGCTGGTGCGGCACCTGCGGGAGAGCGACGACGGGCCGGATGTTTCACGTGAAACACCGGACCCGACCCGCTCCGCCCCCTCGGGACGAGCCGCCCCGGGGAACCCGAAGCCCCCCGGCACCGTCAGAGGGACAGGCCCGAGCACCGGTCGGACGATTCTGGAAGGAGACGCGAGCACGCGATGACCGCCCCCCTCTCCTCCCCCGACCACGCCGGGAACCACCCCCCGGTCGAGCAGCTGGCCGACCTCGCCGAGGGGTTGGTCGACTCCCCCGAGGCCGTCGAGGCGCTGCACCGGCACCTGGACGGCTGCGCCGAGTGCCGGGAGACCGTCGACGCGCTCGCCGAGGTCCAGGCGCTGCTCGGTACCGTCGAGACCCCGCCGATGCCCGCCGACGTCGCCGCCCGGCTGGACGCCGCGCTGGCCCAGGCCGCCGCCGAGGACGCCACCGCCTCCGCCTCCACCGCCGAGGACGACCTCGGCCGCGCGGCCGCCGCCCGTCCCCAGACGGCCCCCACCGGCGCCGGACGCCCCGCCACCGGCCCCTCCGGCCCGCCCTCCCGGCCCGTCGGCCGTCCCGCCGCGGCCACCGGCCCCGGCCGCGCCCGTCCCCGCCGCCGTCGGATCGCCCTGCTGCTCGGCGCGGCCGCCGCCCTCGCCGCCCTCGGCCTCGGCGGAGCGCTGCTGCTGCACCCCGACGACCGCTCGGGCCCGACGGTCACCGCAGGCGCCCCGGCGGACAGCAGCGCCGCCGCGGAGCAGAGCGCCCGCACCCCGCACACGACGAGCGCCGGCACGGCCTATCGCGCCGACCGGCTCGCGACCCAGATCCAGCAGCTGCTGGCCCGCACGGAGCAGACCCCGGGAGCGGGCCCGACCGGGCTCGCCAAGCCCAACACCGTCCTGCCCGGCGCGGGCGCCCGGCCGGAGCCCACCGCCCCCTCCCCCTCCGCGGCCTGCCCGGCCCCCGCCTCCGGGCCGCCGCTGGCCACCGACCGGGGCAGCTACGAGGGTGCCCCGGTCGACGTCCTGGTCTACCCGGTGCCGGGCCACCCCGACCTGGTGGACGTCTACCTGCGCTCCGCCGACTGCGGTCCGGTCGTCCTGCACCAGAGCGTTCCCAGCCGCTGACCAGCGGTTCCCATGCGATCCACGTCGAGCGCGGCACGCCGCTTCCGGAGTTCGGGCGCCTGGTACTGATCCGCCTGGGAATGCGAGACACTGGTCAGTCGTTGTCCCGGGCGGCGGAGCAGGACCGCCCTCCCCGCAGCAAACGCGGGTCGCGATGCGAACCAGGAGAAGCAGTGAGCGACGTCCGTAACGTGATCATCATCGGTTCCGGCCCGGCCGGCTACACGGCCGCGCTCTACACGGCCCGTGCCTCCCTCAAGCCGCTGGTCTTCGAGGGGGCCGTCACCGCCGGTGGTGCGCTCATGAACACCACCGAGGTCGAGAACTTCCCGGGCTTCCGGGACGGCATCATGGGCCCCGAGCTGATGGACAACATGCGGGCGCAGGCCGAGCGCTTCGGCGCGGAGCTGATTCCGGACGACATCGTCGCGGTCGACCTCACCGGTGACGTCAAGACCGTCACCGACTCCGAGGGCAACGTGCACAAGGCGCGTGCCGTGATCGTCACCACCGGTTCCCAGCACCGCAAGCTCGGCCTGCCGAACGAGGACAAGCTCTCCGGGCGCGGCGTCTCCTGGTGCGCCACCTGTGACGGCTTCTTCTTCCGCGACCAGGACATCGCGGTGGTCGGCGGCGGTGACACCGCCCTGGAGGAGGCCACCTTCCTCTCCCGCTTCGCCAAGAGCGTCACGATCATCCACCGCCGGGACACCCTGCGCGCCTCCAAGGCGATGCAGGAGCGCGCCTTCGCCGACGAGAAGATCCGCTTCGAGTGGGACAGCGCGGTGGAGGCCATCCACGGCGACCCGAAGCTGACCGGCGTGACCCTGCGCGACACCACCACCGGCGAGACCCGCGAGCTGGCCGTCACCGGTCTGTTCATCGCGATCGGCCACGATCCGCGCACCGAGCTGTTCAAGGGCCAGCTGGACCTCGACGCCGAGGGCTACCTCAAGGTCGAGGCCCCCTCGACCCGGACCAACATCCCGGGCGTCTTCGGCGCCGGCGACGTCGTGGACCACACCTACCGCCAGGCCATCACGGCCGCCGGCACCGGCTGCTCCGCCGCGCTGGACGCCGAGCGCTACCTGGCCGCGCTGGACGACCTGGAGGCCAAGGCCGCCGCCGTGGCGGTCTGACCCCGGGCCACCGACCCACCCCGAGGGGGTGTTCCCCGTGGAACACCCCCGCCCCGGCCGGGCAGAAACAGAACGGGCCCACCCGTTGTTCTCCTGGCAGCAGCCCCCTCCGTCCGATCCCGAGGAGTTCCCGTGGCCGGCGCCACCACCACCGTCACCGACGCGACCTTCCAGGCCGACGTCCTGGACAGCAGCAAGCCCGTTCTGGTCGACTTCTGGGCCACCTGGTGCGGCCCGTGCCGCCAGGTCGCCCCGGTCCTGGAGGACATCGCGGCCGAGCACGGCGACAAGCTCACCATCGCCAAGCTCGACGTGGACGCCAACCAGGAGACGGCCGCCAAGTACGGCGTCATCTCCATCCCGACCCTGATCGTCTACAAGAACGGCGAGCCGGTGAAGTCCATCACCGGTGCCCGCCCGAAGGCCGCGCTGCTGCGCGAGCTGGCCGAGTTCATCTAGGTCCTCGGTCGTCGACCGCGCGGCGGGGGGGGGGGGGGGGGGGGGGGGGGGGGGGGGGAGGGGGGGGGGGGGAGGGGGGGGGGGGGGGGGGGGGGGGGGGGGGGGGGGGGGGGGTA
>NZ_JBVJJY010000001.1:0-312159 GCF_055585785.1 Kitasatospora sp. NPDC053308 | reverse complement strand
TGTGTGCCCGCTAAGGGAGGGCGTTTGGGAGGGGGGGGGGGGGTTGTCTGGGTTTTTTGTTGCGTGGAGGGTGGGGGGGTGTTCCCCCCCCCCGGGGGCCCCCCGCCGCCGTCGTTCCGTCTCCACCCGCGCCGCTCGGCGGGCCGGTCCCGCCACGCCCCCTCAGAACGGTCGCAGCGCCGGCTCCTTGCGCCCACCGCCGAGCAGCCGCTCCAGCGCCCCCTCCACGTCCCCGCGCCAGGAGAGCGTGGTCCGCGCCTCCAGCCGCAGCCGCGGGTAGCGGTGGTGCGGCCGGACGGTCTTGAAGCCGACCGCCAGCAGGTGGTCGGCCGGCAGCACGCAGCTGGTGGGCAGCCGTCCGACCGAACCGAAGGCCTCGATCGCCCGCACCCCGCGCCCGATCAGGTCCTTGACCACCGTCTGCACCAGCACCCGGCCGAGCCCTTGGCGCTGGTAGCCCGGAAGGACCCGGCTGACCATCAGTTGAACGGCATCCGGTGAGACCGGACTGGTCGGGAAGGACTGCGCGCGGGGGACGTAGGCGGGCGGCGCGTACAGCACGAAGCCCGCGGGCAGGTCGTCCACGTAGACGATCCGACCGCAGGAGCCCCACTCCAGCAGCACCGTGGAGATCCACCCCTCCTTCTCCAGCTCCGGCTTCCCGGACTCCACCGCCTGCTTGGCACTGACCGGGTCGAGCTCCCAGAACACGCAGGAGCGACAACCGGTCGGCAGGTCCCCGAGGTTGTCCAGCGTCAGCGGAGCGATCCGGCGCCCCATGCCCGTACCTCCTCCTCCACTCCACGGTCGAGCTTTCCCCCACGAACACCGATGGGTGCATGTTTCACGTGAAACAGCGCTCACGTGAAGCATGCACCCATCGGGTCGGTGCCCTGAGGCGGGCCCTCGGACCGGTTCAGCCCTGCGACAGCCGCAGTCCGTCCTCGCCGGGGGCCATGCTGTCCAGGATCCGGTTGAGGTCCTCCACCGAACCGAACTCCAGCACCACCTTGCCCTTGCCCAACTTGCCGCCGCGCTGCGAGACCTCGACCTTGACCCGGGTGTCGAAGCGGTCCGACAACCGGCTCGCCAGGTCGCTGAAGGCCGGGGAGAGCAGCCGGCCCGCCTTCGGGGCCGGGCGCTTCGGCTTGTCCGCCTCCTCCTCGGCGGCCGAGTTGATCATCGCGACGATCTCCTCGACGTTGCGCACGCTCAGGCCCTCGGCGTTGATCCGGGCCGCCACCTGCTCCTGGCGCTCGGGGTCCGCCAGGCCCAGCAGCGCCCGGGCGTGCCCGGCCATCACGGTGCCGGCCGCCACCTTGGCCTGGACGGGCGCCGGCAGCTTCAGCAACCGCAGGGTGTTGGAGACGTGCGAGCGCGAGCGCCCGACCCGGTCGGCCAGCTGGTCGTGGGTGCAGGAGAAGTCCCGCAGCAGCTGGTCGTAGGCGGCCGCCTCCTCCAGCGGGTTGAGCTCGGCGCGCTGGAGGTTCTCCAGCAGGGCGTCCAGCAGCAGCTTGTCGTCCTCGGTGGCGCGGACGATCGCGGGGATCCGCTCCAGCCCGGCCTCCCGGGAGGCGCGCAGCCGGCGCTCCCCCATGATCAGTTCGAAGCGGTCGGGCGCGACCTCGCGCACCACGATCGGCTGGAGCAGGCCGACCTCCTTGATGGAGTCCACCAGCTCCGCCATCTTGTCCGGGTCGAAGTAGTCGCGCGGCTGCCGCGGGTTGGGCTTGATCACGTCGACCGGCAACTCGGCGAAGAAGGCTCCCTGGACCGGCCGCGGCAGGCTCCGCCGGTTCTCCGTCGACGCCCTGGCCGCCGTCACCGCCGTCGTGCCCTCGGCCGATGCCGGGGTACGGATCAGCGCGTCAAGCCCCCGTCCCAGCGCCCTGCGACCACTCACCGATTGCCCTCCGTCGTACCGAACTGTGCCACCGCGGCGTGCTGCCCCGGAGTGTTGCCGTCCCGCTGCTGACCCGGCACCGAGACGCCGGCGGTGCCCACCGCACGCAGCGCGAGCTCGCGGGCGGCCTCCAGGTAGGAGAGCGCACCGGTCGAGCCCGGGTCGTAGGTCAGCACCGTCTGACCATAGCTGGGCGCTTCGGAGACGCGCACCGAGCGCGGGATCGCGGTGTGCAGCACCTCCTGCTGGAAGTGGGTCCGGACCTCCTCGGCCACCTGGGCGGCCAGCCTGGTCCGGGCGTCGTACATGGTGAGCAGGATGGTCGACACGTGCAGCGCCGGGTTGAGGTGGGCGCGCACCAGCTCGACGTTGCGCAGCAGCTGGCCGAGGCCCTCCAGCGCGTAGTACTCGCACTGGATCGGGATCAGCACCTCCTGGCCGGCGACCAGGGCGTTGACCGTCAGCAGCCCCAGCGAGGGCGGACAGTCGATCAGGATGTAGTCCAGCGGCTGCTCGTAGGCGGCGATGGCACGCTGCAGCCGGCTCTCCCGGGCCACCAGGGAGACCAGCTCGATCTCGGCGCCTGCCAGGTCGATGGTGGCGGGGACGCAGAACAGCCCCTCGACGTCGCGCACCGGCTGCACCACGTCGGCCAGGGGCTTGCCCTCCACCAGGACGTCGTAGATGGACGGCACGTCGGCGTGGTGGTCGATGCCCAGTGCCGTGGAGGCGTTGCCCTGCGGATCGAGGTCGACGACCAGGACGCGCAGCCCGTGCATGGCCAGGGAGGCGGCCATGTTCACGGTGGTGGTGGTCTTGCCCACCCCGCCCTTCTGGTTGGCGACCACGATCACCCGGGTGGCGGCGGGCCGGGGCAACCCCTCGCCCGCTCGGCCGATCGCCTGAACCGCAGCCTGGGCAGCCCGCGCGATGGGCGTGTCATCGATCTGGTCGATGGTCTCCGAGTCCTGCATGGGGCTCAGTGTTTCACGTGAAACCGGAGCGGCAACAGTCGCCGCCCGGAAGATGCCGAGCCCGCGGCGGAGCCGCTGATCGAAAGTGTCCGAGAGCAAGGAGCGACGTTTCACGTGAAACACCATGCCCGCTATGCCAGAAATCTGACGTTGCGACACTCCGGTACCCCGGCGTCGGCCCGTGCGTCACCTGAACGACGACGGGCGGACGCTCCTCCCCTCCTGGAGGACCGTCCGCCCGTCTCCGTCCGTGTCCGGGTCTCCCGGTTCAGCGGGTGCGGCGCCGCCCGCCGCGGCCGCGCTCGCCGTTCCGGGCGCTCGCGTTGCGACCAGCCCGAGCCGCCTTGGCCCGCCGGGTCGCGGCCTTCACACCGCCGGGGCTCTCCCCCGCCTTGACCTGGACCACCCGGGTCGAGGTCTCCAGGGTGCCCTCGCCGACCGAGATCACGCTCCACTCGACCGCGCCCAGCTTGGACAGCCCGGCGCGCGAGTCGGCCAGCTCCTGCTCCGCGCTGTCGCCCTTGAGCGCCAGCATCTGGCCGTGCGGTCGCAGCAGCGGCATGCCCCAGCCGGCCAGCCGCTCCAGCGGCGCCACCGCCCGGGCGGTCACCACGTCCACCGCGAGCTTGCCGACCATCTCCTCGGCGCGGCCCCGCAGCACCGTGACGTTCTCCAGCCCCAGCTCCCGGACGACCTCCTCCAGGAAGGTGGTCCGCCGCAGCAGGGGCTCCAGCAGCGTCACCGAGACGTCCGGACGGGCCAGCGCCACCGGGATGCCGGGCAGGCCGGCGCCGGAGCCGACGTCGCAGAGGGAGGTGCCGGCCGGCAGCAGCTCGGCCAGCACGGCGCAGTTGAGGACGTGGCGGTCCCAGAGCCGGGGCACCTCACGCGGTCCGATCAGCCCGCGCTGGACGCCCGCGGAGGCGAGCAGCTCGGTGTACCGGACCGCGGCGTCGAAGTGGTCGCCGAAGACCTCCCGGGCGACGGCCGGCGCCGCGCCCGGCGTGACCACCTCGCCCGGCGCGACCACCTCGGCGGTCCGCCCCTCGGCGGCCGGGTCCACGTCCGCCCCCGGCCGGCCGGCAGCCGCGTTCTCCGTGTCCATCTCGACCTCTCCGATCCCCGGATCCACCGACCCGCTCAACGCACTGTTTCACGTGAAACGTCTCCCGCCGGGCCGCTCCCCGCGGAAGGGACGACGACCCCGCCCGCACGAGGCGGACGGGGTCGCGTCCGGTGAAGCTCTCCGGCCACCAGCGGCAGCCGGTCATCGACCTGCCGGCACTCAGGCCGGCAGCACGACCACGCACCGCTGGGGCTCTTCGCCCTCGGACTCGCTGCGCAGACCGGCCGCGGCGACCGCGTCGTGGACGACCTTGCGCTCGAAGGGCGTCATCGGCCGCAGCTTGACCTGCTCGCCGGTGCTCTTCGCCTGCTCGGCGGCCTTGGCGCCGAGGGTGGCCAGCTCGGAGCGCTTGCGGGCCCGGAAGCCGGCAATGTCCAGCATGAGGCGGCTGCGCTCGCCGGTCTCCCGGTGGACAGCCAACCGGGTCAGCTCCTGCAGGGCCTCCAGCACCTCGCCGTCCTGGCCCACCAGGCGCTGCAGCGCCCGGTCGTTGCCGTCGCTGACGATGGAGACCAGGGCGCGGTCGCCCTCGACGTCCATGTCGATGTCACCGTCGAGGTCCGCGATGTCGAGCAGACCCTCCAGGTAGTCGGCCGCGATGTCGCCCTCCTGCTCCAGGCGGGAGATGAGGTTCTCGTCGGCGCTGGCGGCGGCCTCGGCCTCGACGGCGGAGGTGGTGCCTTCCGTCACTGATGGACTCCTTCGGAGATGGGCCCGTCTGCCGGGCCTGGAACGAAGCTCTTCGCGGCTGTCACGACCGGCCCGCGGCCGGTCAGGACTTCCTCTTCGGTCGCTGGCCGCCACCGCGCTTCGGCTGCTGCCGGGTGCCCTGCTTGGTGCCGGCCGGCTTGGCCGCGGGCTGCTTGGCGGCCGTCGGCTTGGCGGGCGTCGGCTTGCTCCCCGAGTCGGCCGGGGCGGCCTGGTCGGCGGGCTGCCCGGCCACGCTGTCCTGGCCCTGCTCGGCCGGGTGCGGGGCGCCGCTCTGGCGCTGCGCCTTGGTCTGCCGGCGCGGCTGCTGGCGACGCGCCTGCACCGACTCCTCGACCACCGCGGACGCGGCCGACGCGGCGCTCAGGGCCTCCTTGGACGGCGGCAGGATGCCCCAGAGCGCGCCCTTGATCTCCGTGCCGTCCGGACGCAGTCGGCCGGCCTTCTTCAGCCGCGCCTGGCGCTCGGTGAAGGCCTTGCTGCCCGGGGTCGGGTTGTTGTGGATGACGATCAGCTGCTGGCCCATCGACCAGACGTTGGTGGTCAGCCAGTAGACCAGGACACCGACCGGGAAGTTGATGCCCATCACGGCGAACATCACCGGGAAGACGTACATCAGCATCTTCTGCTGCTGCATGAACGGCGTCTTCACCGTGAGGTCGACGTTCTTGGTCATCAGCTGGCGCTGGGTGATGAACTGCGACAGCGACATCAGGATGATCATCACGGCGGTGACGACCTTGACGCTGGTCTCGTCGCTGCCGAGGAAGGTCGCGGACAGCGGGGCACCGAAGATGTGCGCCTTGCCGGCGCTCACCAGCAGGTCGCCGTGGATGACGCCGATTGGCTTGCCCTTGGCGACCGAGGCGAGCACGCCGTACAGGGCGGTGAAGAACGGAGCCTGCACGAGGATGGGAAGGCAGCTGGAGAACGGGTTGGTACCCGCCTCCTTGTACAGCTTCATCATCTCTTCGGACTGGCGCTGCCGGTCGTTCTTGTAGCGCTCCTGGATGGCCTTCATCTTCGGCTGGATCGCCTGCATGGCCCGGGTCGCCTTGATCTGCTTCACGAAGAGCGGGATCAGGCAGATCCGGATGACGACCACCATCGAGGCGATGGCGAGACCCCAGGCCCAGCCCCCGTCCGGGTCGAAGATGTGGCTGTACAGCGAGTGGAACTGGACGATGATCCAGGACACCGCGGTGTAGAGGGGGCTGAGAAAACCGAAGGTCACCGGTCAGACTCCTTGGACAGGTGGATTGGCCGCACGGGGCCAATGGTCGCCGGGCCCTCTGGGTCCGGACCGGCGGGGTGGGTGGTCACCGGTTCTCCGGAGGCGGACCGGCTCTGCAGCCAGTCTCGCAACCGCCGGTGCCACACCGGATGCTTGCGCGGCGGGACGTGATCGACCCCGCCGGGCGTCCACGGATTGCACCGCAGGATGCGCCACGCGGTCAGCCCGCCGCCCTTGACCGCTCCGTGCACCTTCACGGCCTCGTAGCCGTAGTGCGAGCAGGAGGGGTAGTAACGGCAGACCGGACCGAGCAGTGGGCTGATCGTCCACTGGTAGACCCTGATCAGACCCATCAGCAGGTACTTCATCGCCCTGCTCCCGTCGGCGCCGTGGCGGCGGGCTCGGCCCTCAGCAACCGCTTCAGCGCCGCGTCCAGGTCGCGTTCGAGCTCCTGGTACGAGGCGGACGCGGCCTGGGGCAGCGCACGCACCACTATCAGGCTACCGGCGGGCAGCCTGGACAGACGATCACGAACGAGGTGGCGCAACCGGCGCTTGACCAGGTTGCGGACGACCGCCGGGCCGACGGCCTTGCTCACGACGAAACCCGCACGCGCCGAAGGAGTCCCCTCGGCGACGTGCGGGCGGGAGTCGCTGGTCCGGTCGGTCTGCCCCTGCGGGTCACCCTCTCTGCTGAGATGGACGACCAGAAGGGGCCGGCCGGCCCGGCGACCGCGTTTCACCGCGGTCGCGAAGTCCTGGCGCCGCCGCAGCCGATTCTCGGAGGGCAGCACAACAGACTCTGGCGCGGATCAGGCGGACAGGCTGGCGCGGCCCTTGCCACGGCGGGCGGCCAGGATGGCGCGGCCGGCGCGGGTACGCATACGCAGCCGGAAGCCGTGGGTCTTCGCGCGACGACGGTTGTTCGGCTGGAAGGTGCGCTTGCTCACTCGGGGGCTCCTGAGGTGAATCGTAGGATGACGGGGAGTCGCTTGGCCGTCACCGTGCGTCCGCGTGATCTCCCCTGATTTCGGAAATCCGGCCCATCGCCCCAGTTCGGCTGGGGTCTGAGGCAATCCACGGCGCCCGTGCTGCGCGCCTTATGGAGCGGGCGGACCCGCGGACATGCGGCAGCGGCCATCGACAACTCGACCTGGTTACGGTACGCGGGACGGGGCACGAGGGTCAAACCAGCCCCTTCGAACCCCGTTTACCCACAGCCTGTGGACAACGACTTGATCCGGCTCTGTTCGCTGACTACCGTTGCAGAACTTGTCTGGGTTTGTTCTTGGAAAGCGTGCACCAGTGGCTGATGTCAACAGCGACCTCGTCCCGGTCTGGGCCAGGGTCGTCGAGCGGCTGGTCAGCGACCCCGATGTCGGGGAGATGGACAAACAGTGGGTGCAGCGCACCCAGCCGATGTGGATGATGCACGACACCGCCCTGCTGGCGACCCCGAACGAGCGGGCCAAGCAGGTGCTGGAGGGCCGGCTGCTGCCGCAGCTCACCGAGGCCCTCAGCCGCGAGCTCAGCCGCCCGGTGCGGATCGCCGTCATGGTCGACGCCAACGCCGTGCCGACCACCCCGGCGCCCGCCGACCGGTCCCCCGAGCCCTACCCGGGCCCGGCCGAGGACACCGGCGGCTACGGCGGCCAGGACTACCAGCAGCCGTACGAACACGGCCAGCCCTACGAGAAGGGGCAGCCGTACGAGCAGGACTACGAGCGCCCCCGCTACGACACCGGCGGCTACGAACAGCGGCCCGCGGCGTACGGCGGTCCGGCCTCCGGCCCGCAGGGCTGGCAGGGCTACCCGGAGCAGCGCGCCCACTACGAGTCCGAGGAGCCCCCGCAGCGTCCGGCCCCGCGCCCGCTCCCGGGCCCGCCCGCGACCACCCAGGGCGACCTCTTCGGCGGCGCCTACGGCCCCGGCCCGAACGAGCAGCCCCGCGCGGGTGCCGGCCGCCGCGCCGCCGGCTCCCGGCCCACCGGCGGCCGTCCGGCGGAGAAGACCGCCCCGGACCGCTCGGGCGACCGGCCCGGAGAGCGGCCCGCCGTCCCCGGCGTGCCCGCCCCGCCCGGCGCTCCCCCGGCCGGCGGCTCGCGCAAGGACGAGCCGGCCGCTCGGCTGAACCCCAAGTACCTCTTCGACACCTTCGTCATCGGCGCCAGCAACCGCTTCGCGCACGCGGCGGCGGTGGCGGTCGCCGAGGCCCCGGCCAAGGCGTACAACCCGCTCTTCATCTACGGCGAGTCCGGGCTGGGCAAGACCCACCTGCTGCACGCCATCGGGCACTACTCGCGCAGCCTCTTCCCGGGCACCCGGGTGCGGTACGTGTCCTCGGAGGAGTTCACCAACGAGTTCATCAACTCGATCCGGGACGGCAAGGCGGACACCTTCCGCCGGCGCTACCGGGACATGGACATCCTGCTCGTGGACGACGTGCAGTTCCTCGCGAGCAAGGAGTCCACGCAGGAGGAGTTCTTCCATACCTTCAACACCCTGCACAACGCGAACAAGCAGATCGTCCTCTCGTCGGACCGGCCGCCCAAGCTGCTGACCACGCTGGAGGACCGGCTGCGCAACCGCTTCGAGTGGGGTCTGATCACCGACGTCACCCCGCCGGAGCTGGAGACCCGGATCGCGATCCTGCGCAAGAAGGCGATCCAGGAACAACTGAACGCTCCCGCCGACGTGTTGGAGTTCATCGCGTCCCGGATCACCCGCAACATCCGGGAGTTGGAGGGCGCGCTGATCCGGGTCACCGCCTTCGCCAACCTCAACCGGGCGCCGGTGGACCTGGAGCTGGCCGGGATCGTCCTGAAGGACCTGATCCCGGGCGGGGACGAGGACGCCGGTCCGGAGATCACGGCGCAGGTCATCATGCAGCAGACCGCCGCGTACTTCGGCCTGGGCGTGGACGACCTCTGCGGATCCTCCCGCAGCCGGGTGCTGGTGACGGCCCGCCAGATCGCGATGTACCTGTGCCGGGAGCTCACCGACCTGTCGCTGCCGAAGATCGGCGCGCAGTTCGGCGGCCGCGACCACACCACGGTGATGCACGCGGACCGCAAGATCCGCTCGCTGATGGCGGAGCGGCGCTCGATCTACAACCAGGTCACCGAACTCACCAACCGCATCAAGAGCTAGCCACCGCCGCGCACGCGGCCCGGAGGGCGTCAGGAGCGATCCCGGCGCCCTTTTTCGCGTGCCCGCAGGTGTGCGTCCCGGGCCGGCGGGGCAGAGATGTGGTCGACGGACGATCCACCAATCCACAGCCCGTGCCGAACAACTGACCGGTGATTCGAAAACCCGGGGCGCACAAGGCCGTTGTCCACAGGGCGGGTGACTTCCCCACAGTCCACAGGCCGGGGAGCCCGGAGTTATCCAGAATTCGTCCACAGGCCCGTCACCGCTACGCTCTTCCGCGCAGGTCAGGTGCCTGTGGACTTGTGCACAACGGTTATCCACAGGGTGTGGACAATTGACGCCCCGCCAGTGGGCCGTCCGGGTTATCCACCGGTTGTCCCCAGGCTCGGGGCGGTTATCCCCAGCTTGTCCACAGCGGCGTCCACAGTTCGACAACCGTGAGCTGGCGTTCATACCCTGGTGTGAAAGGCGTCACGAAAAGTTGACCGGCGCCCGTGGATAACCGGGCCCGGATCTGGGGACAGGGCTGGGGATAACCTGTGGATACCCTCCGTGGCCTGTGGGTAACGCTCGGCCGTCCACAGCGGGGTCTGTCCGTCCACAGCCGCCGTCCACACCCACTGTGGACAAAATTCGGGCTCTGACCTGCGGAAACGGGGTTATCCACGGTTTCCACAGGCCCTACTACTACCACTACACATGTAGACCGTGGACTTGCTTTCAAAGTGGGTGGGCCCCGAATCTGTGGACAACCGCGCCCCGACACCTGTTCGGGTTGCTTCCGCCCGTCTGCCCCGTCTGTCGGCGGAGTACGTCAGACTGTCCTTGCGACTGGAAGCGGAGTGAGCAGAGCTCGGCGGACAGCCCAACCGACGATCAAGATCAGACGAACCAGAGTGCGAGCGGGAGCGCTCGATCCAGGAGGCGGTTACCGGTGAAGTTCCGGGTGGAGCGTGACGTCCTCGCGGAGGCGGTGGCCTGGGCTGCCCGCAGCCTCCCGGCACGGCCGCCGGTGCCGGTGCTGGCCGGCCTGCTGCTGACGGCACAGGAGGGCAGCCTGGCGCTGTCCGGCTTCGACTACGAGGTCTCGGCCCGGGTCGAGCTGGAGGCGGACGTCGAGGAGGCCGGCACCGTCCTGGTCTCCGGTCGTCTGCTGAACGACATCTCCCGCAACCTCCCCAACAGGCCTGTGGAGATCTCCACCGACGGCCAGCGGGTCAGCGTGGTCTGCGGCAGCTCCCGCTTCACGCTCCCCACCCTCCCGGTGGACGAGTACCCGGCCCTGCCGCAGATGCCGACCGCCACCGGCACCGTCTCCGGCGACGTCTTCGCCTCCGCCGTCAGCCAGGCCGCGGTCGCCGCCGGCCGGGACGACACCCTCCCGGTGCTCACCGGTGTCCGGGTCGAGATCGAGGGCGACCGGATCACCCTGGCCGCCACCGACCGCTACCGCTTCGCCGTCCGCGAGCTGCTGTGGAAGCCCGAGCAGTCGGACATCTCCGCGGTCGCCCTGGTCCCGGCCAAGACCCTCCAGGACATCGCCAAGTCCCTGGGCAGCGGCGACAACGTCTCCATCGCGCTCTCCTCCGGCGGTGCCGGCGAGGGCCTGATCGGCTTCGAGGGGGCCGGCCGCCGGACCACCACCCGGCTGCTGGAGGGCGAGTTCCCCAAGTTCCGCAGCCTCTTCCCGACGGAGTTCAGCGCCGTCGCCGCGATCCAGACCCAGCCCTTCCTGGAGGCGCTCAAGCGCGTCTCGCTGGTCGCCGAGCGCAACACCCCGGTCCGCCTCAACTTCGAGCAGGGCGTGCTCACGCTGGAGGCCGGCTCGGGCGACGACGCCCAGGCCACCGAGCGGATCGAGGCCGACCTCGAGGGCGACGACATCTCGATCGCCTTCAACCCGGGCTACCTGGAGGAGGGCCTCAAGGCCATCGACTCCGCCTACGCCCAGCTGAGCTTCACCACCCCGACCAAGCCCGCGCTGCTCAGCGGCAAGGTCGCGGTGGACGCCGAGGAGGACAAGGCCTACCAGTACCTGATCATGCCGGTCCGCCTCTCCGGCTGACCCCTCCGGCCGGCCGCGCCCGGAACGGTTACCCACAGGCTGTGCACACCCGCTGTGCACAGCCTGTGGACGTCTCCCCCGGTCGGCCGACCGCAGGCGGGCCGCGGCGGTACAGCGCGTAGGCTCAAGGCGTGCGGCAACGGCGCCGCCGCCAGGCATGTCACCACAGGTAAGGACTTGGTCATGGAGCTCGGCCTCATCGGTCTCGGCAAGATGGGCGGCAACATGCGCGAGCGGATCCGCCGCGCCGGCCACACCGTCATCGGCTACGACCGCAACCCGGACGTCTCCGACGTCGAGAGCCTGCAGGAACTCGTCACCAAGCTGCAGGGCCCGCGCGTGGTCTGGGTGATGGTCCCGGCCGGCGCCGCCACCCAGGCGACCGTCGACGAGCTCGCCGAGCTGCTCTCCCCCGGTGACGTGGTGGTGGACGGCGGCAACTCCCGCTGGACCGACGACGTCAAGCACGCCGAGGCGCTGGCCGCCAAGGGCATCGGCTTCGTGGACTGCGGTGTCTCCGGCGGGGTCTGGGGCCTGGAGAACGGCTACGCGCTGATGTACGGCGGCGACGCCGAGCACGTCGCGCGGGTCCAGCCGGTCTTCGACGCGCTCAAGCCCGAGGGCGACTTCGGCTCGGTGCACGCGGGCGCGGTGGGCGCCGGCCACTTCGCCAAGATGGTCCACAACGGCATCGAGTACGCGATGATGCAGGCCTTCGCCGAGGGCTGGGAGCTGCTGGAGGCGGCCCCCGAGGTCACCGACGTGCGCGAGGTCTTCCGCAGCTGGCAGGAGGGCACCGTCATCCGCTCCTGGCTGCTGGACCTGGCCGTCCGCGCCCTGGACGAGGACGAGCACCTGGCCAAGCTGCGCGGCTGGGCCGCCGACTCCGGCGAGGGCCGCTGGACCGTCGAGGCCGCGATCGACCACGCCGTGCCGCTGCCGGCGATCACCGCCTCGCTGTTCGCCCGCTTCGCCTCCCGCCAGGACGACTCGCCGCAGATGAAGATGATCGCCGCCCTGCGCAACCAGTTCGGCGGCCACGCGGTCGAGTCCAAGTAACCGCAGGTCTCTCCACAGAAGGCGGGCGCAGTCCACAGCCATGCACGTCGCGCATCTGTCGCTCGCCGACTTCCGGTCGTACACCCGGGCCGAGGTGCCCCTCGACCCGGGTGTGACGGCCTTCGTGGGGCCCAACGGCCAGGGCAAGACCAACCTGGTCGAGGCCATCGGCTACGTCGCCACCCTGGGCAGCCACCGGGTCGCCACCGACGCCCCGCTGATCCGGCTGGGCGCCGACCGGGCGGTGATCCGCACCTCGGTGGTGGACCGCGGCCGCTCCACCCTGGTCGAGCTGGAGCTCACCCCGGGCAAGGCCAACCGGGCCCGGATCAACCGCTCGGACAGCGTCCGCCCGCGCGACGTGCTGGGGCTGTTGCGGACGGTGCTGTTCGCCCCCGAGGACCTCACCCTGGTCAAGGGCGACCCGGGCGAGCGCCGGCGCTTCCTGGACGAGCTGCTGACCGCCCGCGCACCCCGGCTGGCCGGTGTCCGGCAGGACTACGAGCGGGTGCTCAAGCAGCGCAACGCTCTGCTGAAGACCGCCGCGATGGCCCGCCGGGCCGGCGGCGGCAAGGGCGCCGACCTGTCCACCCTGGAGGTCTGGGACGGCCACCTGGCCCGCGCGGGAGCCGAGTTGACGGCCTTCCGGATCCAGCTGGTGGCCGCCCTGCAGCCGCTGGTGACGGCCGCGTACGGGCAGTTGGCGCCCGGCGGCGGCGAGACCGCCCTGGAGTACCGCAGCTCCTTCGAGGGCGAGCTGCCGACCAGCCGCGAGCAGGCCGAGGAACAGCTGCTGCAGGCCCTGCGGGCGGTCCGCAAGCAGGAGGTCGAGCGCGGCCTCACCCTGGTCGGTCCGCACCGCGACGAGCTGGTGCTCAAGCTCGGCCCGCTGCCGGCCAAGGGCTACGCCAGCCACGGCGAGTCCTGGTCGTACGCGCTGGCGCTGCGGCTGGCCTCGTACGAACTGCTGCGCGCCGACGGCGGCGAGCCGGTGCTGATCCTGGACGACGTGTTCGCCGAGCTGGACGCGGCCCGCCGGGACCGGCTGGCCGACCTGGTGGCCGACGGTGAGCAGGTGCTGGTGACGGCGGCGGTCGCCGAGGACGTGCCGAAGGCGCTGGCCGGTGCCCGGTTCACGGTGGCCGACGGCGCCGTGAACCGCGTGGACGCCTGACCCGCGGCACCGCTCTCCACGATCCGCACACTCCGGCGGCCGGGCGCCGACCCGGCCGTCCGTCGTCCGTGTCCTCCCGTACGCTGGATCGCTCAGCGTTGTCCACAGGCTGGGGAAAGGAGATCGCCGTGAGCGAGCCGGCGGAGAACTCCCCCCTGTCCGGGGCCGGCGAGCCGACGGGTGTCGACCTCGCGCGCTCGGTCCTGCGGGCGGCCCGTGCCCAGGCCCGCCAGCGCGGCGAGCAGGTCCAGCAGAAGCGCGAGGCGAAGCGGCACGGCCTGCGCAGCGGTGCCCGTTCGGACGGCCGCGACCCGGTCCCGCTGGGAGCGGCGCTGAACCGGCTGTTGACCGAGCGCGGCTGGGAGTCCTCGGCCGCGGTCGGCGGGGTGATGGGCCGTTGGCCGCAGATCGTCGGGCCCGACATCGCCGCGCACTGCCACCCCTCTTCCTACGACGAGGCCGCCGCGGTGCTCACCGTGCAGTGCGATTCGACCGCATGGGCCACTCAACTCCGCTGGCTGGCACGGCAGTTGGTGGCACGTCTGAACCACGAGCTGGGCCACGGCACGGTCAAGACCATCAAGGTGCTGGGCCCGGCGGCACCCGCCCGCGGCTACGGCCGGCTGCGGGCGCCGGGGAGCAAGGGACCGGGCGACACCTGGGGGTGACCGGGGCGGGTCCGGGACGGATCGGATGGCGATCTTCCGGAACCCCTGACAGCCCTCCCAGGCGCTCTGGGGCCCCCGGTCGAGTATCGGGACATGTGCGGAGGGGCTTCAGGGCGGCATATCTGCCTTCAAGGGCTGCCAAACGCCCATCTATGTCAGTCGTACCGGTAGACTGAGAGCCAAACACTGTTGCTAGTGGCAACCGAGTCGAAACACTGTGGTCGCACGCCCGCCCGGACCGGCGGGGATGCGGCCCGTGCTGTGCCAGAGAGGGCGCTTCGTGGCCGATTCCGGCAACCCCAGCCAGACCCCAGACCAGACCGACCAGGCTTCCTACACCGGGAGCAACATCCAGGTGCTGGAAGGCCTCGACGCCGTCCGCAAGCGCCCCGGCATGTACATCGGTTCCACCGGTGAGCGCGGCCTGCACCACCTGGTGCAGGAGGTCGTGGACAACTCCGTCGACGAGGCGATGGCCGGGTACGCCGACACCATCGACGTGACGATCATGTCCGACGGCGCGATCCGCGTCGTCGACAACGGCCGCGGCATCCCGGTGGACATCGTCCCGGGCCAGGACAAGCCGGCCGTCGAGGTCGTCCTCACCGTCCTGCACGCCGGCGGCAAGTTCGGCGGCGGCGGCTACGCCGTCTCCGGCGGTCTGCACGGCGTCGGCGTCTCCGTGGTGAACGCGCTGTCCACCCGGCTCTCCGTGGAGATCCACAAGGACGGCCACATCTGGACCCAGGACTACAAGATGGGCGCGCCGACCGCCGCCCTGGTCAAGGGCGCGGAGACCGACCGGACCGGCACCACGGTCACCTTCTGGGCCGACCCCGACATCTTCGAGACCACCGTCTACTCCTTCGAGACCCTCTCCCGGCGCTTCCAGGAGATGGCCTTCCTCAACAAGGGCCTGTCGATCTCGCTGACCGACGAGCGCCCCGAGCACGTGGACGAGGAGGGCAAGCCGCTCACCGTCACGTACAAGTACGACGGCGGCATCGCCGACTTCGTCGCCCACCTCAACTCCCGCAAGGGCGAGGTCATCCACCCCTCGGTGATCGACTTCGAGGCGGAGGACAAGGACAAGGCGATCTCGGTGGAGATCGCGATGCAGTGGAACTCCTCCTACACCGAGGGGGTCTACAGCTTCGCCAACACCATCCACACCCACGGCGGCGGTACCCACGAGGAGGGCTTCCGCGCCGCGCTGACCGGCCTGGTCAACCGCTACGCGCGGGACAAGAAGCTGCTCCGCGAGAAGGACGACAACCTCTCCGGCGAGGACATCCGCGAGGGTCTGACCGCGATCATCTCGGTCAAGCTCGGCGAGCCGCAGTTCGAGGGCCAGACCAAGGACAAGCTCGGCAACACCGAGGCCAAGACCTTCGTCCAGAAGGTCGTCCACGAGCAGCTCAACGACTGGCTGGACCGCAACCCCAACGAGGCTTCGGACATCATCCGCAAGTCCATCCAGGCCGCCACCGCGCGCGTCGCCGCCCGCAAGGCCCGCGACCTGACGCGCCGCAAGGGCCTGCTGGAGTCCGCCTCGCTGCCTGGCAAGCTCTCGGACTGCCAGTCCAAGGACCCGTCCGAGTGCGAGATCTTCATCGTCGAGGGTGACTCCGCCGGCGGCTCGGCCAAGCAGGGCCGCGACCCGCGCACCCAGGCCATCCTGCCGATCCGCGGCAAGATCCTGAACGTCGAGAAGGCCCGGATCGACAAGGTGCTGCAGAACACCGAGGTCCAGGCGCTGATCTCGGCCTTCGGCTGCGGCATCCAGGAGGACTACGACGAGGCCAAGCTCCGGTACCACAAGATCGTCCTGATGGCCGACGCCGACGTCGACGGACAGCACATCCGGACCCTGCTGCTGACCCTGCTGTTCCGCTTCATGCGGCCGCTGGTCGAGGCCGGGTACGTCTACCTCGCCATGCCCCCGCTGTACAAGATCAAGTGGGGCAAGGACGACTTCGAGTACGCCTACTCCGACCGCGAGCGCGACGCGCTGATCGCCGCCGGGGTGGAGGCCGGGCGCCGGCTCCCCAAGGACGACGCGATCCAGCGGTTCAAGGGTCTCGGCGAGATGAACGCCGAGGAGCTCCGGGTCACCACCATGGACGCCGAGCACCGGCTGCTGCTCCAGGTCACCCTGGAGGACGCCGCCCGCGCCGACGAGCTGTTCTCCGTGCTGATGGGCGAGGACGTCGAGGCCCGCCGCTCCTTCATCCAGCGCAACGCCAAGGACGTCCGCTTCCTGGACGTGTGACGCCTGCACCGCAGGCCCCGCACGTACCAGTCCGCGTGAAAGGAAACTGACCACCAGTGGTCGACGACAACCGTCCCGACGCCGAACAGCCCGAGACCCCCGAAGCCGCCGAGGCCACCGCCCAGGCGACGATGCGGATCGAGCCGGTCGAGCTCGAGACCGAGATGCAGCGCTCGTACCTCGACTACGCGATGAGCGTGATCGTCAGCCGTGCGCTGCCCGAGGTCCGCGACGGCCTCAAGCCGGTGCACCGCCGCGTGCTCTACGCGATGTACGACGGCGGGTACCGCCCCGAGAAGGGCTACTACAAGTGCGCCCGCGTCGTCGGCGACGTGATGGGCAACTACCACCCGCACGGCGACACCTCGATCTACGACACCGTGGTCCGCCTGGCCCAGCCGTGGTCGATGCGGATGCCGCTGGTGGACGGCAACGGCAACTTCGGCTCCCCGGGCAACGACCCGGCGGCGGCCATGCGCTACACCGAGTGCAAGATGATGCCGCTGGCCATGGAGATGATGCGCGACATCGACGAGGAGACCGTCGACTTCGCGCCCAACTACGACGGCCGCTCGCAGGAGCCGACCGTCCTCCCGGCCCGCTTCCCCAACCTGCTGGTCAACGGTGCCACCGGCATCGCGGTCGGCATGGCCACCAACATCCCGCCGCACAACCTGCGCGAGGTGGCCTCCGGCGCGCTCTGGTACCTGGAGAACCCGGAGGCCTCCAACGAGGAGCTGCTGGAAGCCCTGATCGAGCGGATCAAGGGCCCCGACTTCCCGACCGGCGCGCTGATCGTCGGCCGCCGCGGGATCGACGACTACTACCGCACCGGCCGCGGCTCGGTCACCATGCGCGCCGTCGTCGAGGTCGAGGAGATCCAGGGCCGACAGTGCCTGGTGATCACCGAGCTGCCGTACCAGGTCAACCCGGACAACCTCGCGCTGAAGATCGCCGACCTGGTCAAGGACGGCAAGATCGCCGGCATCGCGGACGTCCGCGACGAGTCCTCCTCCCGCACCGGCACCCGCCTGGTGGTCGTGCTCAAGCGCGACGCGGTGGCCAAGGTCGTGCTGAACAACCTGTACAAGCACACCGAGCTGCAGACCAACTTCGGCGCCAACATGCTGGCCCTGGTCGACGGCGTGCCGCGCACCCTGTCGCTGGACGCCTTCATCCGGCACTGGGTCAACCACCAGGTCGAGGTCATCGTCCGGCGGACCACCTTCCGCCTGCGCAAGGCCGAGGAGCGCGCCCACATCCTGCGCGCCCTGCTCAAGGCCCTGGACCTGATCGACGAGGTCATCGCGCTGATCCGGGCCTCGGCGAGCGCCGACGCCGCCCGCACCGGCCTGATGGGCCTGCTCGACATCGACGAGCTCCAGGCCAACGCCATCCTGGAGATGCAGCTGCGCCGCCTGGCCGCCCTGGAGCGCCAGCGGATCATGGACGAGCACGACGAGCTGCAGCGCAAGATCGACGAGTACAACGCGATCCTGGCCTCGCCGACCCGCCAGCGGGAGATCATCTCCGAGGAGCTCACCGCGATCGTCGAGAAGTACGGCGACGAGCGGCGCTCCACCCTCATCCCGTCCGACGGCGACCTCTCCATCGAGGACCTCATCGCCGAGGAGGACATCGTCGTCACGATCACCCGTGGCGGCTACGTCAAGCGGACCCGCTCCGACCTCTACCGCTCGCAGAAGCGCGGCGGCAAGGGCGTGCGCGGTGCCCAGCTGAAGCAGGACGACATCGTCGACCACTTCTTCGTGACGACGACCCACAACTGGATCCTGTTCTTCACCAACAAGGGCCGGGTCTACCGCGCCAAGGGCTACGAGCTGCCGGACGCCGGGCGCGACGCCCGCGGCCAGCACGTCGCCAACCTGCTGGCCTTCCAGCCGGGCGAGCACATCGCCCAGGTGATGGCCGTCCGGACGTACGAGGACAAGCCGTACCTGGTCCTCGCGACCCGGGCCGGCCTGGTGAAGAAGTCCCCGCTGAAGGACTACGACTCCCCGCGCTCCGGCGGCCTGATCGCGATCAACCTGCGCCAGGACGAGGAGGGCCGGGACGACGAGCTGATCGGCGCCGAGCTGGTCTCCTCCGAGGACGACCTGCTGCTGGTCTCCAAGAAGGCCCAGTCGATCCGCTTCACCGCTACCGACGACGCCCTGCGGCCCACCGGCCGCGCCACCTCCGGCGTCAAGGGCATGGCCTTCCGCGAGGACGACGAGCTGCTCTCGATGAACGTCGTCCGCCCGGGCACGTACGTCTTCACCGCCACGGACGGCGGCTACGCCAAGCGGACGGGTGTGGACGAGTACCGTGTCCAGGGACGCGGTGGCTACGGCACCAAGGCGGCGAAGATCGTCGAGGGCCGGGGTTCGCTCGTCGGCGCACTGGTGGTGGACGAAACCGACGAGATCATGGCGATCACCCTCTCGGGCGGGGTGATCCGCACCAGGGTTTCCGAGGTTCGTGAAACCGGACGTGACACCATGGGCGTCCAACTGATCAACCTCGGAAAGCGCGACGCGGTCGTGGGCATGGCCCGCAACGCGGAGGCCGAGGACGAGGAGACGGCGGAGGACGAGGTCACCGGCACCGAGTCCACCGAGACGACCGAGGGTGCGGAGACGGCGGTCGACGGAGACGTCGAGGCCTGAACCGAACCGCAGACCGGTGCCGCCGCGTCCACGACGTGGGTACGGCGGCACCGGCCGCCGACCAGTTCCGGGCAATCCCGCCGGGCGCTGGATGACGAGTGACGTAGCAGGGCGGCGGCGCCGTCCTGGTGGGAAGTGCGGGAGGACCAGGTGAGTGGAGCCACGGGTGCTGCGGGAGGAACCTCCGGCGGCCGTCCGGGCGCGCAGGGCGGTGGCTCGTACGGCGTGCCGCAGCCGCCGACCGAGCACTCGGCCGCGTCCACCTCGCTGATGCCGCCGGTCGGCGGCGCGGGCCAGAGCGGCGCGACCTACGGCGGCCAGACGCCGCCGGCGCCGGGAACCCCGGCGCCCGGCTCGGGGGGCTTCTCCCAGCCGACCACCTACGCCAAGGGGCAGCCGACCCCGGCCCGGGGCACCCGGACCTCGGGCAACACCCCGCCGGGCGGCACCCCCGTCCCCGGGGCCGCGCGCCGCCCCGCCGCGCCGCCCGCGGTGGCCGGCCCCGGCCTCGGCCGGACCCGCAAGGCCCGGCTGCGGGTGACCAAGGTCGACCCGTGGTCGGTGATGAAGGTCAGCTTCCTGCTCTCGCTGGCCGTCGGCATCATCATCATCGTGGCCGCGGCCGTGCTGTGGATGACCCTGGACTCGCTCGGCGTCTTCGACTCCCTGAGCAAGACCCTCAAGGACGTCACCGGCTCCGACAGCAGCGGCGGCGTCAACCTGATGGACTACGTCGGCTTCGGCAAGGTGATGACCTTCACCACGCTGATCGCCGTGGTCGACGTCGTCCTGCTGACCGCGCTGTCCACCCTCTCCGCGTTCATCTACAACGCGGCGGCCGGCTTCACCGGCGGCGTCGAGCTGACCCTGGCCGAAGAGGACTGACCCGGCCGGTTCCTGACCCGCGCTCAGCTCCCCGTCCACGGACGGAATGCACGGGCCCCACAGGCTGTTGCAGCCGGTGGGGCCCGTTCGGCATTCGGGTGACAGCCGGCGCCCCGCGGCGTGCCGCCCGGAAGCGGGTCAGCGGCCGTGGGATTAGCTGGGTGGCACCCGCTCCGCGCCTGGGAGTGCCGCAGGCCGCCCCCGGTCCGCCCGACCGGGTCAGGTGAGTTCAGCAGGACGACTGGACGGAGGCGCGCGGTGGCGAAGCTCGCAGGTCAACTGGTCGAGGCCCTGGACGGGCTGCTGGGGCTGCCGGTACCGCTGCGGGTACAGGCCTGGGACGGCAGCGTCGCCGGGCCGCCCGGGGCACCCACCCTGGTCCTGCGCAACCGCCGGGCGCTGCGCCGCCTGCTCTGGCAGCCGGGCGAGCTGGGTCTGGCCCGGGCCTACGTCGCGGGGGACCTCGAGATCGCCCCCGGCTCCGACCTCTACGAGGTGCTCTCCGTGGTCGGCCGGTTCGCCGAGCTGCCGGAGATCCGCACGCTCGACCTCGGCCCGCGGGTGCTGCTCGGCGCCAGGGGCCGCCGGGCCATCGCGGCCGCCCTGCGCGCCGGGGCGCTCGGCCCCCAGCCGGCGCCGCCCCGGGAGGAGGTCCGCAAGGCCGAGGGCCGGCTGCACAGCCGCAGCAGGGACCGCGCGGCCATCAGCCACCACTACGACGTGGGGAACGACTTCTACCGCCTCGTGCTGGGCTCCTCGATGGTCTACTCGTGCGCCTACTGGACGCCGGAGGCGAAGAGCCTGGAGGCCGCCCAGGAGGCCAAACTGGACCTGATCTGCCGCAAGCTCGGCCTGCGGCCCGGGATGCGGCTGCTGGATGTCGGGTGCGGCTGGGGCTCGCTCCTGCTGCACGCGGCCCGGCACTACGGCGTCACCGCGGTCGGCGTCTCCATCTCCCGGGAGCAGGTCGCGCTGGCCCGCGCCCGGGTCGAGGAGGCCGGCCTGGGCGACCGGGTCGAGGTCCGGCTGCAGGACTACCGGGAGATCCCCGACGGGCCGTTCGACGCGATCTCCAGCGTCGGGATGGCCGAGCACGTCGGCTCCGAGCAGTACCGGGTCTACGCCGAGGGCCTGTACGGGCTGCTCACGCCCGGCGGCCGGCTGCTCAACCACCAGATCGCCCGCCGCCCCGACCACCCCGGCGAACCCCACCGCACCAGCCCCTTCATCGACCGCTACGTCTTCCCCGACGGCGAGCTCTCCCCCGTCGGTTCCACGGTGTCCCGGTTGGAGGAGGCGGGCTTCGAGGTGCGGGACGTCGAGTCGCTGCGCGAGCACTACGGGCTGACCCTGCGCGAGTGGGTGGCCAACCTGGAGGCGCACTGGACGGAGGCGGTCCGGCTGGTCGGCCGCGGCCGGGCCCGGGTCTGGCGGCTGTACATGGCCGCCTCCGCGCTGGCCTTCGAGCAGAACCGGATCGGGATCAACCAGGTCCTCGCCGTCCGCAGCACCGAGGAGGGCGCGGCGGGGCTGCCGCCGACCCGCGAGGAGTGGCTGCTGCGCCGCTCGGCCGTGGCCCGGCAGCCGGTCTCGGGGGCCCGCGCCGCGGCCCCCGCCGATACGGATTTGGGGGATCGGCGGTCGGTCCGCTAATCTTTCAGTGCGGCAAGGGCCTATAGCTCAGACGGTTAGAGCGCTTCCCTGATAAGGAAGAGGCCACAGGTTCAAGTCCTGTTAGGCCCACCACCGCGAAGGCCCCGGAGTGATCCACTCCGGGGCCTTCGACGTTTTCGCGGATCGGCCGGATTCCGGTACGATCTCTGTTCGGCGAGGGCCTATAGCTCAGACGGTTAGAGCGCTTCCCTGATAAGGAAGAGGCCACAGGTTCAAGTCCTGTTAGGCCCACCTCCCCGAAGGGCCCGGAGTGATCCACTCCGGGCCCTTCGGCGTTCCCGGCCGCGGTCCGCTCGGGATCCGGCCGGGATTCCCGGTCGGGTCGTGGACGGGCCGTCCGCCCGGGCAGGAGGTGCGGCGTCAATCCTCGGACCGGACCGCCGGGTTGGTCGCGCCGGTGGCTGGTCACGATTGGGATACCGGTGTGTATCATCGGCCGCAAGGGCAGTCTGGCACCCGGCCGCCCGTTCGCGCTCGAAACACAACTGGACTCGTCGGCCCGGTCAGTCCGGCCGGATCCGGCTCTTGAGTCCACCAACGCAAGAAGGACGAGGTCCCGCGGTGAAGAAGCTTCTCCTGGTCGCCCTGGTCGCCCTCGGCGGCTTCTTTGTCTACCGTCAGGTCCAGGCGGACCGCGCCGAGCAGGACCTGTGGACCGAGGCCACCGACCCGGTTCCGGCCGGTCGCTGAGCCCGGGCGATCTGACGATCGACGATCTTCGGGGGCGCCGTCCCGCGCCCCCCGGGCCGGCCGGCCCGGTCGACCGACCGGACCGGCCGGCCCGGTCGACCGACCGGACCGGCCGGCCCCCTTCAGGGGACGGCGCTGGGAAACGCGCCGGAACCCGGTACGCTAGTGCCCGTTGGCACGCGCAGTGCCGTCGAGGGGCATTAGCTCAGTTGGTAGAGCGCTGCCTTTGCAAGGCAGATGTCAGGAGTTCGAGTCTCCTATGCTCCACAGCCCGCAGTAGCCGATCGGCCGCTGACCAGGATCCTGGTCAGCGGCCGATCGGCGTTTCCGGGGTCTCCGCGCCTTCCGTACGGTCAGTCCGTGGGGGTGCCCTCGCCGTCGGCCGACCCGGCGGCCTCGGCCTCCGGGCCGGAGCCGTTCGCCGGGGCGGTGGCGGCGTGCGCGCCGACCGGACGGGATCCCGGCCCCGCCGGGGGTTCGACCAGCCACTCCGGGTCGCTGTGCCGCCGCCACCACTGCCAGGCCACCAGACCGCTGCCGATCGCCACCAGGCCGGCCACGGCGAGGCCGGTGGACCACCCGCGGCACCGCTCCTTCCGGGCGTTGCGGGCGGCGAGCCGGCTGATCTCGGCGGAGCTGACGTGGCCCTGCAGGGCGGTGAGCGCGGCGGCGCTCCGGGACTGCGCCTCCTGGGCGACCGGGACGACCACGGCCCGGGCGTCGTCGACCGCCTGGGTGACCCTGGGGACGACGGTGGCGCGGGCCTGGTCGGTGGCCCGGGTGGCGGAGAGCTTGGCCGCCAGGGCGGCCTCCTGGGCCCGGTGGAGGGCCTTCAGGGCGTTCTGCTGGGCCTCCGGCGGCAGGCTGGCGAAGGCGTGGCCGAACTGCGGGGCGAGGTGCTTGTCGTACTGGACGCGGAGGTTGTGGGCGGCCTGGGTGGCCAGCGGCCCGACGGCGTCCAAGGCGGGGCCGAGGCGCTGCTTGGCGCCGTCCGCGAACTGCGTGGCGGTGTCCCGGGTCCTGGCGGCCGTTTCACGGGCTGAGTCCGAAAAGCTCACGAGTCTCTCCTCCTGGTGGCGTCCTTTACGCACCTATCCACCTGCTTTACGCACCTATCCACCTGAATGCTGATCATGCATGCTGATTTGTCCGACGGCACCCCGGGTGGGCCGTACGCGGGGTGGGACGGGATGCGGTGCAGTGACCCGTGCGCGGCGGGCGCGGCAGTAGGCTGGCGGTTTCGGAGGTCGTGCACGGGAAGGGGACCCGCTGATGCTCCCGGACGAGCCGCGGTCGGCGGCCGATCGGTCCCCGGAGGCCGGCATGCCCGGGTGCTACCGGCATCCGCAGACGCCCACCGGGATCTCCTGCACCCGGTGCGAGCGGCCGATCTGCCCGCAGTGCATGGTGGCCGCCGCGGTGGGCTTCCAGTGCCCCGACTGCGTCGGCGACGGGCACGCCGGGGCTCGGCGGGCGACCACCCGGTTCGGCGGCGCGCCCGCCGTCGACGGCGGGCTGGTCACCAGGGTGCTGATCGGCATCAACATCGTCGTCTGGCTGCTGGCCGCCTACGTGCTCACGCCGCGGCTGGGCCAGGTCTGGTCGCTGTTCAGCGCCGGGCGGGACGTCCTCGGCGGCCCGGCCGGCGTCGCCGACGGCCCGGACCAGTGGTACCGGCTGCTGACCGCCACCTTCCTGCACCTGGAGTGGTGGCACATCGGGCTGAACATGCTGGTGCTGTTCTGGCTGGGCCCGCCGCTGGAGGAGGCGCTCGGCCGGCTCCGCTTCCTGGCCCTCTACCTGGTCTCCGGCCTGGGCGGCAGCACCTTCGCCTTCCTCGTGGCCGGGCACCTGATGAACTCGGTCGGGGCCTCCGGGGCGATCTTCGGGCTGATCGGCGCGACGATCGTGATGCAGCTGCGCAACCGGGGGCCGCTGGCCCCGGCGGTGGCGTTCCTGGTCTTCAACCTGGTCGTCACCTTCTCCCGCCCGGGCATCGACTGGCGGGCGCACCTCGGCGGGCTGGCGCTGGGCGCGCTGACCGCGGCCGGCCTGATGTACGCCCCGCGCGAGCGCCGGGGACTGGTGCAGGGCCTGGCGGTGGCGGGGGCCCTGGCGGTGGAGGCGGCGATGCTGCTGATCGGGATGTCCCTCTACGGCTCCTGAGGAACCGGACGTTTGTCCACAGCGGGTGCGGGGTTGTGCACAGGCTGTGCGCCGACCGGCCTGTGGACTCCTGTTCTACGCGCGTCTTGCTGTGCGGTTCCCCTACCTGCGAGGAGTTGTGCACAGCTGTGGACGGCCGCGACCGGAAAAGTTATCCACAGGCTGGGGGGACTTTTCCCCAGTGTGGATAACCATGTGGATAAGCGTGACAGTCCGATGGTGGGGATAACCGACCGGCTTCCCGCCCGGCTCCGGGCACGCCTGACCGCCGCCCCGGGACAAGCGATCCGGAGCGGCGGGAATCGGCCCAGCCGGGCCTCAGGACGAGCGGTCCGTCACTTCCACTGGGTGGAGACGCCGAAGCCCGCGGCGATGAAGCCGAAGCCCACCAGGATGTTCCAGTTCCGCCAGCCCTCGACCGGGTAGGAGCCGCTGGTCACGTAGTAGGTGACGATCCACACCAGGCCGATCAGGAACAGTGCCAGCATCAGCGGCGCGACCCAGCCGCGGCCCGAGCTGATCTTCACCGCGGCCGCGGTCGGCGGGGTGTAGTCGGACTTCTTGCGGAGTCGAGACTTCGGCACGAGGGGTTCTCCTGTCGATGCGCTGTGAGACCGCGCAGAGGTGCAGCGGGTGTGTCGGTCGACGGACGGCCGTGGAGAACGCTCTGGGGGACGCTCCGCACATGCCACCGGCGTCCGTTAGCGTAGTGGCTCGGCGGGTCTTGAGGAGATAAGGGTACGGTGACTAATTTGTCGATTCCCCCCGGGTCGGCCCGTACCCGTCGTTCCGGTACCCGAATTGTCGGACGTACCCTGACCTGCGCCGTCTTCGCACTCGCCGGTCTGCTCTTCTACATCAGCGCGCAGACCGCCCGCGGCACCGACCTGAGGACCGACAACTCGCTGCTGAGCCTCGGCGACGTGATCCGCCAGCGCAGCGCCCAGAACCAGCAGGCGCAGTCCCAGCTCGCCGACCTCCAGGCCCGCTCCCAGGACCTCACCGAGCAGCAGGGCCACAGCCCCGCCGACGCCGCGAAGCTGGACGGCCTGCGGCTCGGTGCCGCGCTGGAGCCCCTGCAGGGCGGCGGCCTGACCGTCACCCTCAACGACGCCCCGCCGAACGCCACCGCCCGCATCCCGGGCGTCCCCGAGCCCGGCGTCAACGACCTGGTCATCCACCAGCAGGACATCCAGGCCGTGGTCAACGCGCTGTGGCGGGGCGGCGCGGAGGGCGTGCAGGTGATGGACCAGCGGTTGATCTCCACCAGTGCCGTCCGCTGCGTCGGCAACACCCTGCTCCTCCAGGGGCGGGTCTACTCCCCGCCGTACGTGGTCAAGGCGGTGGGGAAGACCGACGCGCTGCGCTCGGCCGTCGACGCGGACCCGACGATCCGCAACTACCTGCAGTACGTCCAGGCGTACGGGCTGGGCTGGAAGGTCCAGGAGAGCGGCGACCTGACCCTGCCGGGGTACTCCGGCACCACCGAGCTGCGATCGGCGGGCGGACAGCAGTAGCCGACCGGCCTCGCGGGCGTGGGAGGCGGGTCTAGTCTTGACCCAGTCCGCTACGACGAGGGAGCACCATGTACGGCTTCATCTGGCGTCACCTGCCGGGGAACACCCTGGTCAAGGCCGTCATCTCGGTGCTCCTCGTCCTGGGGATCGTCTACCTGCTCTTCACCTACGTCTTCCCTTGGGCGGAACCGCTGCTCCCCTTCGGCGACGTCACAGTGGACGGCGGCGGCGACGGCGCCGCGACCGGCTGAGCCGGCCGCCCGGCCCCGCCTCCAGTACCGCCACCCAGCACCGCCACCCGGCACCGCATCCCACGGAGACCACGCGCGCATGACCACCCAGTCGCCCCCGCCCCGCATCCTGGTGGTGGACAACTACGACAGCTTCGTCTTCAACCTGGTCCAGTACCTGTACCAGCTCGGTGCCACCTGCGAGGTGGTGCGCAACGACGAGGTGACCGTCGAGCACGCCGTCCGCCGCTCCGGCGAGGAGGGCTTCGACGGCGTCCTGCTCTCCCCCGGGCCCGGCTCGCCGGAGGAGGCCGGGGTCTGCATCGAGATGGTGCACCACTGCGCCGGCATCGGGCTCCCGGTGTTCGGCGTCTGCCTGGGCCTGCAGTCGCTCGCCGTCGCCTACGGCGCGGTGGTCGACCGGGCGCCGGAGCTGCTGCACGGCAAGACCTCGCTGGTCGAGCACGAGGACGGCGGGGTGTTCGAGGGCCTCCCCTCGCCGCTGACCGCGACCCGCTACCACTCGCTCGCGGTCGAACCGTCCACCGTGCCGGAGGAGTTGGTCGTCACCGCGCGGACCGAGAGCGGCGTGATCATGGGCCTGAGGCACCGTGAACTGCCGGTCGAGGGCGTGCAGTTCCACCCCGAGTCGGTGCTCACCGAGGGTGGGCACCGGATGCTCGCCAACTGGCTCGCGGAGTGCGGCTTCCCGCAGGCCGTCGACCGGTCGGCCGGGCTCGCCCCGGTGATCGGCCGGGGCTGAGCGGCGTGACCACGCTGCGTCCGGAGGGGCGTTACCAGCCGGAGGCGGACCCGTACGGCGGCGCGCAGCACTACGGAGCCCCCCGGCAGGGCGAGCCGCAGTACGGCGGAGGTCCGAACGGCGGGGCGCCGTACGCCGACGGCCCGTACCAGCAGGCGGCCCCGGTCCAGACCGTGCCCGAGGACGCCTGGGGCGTCTACGAGCAGGCCGAGGAGCCCCTGCAGGACGGGCCCGAGTACCCCTGGCTGCCGGACCAGACCCTGCAGCTGCGGCTGCCCGCCGGGATGGGGGCGGCGGCCGAGCCGGCCGCGCCCACGGGCGGCCGGGCCGAGCGCCGCAGGGCGGCGCAGGGCCGTACAGCGATCCGCTCCGGCAGCGGGCGGCGCCGGGCGAAGGGCCGCGCCGCCGGGCGGGTGCGCCCCAAGGAGTCCGCGGTCGTGGTGGCCGCCCGGGCCGTCGGCGAGCTGTGCATCACGCTGGGCGTGGTGATGCTGCTGTTCGTCGCCTACCAGCTCTGGTGGACCAACGTGCAGGCCGACGCCGCCGCGGACGGGGCCCGCAACAAGCTGGAGCAGCAGTTCGACGCGGCGGCCCCCGGCCAGACCGGCCAGCCCGCCCCGGACCCGAACAAGCCCGAGGTGTTCGAGCCCGGCAAGGGCTTCGCCATCATCTACCTGCCCAAGCTGGGGCTGAAGTTCCCGATCGCCGAGGGCACGTCCAAGTCGGCGGTGCTCGACAAGGGCCTCGTCGGCCACTATCCGGGCACCGGGATGCCGGGCGACAAGGCGGGCAACTTCGCGCTCGCCGCCCACCGCAACACCCACGGCGAGCCGTTCCGGTACATCAACCAGCTCGGCAAGGGCGACAAGATCGTGGTGGAGACGGCCGCCGGGTACTACACCTACGAAGTCACCGGGGGCATCCCGGAGACCTCCCCCAGCAACGTGAGCGTGATCAAGCCGGTGCCGAACGGCGCCGGGTACGCGGGCCCCGGCCGCTACATCACGCTGACCACCTGCACCCCCGAATTCACCTCCAAGTTCCGTCTCATCGTCTTTGGGAAGATGATCGAGGAACGGCCGCGCAGCCAAGGCAAGCCGGCCGCGATCACGGGCGGGTAGCCGCCCGGACGCCCGGCCCGGAGGGGGAGCACCGCAGATGCAGGACGACGAGACCGCCCGGCCGGAAGAACCCGGGCGGGACTCCCTCCCGCCCTCCGGGCGCCCGGCCGGGCGCGGGCGGAGCCGGGCGCTGGCCGCGCTCGGGGTGTTCGGCGAACTGCTGATCACCCTGGGCCTGGTGCTGGGCCTGTTCGTGGCCTACTCGCTGTGGTGGACCAACGTGCAGGCCGACCGCTCCGCCTCGCAGGCCGCCGACCGGCTGCGCGGCGCCTGGGCCGCGGGCCCGACGGCCGCCCCCTCGGCCACCCCCGGCACCGCGGCTCCCGGCGCTCCGCCCGCGCCGAGGCAGTTCGCCGTCGGCGACGACGTGGGCTTCCTGCACGTCCCGGCGATGGGCCGGGACTTCCAGGTGCTGATCCGGATGGGCACCTCCACCGAGGTCCTGGACGAGGGCGTGGCGGGCGTCTACGAGCAGCCGTACAAGGCCGCGATGCCCTGGGACCCGACGGGCAACTTCGCCCTGGCCGCGCACCGGGACGGCCACGGCGCCAAGTTCCACGACCTGGACGCCGTCCACCAGGGCGACGCGGTCGTCGTCGAGACCAAGGACAAGTGGTACGTCTACAAGGTCGACAGCACGCTGCCCGAGACCTCGAAGTTCGACACCGGCATCGTGGCGCCCGTCCCGGCGCGCGCCGGGTACGCCGGGCCCGGCCGGTACATCACCCTGACCACCTGCACGCCGGTCTACACCTCGCGGTACCGGATGGCGGTCTGGGGGAGCCTGGTGCGGGTGGACGACGTGGACGCCAAGCGCACCCCGCCGCCGGAACTGCGCCACTCCTGACGGCCCGTGAGGGCCCTGCCGGGGCCGGGTGAGGGCCCGCTGGGAACGGGAACACCGGAACGCCCGAGGGCCCGCCGCATCCGTTGCGGCGGGCCCTCGGGCGTCGTCCTGGGTGTCCCCGGGTGTCCTCTGGATCCCGGCCCCGGTTCAGCCGAACCAGGGGAAGATCGGAGGCCTAGTGGTCCCCTTTGGCGGGTGGGGTGGTGGGGTCGCCCCCTTTGGTCGGATCGGCCGGCTTGGTGAAGAGCTGGACCTGGGTGTTCGGGTCCAGCATGGTGCCGGCTCCCGGGTTGCTCATCTGGACGATCGCGTTCGGGTCCTGCGGGCCGATCACCGAGTAGCCCAGGCCCGCCTTGGAGAGCTGGGCGATGGCGTCCGAGAGCTTGACGTTCTGCAGCGGCGGCACCTGGGCCTTGTCCGGCGCCTTGTAGATCGTCAGCGCGATCTTCGAGTTGGGCGCGGCCTTGGTGTTGGGCTGGAGCGACTGCGCGGCGACGGTGTTGATCTTGCTCGGGTCGTTGGTCGACGTGGTCTTCGAGGAGTCGACCTGGAAGCCGGCGCCGGTGAGCGTGGCCTCCGCGGCCTCCTTCTGGGAGCCGACCACGTTCGGGACGTTCACCTTGCTCTTGCCCTGGGAGACCGTCAGCTTGATCGGCGCCGTCGGGTCCGCGGGCGTGTTCGCCGCAGGGTCCTGGGCGGTGACGGTGTCCTGCGGGGCGGTGTCGTCGTCCTTGTACTCGGGGGTGCCGACGTTGGTGAAGCCGGCCGCGGCCAGCGCCTGCAGCGCCTGGTCCTTGGTCTTGCCCACCAGGGGCGGCACGGTCAGCTTCGCCGGGCCGGAGGAGACCTGCACCGTGATCGTCGCGGTCTCGGCGACCTGGCTGCCGGGCGCCGGGGTCTGGGTGCAGACCTGGTCCTTCTTGATGTTCGCGTCCGGGCAGGCGATCTTCTCGCCCTCGGTCACCACGAGCTTGGAGCCGGCCGCCGCGGCGGCGGTCTTGGCGTCGGCCAGGCTCTTGCCGACCAAGTTCGGTGCGGCGATCTTCGCGGGGTCCTTCTTGTCGTTGTTGCTGAACATCGCCTGGGCCACGAAGAAGGTGCCGACCAGGACCAGCACGGCGGCCACCGCCAGCACGATCCACGAGGTGTTGCTCTTCTTCGGCCGGTCGTCGCCGCGTCGGCCGCCGCCCTGGCCGTAGCCGTCGTCGCCGCCCGCCCCGCCGGCGTACGTCTGGCCGTAGCCGTCGTCCTGCTGCCCGTAGCCGGGCTGCCCGGAGGCCTGCGGCAGCAGGGTGGTCGGGCCGCCGGGCTGCTGCGGCAGCACGTTGGTCTGGCCGTACGGGTCGTGCTGCTGGGGGTAGCCGTTCTGGTCGTAGCCGTAGCCGGCCGCGCCCATGCCGTAGGCGGCCTGCTGGGCGGCGGCCACCGGCAGGCCGTCGAGGAAGCGCTCGATGTCGTCGCGCATCTCGTCGGCGCTCTGGTAGCGGTAGTCCCGCTCCTTGGCGAGCGCCTTCAGTACGATCGCGTCGATCTCGGGGCGCACCTCGGGGTCGAAGACCGACGGCGGCTGCGGCTCCTCCCGGACGTGCTGGTAGGCCACCGCGACCGGCGAGTCGCCGACGAACGGCGGGCGGACGGTCAGCAGCTCGTAGAGCAGGCAGCCGGTGGAGTAGAGGTCGGAGCGGGCGTCGACCTGCTCGCCCTTGGCCTGCTCGGGGGAGAGGTACTGGGCGGTGCCGATGACGGCGGAGGTCTGCGTCATGGTCATCCCGGCGTCACCCATCGCGCGGGCGATGCCGAAGTCCATCACCTTGACGTTGCCTTGCCGGGTCAGCATCACGTTGGCGGGCTTGATGTCGCGGTGCACGATGCCGGCCCGGTGCGAGTACTCCAGGGCCTGGAGGATGCCGATGGTCATCTCCAGCGCCCGCTCGGGCAGCAGCCGGCGGCCGGAGTGCAGCAGTTCGCGCAGCGTCGACCCCTCGACGTACTCCATCACGATGTACGGGATGGAGATGCCGTCGATGTAGTCCTCGCCGGTGTCGTACACGGCGACGATCGCGGGGTGGTTCAGGGACGCCGCCGACTGGGCCTCACGGCGGAAGCGGGCCTGGAACGACGGATCCCGGGCCATGTCGGCCCGGAGCGTCTTCACGGCGACGGAACGGCCGAGCCGGGTGTCATGGGCGAGGTACACCTCGGCCATGCCGCCGCGTCCGAGGACGCCGCCGAGCTCGTACCTGCCGCCTAGGCGACGAGGCTCTTCCATAGTTCCGACCCTCTCCCTCACCCGCCGGTGAGGTTGTGACGTAGGTGTCCCCGCACGCTCTGGGTGACGCCGCGCGGTCCGCGACCGGTTCTCCGGCCGGGCCGAGCGGTGCCTCGCGGGCGGCAACGGGCACACCCGCTGCTGGCGGATACGCTACCGGTCGCACCCCATCGGACCGGAGTCAGCCGTCGGCCGATATCAGACCGGTATCCGACAGGGGGTGTCGATCGTGACATTCCCCTCACTCCGGGCCCGGTCGGCTACTTGCCGAGGGCGGCCTGCATCACCGCCTTGGCGATCGGGGCCGCGAGCCGGCCGCCGCTGATGCCGTCACGGTTCTGGGAGCCGTCCTCGACGACCACCGCGACCGCGACCGACTGGCCGTCCGGGGCCTTCGCCCAGGAGGTGAACCAGGCGAAGGGCAGCCCGGCGTTGTCCTCGCCGTGCTGCGCGGTGCCGGTCTTGCCACCGACCTGCAGGCCCGGGATCTTGGCGTTCCTGCCGGTGCCGTTCTCGACCACCGAGACCATCAGGTCCTGCATCTTCTGCGCGGTGGACGGGCTCATGGCCTGGGAGAACTGCTTCTCGGTGTGCTTGGAGATGGTGGTCAGCGAGGCCGAGCGCTCCTGGTCGACCAGGTAGGGCTGCATCAGGCTGCCGTTGTTGCAGATCGCGGCCGAGACCATGGCCATCTGCAGCGGGGTGGCGCGCGTGTCGTGCTGGCCGATCGAGTCCTGGGCGGTGCCGTCCAAGCTCTTGCTGTCCGGGAAGACGCTCGCCTCGGAGCGGACCGGGGTGTCGATCGTGCTGTTGAAGCCGAACTTCTCGGCCTGCGCCCGCATCTTCTCCTTGCCGAGGTCGGCGCCGATCTTGGCGAAGACGGTGTTGCAGGACTGGTCCATCCCGGACTTGACCGTGGCGTTCTCGCACTGCTCCTGGGGGCTCTCGTTCTTCAACTGCGTGTTGGTGCCCGGCAGGACGTACGGCTCGGGGGTGGACGTGGCGTCGTCGATGCTCTGGAACATGCCGTTCTCGAACGCGGCGGTCGCGGTGACCAGCTTGAAGGTCGAGCCGGGCGGATAGGTCTCCTTGAGCGCCCGGTTGAGCAGCGGCTTGTTCGGGTCCGCGTTGAGGTCGTTCCACGCCTTGGTCGAGGCGCCGTCGAAGCCGGCGAAGCTGCCCGGGTCGAAGGAGGGCGTGGAGACCATGGCGAGGATGGCGCCGGTCTTCGGGTCGATCGCGACGACGGCGCCCTTCTTGTTGCCCATGGCGTCCCAGGCCGCCTTCTGGACCTTGGCGTTGACGGTGGTGACGACGTCGCCGCCGCGCTTGGGCTCGCCGGTGAGCATGTCCAGGGTGTTGCGGAAGAACAGCCGGTCGTCCGTCCCGGACAGGACGCCGTCCTCCAGCGCCTCCAGGCCCACGCTCTGGAACTGGGTGGCGTAACCGGTGACCGGGGCCCACATCGGGCCGTCGACCCAGGAGCGCTGGTACTTGAAGCGCAGGCCGTTGACGAAGTCCGACTTGGTGACCGGCTGGCCGCTCGCGATGATGTTCCCGCGCGGGTGGGCGTAGCGGTCGTACAGCTGGCGCTTGTTGTTCTTGTTGCCGGCCCAGGAGTCGGCCTGGACGCCCTGTACCCAGTTGGTGCGCACCATCAGGGCCAGTATCAGCACGAGGCAGAAGATCGAGACCCGGCGGATCGGCTTGTTCATCGGGCGGGTCCTCCCGGGCCCTCGGAGGCGGGTGTCGGCTCGACGCCGGGGCGGCGGGCGCTGTCGCTGATCTTCAGCAGGATCGCGACCAGGGCCCAGTTGGCGACCACGGACGAACCGCCCTGGGCGAGGAACGGCATCGTCATGCCGGTCAGCGGGATCAGTCCGGTCACACCGCCGGCCACCACGAACACCTGCAGCGCCATGGCCGAGGCGAGACCGACGGCGAACAGCTTGCCGAAGGGGTCGCGGGCGGCGATCGCGGTGCGCAGGCCGCGCTGGATCAGCAGTGCGTACAGCAGGAAGATCGCCATCATGCCGGTCAGCCCGAGCTCCTCACCGAAGGAGCCCAGGATGAAGTCGCTCTTGGCGGCGAAGTTGATCAGCCAGGAGCGGCCCTGGCCGAGGCCGGAGCCGGTGACCCCGCCGGAGCCGAGCGCCATCAGCGACTGGCCGATCTGCTCGGTGGCGCCGGGCGGCGGCTTCGGGTTGAAGGCGGCCATCGGGTCGAGCCACGCGTTGATGCGCACCTTCACGTGGTTGGCGGTGGAGGCGACCGCGGCCGCGCCGCCGACCGACATCAGCAGGCCGAACAGGATCCAGCTGGTCCGCTCGGTGGCGACGTAGAGCATCACCACGAACAGGCCGAAGAACAGGAAGGACGTGCCGAGGTCGTTCTCGAAGATCAGGATCAGCAGGCTGAGCAGCCAGATCACCACGATCGGGCCGAGGTCGCGGCCGCGCGGCAGGTACAGGCCCATGAAGCGGCGGCTGGCCAGCGCCAGCGCGTCCCGCTTGACCATCAGGTAGCCGGCGAAGAAGACCGTCAGGATGATCTTGGCGAACTCGCCGGGCTGGATGGAGAAGCTGCCCATCCGGATCCAGATCTTGGCGCCGAAGTCCTCCGCCCGGGCCGGGAAGAAGGCCGGTGCGGCGAGCAGGACCAGGGCCACCACCATCGAGATGTAGGTGTAGCGCTGGAGCACCCGGTGGTCCTTCAGGAAGACCATCACCCCGATGAAGCCCGCGATGCCCAGGCCCGACCACATCAGCTGGTTCTGGGCCGCCGGGAAGTTGCCGCTGAGCAGCTTGCCCGCCTTGTCCAGCCGCCAGATCATCACCACGCCGAGCCCGTTCAGCAGCGTGGCGATCGGCAGCATCAGCGGGTCCGCGTACGGCGCGAAGCGGCGCACCAGCAGGTGCGCGACCAGGGCCAGGGCGCCCATGCCGAGCCCGTAGCCGAGCATGCCGGCGGGCAGCTTGGAGTCCATCGCGAGGCCGACGTTGGCGTACGCGAGCACCGGCAGCAGGACCGCGAAGAGCAGCAGGGCCAGTTCGGTGTTGCGCCGGTTCGGCGCCTCCTGCGGGGAGATCGTGGTGTTGCCCCGCCGCCGGGGGACGGCGCGCTCCGCCGTCGCCCGGCGGCGGCCGAGTCGGCGGGTGTCCTCGCTCACGTTGTAGCTGCTCACCTGGAGACCGCTCCCTGACGGCCGGCCGGCCCGCTCGGGGCGGTCCTATGTCGGATCACGGACGTCACTGCTTCGGGCAGGCGTTGGCCCGGTTGAGTTCGTCGTCGGTCAACTGGTCGCCGCCCTGCGCGCCGGCCGCCGGAGGGGTCGCGTTCGGCGCCGGAGTGCCGGAGGCGGCCGCACCCGGGGTGGTGGTCGGGTTCGGGGTGGCCGGGGTCGGCGTGGGCGAGGGCGCGGTCGTCGGGGCGGCCGCCGGACCACGGCTCTTCTCGCCCGGGCTGGGCGTGGTGGCCAGGAACGCGGCGTGGGTGGCCTGCGTCAGCTGGGCGCCCTGGGCGGACGGGGCCGTCGCCGCGGCGGCGCGCTGGCAGAGCTGGACCCAGCCGTCGAGCTCCTGGACGGTCTTGTTCGCGTCCGACATGCTGCCGACCGAGATGGTCTTCTTCACGTGGGCCTGCTGGTCCTCGGGTAGCCACTTCAGCTGGATCCTGCTGTACGAGGAGTGCACCGAGGACAGGCTCAGACCGGCCAGGTTCTGGTTGAGGCCCTGGTAGATCGCGACGTGGTCGCCGTCCTCGCCGATGTAGTACTGGTCCTGGGTCCACTGGTAGCCGAAGAAGCCGGCGCCGCCGAGCAGGCCGAGTGTGACCAGCACGGCCAACGAGACGGTCAGGCCCTTGCGCTTGCGCTTGCGGGGCTGCTCCTCGTCGAAGTCCTCGGTGCCGTACACCGAGGGGTCGGCGGAGCCGTAGCCGTACCCGCCGCCCTCGTAGCCCTCGGCGGGGCCGAAGCCGCCCGCGGCGGGGCCGGGGTCGCCCTCGTAGCCCTCGGCCGGGCCGAAGGCGCCCTGCGGGCCGCGGCCGAGGCCCGCCGCGCGGCCGGCCGGGGTGTCCGCGATCGAGCGGTCGGCGGCGGCCGAGGACGGCGGGGCGTCGGCGACCGCGCCGACGACCACCGGGACGTCGTTGAACTGGCCGCTCATGGTGTCGGTGGCGCCGACGTCGATGACGTCGGCCACGATGCAGGTGATGTTGTCCGGACCGCCGCCGCGCAGCGCGAGCTGGATCAGCTCCTGCACGGTCTGCTCGGGCGCGTAGTAGCTGCCGAGGGTGTCCTGGAGGGTCTGGTGGCTGACCGGGCCGGAGAGGCCGTCGGAGCAGATCAGGTAGCGGTCGCCGGCCCGGACCTCGCGGATCGACAGGTCGGGCTCGACCTGGCCGCGGCCGTCCAGCGCCCGCATCAGCAGCGAGCGCTGCGGGTGGGTCTCGGCCTCCTCGGGCGTGATCCGGCCCTCGTCGACCAGGCGCTGCACCCAGGTGTGGTCCTGGGTGATCTGCACCAGCGAACCGTCGCGCAGCAGGTAGGCGCGGGAGTCGCCGACGTGCACCAGGCCCATCCGCTGGCCCGTCCAGAGCATCGCGGTCAGCGTGCAGCCCATGCCCTCCAGCTGCGGGTCCTCCTCGACCATCTGCCGGAGCCGGTCGTTGGCGCCCTGGACGGCGTCACCGAGCAGGGTCAGCAGATCGGCGCCCGGCACGTCCTCGTCCAGCCGGACGATGGAGCCGAGCACCTCGGAGGAAGCGACCTCGCCGGCCGCGGCGCCGCCCATGCCGTCGGCCACGGCCAGCAGCCGCGGCCCGGCGTAGCCGGAGTCCTCGTTCCCCTCCCGGATCAGTCCCTTGTGGGAGCCGGCGGCGAAGCGCAGCACCAGGGTCATGCGACCTGTGCCCCCCTCTGGGTCATGGACGGGATGCTTGCCCTCATGCGCTACTACTTCCGCAGTTCGATGACGGTCCTGCCGATACGGATCGGCATGCCCGGCTGGAGCGGGGTGGGCGCGGTCAGGCGCTGCCGGTCCAGATAGGTGCCGTTGGTGGAGCCTAGATCCTCGACCGTCCACTGCCCAGTCTGATCCGGATAGATCCTGGCATGCCGGGAGGACGCGTAGTCGTCGTCCAGCACGATGGTGGAGTCGTGCGCGCGGCCCAGCGTGATGGTCTGGCCCTGCAGCGCCACGGTGGTGCCGGCCAGCGAGCCCTGGACCACGACCAGCTGGGTCGGGCCGCCGCGCCGGCGTCCGCCGCCGGGCTGGGTCGGGGCCGCCGCCGCGGCCGGAGCCGGGGAGGGGCTGGGCGCGGGACGACCCGAGGCCTGGGGGGAAGCGCCGCCGGCCGCCGTGGCGGACGCGCCGCGACGGGAGGACCGCGGGTTCACCTTGGTGCCGAAGAGGTCGCTGCGGATCACCTGGATCGCGACGATGACGAACAGCCACAGCACGGCCAGGAAGCCCAGCCGCATGACCGTGAGGGTCAGTTCTGACATGGCCGTCCCGCCAGTCGGTGAGCGAGGCGCGCGAACAATTCGGACACTACCCTTCGACCTGCCGGTAGACGATGGTGGTGGAGCCCACGACGATTCGCGAGCCGTCGCGGAGCGTAGCGCGCTGGGTGTGCTGTCCGTCCACCACGATGCCGTTGGTGGAACCCAGGTCGAGCACCATCGAAGGGCTGCCGGGCCGGATCTCGGCGTGCTTGCGGGAGACCCCGGGGTCGTCGATCCGCACGTCGGCCTCGGTGGAGCGGCCGAGCACGCAGGCCGCACCGGAGATCTGGTGGCGGGCGCCGTTCACCTCGATCCAGCGGCGCACCGAGGCACCGCCGTGGCCGGCGCCGGGGAGGTTGTGGACGTTGCCGCGCGCGGGCGCGGGCTGGCCCGGCGGCATGGCGGGGGGCACGGCCGGGGGCGGGGGCGTGCCGTACTGGCCGGCGCCGGACTGCTGCCACGGCGCGCCCACGGCCGGGGCGGCCGGCGGGCGGTCGTAGCCGGGCTGCGGCTGCTGGGCGTACTGCTGCGGGGGCTCCTCGGCGGCGAGGGTGCGGCTGCGCACCCGGTACAGGCCGGTGTCGAGGTCGTCGGCCTTCTCCAGGTTCACCTGGAGCGGGCCCATGAAGGTGTACCGCTGGGCCTCGGCGTACTCGCGGACCATGCCGGCCAGCTCGGCGCCCAGCTGCCCGGAGTAGGGGCTGAGGCGCTCGTAGTCGTGCGGGCTCAGCTCGACGATGAAGTCGTTCGGCACGACGGTGCGGTCGCGGTTCCAGATGCTCGCGTTGTTGTCGCACTCGCGCTGCAGCGCCCCGGCGATCTCCACGGGCTGGACCTCGGACTTGAACACCTTGGCGAAGGTGCCGTTGACGAGACCCTCAAGTCGCTGCTCGAACTTCTTCAGCACTCCCATGGGGCACCCCCTTCCAGGGTTCGTTCGCCTGCCTGCCGGCCGGATCCCGCCCGGGAACCGGTGGCGCCTACTTGCGGTACTTCCGTACTGATCGTATCCACGCCGGGCCCTTCCGTACGGTTCCCGGACCGTGTGGTGCCCGGGGGTGGGCTCGGACACACAGGGTGACGCATGTCGGGCACGGCACGCCAGGTGTGCCCGTCGGAGCGGGCGCCGACTCCTCGCGCACGCGTTCGCCGCGCACCCGTTCGGATGCGGCCGGTCCCGCCGGACGGGCGATTCGGAGCAGCCCCCCAGGTCGTGCTACTGTTTTCCACGTCGGAAGGGCCGCCCGGAAGGGAGGCCGGTCCAAGGAAACGCGAAGTCCTCATGGTACCGAGCGGTTCGGAGGATCGGTCGGCAACGAGGACAACACCCATGCGCGGGTGGCGGAATAGGCAGACGCGCTGGATTCAGGTTCCAGTGCCCGCAAGGGCGTGGGGGTTCAACTCCCCCCTCGCGCACAGCGAAAGCCCCGCAGATCTACGGATCTGCGGGGCTTTTTCGTCGTCCCGCGGGGTTCCGGGGCGTTCTCCACCGCTCGGTCGCGGTGGGTCAGGAGCGGGCTGCGGGAAGCTCGGCGCGGACCTCGAAGCCGCCGTCCGGGGTGGGGCCGGCGGTCAGGGTGCCGCCCAGCAGCTGGGCGCGCTCACGCAGGCCGACCAGGCCGTGGCCGCCGCCGGGGAGTGTCTCGGCCGGGCGGACCGGCGGGGCCTCGTTGCGGACCTCGACCCGCAGCCGGCGGCCCTTCGCCCGGACCCGCACGTGCACCGCGGCCTCCGGGGCGTACTTGGTGATGTTGGTGAGCGCCTCCTGCACGGTGCGGTAGGCGGCCCGCTCGACGGCCTCCGGCCACGGACGGTCGCCGGGGTTCAGCTCGGCGTCGGCGGCCAGTCCGCTCTCCTCGATCAGCCGGGGCAGGTCGGCCAGCCGGGGCTGCGGTGCGAGCGGGGCGTCCGGCAGCGCGCCGGTGCCGCGCAGCACCCCGACCATCTGGCGCAGTTCCTCCAGGGTCCGCACGGACAGTTCGCGGATGGTGCGGGCGGCGGTCACCGCGGCCGCGTCGGTGCTGCTGACCTGGAGCGCGCCGGCCTGGATGCTGATCAGGCTGACCTGGTGCGAGACCACGTCGTGCATCTCCCGGGCCAGCCGGCCGCGCTCGGTGATCAGCACGCGCTCGGCCAGCAGCCGGCTCTCCCGTTCCTGGCCGCGGGTCAGTTCGTCCAGGCGGGCGGCCAGCTCCCGCCGGGTGCGGGCGAGCAGACCGGTGGCGGCCGGCCCGGCGGCCAGCATCACGGCCTGGATGGCGTCCAGCGCGGTGGCCCGGCTCAGGTCGACGAGCTTGTCGGGCAGCGGCCAGTGGAAGAACTCGACCAGGGTGAAGAGGATGCCGCAGGGGATCACGATCCGGGGGCGGGGGCGTTCGGCGGCCACCGTGTAGACGGCCGTCATCGGGGCCAGCCAGATCGCCTCCACCCAGCTGCCGGGCATCGTGAGCAGCAGCACCGTGACCGGGAAGCGGCGGCGCCAGAACAGCGCGACGGCGGCCAGCGTGGAGAGGGCCAGCTGCCACCAGGTGGCGTCCCGGGCCACCAGGGCGGCGTCCAGCAGGGAGTACAGGACGGGCAGCAGCAGCATCAGCCAGGGCGCGGTGCACCAGGCCGGCAGCCGGCGGGAGGGCAACTGGTCGGCGGCGATCATGCCCCGTCGCCGGGCTTGGGCCGCACCAGGCCGGCCCGGTGGGCGAGGACGGCGGCCTGCACCCGGTTGGCGGCGCCGAGCTTGCCGAGGATCGCGCTGATGTGGTCCTTGACGGTGCCGGTGCCGAGGAAGAGGCGGTCGGCGATCTCGGCGTTGGACAGCCCCTCCCCGAGCAGGGCGAGGACGTCCAGCTCCCGGCCGGTGAGGGTGCGGGCCAGCGCGGTGGCCTCGGCGTCCGGGCCGCCGCCGTCCACGTAGCCGCCGATCACGGTGCGGGTGACGGTCGGGGACAGGATGTTGCCGCCGGCCGCGAGCACCCGCACGGCGTGCACCAGCTGCTCGGGGGCGGTGTCCTTGAGCAGGAAGCCGGTCGCGCCGGCCCGCAGCGCGGTGCCGATGTACTCGTCGGTGTCGAAGGTGGTGAGCATCGCGACGGCGGGCGGGTCGGGCAGGGCGCGCAGGCGGCGCAGCACCGAGATGCCGTCGAGGTCGGGCATCCGGATGTCCAGCAGCACCACGTGCGGGCGCAGGCGCTGGACGTGTTCCTCGGCCTGCCCGCCGGAGCAGTCGCCGACCACCTCCAGGTCGGGGGCGGAACCGACGATCAGGCCGAGGCCGGAGCGGACCAGGATCTCGTCGTCGACGATCAGCACGCGGGTGGTGGTGATGGTGCCTCCTCGGTTCGGGCGGCCGGGTGGGCGGTCCGCGTGGGTCGGTTCCGAGAGTAGGGGTAGCGGGGGCGGGCCGCCGAACTCCCGGGGGGTGCCCACCCCCGCCGTTCGGCGGGGGTGGGAATCCGCTACCCGGTTCACGCAATTCTCAGCTTCGGTGGGGAACCATGGAGTTGGCTGACCCTTTCCGGGCTGCTCCCCTCACCAGGGCGGACAGCCGGGCGGGCGTCGCCGGTCAGTCCGTCGGGCCCGTGCGGGCGCCCGGCGCCGGGCCGTACGCGGATGCGCCCCACCATCTGATCGTTTGGAATTGAGCTGTGTCGTCCACTGTGAAGTCGGAGCCGTCCGCCGCGTCCACCGGGCCCCGGCCCGTCGGCGTGCTCGACCGCTGGCGCCCGAGGGCCGCCGTGGCCTCCGTCTGGTACCTGCGGTTGATCGCGCTGCTGAACGTGGCGACGGTCCTGCTGGTGCCCTTCCGGGACCAGGTCAGCGAGCACAACGAGGGTGAGTACTTCACCCCGTACCTGATGACCTCGGGCCTGGCCAGCGCGGTGCTGTCGGTCTTCCTCGCCATCGCGATGCGGCGGCGCAAGCGGGCCGCGTGGATCTTCAACGCGGCGCTCGGCGGCCTGTTCTCGCTGCTCTACCTCTCGGCCATGGCGCTGCCGGACGAGCGGTTCAACCGGCATCCGCTCAACTACGTCTCCACCGTGCTGACCTGCCTGTTCGTGCTGGCGCTGCTGGTCGGGCGGAAGGAGTTCACCTCCAAGGGCGACAGCTCCAACCCGAAGACCGCGGCGGGCACCTTCGTCGGCGGCCTGGTGTTCGGCGGCCTCGTCGGCGGACTGCTGGTCTGGGCCACCAACGAGCTGTCCGGCGCGGGCTTCTGGGACCTCTTCCGCTACTCGGTCGGCCGGATGATCACCATCACCCCGTCCGAGCACCTGCGTTCGGTGATCGCCGCGCCGACCTGGGTGAACGCCGCGATCAACGCGATGGGCGGGGTGCTTTTCCTGCTGGTGCTGTACGTGGCCTTCCGCAGCCCGCGCGGCAAGGAGCTGCTGAGCGACGAGGACGAGGCGAAGCTGCGCGGACTGCTGGAGAAGCAGGGCGAGCGGGACTCGCTGGGCTACTTCGCGCTGCGCCGGGACAAGGCGGTGATCTTCTCCCCCAGCGGCAAGGCGGCGGTCACCTACCGGGTGGTCGGCGGCGTCTCGCTGGCCTCGGGCGATCCGATCGGGGACCCGGAGGCCTGGCCGGGCGCGATCGACGCCTGGCTGGCCGAGGCCCGCGAGCACGCCTGGGCGCCGGCCGTGATGGGCGCCTCCGAGGAGGCCGGGGTGATCTACGCCCGGCACGGGCTGGACGCGCTGGAGCTGGGCGACGAGGCGATCGTCGAACTCGACGAGTTCTCGCTGGACGGCCGGGCGATGCGGGTCGTGCGCCAGGCGTACAACCGGGTCAAGCGGGCCGGCTACACGGTGCGGATCCGCCGCCACGAGGACATCTCCGACGAGGAGATGGCCGCGCTGGTGGCCAAGGCCGACGAGTGGCGCGACGGGGCGACCGAGCGCGGCTTCTCGATGGCGCTGGGCCGGCTCGGCGACCCGGGCGACGGCCGCTGCGTGATGCTGGAGTGCTTCGACGGCGAGGGTGAGCTGAAGGCACTGCTGAGCTTCGTCCCGTGGGGCCCGGACGGGCTCTCGCTGGACCTGATGCGCCGGGCCCGGGACACCGAGAACGGCCTGATGGAGTTCATGGTGATCGAGCTCCTGCAGCGCGCCGACGAGGTCGGGCTGAAGCGGGTCTCGTTGAACTTCGCGATGTTCCGGTCCGTTTTCGAGCGGGGTTCGCGACTCGGTGCCGGTCCGGTGCTGCGGCTCTGGCGTTCCGTCCTGGGATTCTTCTCCCGCTGGTGGCAGATCGAGTCGCTGTACCGCGCGAATGCCAAGTACCGGCCGATCTGGGAGCCGCGCTACCTGCTGTTCGAGAAGAGCAGCGAGATTCCGCGGATCGGCATCGCGAGCGCGCGCGCCGAGGGTTTCATCGTCGCGCCCAGCCTGCCCGCCCTGTTCCGACGCCGGCACGCCCGGGCCGCCGTGGCGGCCGCTCCCCGGGTGCCGGTGTCGGCCCGGGACGGGAAGGGGTAGCCCTCCGCCGGGGGGCGGAGGGGGCCGGTCCGGCCGGATGGGGGTCCGGCGGGGGGATCGCTCTCCCCCCTGAGGATGACCCTTGTCCCCATCCATGCCGATGTGGCTTTGTTAAGAGGCTTCTAATGTTGAAGTAGACGAGAGTTCGGGGATTCGGAGAAAAAGCTGTGATTCACAGGACCCACGCGGGGGGCGTGCGAAAGGGGCCGCTGGCGCTAGCCAGAACGGCCGCTGTCGCCGAGTGGGGGACGTTGTTCGTGACGGTGCGCAACGCGGTGGCGCGGAAGAAGTTCGCCGCGTTTCCGCTGGCCACGGTGGCGACGTTTCTGATCCTGCTGTTCAGCATCGTCCAGCACCTGCCGGGCGGGGAGCGTTTCGTCAACCACATCGGAGTGGTGCGGGCGGCGCTGCCGCTGGAGGTCTCGCTGCTGCGGACCCCGCTGTCGCTGTACGTGCCGGCGCTGGACCTGCCGGTCTGGGGGGCGCTGGCCCAGGTGTTCGTGGTCTTCGCGATCGCCGAGATCGTGCTCGGCCGGCGGATGACCCTGGTGGTCGCCTACAGCTGCACCCTGGCGGGCACGCTGTTCGCCCGGGTGGGCGTGGCGATCGGGCCGGGCCACCTGTTCGGCTTCCCGAAGTGGGTGGCCTACGTGCGGGACACCGGGCCGTCCGCCGCGGTGGTGGCGCTGGCGATCTGCATCGCCTTCCGCTGCCGGGCCTGGTTCACGGCCGGTCTGGTGGTCTTCCTGATGGTCGGCGAGGCGGTCGTGCTGCCGAACCTGGCGGGCCTGGAGCACGTCGTCGCGGTGATCACCGCACTGCTGATCGCCGTCTCGGTCGAGGTCTTCGGGGACTTCTGGCCGCGGGTGCTCGCCGGGGTCGGTGCCGCCACCTCGGTGGCCGCGGCCGCGTCGCGGGAGGTCGCGGTCGAGGCCCGGCGCCGCCGCTCGGCGGGCGCCGCCCTCCCCTGAAGCCCGCGGGAAACGGACGACGGCGGCGTACGGGACGGTGCCCGTACGCCGCCGTCAGGCGTGCGGGAGGGGCAGCTCGAACCAGACGACCTTCCCCACCGCCTTGCGGGCGGTGCCCCAGCGCTCGGCGAGCTTGGTGACCAGGGTCAGGCCGCGGCCGGTCTCGCCGAGCTGCTCGGCCGGCTCCAGTGAGGGCAGGTTGTGGTTGTCGTCGCTCACCTCGACCAGCAGTTTGTCCACCCTTATCAGCTGCAGCTGGACGCGGTCCCGGGCGACCCGGACGGCGTTCGTCACCAACTCGCTGACCAGCAGCTCGGTGGTGTCGCTGAGCGCCTCCAGGTGCCAGCCGGCCAGCTGCTCGCGGACCAGCGCGCGGGCCCGGCGGACCTCCCGGTGGTCCACCGTGAGGTCCCAGGTGGCCACCTCGGACGGGGCGACGCCGTCGAAGCGGGCCACCAGCAGGGCGACGTCGTCCTTGCGGTCGTCGCTGTGCAGCCGGCGCAGCACCTCGTCGCAGGCCTGTTCCGGGCTCTGCTGCGGATCGATCAGGTTCCCGCAGAGCGCGGCCAGGCCGGCTCCTATGTCCCCGCCGCGGACCTCGACCAGGCCGTCGGTGCAGAGCACCAGCATCGAGCCGTCCGAGACGTCGATGGTCTTGGCGACGAACGGCACCCCGCCGACGCCGATCGGTGCGCCGGCCGGGATCTCCAGCAGCTCGCCGGTGCCGTCCGGGTGCACCAGGACGGGCGGGACGTGGCCGGCGCTGGCCAGCTCGCAGGTCCGGTTGATCGGGTCGTAGACCGCGTACAGGCAGGTCGCGAGGTGGTCGTCGCCGAGCTTGTGGGCGAGGTTGTCCAAGTGGCGCAGCAGCTGGCCGGGCGGCAGGTCCAAGGCGGCGAGGGTCTGCATGGCGGTGCGGAAGCGGCCCATCGCGGCCGCCGAGTGCAGGCCGTGGCCCATCACGTCGCCGACCACCAGGGCGACCCGGCTGCCGGGCAGCTGGATCGCGTCGAACCAGTCGCCGCCGACCTCGGCCTTGGGATCGCCGGGCAGGTAGCGGTGGGCGATCTGCACACCGGGGATCTGCGGCGGGCGGGTCGGGATCATCGAGCGCTGCAGGGTGGTGGCGACCCTCGCCTCGGCGCGGTGCAGCCGGGCGTTGTCCAGTGACAGCGCGGCGCGGACGGCCAGCTCCTTGAGGGTCGCGGCGTCGCTCTCGTCGAAGGGGGCGCGGTCCGGCAGCCGGAGCAGCTTGAGGATGCCCAGCACGGTGCCCCGGGCCGAGAGCGGGACGACCAGCATCGAGCGGCCGGAGACCACCGGGGCCAGGCGGGCGCCGCCGAGCGCGATCGCGTAGTCGACCGCGACGTCCGCGCTGACCACCGGGACCAGCACCGGCTGGTTCAGCTGCAGGGCCATCCCGGGCGGGGTGCGCCGGGGCATGCTGACCAGCGAGCCCTCGGAGAGCACGTGGTCCCAGGCGCCGCCGGTCTCGTTGTAGACCAGCGCGACCCGGCGCAGCATGGTGTCGTCGTCCGGGCGGGCGACCGGCAGCTCGGAGTCCGAGATCAGCCCGTCCACCAGGTCCACGCAGGCGAAGTCGGCGACCCGGGGGACCAGCACCTGGCACAGCTCGTGGGCGGTGAAGCCGAGGTCCAGGGTGGTGCCGACCTTGCCGCCGACCTCGTTCAGCAGGGCCAGCTGCTCGCCGGCCTGGCCGTTGGTGAGGAACGGCCCCAGCCGGCCTGGCGGCGGGCTCGCGGGGCTCGCGGGGGCCGGGACGGGCGCGGTGACGGGCGGAGCGGGGGTCGGGGCCCGGTCGGCGGGCGGTGGCGGGTGGCCGTTGGCGGCCGACTCGACGGGGGCTCGGTCGATGGCGGCTCCTCCTCCAGTGGATGCGGGCGCCTCCCGGCCGGATGCGGGAGGCGGGACGGACGGGCCGCCGCCCGCCGCGGCGCCGTTGACGGCGGCGACCGGCTGGGCGACGGGGAACTCGGCGTTCTCGCGGTGGGCGTTCTCGCGGTGGGCGGCTTCGCGCGGGAGGGCTTCGCGCTGGGTCGGCAGCGGGGTGCTCGCACGGCGGCCGGGGGCGGTCTGCTCGGGTTGCGGCGGCGGGCCGAGCCGGGCGGCGCGCTGCTGGGGCGTCGGGTAACGGCGGCCCAGGCCGGCGGCCGCCTGCGCCGTACCGCCCTGCGCGTCGGCGGGCAGCACCGGCAGCACGGTGACCGCGTCCACCCGCAGGGCGGGCAGGCCGCCCGCGCCGAGCGCGGCCAGCACCGCCGGGCGGTGGGCGGCGGGCAGCAGCCGGGCCAGCGGCTCCGGCACCCGGTCGACCGGCCGGGTGAGCGCGGCCGTCAGGCCGTGGAAGCCGCCCCGGGCGGCGGGGGCGGCGGAGAACGGCAGCAGCCGCTCGCCGAGTGCGAGCCGGGGGCCGGTGGTGCGCAGCGGACGGGCGTCGGCGGCCAGGGCGAGCAGTCCGCCGGACGGGCCGGGCAACGGGTAGGCCCACCAGAGCACGTCGCGCTGGTGCTCCTCGCGGTCCGTGACGGTCAGCCGGCCGGCCCAGGGGCGGCCGGCGGCGGTCAGCTCGGCGAGGGTGTCGAAGGCGTCGCAGGCGCGCCGCACGGAACAGCGGCCGAGCACCCGCGACTCCACGGCGGGCAGCAGGCCGGAGGCCGGGCGGTCGTGGGCGACCTCGGCGCGGTGTCCGAAGAGCTCCTCGGCGGCCCGGCCCCACTGAGCGATCCGGCCGGAGCGGTCGATCTGCACGGGGGCGAGCCGGACCAGGGCGGACACGCCCGTCGGGTGGGCGCCCGGTGCGGTCCCGTCGGCCGTCGGACGCGGTGTGGAGTTGGACTCGGCCACCATGGATTCGGTCTGCTCCCGCCTGGCCGCCACGCCTGGAGGCGGCCGTTTCTCCGGAGGAAGGCACGCTGTGCGGATACCAGCGAAGCACGGACCGGGCCGGGCTTGATACCGAAACGGGGAGATTCCTCAGTATCGGTTGCGTGTCACACGGTGCGCGCCGGTCCGTACCTCCGCTTCACCCGGACGGGGCTTTCGGGCACGGCGGTAGGGTGGCAGGCCGGACCGCCCCCGCGGCGGCCCCGTAGGACACAGCCGGCCGGACGAGACAGAGGCGAGAAGTGAGCGCGCAGAGCCCCGCCCGCTGGACGGACCCGGAGCAGCAGGAGCTGGAGGAGCGGGTCGCCGCCGCCGAGCTCGCCTGGCTCAGCATGGACGTGGACGTGCAGACGCTGCGGGTCGAGATCGACAACTTCGCCCTGATCCACCACCAGCTGCTCGGCCCGCTCTACGCCCGGCTGGACGAGCTGGACGCGCTGGTCGCCGAAGCGGTCGCGGCCCGGACCGGACGGCCCGAGGACCGGCGTCGGGCCGCCGAGGCGCGCCGGCAGGTCGAGGAACTGCCCGACCTGGACGCGCTGTTCGACTCGGTGCAGGAGCTGGCCGGGCGGGAGGAGGAGGCCGGCCGGGGGGAGCGGACCGCGCCGCCGCCGGCCGCCGCGCCGACCCGGGTGCGGCCCGGCAAGGAGGCTCAGCGGATCTACCGCGACCTGGTCCGCCGTGCCCACCCCGACCTCACCACCGATCCGGCCGAGCAGCAGCGCAGGGCCGCCTTCCTGGCCCGGGTCAACGAGGCCTACGCCTACGGGGATGCCGCAGCGCTGGAGGGCCTGGCCGCCGAGTGGTCCACCGCGCCGGAGGCCGCGCCCGCCCTCGACTCCCCCGACCGGTCGGACTGGCTGCGCCGCCGGCTGGACTGGCTGACCGCCAAGATCGCCGAGACGGCCGCCGAGCAGGTCCGGCTGGAGCAGACGCCGATGGGCCAGCTGCTCGCCCTCGCCCCGCAGGACCCGGACCGGCTGCTGGAGCAGCTCGCCGAGGAACTGCTCGCCAAGGCCGCCGAGCGGCAGGCCGAGCTGGAGCGGCTGCTCGGCGGGTAGGGCCCGGTGGACGGGCACGGCTCGGTCGGCGGGCAGGGCTCGGTCGGCGGGCAGGGCCTCGTCGGCGGGCACGGCTAGGAGGACCCCCACGGCCCGGTGCCGGTGGGCGACAATGGCACGGACCCGACCGACGTTCAGGAGAGCCACACGATGTTCGCGCAGATCCCCACCACCGACGCCGCCGCCGTGCCCGCCGACGCCGCCCTGCTGGACGTGCGGGAACAGGACGAGTGGGACGCCGGCCACGTGGACGGCGCGCTGCACATCCCGCTGGGGCAGGTCATCGCCCGCCTCGGCGAGCTGCCCGACGAGAAGCTGTACGTGCTCTGCCGGGTCGGCGGCCGCTCCGCGCAGGTCGTCCAGTACCTGGTGCAGCAGGGCCGGGACGCGGTGAACGTGGACGGTGGGATGTACGCCTGGGAGAGCGCCGGCCGTCCGATGGTCAGCAGCACCGGGCAGGCGGCCTTCGTCCTCTGACCGGTCGCGGGGACCCGTGCGGGTCGTGGCCGGTGCCGCCCGGGTCGTGAGCGGTCGGGCCCTTGTCCGCCGGGACCGGGCGGGACGGTAGGGCAGGATGGGCGCGCGCGAGCGAGCGCGCCGGCACCGGGCCGGGCGCCGTCCGCCGACCGGGCTGGGGGAGGCCATGACGGAGACCACGGACCGGCCGGCTCCGGGGAGGGCCTGGTCGAAGCCCGCGCAGCTCGTCCTCGGCCTCGCCGGGGCCGCGCTGATCGGCGGCACCGGGCTGTTCCTCGCCGCGGTGTTCCTGCACGTCGCCCCCGCCAACTCGCTGTCCCGGCAGTACCGGAGCGAGATCGACGGCGTGGTGTACCCGGAGTTCGAGCAGAACTGGAAGCTGTTCGCGCCCGACCCGCTGCAGCAGAACGTCAGCGTGGACGCCCAGGTGCGGACCGTCGCGCCGGGCGGGGCGACCACCACCCGCGAGTGGCTCGGACTGACCGCGCAGGACATCGCGGCGATACGCGGCAACCCGGCGCCCAGCCACGTCGACCAGAACCTGCTGCGCCGGGCCTGGGACTTCTACGAGGGCTCGCACAGCGCGCAGGACGAGACGCCGACCGACGCGCGCGGCAAGCTCGCCGAGCAGTACCTGAAGCGGATCGCGCTGCAGCGGATCGGGCGGGAGGTGGCCGGCGAGCGGATCCTGGAGATCCGGTTCCGGGTGACCACGGCCACCCTTGCGGCGCCGAGCTGGAGCGGGGAGGCCGCGCCGCCGGCGCCCAAGGTGCGGGAGCTGCCGTGGTGGCCGGTGGCGGACGAGGACTACCGGGGGCTGGGTCGGTGAGCGAGGTGTCGGCGGGGGCTTCCCGGGCGGCGGCGGTGTCGGGGGCGGAGCTTTCGGGGCAGGCGGTGTCGGACGGGGCGGTGTCGGGCGGCGTGCCGCGGCAGGGCGGTGGCGGGCGGCCGCGGGGACCGGTGACGCCGGTCGGACGGGCCGTCGGGGCCTTCACCGGCCAGGTGCTCGGACGGCACCAGGCGGCGGCGGTGCGGATCGGGTTCGGGCTGGTCTGGCTCGCCTACCTGCTGCGCGAGTGGCCCAACCGGCGGGTGCTGTACGGCGACCGCTCCCCCTGGTCGCTGGAGCTCGCCGAGCGGTTTTTGGGCGACGACGGGGCGTTCACGGTGCTGCCCTGGTTCGGTGGGCGGCCCTGGTTCGAGCTGGTCTACCACCTCGCGGTGCTGGCCGCCCTCGCCGTGCTGCTGGGCTGGCGGACCCGGGTGAGCACCGTGCTCTTCCTGGTCACCGTGCTGTCGCTGCAGAACCGGGACGTCTTCCTCGGCGACGGCGGCGACAACGTCGTCCACCTGATGGCGGTCTACCTGGTCTTCACCCGCTGTGCGGAGGTCTGGTCGCTGGACGCCCGGCGGCGCAGGCACGGGAGGGCGCCGAGCGGGGTGGGGCTCTGGGGCGTGCTCGGGGTGGTGCTGGCGGCCTGTCAGTTCGGGGGCTTCTCCGGCGACAGCCTGACCTGGACCGGCCCGAACTTCCCCTACGTCGGCTGGTCGCCGCTGTTCTGGGGGCTCTGGGCGGTGGCCGGACTCTGGTGGACGGCCGGACGGCTGCGGCCGGACGGCGAGGCGCGGGCGGTGCTCGACGCGCTGGCGACCATGGTGCACAACTGCGCGATGCTGGTGATCGCCGTCGAGGTGGTGCTGATCTACGCCACGGCCGGCTGGTACAAGGTGCAGGGCTCGCGCTGGCAGGACGGCACCGCGCTCTACTACCCGCTGCACCTGGACTACTTCGCCCCCTGGCCCGGGCTGTCCGCGCTGGTCGGCTCGGCACTGCTGCCGGTCTTCCTGATCTCGTACGGCACCGTGATGCTGCAGGTGGCGTTCCCGTTCACGCTGCTCAACCGGCGGGTCAAGAACGGGCTGCTGGCCGTCATGATGCTGGAGCACGTCGGGATCGCGGTGGTGCTCGGGCTGCCGGTGTTCTCGCTCGCGATGATCGCGGCCGACGCGGTGTTCCTGCCGACCGGTGCGCTGACCTGGTTCGCGGCGCGGCTGAGCCGGATCCGCACCCGTCCCGCCCTGCGGAGGGCCGCGCCCTAGGATGTCGGTATGTCCTGGTTCGCCGCACTTCGTGACACCGCGCGGACCGGACTCACCCTGGACCGGGCGCTCACCGACCCCAAGCGGGCCGTGCGCGGGGCGCTCGCGGTGGCGCTGGTGCTGTTCCCGACGCTCGCGCTCGGCGGGGTCCCGCTCGCCACCTCGGCCGCGATGGGCGCGTTCATCGCCGGCTCCGCCACCTTCCAGCGCAGCTTCCGGCCCCGGGCCAGCCTCGCCGTCGCCGCCGGCGCCGGACTCGGCGTCAGCACCTTCCTCGGCTACCTGGCCGCCGGAGTCCCCGGACTGTTCCCGGTGCTGCTCGCGGTGTGGGCCTTCGGGGCCGGGCTCTCCTGGGCGATCGGGCCCACCGCCGGGGTGGTCGCGACCAACACCGTCTCGGTGATGCTGATCGTCGTCCAGCTCCCGGTCAGTGCGACGGCCGCGCTCGGGCACGGACTGGTCGCCGCCCTCGGTGGGGTCGTCCAGGCCGTCGTCATCACCCTCTGGCCGATCGGGAGTTGGACCGCGCAGCGGGACGCGCTCGCCGACACCTACGCCGAACTGGCCGACTACGCAAGACGATTGCGCCAGGACCCGACCGCGCACGTGGACCCGGCGCCGTTCATGACCGCGCGGCGCGCCGCGGCGCTCACCCCCTGGCAGGACCGCCACCGGCCGCCCGAACTGCGCGGCCTGCGCGGCATCGCCGAACGGATCCGGCCCACCCTCGCCGCGCTCGCCGACCCCAGGGTCGGCGCCCCCGAGGAAGGACCCGAACGGGACCGGGCCCGGGAGGTGCTGGCGGCCTCCGCCGAGGTCATGGACGCCCTGGCCCGGGCGATCCGCACCGGCGACCCCGTCCGGCTCCCCCGGTCCACGCCCACGCTCACCCTCGCCGGGCCGGACGACGGGCCCCGACTGCGGGGCGCAGCCCGGCGCTCCGCCCGGCGGCTCGGAGGACTCCTGCGCAAGGCCGCGGACACCCTGGACCGCGGCGACGAGGACACCGTCACCACGCCGGTGGTCGGGGCGGGCGGCGCGCTCCACAAGCCGTCGATCGGGCGGATGCTGCCCGTCGCGGCGCGGGCCGTCCGGCGGCAGCTGCGACCGCGCTCGGCGATCTTCCAGCACGCCGTCCGGCTCACCGCGGTCGTCACCGTCGCCTACCTGCTGGCCCGGATCGCCGGGTTCCACCACGGGTACTGGGCGCCGATGACGGCTGCCATGGTGATGCGGCCGGACTTCGCGCAGACCTACAGCCGGGGCGTCGCGCGGTTGGCGGGGACGGTCGTCGGGGTCGCCGTGTCGACGCTGGTGGTGCAGCTGGCCCACCCCGGGGAGTGGGTGCTGGCCGGGCTGGCGGTGGTCTGCATCGGCGGGGCGTACCTCGCGTTCCGGACCGGGTACGCGCTGACCACGGTCGGGATCTCGACGTACGTGGTGTTCCTGCTCGGGCTGCAGGAGGGGGACCCGCTGGTCACGGCCTTCGAACGGGTCGGACTCACGCTGCTCGGCGGATCGATCGCGCTCGTCACGTACGCGCTGTTCCCGACCTGGCAGACGGCGCGGCTCGGGGAGCGGCTCGCCGAATGGCTGGCCGCGGCCGGGAGGTACGCGGCGGCGGTCATCGCCTGTTACGAGGAGCCGGCGGGGGTGCGGGGGCGGGCCGTGCGGACAGCGCTGCTGGACTCGCGGGAGGCGCGGTCCGAGCTCCTCCAGGCGATGCAGCGGGCTGACGCCGAACCAGGGCGGCACGAGTCGGGGCTGGCGGGGGTGAGCCGGCGGCAGATCGAGCGGGCTCGGGCGGCGGTGGGGCACTTGGGGCGGGCGGCGGTGTTGCTGGAGGCGCATTTGCCGGAGGCGGGAGGGGGCTCGGGAGCGGGAGCGGGGTCGGGGTCGGGAACGCTAGCGGGGTCGGGAGCGGGAGCGGGAGCGGGAGCGGGAGCGGGGGTGGGGGTGGGAGCGGGAGCGGGGTCGGGCGTGGGGGCGGAGCCGGTGGTGGGGGCGTCGGAGTATGCGGAGGAGCTGCGGCTGGCGACGGCGCTTGCGGCGGCGGCTTTGTTGACGGGGCGGCCGGTGGAGTTCGGGGCGGTGCGGGAGGCGCAGGCGCGGTTGGAGGCTCGGTTGGCCTCTGGAGGGGCGGGGGTTCAGGGGGAGGTGGTGCGGGCGGGGACTCGGTTGGTGGGGGTGGCTTTGCGGGACTTGGAGCGGGCTTTGCGGGGGAGTTCTGGGGGATGAGGAGCCGCTGCGCGGGGCTGGGGGGTGGGTGGGTGCTCCCGGGAGGGTGGGGGCGGAGCGGCTCCGGGGGTGGCCGCTCCGAGGGGCTGGATGATTTTCAGACTGCCCACTCTGTGGGGCGGGGGCTGGGCGCCGTTGGCAGTCTGAAAATCACCCGCAACGCCCCTCTCCGGGCCACCCCCTGCGCCGCCCCTTCCGCAGCGCGTCCCTCTCGCTTGGTCGGGTGAGGGGGTCGTGGGGGTGGAGGAGGTGGGGTGGGGTTGGGCGTCGTTGGCAGTCTGAAAATCACCCGCAACGCCCCTCTCCGGGCCACCCCCTGCGCCGCCCCTTCCGCAGCGCGTCCCTCTCGCGGGGGTGGTGGGGGTTGAGGGGGGTGGGTTGGGTTGCTGGGGGTGGGGGTGGTGTGGGGGGTGGCAGAGTGGGCCGTATGGACGATGAGGAGTTGGTGGGGGCTTGGCGGGTGGCTGAGGGGGAGCCGGGGGTGGTGGTGTTGGACGGGTTTCATGCGTTGAAGCACGCGCTGCGGTTCGGGGGGGACGTGCGGCGGGTGGTGACGGTGGACCGGGGGGCGTTGCTGGGGTTGGCGGGGGAGTTGGCGCCGGACGTGGTGCCGGCGGTGGAGGGGCTCGCGGTGGAGGTGTCGGAGGCGGTGGTGCGGCGGATCGTGTCGCGGCTGCATCCGACGGGGGTGGTGGCGTTGGCGGTGCGGCCTTCTCGGGGGGCGAATCTGGCGGTGCTGGGGGAGCGGCCGCGGCGGGCGCCGGTGGTGGTGTTGGAGAACCCGCGGAACCTGGGGAACGTGGGGGCGGTGATCCGGCTGGCGGCGGGGTTCGGGGCCACGGGGGTGGTGACCACGGGGGATCTGGATCCGTGGCACCCGAACGTGCTGCGGGGCAGTGCGGGGCTGCACTTTGCCACGGCGGTCGAGCGGGTGGCTCTGCCGGAGCTCCCCGCGGGGCCGTTGTACGTGTTGGACCCGGAAGGGGCGGACATCCGGGACCTGCCGTTCCCGGACGACGCGTTGCTCGCCTTCGGGACGGAGCGGCACGGGGTCTCGGCGGATCTCAAGGCGCGGGCCGACCGGTTGGTCGCGGTGCCGATGCAGCCGGGGGTGTCCAGCTTCAACCTGGCGACGAGCGTGGCGATGGGGCTGTTCCACTGGATGTCGGGGAGGCGCTGAGTCAGGAGAAGAGGTGGCGCCAGGTGTCGGGGCCCGGGTAGCCGTCGGCTTCGGGGCCCTGCCAGCCCTCGGCCCGTTGGAAGGCCTCGGTGGCGCTGCGGTCGGCTTCGGTCCAGCGGGGGCCGGGGCCGACGGTGTAGGAGGCGCCGAAGCCCTTCCGGACCAGTTGGTCGCCGAGTCGGCGGACGTGGTCGTTGTCCTGGCCGGGGGCGAAGTACCGGGTGCCGGGGAAGGGCGGGGGCGTGGTGGTGGGGGGCGGCGGGGGCAGCGGGGTGCCGCTGTCGATGTCGCGGCCCTTGCCGTGGACCAGGTAGTCCCAGGTGTCCTTGCCGGGGAGGCCGTCGGCTTCGGCGCCGCGCCAGCCCTGGGCCAGTTGGAAGGCCTGGGTGGCCCTGCGGTCGGCCTCGCTCCAGCGGGGGCCGGGGCCCTCGGTGTAGAAGCGGGAGCCGCCGCGCTGCACCAGCATCCGGCCGAGCCGGGTGACGTACGCGTTGTCCTGGCCGGGCCCGAAGTACTGCGGCCCGGGGAAGGCCGTGGCGGACACGCCGCCGTCGTTGCTGGGGCCGGTCAGGCCGGTGTAGCGGTACGGGACGTAGGCGCCGGAGTTGGTCCAGTACGCGTACGGGGTGGTGCGCTTCCTGGCGCCGGGGGCGGTCTGCTCGTAGGCGAGGTACCGGGTGTGGGAGGAGTCCGTCCAGCCGCCGAAGATCGTCACGTGGGAGCCGGCCTCGGGGCTCGCCGGGTTGTTGTAGAGGAGGACGTCGCCGGGCTGGAGGTCGTTCTTGCCGATCCGTTCGGCGAAGTCCGGCAGGGTCCAGGTGGTCTGGCTGCTGCCGAGGCCCCAGGCCATCGAGACGAAGCCGGAGCAGTCCTGGCGGTAGCCGTCCGACCAGTAGCGGCTCATGCTGTACGGCACGCTCTGGTCGACCCAGCTCTGGGCGCGCTGGATGATCTGGGCCCGGGTGAGGGGCTGGGCGGTGGCGGCGCGGTCGCCCTGGCCGTAGGGTCCGCTGATCTCGCCCTGGGGGGTCTGCGTGGTGCTGTTGTTGTCCGGGGTGGGGGCTGCTGCGGCGGCGGAGGCGGCGCCGCCGGCTATCGCGGTGCCGACGGCGGCCACCAGGACGGCGGCGTGGCGCCGGATGCCGCGGGGCGCGGCGTGCTGCCGGGCGCGGCGGCGGGCGCTGCAGCCCCCGCATATGCAGTCCTCGTCCGGTTCGACGTCGGCGAACTCCAGGAGCGGGGACAGGTCGGTCGGGGTCATGCTCCGCCTCTTTCCGGTGGGTCACCGACCAAAGTCCCAGAGCGGGTGGGGTGCGGCGCGGCGGAGTGGGCCGGGCGGGTGACGACGGTTCGGGTCCCGGTGGACCTGAGCGGGGGTCAGCGCGGGATCGCGGGTGAGTACTCGGGGTCGGTCCAGCTGAGCGGGGTGGCGTCGGCGAGTTCGAGGACGCCGGTGACGGACAGTTCGACCATCCGCTCGGCGCCCGGGACGGCCTGCCGGGCCTCCTCGGACCAGTCGGTGCGGGCCTCGCCGGTGACCAGCAGCGCCCCGCCGGTCTCCCAGTCGGGCAGCAGCAGCCCGGCCCTCGGGTCCAGCTCCAGGTTGCCGAGGGTGAGGAACATGCTGTTGCCCGGGTACTCCGGCCAGCGCAGCCGGTCCGGCGCCACGGCCTCCAGGAAGCCGGGGAAGCCGCCGCGGTGGGAGGCGTCCACGCTGCCGTCCGGCCCGGTGGTGGCGATGAAGAAGGTGTCCGCGGTGGCCGCGGCCAGGCGCTGCGCGGTGGTCAGCCGGGACCCGGCGGCGACCGTGCGGGGCGCTCCGGCGGTCGGGCGGTCCAGCGGGGTGCGGCGCTGGATGTACTTCGGGCAGTTGGAGACCACCTCCTCGGCGCGGACCAGCAGGCCGTCGCCGCCGTCCGGGGTGGAGGTGCCGTTGAGCCGCATCCGGCGCCGGCCGGCCGGGTCCAGGGCGATGGTGCCGACCCGGGCCGGGCGGGTCAGCGCCTCGGCCAGCGGGTCGGCCCCGGTCGGACGGGCGGCGACCGACATCGTCCGCTCGTCCGCGGCCCGGAGGAATCCCTCCGGTCCGGCCAGCTGGGTGGCCCAGACCCGGCCGTCCGCGTCGGCGGCGCCGAGGACGAGCATCCGCCGCTCGGTCAGGAAGCGGGCGGCGACCGCGGGGATGGTGTCGCGGATCGAGCGGCCGGCGTGGTCGGCCCGCTCGGTCCGGCCGGCCCGGGCCTGGGCGGTGCGCTCGCCGGCGTGGTAGGGGGTGGTCATGGCTTAGAAGAAGCCGCAGGTCGGGGCGCCGGCGGTGGGGGCGGTGGCCTCGGTCTCGTCCAGGCCGGCCCGGGTGTAGACCTCCAGCCGGATGCCGTCCGGGTCGGTGAAGAAGACGCCGCCGGAGGTGGAGCCCTCGCCGTGCGGGACGACGCCGTCGTAGGCGAACTCGGCGCCGAGTTCGCGCAGTAGCCGCTCGGTGGCGCGGACCTCGTCGAGGGTCTCGACCTCGAAGGACAGGTGGTGCAGGCCGGGGGTGGCGGGGTCGAAGGTGCCGGAGCTCTGCTGCCAGAGGGTCACCACCAGGCGGCCGTCGCGGCCGAGCAGGGCGAACCGCCGGTCGGGGTCGGTGCCCTCGGCGGTGACCTGGAGGTCGAGGACGGCGCGGTAGAAGTCGATCGAACGGGCCAGGTCGGTGACGTTCAGGCCCACGTGGCCGGTCTGCAGGGTGGTGCTGGGCATGCCTGATCACTCCTGGAGGCAGGGGGTGCCGGCGAGGCTTCTTCCTAACCGGTGAGATTGAGAGTAGGGGTTAGGTGATGGGGCGTCAACCGGCGTGCGGGCTTCAAGGGGTTAGGTGGGCGGACAGCACAGAGCCCCGTCGGAACCGGTCCGACGGGGCTCGGGGAGGTGGATCTAAGCCCATTCCCAGCGGATGCCGATGTGGCCGGGTTGCTGGTCGGGGGCCAGGACGTGGGCGCTCGCGGAGGCGCCGATCCAGAGCTGCTCGCGGCGGTGGTCCACGTCGGCGCCCGGCTCGCGGTCGTAGCGCTCGCAGTGCGCCGGGACGGCCGCCGGGTCGAAGTGCACCTGGAGGACGTACTCGCGCACTGGGGTCGCGAAGCGGCGGCTGTACTCCAGGGTCGGCCCGCCGGGCGGGATCTCCACCTCGTACTCGAAGACGGTGCTGTCGCCGAGGCCGAGCGGGCGGTCCAGCATCAGCTCGGCGACGGTCAGGCCGTCGTCCGGGCGGCGGCGCACCCGGCCGAGCCGGCCGTGCCGGACCGAGGTGATCTCGGGGCAGCCGGTGGCCTCCTCGTCGGCCTTGTGGACGACCAGGCAGCGGCCGACGCCGCCGACGGTGGCGCGCACCACCTGGCGCATCCGCAGCAGGTTGCCGCGCTGCTCGGCGTCCACGTAGTACGAGTCGTGGATGCTCAGCCGCTCCAGCTCGCCGGCCGGCGGGGCGTCCAGCTCGGCGAAGATCGAGGCGATCTCCTGCTCGCCCGGCCAGACGTCCTCCAGGCCGAGGTGCAGGGTGTTGGCGGTGGCCGCCCAGCGGCCGCGCGGGCGGGGCGGCCCGAGCAGCGAGGAGAGCGCGCTGTGCGGCAGGCCCAGCAGCTCCTCCAGCAGGTGGACGGCGCGCAGCGAGCTGGCCCGCTCGGGCTGGCTGCGGCCGCGCCGCCAGTAACTGAGCGTCGTGACGCTGACCCTGACCCCGCGTTGGGCGAGGGCGGCGCGGATCCGGTCCAGGCTGAGGCCGCTGGCCTCGATGGCCAGGTGCAGGGTGTCCGCGAAGCCGCCGACCGGGGCGAGCCGCCCGGAGGGCGGTGCCGGCGTCTGGGCCTGCGCCGACCCGGGTGCGGGCGGTCCGGGGCGCTCCGTCTGCGACCCGACCAGCCGCAGCCTCGCGGCGTCCTGAGGCTGTTGTGCGGCCATACGGTGACCCTCCCCACCAGGTGAGTTCGGTGGGACCGGGCCGACGCCGGGGCGCGTCGCCAGCGGCTTCACCGAGCTTTGGGGAACCCTATGCACGGTCGAGAGGCTACGTCATCAGTCGTGCGTATGACAGTGGTCACGGCTGGTCGACCGGATGGTTAGCGATCTTGAAACAGTCCGGAAACACCGTGCTTACCGGGGCGCCCGCGGCGGACGCGACACCGCCGGGGCGGGCCCTGACGGCGCCGCCCCGGCGGGGGTATCGGTGGACTACCGAGTGCTATGCGGTGCTACCGCATGTGATCAGTTGACGTTCAGCGCGACGTCGTCGACCACGAAGCTGGTCTGCAGGGACGCGTCCTCGGTGCCGGTGAACTTGATGGTCACGGTCTGGCCGGCGAAGGAGGTCAGGTCCAGGGTGCGCTGCACGTAGCCGGCGGCGGCGTTCGCGTTGGAGTACGTCGCCAGCGTGGTGCTGTTCGCCTGGACGGTCAGCTTGTCGTACGCGGTGGAGCCGGTCTCCGCGGTGTCGATGTGCAGCCAGAAGGTCAGCTTCGCGGAGGTGCAGCCGGCCGGGATCGAGACGGTCTGCGACATGGTGTCGGTGTGGGCCGAGCCGTAGCCGTTCATCCAGGCCTTCCAGCTGCCGGTGTGGGCGGCCTGGGAGGAGCTGTTGTCGACGACGCCGGTGGAGGTGGTCCACGGGGCGGCGGAGCCGGTCTCGAAGCCGCCGTTGCCGACCAGCTGGGCGGCGGTGCAGCCGCCGGGCGGCGGGGTGGTGCCGCCGCCGAGCAGGGCGGTGGTCAGCGCGTCGGCGACCGGGGAGCCCCAGCCGGTGACCTGGTCGTAGCCGGCCTTGGCGGAGAAGTCCTGGTTGGCGCCGGTGGACACGTCGTGGAAGACGCTGCCGTAGCTGCTGCTGTTCGCGACGGTGTACAGCCGCGGGCTCGCCTCGCCGAGGGCCGGCTGGCCGGCCGCCTTGGCCTTCTGGTTGAACTGGGCCGCGTAGCCCGCCCAGAGCGGCGCCGCCGCGCTGGTGCCGCCGTAGACCTGCCAGCCGCCGGCGGTGTAGATCGAGAAGCCGCTCGCCGGGTCGGCGTTGGAGGAGACGTCCGGGACGGTGCGCATGGTGCCGCTGACGCCGGTGCCGGTCTGCCAGCTCGGCTTGGAGAACACGGTGGAGACGCCGCCGCCGGCGGTGCTCCAGGCGCTCTCCGAGGAGTAGGTGTTGCTGCCGGACACCTTGAGGTTGGTGCCGCCGACACCGGTCTGGTGCGGGCTGGAGGCCGGGAAGTCGACGGCCTTGACGGTCGAGCCGCTGGTGGAGCGGGTGCAGTCGCGCGAGCCGTCGTCACCGGAGGCGGAGAAGATCGAGATGCCCTGGGCGGCGGCCTGCTTGAAGGCGTTGTCGACCGCGGTCATCGAGGCGGCGGTGGTGTCCGGCTCGCAGGAGCCCCAGGAGATCGAGATGACCGAGGCCCGGTTGTCGGCCACGATCTTGTTGGCCATGTCGATCTCGCCCTGGTCGCTGTTCGGGGCCTCGTAGACCAGCTGGGTGGCCTTCGGCGCCGCGCCGCGGACGATCTCGCTGTCCAGCTCGACCTCGCCCTGGCCCTGGCCGGGCTTGGCGTCGTAGTTGGCGCCGTCCACCGAGACCGTGGTGACGGCCGGGCCGGTCAGGCCGAACTGGGAGTCGTAGGTGGTCAGGTTCGAGGACTGGTAGCCGTCGAACTCCCACAGCGCGACCGTGGTGCCGGTGCCGTCCGCGCCGGTCTTGTTCAGGTTGTAGGCGCCGGTGTACTGCACCGGGTTCATGCCGGACGGGGAGGCGGTGGCGGCCTTCGGGGAGATCCCGTTCGGCTGGGCCAGGCGGTTCTTGCGCACCGCGTGGTTGTCCAGGCCGACGACGCCCTGGACCACGGAGGCCAGGTCGGACGGGATGGAGGCGGCGGCGTCGTTGGCGAAGAAGGCGCGCTGCAGCTGCGGGTCGACGTACGAGCTCTCGTGCGTCCCGAAGGCCTGCGAGACCTGCGCGGCGGTGCCGCGGGCGTTGACGACCTGGCGGTTGGCGCTCACGTCGGTCACCGTCAGGCCCTGCTGGGCGAGGTAGGTCTTGACCTGCTCGACCGCGTCCTGGGTCGGGGCGAACTGCGCGGTGAACTGCTCCGGCGTCAGGTACTTGCCGAACTCGGGGGTGCCGGGCGTGGTGACCGCGGCGAGGAAGCGCTCCAGCGCGTCGGCGTTGCGCAGCTTCAGGTTGACGGCGACGGAGATCTGCTGCTCGGCCGGGACGTCACCCTTCTTCTCCGAGTGGGCCACCGCGGGGTTCACGGTGTTCGGCAGGGCGACGCGCGGGGCGGCGTTGGGGCTCGCGGCGTTGGGGGTGGCGGCCTGCGCGGTGGAGACACCGAGCGAGACGGCGGTCAGCGGCAGGACGGCTATCGCCGCGGCGAGAGCAAGGGTGCGGGGGCGCAACGGATCCTCCTCCGGCCGGCTGTGGGGGCCGGCAAGGGGCCAGGCGTTCCGGGGTCGAGAACGCTGGCTCGAACATGACAGAACCGGTGTGCGAAGTGGCTCATGATCAAGCAATTCATTGCTAAAAAACAGTCAAGTGTGGAGGCCGAGAAACTCCGGGTTTCCATACAGTGAATGACAGGGAATTCGCTGACGGTCCATGCCGATGCGCGGGGGAGGAATGGGGGTGGGGCGGGTGGGGAGTGGCCGTGGAGCGGGCCTGGGGGAGGGTGGGGAGCGGACGTAGGATCGGGGGATCCGAGGGAGGGCGATGACTGACGTGATGGCAGACCCCAGGGACCCGCGACCGCTCATCGGTGAGCCGCTCGCGCTCGACCTGCTCAACACACGCTGGGCCGGGACGCCCGTCAACGACCTGCTCACCGGGGTGGAAGGGTACGGGATCTGGCTCTCCTCCGCCGGGCTCGGCGAGCGCTGTACGGCGGACGAGGCGGGACTGGCGGCGATCCGGGAGGCTCGGGAGGCGATCCTGCTCGCAGCCCAGGAGGCCGGTCGGGAAGGCGGGTTGGGCGCGCGGGCGACGGCCGGGCTGGACGCGGTGCTGGCGCACGGGCGGATCCGGCGGACGGCGGGGCCGGGCGGCGCCGAGGACCGGGTCGAGGTCGACCGGGCGGAGTGGCTGGCGCCCTGGCTGGCCGCCGACGACTTCCTGACGCTGCTCGGGCGGGGGGCTTCGCGGGTGAAGCAGTGCGCGCACGAGGCGTGCATTCTGCATTTCTTCGACGCCTCGCAGAACGGGCGGCGGCGGTGGTGCCGGATGGCGGTGTGCGGGAATCGGGCGAAGGCGGCGCGGCACTACGAGAAGGGGCGGGTGTGAGGGTCCGCTGCGCGGGGCTGGGGGGTGGGTGGGTGCTCTCGGGAGGGTGGGTGCCGGGGCGGCTCCGGGGGTGGCCGCTCCGAGGGGCTGGATGATTTTCAGACTGCCGACTCTGTTCTGCGGGGGTTGGGCGTCGTTGGCAGTCTGAAAATCACCCGCAACGCCCCTCTCCGGGCCACCCCCTGCGCCGCCCCTTCCGCAGCGCGTCCCTCTCGCGGGGTCGGGTGAGGGGGCGGTGGGGGTGGGTGTGGGTGGGTGTAGGTGGGGTTTGGGGGGCGGGTTTGGGGGCGGTCAGGCGGGGGTGCCGAGCCAGGTGGTGAGGGCGGTGGTGAGTTCGTTCTGGCCGGGGTCGACGGCGGCCCAGGCGACGTAGCCGTCGGGGCGGATCAGGAGGACGGTGTCGCGGAGCTTGCCGTGGGGGTCGGCGGGGGCGGCGGCGACCATGTGGGGGGTCCAGGGGTCGGCGGCGGCGAGTTCGTCGTTGCTGACGAGGACGAACCGGCCGGTGCGCAGGGCTTCGTAGAGGCGTTCGGGGGCGCCTTCGGTGGGCTTGCTGAGGGCGGTCAGCCGGAGGTCGGGGACGCGCTTGCCGACCTGGGGGTGGGAGCCCTTGGGGGCGGGGTAGGAGATCTCGATGCCGGAGACCAGTCGGGCGCCGCGCTCGGTGATCAGGTCGAGGTGGCCGCCCAGGGCGGTGAGCGCTCCGCGCAGGGCGCGGGTGGGGGCGGATTCGGCGAGGGCGAGCCGGATCAGTGCGCCGGAGGTGCGCAGGACGGTCTTGCCGACCGGGTGCCGTTCGGTCTGGTAGGTGTCCAGGAGGGCGTCGGTGGCCCGGCCGTTCAGGGCGGCGGCGAGCTTCCAGGAGAGGTTGGCGGCGTCCTGCAGGCCGGTGTTCATGCCCTGGCCGCCGGCCGGGGAGTGGCAGTGGGCGGCGTCGCCGGCCAGGAAGACCCGGCCGGAGCGGTAGGTGGGGACCTGGCGCTCGTCGCTGTGGAAGGTGGAGCTCCAGCGCACGTCGTGCGGGCCGTAGTCCTCGCCGAGGACGCTCTCCAGCAGGGCGGCGAGCTGCTCGGTCGAGGGGACGGTGCCGTCCTGGTGGCGTTCGTTGCGGTCCCAGGCGATGACCCGGTACCAGCCGTCGCCGAAGGGGGCGATGAAGGCGAAGCCGGTCTCGTTGGCGCCGCCGGTGATCGCCTCGGCGGGTTCGCGCTCCAGCCGGACGTCGGCCAGCACCACGGAGTCGACCACCGACTCGCCGGGGAACGGGATGCCGAGCAGGTCGCGGACGGCGGAGTGGACGCCGTCGGTGCCGACGGCGTAGGCGGCGCGGTGGGTGTGCCCGTCCGCGGTCTCCAGGGTCACGCCCTCGGCGTCCTGGCGCAGGCCGGTGACCTCGGCGCCGCGCAGCACCGTCGCGCCGGCGTTCTGCGCGCGCTGCAGGAGCAGCCGTTCGACGTTGTACTGCGGGGTGATCAGGACGAACGGGAAACGGGTCTGCAGCGAGCCGAGGTCGATGCGGAAGCGGTTGAACAGCTTCAGGGAGTCGAGCGGGCGGCCGGTGGCGATCAGGTCCTCGGCCAGGCCCCGGGCGTCCAGCAGCTCCAGGCTGCGGGCGTGCACGGCGAAGGCCCGGGTGAGGTCGGACTCGGCGGCCCGCTTCTCCAGCACGGTGACGCCGACGCCGGCGGCGGCGAGGTCGCCGGCGAGCAGCAGTCCGGTCGGTCCGGCGCCGACGATCAGGACGTCGGTTTCGGTCGTCGGCTTCACGGCCATGTCTTCAGCTCCCGGTGTTCGGAGGGCGGTTGGACGCCGTTCCCGGCGTTCTCCCAGCCTCCATCATCGCTGGCCCGGCCGTGAGGTGTGAACCGCCGGGCCCGGCGGTCGGTGACCGCCGGGCCCCGGGGGGATCAGCCGTGCCGGCGGATCTCCACCGTGCGGAACCGGTTGGCGACGAACGCGCCGTCGCAGTAGGCCGAGTTGGCGGCCGGGTTGGCGCCGGTGCCGTGCAGGTCGGAGAAGGCGGCGGTCTGGTTGGGGTAGACCCCGCCGGTCAGGTTGAGCGAGAGCGAGACGCCGGAGTCCAGCGCGGCCTGGACCAGCAGGGCCTCCACCTCGGGCGAGGTGGTGTAGCCGGAGGCCGTCATGGCGCCCTTCTCGCGGACCGTGGTGCGCAGCAACTCGACGCCTGCGGCGGTGGATTCGACGGCGACGGCGAAGGAGACCGGGCCGAAGCACTCGCTGCGGAAGACCGCGCGGTCGTCCGGCTTGTCGGCGTCCAGCTTGACCAGGGCGGGGGTGCGGACGGTCGCGCCGGGGAAGTCCGGCGACGTCACCGCGCGCGGGGCGAGGGCGAGTTCGCCGTACTCGCCGCCGGCCGCCGCCGCCGATCGCTGCAGCACGCCAGGGTTGACCACGGCGCCGAGGATGGCGGCGGCGCGGGCGTCGTCGGCGAGCAGGCCCTCGATCGCGCCGGCGAGGTCGGCGACCACCTCGTCGTAGCTCTTGTCGCCCTGGTCGGTGCTGATGCCGCCGCGCGGGATCAGCACGTTCTGCGGGGTGGTGCACATCTGGCCGCTGTAGAGCGAGAGCGCGAAGGCCAGGTTGGACAGCATGCCCTTGTAGTCGTCGGTGGAGTCGATCAGGACGGCGTTGACGCCGGCCTTCTCGGTGTACACCTGGGCCTGCTTGGCGTTCTCCTCCAGCCAGTCGCCGAAGGCGGTGGAGCCGGTGTAGTCGATCATCTTGATCTCGGGGCGGACTGCGAGGGTCGCGGCGACGGTGCCGCCCTCGTGCTCGGCGGCCAGGCAGACCAGGTTGGGGTCGAAGCCGGCCTCGGCGAGCACCTCGCGGGCGATCGCGACGGTCAGCGCGAGCGGGAGCACGGCGCGGGGGTGCGGCTTGACCAGCACCGGGTTGCCGGTGGCCAGGGAGGCGAACAGGCCGGGGTAGCCGTTCCAGGTGGGGAAGGTGTTGCAGCCGATCAGCAGCGCCAGGCCGCGCGGGACGACGGTGAACTCCTTGGTCATCACCAGCGGGTCGCGTTTGCCCTGGGGCTTGGTCCAGCCGGCCTGCTTCGGCAGCCGGGTCTGCTCGGCGTACGCGTAGGCGACGGCCTCCAGTCCGCGGTCCTGGGCGTGCGGGCCGCCGGCCTGGAAGGCCATGCCGTAGGCCTGGCCGGTGGTGTGCATGACGGCCTGGGCGAACTCGTGGGAGCGGGCGTTGATCCGGTGCAGGATCTCCAGGCAGACGGCCGCGCGCTCCAGCGGCGAGGCGGCGGCCCAGCCCGGGCGGGCGGCGTCGAGCGCGGCGATCAGGGTGTCCGGGTCGGCGTGCGGGTAGGTGATGCCCAGCTCGACGCCGTACGGGGAGGCCTCGCCGCCGACCTGGTCGCCGTCGGTGGGGTGGCCGGCCAGCGCGAAGGGCTTGCCGAGCAGGGCGTCGAAGGCGGCCTTGCCGTCCGCCGGGCCGCTCTCGCCGTACGCCTTGGGGAACTCGGGGTAGGGCGACCAGTAGTCGCGCTTGGCGGCGGCGTCGAGCGCGGCGTCCAGGGTGGCCTGGTGGCGCGCGACCAGCTCGCTGACGAGGGGGTGGGTGACCGCTGCGGACATCTGTGCGCTCCTCAGAGGGGAGGACGGGACACGTCACAGAGTAACCGAACGATCGGTCGGCTCAAGAGGGTGTGGGGAGGGGAATCCGCCCGGGACGCACGGAGGGCGCGTCCGCGGCGGACGCGCCCTCCGGGGCTTCGGGTCGTCCCGGTCTACGGCACGCCCAGCTCGAACAGCACGTACCCGCCGTACCAGCCGGAGGCGAGCGCGCCGGTGCCCAGCACGGCGGCCAGCACCGGCCAGCTCAGCTTGCGCATCCCGATCGCGAGCGCGATCAGCAGCGGGAACGCCGGCAGCAGGTAGCGCGAGGTGTTGCCGAAGATGCCGAGGCTGCCGAGCACCGAGACGATCGTGGCCAGGGTGTAGGCGGTCAGCACCAGCGGCGGGCGCAGTCGGACCAGCAGCACGATCAGCACCGGCAGGGTGAGCACGATCAGGGTGGCCAGCAGGTCCGGCACCGGGAACGCGAAGGGGTAGTCGTTGCGGCCGAGCAGCACGCCGCGGATCGCGTGCCAGGTGCCCTGGCCCCAGTCGAAGTAGTGCAGCCAGGCGTCGTGCTGCAGGCGGAAGTAGCCGCCCCACTCGCCGGTCTTCCAGCCCACCCAGCCGACGTAGCCGAGCAGGCCGACCGGGGCCATCAGCATCGCGGCCAGCGGGCGCAGCACGCCGCTCTCCCGCCGGTACAGCTCGACCAGCGCGGCCAGGCCGACCGCGCCGATCAGCGCCGCGGCGGTCGGCCGGTTGAGGCCGGCGACCAGGGTGATCGCCCCAGCCGCGATCCACCGCTTGGTCATCACGCAGTAGCAGGCCCAGGCGGCCAGCGCGACGAAGAGGGAGTCCGAGTAGACCGCCCACTCGGCGCCCGAGCCCGGCGCGATCGCCCAGAGCCCGGCCGCGATCACGCCCGCCCGGACGTCCCCGGACAGCTTCGCCACCACGGCGTGGATCCCGGCGGCGGCGAACAGCGAGGCGACCACCGAGACCAGCATCCCGGCGCCGTACAGGCCGAAGGGGGTGACCTCGGAGGTCAGCCGCATCAGGCCCGGGTAGAGCGGGAAGAAGGCGGCCGAGTTCTGCTCGATGTTGAAGCCCTCCGGCCCCGGGACCGGGACCAGCGCGGGGTGGTAGCCGAACTGGGCCACCTGCTGGTACCACCAGCCGTCCCAGCTGGCCAGCACGTCCCAGGGGTTGGCGCCGCCGCCGAACCGGGCCGGCTTCCTGGCGTAGTCGCCGGCGAAGGTGAGCAGCTTCATGAACGCCGTGAAGCCGATCAGCTTGAGCACCGCGTAGCACCACACCGCCGGGCCGAAGCGGACCACCAGCGCGTGGGCGCGCTCCTGCCAGGTGCGCCCCTCCTCCGGCTCCCCGCTGCGCTGCTCGGGCGCGTCGGAGGCGACTGCCGGTATTGCGTTCATCAGCCGTGGACCCCAGCCTGCTGGACGTGGACGGATCGTCCGGAGAGTCTAGGGCCTGCGGCTGCGGCCGGGGTGGGCCGGACCGGCCGGTGGGAGCGGACCCGATCGCGTACCGCGCGCTGCCGCCGGGGATACTCGGGGGATGGCCGATCACACCACGCGCACCACCTACACCGTGGAGTCACTGCTCGCGGTGACCGTCGACGTCTTCAACGAGCGCGGCTACGACGGCACCTCGATGGAGGACCTCTCCCGGGCGGCCGGGATCTCCAAGTCCTCGATCTACCACCACGTCCGCGGCAAGGAGGAGCTGCTGCGGCTGGCGGTCGGACGGGCCCTGGACGGGCTGTTCGCGATCCTGGCGGAGCCGGCCGCGGTCGAGGGCCCGGCGGTGGAGCGGCTGGAGCACGTGGTGCGGCGCACCGCGGAGGTGCTGCTGGCGGAGCTGCCGTACGTGACGCTGCTGCTGCGGGTGCGCGGCAACACGGCCACCGAGCAGTGGGCGCTGGAGCGGCGCCGCGACTTCGACCACCAGGTCGCCGAGCTGCTGCGGGCGGCGGTCGCGGACGGCGCGCTGCGCGGGGACGTGGAGCCGCGGCTGGCCACCCGGCTGCTGTTCGGGATGATCAACTCGATCGTGGAGTGGTACCGGCCGGGGCTCAAGGCGGCCGACGGGGTCGCGGACGCGGTGGTGCACCTGGCCTTCGACGGCCTGCGGGCACGCTAGGCGCCGATCAAAGGGGCGGGTCGGGGGGGACCTGGTCGGTCTCCTCGAAGACCAGCATGGTGCGGGTGCCGAGCACCTGGGGGATGGACTGGATGCGGTTGAGCACGAGCTCCCGCAGTGCCCGGTTGTCGGCGGTGTGCACCAGGAGCAGGACGTCGAAGTCCCCGCCGACCAGCGCGATGTGCGCCACCCCGGGCAGCTCCAGCAGCTGCTCGCGGACCGTGCGCCAGGAGTTCTGGACGATCTTCAGGGTGATGTACGCGGACGCGGCCTGACCTGCCCGTTCGTGGTCCACCCTGGCGGTGAAGCCGCGAATGATGCCGTCCTCGACCATCCTGGAGATCCGGGCGTACGCATTGGCCCGGGACACGTGCACCCGCTCGGCGACCGAGCGGATCGAGGCGCGACCGTCCTGCTGCAGCAGCCGCAGGATCGACCGGTCGACGCGATCGAGTCTGGACGTCTGTTCAGCCGACATGACCCCCCACCCTCACCGATTGGACGTACTGCCACCAGTCGACCGCCGCTCAGGCCGAATGTCCACCACCTTGTCACGCTTCTGGTCAAGATGAACAGACGACCGAACAATCGGTAGGGAGCCCCCGCCACCCCTGGAGGTGCCCCGAGATGACCGTTCTCGACCACAGACACCACACGGGCGTGCCCGGTTGGGCGCCTGGAGCCACCGCCCCGCGCACCGACCCGGCCCCCCTCCTCCCGGACCTCTCCCCCGTTCGGGTGCTCGGCACCCCCGCGTTGGAGAAGTACGAGCCGGCGCTGCTGCGCGAGCTCTACCGCCGCCTGGTCGTCGGCCGCCGGTACAACCAGCAGGCGACCACCCTGACCAAGCAGGGGCGCCTCGCCGTCTACCCCGCGTCCACCGGCCAGGAGGCCTGCCAGATCGCCGCCGCGCTGGTGCTCGGCGAGCAGGACTGGCTGTTCCCGAGCTACCGCGACACCCTCGCCGTGGTCTCCCGCGGCGTCGACCCGCTGGAGGCGCTGACCCTGCTGCGCGGCAACGCCCACACCGGCTACGACCCGCGCGCCAGCCGCACCGCCCCGCTCTGCACCCCGCTCGCCACCCAGGCGCCGCACGCGGTCGGGCTGGCGCACGCCGCCCGGCTGAGCGGCGAACCCGTCGTCGCGCTGGCGATGCTCGGCGACGGCGGCACCAGCGAGGGCGACTTCCACGAGGCGCTGAACTTCGCGGCCGTGCTGGGCGCCCCGGTGGTCTTCCTGGTCCAGAACAACGGCTACGCGATCTCCGTCCCGCTCAGCGCGCAGTCCGCCGCGCCCAGCCTGGCGCACAAGGCCGTCGGCTACGGCATGCCCGGCCGGCTGGTGGACGGCAACGACGCCCCCGCCGTGCACTCCGTGCTGGCCGAGGCGGTCGAGCGGGCCCGCTGCGGCGGCGGCCCGACCCTGGTCGAGGCGCTGACCTACCGGATCGAGGCGCACACCAACGCCGACGACGCCACCCGCTACCGCACCGACCCCGAGGTGGAGGCCTGGCGGGAGCACGACCCGATCCTGCTGATGGAGCGGGCCCTGCGCGGCCTCGGCGTGCTGGACGACGCCCTGGTGCGGGAGGCGGCCGAGGAGGCGGAGGCGCTGGCGGCCCGGATGCGGGCCGAGTTCCACGCCGACCCCGAGCTCGACCCGATGTCCCTGTTCGCCCACGTCTTCGCCGAGCCGACCCCGCAACTGCGGGAGCAGGCCGCCCAGTTGTCCGCCGAGCTGGCCGCCGAGGCCGAGGTGCAGCACTGATGTCGACCGTCCTCACCTCCGGTGCCCGCACCGCCTCCATGGCACAGGCACTCAACTCCGCGCTGCGGGACGCCATGCGCGAGGACCCGACGGTGCACGTCCTCGGCGAGGACGTCGGCGCGCTCGGCGGCGTCTTCCGGATCACCGACGGGCTGACCGCCGAGTTCGGCCCGGACCGCTGCCTGGACACCCCGCTGGCCGAGGCCGGCATCCTCGGCACCGCGATCGGCATGGCGATGTACGGGCTGCGCCCGGTGGTCGAGATGCAGTTCGACGCCTTCGCCTACCCGGCGCTGGAGCAGCTGTTCTCGCACGTCGCCAAGATGCGCAACCGCACCGCGGGCCGGCTCCCGCTGCCGATCACCGTCCGGATCCCGTACGGCGGCGGCATCGGCGGGGTCGAGCACCACAGCGACGCCTCCGAGGCGTACTACGCCGGCACCCCCGGCCTGCACGTGGTCACCCCGGCGACGGTCTCCGACGCGTACGGGCTGCTGCGCGCCTCGATCGCCTCCGACGACCCGGTGGTCTTCCTGGAGCCCAAGCGGCTCTACTGGGGCAAGGCCGAGCTGGACCCGGCGGCGGCCGTCGAGCCGATCGGCAGGGCGGTGCTGCGCCGCCCCGGGACGTCCGCCGTGCTGATCACCTACGGCCCCTCGCTGCCGGTCTGCCTGGAGGCGGCCGAGACGGCGAAGGCCGAGGGCTGGGACCTCGCGGTGCTGGACCTGCGCACCCTGGTGCCGTTCGACGACGAGACGGTCTGCCGGGTGGTGCGCTCGATCGGGCGGGCCGTGGTGGTGCACGAGGCGACCGGCTTCGGCGGCACCGGCGCGGAGATCGCCGCGCGTGTCACCGAGCGCTGCTTCCACCACCTGGCGGCGCCCGTGCTGCGGGTCACCGGCTTCGACATCCCGTACCCGCCGCCGATGCTGGAGCACCACCACCTGCCCGGGGTGGACCGGATCCTGGACGCGGTCGCCCGACTGCAGTGGGAGGACTGAGCATGATGCCCGTCGTGCGGGAGTTCCGGCTGCCCGACCTCGGTGAGGGGCTCACCGGGGCGGAGGTGGTGCGCTGGATGGTCGAGGTCGGCGAGGTCATCGCGGTCGACCAGCCGGTGGTGGAGGTCGAGACCGCCAAGGCGGTGGTCGAGGTGCCCTGCCCGTACGGCGGGGTGGTCACCGCGCGGTACGGCGCGGAGGGCGAGGAGATCGCCGTGGGCGCGCCGCTGGTGACGGTCGCGGTGGCGTCGACGGGCGGGGGCTCCCCGGACGCGTCCGGGGGCGGGTCCGCGCCCGCTGTCGCGGCCTCCGCCGAGGTCGAGCGACCGCTGGTCGGGTACGGCGTCGCGGAGACCGCGAAGGGCGGGCGGCGGCGCCGGGTCGGGGCGGCTGCGCTCGCGGGGGCGGCTCCGGCGGCTCCGGCCGCTGCTGCCGCGGTTGCCCCGGTCGCGCCCGCTGCCGTCGTCGCGCCCGCCGCCGTCGTGGTGCCGGTGATCTCGCCGCTGGTGCGGCGGCTGGCCCGGGAGCAGGGGGTCGACCTGGCCGCGCTCACCGGGAGCGGGCCGGACGGGCTGATCATGCGGGCGGACGTCGAACGGGCGGTCGCGGCCAAGGTCGCGGCCCCGGCGGCCCCGGCGGCCCCGGCGGCGCCGTCGGTCGTTCCGGCGGGCGTTCCGGCGGGCGTGCCGGCGGCGGGTCCGTCGGGCGCCCAGGAGGGCGTGGTACCGCTGCGCGGGCTGCGCAAGGCGGTGGCCGAGAAGCTCAGCCGGAGCCACCGGGAGATCCCGGCCGCGACCTGCTGGGTGGACGCCGACGCCACCGAACTGATGGCACTGCGCCGGCAGTTGAACGCGACCCCGGGCCCGAAGGTGAGCGTGCTGGCGCTGCTGGCGCGGATCTGCACGGTCGCTCTGGCGCGCTTCCCGGAACTCAACTCCTCGGTGACCGAGGACGGTTCGGGCATCGTCCGGCACTCGGCGGTGCACCTGGGCTTCGCCGCACAGGGCGAGCGCGGTCTGGTGGTCCCGGTGGTGCGGGACGCGCAGGACCGCAGCACCGAGCAACTCGGGGAGGAACTCGGCAGGTTGACCGAGTCCGCGCGCAACGGTTCGATCACCCCGGCCGAACTGACCGGCGGGACCTTCACGTTGAACAACTACGGGGTGTTCGGTGTGGACGGGTCCACCCCGATCCTCAACCACCCCGAGGCGGCGATGCTCGGGGTCGGCCGGATCGTGGCCAAACCCTGGGTCCACGCAGGGGAGTTGGCGGTGCGCGAGGTGACGCAGCTGTCCTTCACCTTCGACCACCGGGTCTGCGACGGCGGGACGGCGGGCGGCTTCCTGCGGTTCGTCGCGGACTGCGTGGAACAGCCGGGGATGCTGCTGCGGCAGCTCTGAGCGAGCCGGCGGCGCTCCGGACGGGGCCGCCGCCGGTTTCGCGGCCACCGCCGTGAGCAGGCCGCGGTCGCCCTGGGTGGACGGGGGGCCACTCAGGGCGACCGCGATCGAGTGAGAGTAGCGCGTTCCGGGCCCCGGCGTCCGGGCTTCGCGGGATTTGTCGGATGAGCACTTCGGCCGTGCCACGCTGCCTAGGCGTCAGCAGAGACAAGCCAGGTGGTGGCGCAGGCCGGCCGGAGGCGAAACGATTCTCTTGGGTACTCGAAACGTAGCGGTGAAGTCCCGCAGAACACTTCTGGTCCGCACCGGGCACGGCTCAGCGGGCGCGGCCTCCGTCCCGGGCCTGCCGGAGCTCCCGCCCGAGGCGGCGCAGGCACCGGCACGGGTCCTCGGGGCGCCGGCGCCCGGGGCGCCGACGTCGGTGCCCTCCCCGGAGGAGACCGTACGGCCGCCGATGCCGTTGGACCCGCCGGACCTCCCGCCGGCGGCGGCCGCTCCCCCGGCGGAGGCCGGCCCGGTCGTGCTGTCCATCCCGGCGATGCCGACCGAGCCGCCGGCCGTTCCGGCGCCGAGCCATCCGGAGGCCGTCTCGGTCACCGGCAGCTCGCCGGCCTTCCGTCCGCTGTTCGCCGATGCGCCGGGGCTCAACTGGGCCGGGCCGGGGGACAGGTGGAGTGACGCCTGGAGCGTGCAGGGGGCTCCGGTGCAGACCCCGGCGGCGCCGCCCGAGCAGGCGGCACCCACCGCCGGCGCCGCCCCCGCGCCTGATGCCTCCGCCGTCGAACTGCCGCTCACCGCACGGGACATCGAGCTGATCCGGGCCAGCCTCGCGGCCGTCGAGCCGGTCGCCGACCGGGCCACCGCGCACTTCTACGCGCTGCTGTTCCTGCAGCACCCCGAGGTCCGCCCGCTCTTCCCCGCCGCCATGGACGTCCAGCGCGACCGGCTGTTCCGCGCCCTGCTGGACGCCGCGCGAGGGGCCGAGGACCCGGTGGCCCTGACCGCCAAGCTCGCCGGACTCGGCCGCGGCCACCGCCGCTACGGCACGCTGACCGGCCACTACGCCCCGGTCGGGGAGTGCCTGGTGCAGGCGCTGGCCCGGTACGCGGGCGGCCGCTGGGACGCCGACACCGAGCTGGCCTGGCGGCGCGCCTACCGGCTGATCTCCTCGATCATGATCGGGGCCGCCGAGGAGGCCGCCCGCACCTCGCCGCCCTGGTGGCAGGGCGAGGTCGTCCGGCACGAGCGCCGCACCCGGGACATCGCGGTGATCACCGTCCGTCCGGACCAGGCCTACCCGTACCGCGCCGGGCAGTACACCAGCCTGGAGACGCCCTGGTGGCCGCGGGTCTGGCGGCACTACTCCTTCGCCACCGCGCCGCGCCCGGACGGGCTGCTGACCTTCCACGTCAAGGCCGTCCAGGCGGGCTGGGTGAGCAACGCGCTGGTCCACCGGGCCGCTCCGGGCGACGTCCTGCGGCTGGGACCGGCGGCCGGCTCGATGACCGTCGACCACACCGCCGGCCCGGACCTGCTCTGCCTCGGCGGCGGCACCGGCATCGCGCCGATCCGCGCGCTGGTCGAGGAGGCCGCCGAGCACGGCGGCTCCGGCCGCCGGATCGAGGTGTTCTACGGCGCCCGCGGCGTCGCCGAGCTGTACGACCTGGAGGGGCTGCGCGAGCTGGCCCGGCTCCACCCCTGGCTGACGGTGCGGCCGGTGCTGTCCGGCACCGGCCCGGCCGAGGGCGCGCTGACCGGTGAACTGCCAGAAGTGGTCAGCCGGTTCGGCCCGTGGGAGGGCCGCGAGGCGGTGCTCAGCGGACCGCCCGCGATGGTGCGCCGGGGCGTCGGGGTGCTGCTGCGCTCGGGGGTGCCGGCCGAGCGGATCCGGCACGACCTGGTCGGCGACCTGGCGGCGGGCTGAGCGGCGGGCTGGGTGGCGGGCTGGGCGGCCGGGTGATCACCCGAGGTCGGGCGCGAGCAGCGCGCGGATGCCCTCGATGTTGGCCGCCAGGTACGCCCGCAGTCGGGGCGGTACGACGTTGACCGAGGTGACGCCCTCGCGGGTGAACGGCAGCCGGACCACCTCGTACTCGCCGTTCGGCTCCGTCACCTCCGGGCCGTGCCGCCGGCTGAGGTCCATCGAGACCAGTCGGCAGACGAAGAAGTGCTGCACCTTGACCCCGTGCGGGTGCAGCAGCGTCCCGTCGTCGTGGAAGGGGTGGCTGATGGTGTCGACGAAGGCGGGCACCACGTCCACGACCTTGGCGCCGAGCTCCTCGTCCACCTCGCGGTGCAGCGCCTCGACCACCGTCCGGTCCTCGCGCTCGACCCCGCCGCCGGGCGTGATCCAGTACGGGTGCGGCGCGCCCGGCCGGACCCGCCGGATCAGCACGATCGAGGCCGGGCCGTACGGATCGTCCGGGTCCAGCTCCAGCAGGATCGCCCGCGCGGTGCGCTTCACGACCGGGCGCGGTGGCGGGGTGCGGTTCTCGGGGTCCATGGCCACCTCCGGGGCTGGAGCGTTGTGCGGGAGTCTGCCGCGCCGGGAATGCGCCGAAACCCGGGGACCGGGCCGGAACGTCTCCCCGGTCACCGCCCGGAAAGCGGGTCGCCGACCACGAACGAGAGGTAGTGGAGCATGCAGCACGGCACGGTCCGGATCCGTCTGGCGATGAACCTCGTGGTCTCGCCCGGGCTCTCCGTCCGCATCCCGACGGACGCCGGGTACGAGGCCGCCGACCCGTACGCCGTCCGGTTCACCTTCCACCTGCCCGGCGCCGCGCCGGTCACCTGGTTCTTCGCGCGGGAGCTGCTGCTCGACGGGACCGCCGGCCCGGCGGGGGAGGGCGACGTGCGCGTCCGCCCGGTCGGCGGGGACGGCCGCGCGGAGGTGTGCGTCGCCCTGCGCTCCCCGGACGGGCAGTCCGAGCTGCGCGCCCCGGCGGCGCCGCTGGTCGCGTTCCTGGACCGTACCGTCGCGCTGGTGCCGATCGGCGGGGAGCGCACGGGGCGGGAGCTCGACGCCCGGCTGGCGGAGATCCTCAGGGGGCGGGAGAACGCGGGGTGAGCGGTCGGGGGAGCCCCGCCGGAAGTCCTGCGCCGGGGACGCCCGCCCCGGACGACGAAGGGGCCCGTACCCGGGAGGTCCACCGGGTGCGGGCCCCCTCGCGCGGGCGGGCACGGCGCCGTCAGTCGTCGTCCAGGGCCAGGTGCAGGCCCCAGGCCACCAGGCTGATGATCAGCGAACCGATCAGCGCCGCACCGAAGCCGGTCACGTGGAAGTCCAGCTCCAGCTTTCCGGACGCCCACGAGGTCAGCATCAGCATCAGGGCGTTGATCACGAAGGTGATCAGGCCGAGCGTGAGGATGAACAACGGGAACGAGAACAGCTTGACCACCGGCTTGATCAGCCAGTTGACGAGGCCGAACACGACGGCGACGCCGAGCACCGTGAGCGCCTTGTGCTGCCAGTCGGCCCCGCCCTGGGCGAGTTGGATGCCGCTGACGATCCAGGCGGCGACCCAGATGGCCGCCGCGTTGATCAGTGTCTTGATGACGAAACCCTTCATGGCGCCCAAGCCTGGCAGGCGGACCGGTCACGGGGAACCACCACACGGCGGTTTGGTGTTGAATGCCCGTGGTCCCGGAGGCGGACGGACGAGGGAGGACGGCGGCGGTGAAGTTGTTCCGGCTGGACGAACTGGACGCCGAGCGGGCGGCCAACGACGGTGCGTACCTGCGGTTCCTGCGCGAACCGCGGATGTCCGCCGGGCTGTACGCGCTCTCCCCCGGCGACACCGATCCGCAGACCGCGCACGACCAGGACGAGATCTACCAGGTGGTCAGCGGCCGCGCCGAGCTGACCGTCGGCGCCGAGACCGCGGCCGTCGGACGCGGCACCGTCGTGTACGTCCCGGCGGGGACCCCGCACCGGTTCCACCACATCACCGAGGAACTGCGGGTGCTGGTGGTGTTCTCCCCGCCGGAGGACTGAGCAGACGGGCGGGTCCGGAGCAGCCGGGCGCGTCCGGAGCAGACGGGCGGGTCCGGACCGGCCGGGCGGGTCCGGAGCGGGCGGGCTGGCCCGGAGCAGGCGGGCCGGACAGGGCGGACCGGTCCGGCCGCGCCCGGACGGCGCGCGGCCGTTTAGGGTCGGCGGCATGACCCGCAGCCTCACCGAAGAACTCTGGGCCGCCATCGAGCCGGTCTACGCCGAGATCCTGGCCCACCCCTTCCTGGCCGGCCTCACCGACGGCACCCTGCCGCGCGAGGCCTTCCGCCACTTCGTCGTCCAGGACTCGCACTACCTGCGCGACTACGCCCGCGCCCTCGCCGTCTGCGCCGCCAAGGCGCCCGGCGAGGAGGACGTCCGGGCCTTCGCCGACGACGCGGTCGGCGCGCTGGCCGCCGAGCAGGGCATGCACGCCGAGTTCCTGACCGCCTTCGGCGGCACCGCCGAGCAGGCCGCGGCCGAGCCGGTGCTGCCCACCACCCGGGCCTACACCAGCTACCTGCTGGCCACCGTCTACGGCGGCTCCTTCGCCGAGGCGCTCGGCGCGGTGCTGCCCTGCTACTGGATCTACGCCCGGGTCGGCGAGGCGCTGCTCGCCCAGGGCTCCCCCGACCCGCTCTACGCGAAGTGGATCGCGACCTACGGCGACGAGGCGTTCCAGTCGGTGGTCCGCCGGGTGCTGGCCCTCGCCGACCGGATCGGCGAGGAGCTCTCGCCGGCCGAACGCCGCAAGGTGGTGGAGCACTTCGCGACCACCTCGCGCTACGAGTGGATGTTCTGGGACGCCGCCTGGCGCGGCGAGCGCTGGCCGGTCTGACCTGCGGCGCAGGCGCTCCGGCGCGGATGTCCGGCGGCTCCCGGAGCCTTCTGCGCGGACGTCCGCCGGGGTCCTTCCCGGGGTTCCTCCCGGAGGTCGGCCGGGGGTGTCCCCGGGGGTCGCACTCGGGGTGATCTCGGGGTTCTCTCCGGGCCGTTGGGCCTCGTTCCGGCACTCCGGCCCCCGTACGATCGACGTATCGAAAGCAAGCGGGATGCGGCTCCGGACGGCGGCCGACCCGAGGGGAGAAGAGGATCCGACATGGCTGAGCTCTGGAAGTCGCTGCCCTCCTGGGTGCGCAACATCGTCATCCCGGTGCTGGTCCTGGTGCTGGCCTGGAACATCGTCGCCTTCGTGTTCGGCGTGGTCGGGTTCCTGCTGGGCATCGTGATCAAGCTGCTGGTGGTGGTGGGCATCGCGGCCGCCGTGGTGATCCTGGTGAAGAAGGCGGCCAAGAGCTGACCCTGCTCCCCCATCCGCCGCCCTGAGGCCCGGCCCCCGTCACGGGGAGCCGGGCCTCGGCCGTTCCCGGACGTCGGCCACCCGTTCCCGGGGCCGGGGGACGGACCCCCTCTGGACCTGCGGCAGACGGCTCGCTACCGTGTTGGGCGTCATGTGCAGGCAACCGCCTGCGACGCGGGAGCTCGGAGCACCGGGCTGAGAGGACGCTGACCGGACCGTCGACGGACGGACCGACGGCTGCGTCGACCGCAGGAACCTGGACCGGGTAATGCCGGCGTAGGGAGTAGAGGTCAGATGACCACGTTCGAAGCACAGCCGCAGTCTGCCCAGAGCGCCCCCAGCAGCGAGCGCACCGGCTATCCGACTCCGGCCTGGCGCAAGGCGCACCGCGAGGGATCCCGCCCCGACCTGCGGGTCCCGTACCGCGAGGTGCTGCTCACGGACGGCAGGACCGTCCCGCTGTACGACACCTCCGGCCCGTACACCGACCCGTCGTACGAGCCCGACGTGCGCCGCGGCCTGCCCGCGCTGCGCGACCCCTGGATCCGCCAGCGCGGCGACGTCGAGGAGTACGACGGCCGCGAGCCGCGCCCCGAGGACGACGGGATCAAGCACACCGCGCCGCGCGGCGGCAACCTGCGCAACCTGGACGCCGTCTTCCCCGGCCGCCCGCGCCGCCCGCTGCGCGGCCGCGGCGGTGTCGCCGTCACCCAACTCGCGTACGCCAAGCGCGGCGTGGTGACCCCGGAGATGGAGTTCGTGGCGCTGCGCGAGGGCCTGGCGCCGGAGTTCGTGCGCGAGGAGGTGGCCCGCGGACGGGCCGTCATCCCGGTCAACGTGAACCACCCGGAGGTGGAGCCGGCCATCATCGGCACCAACTTCCTGGTGAAGATCAACGCCAACATCGGCAACTCCGCCGTCACCTCCTCGATCGAGGAGGAGGTGGAGAAGATGACCTGGGCCACCCGCTGGGGCGCCGACACCGTCATGGACCTCTCCACCGGCCGCAACATCCACACCACCCGCGAGTGGATCCTGCGCAACTCCCCCGTGCCGATCGGCACCGTGCCGCTCTACCAGGCCCTGGAGAAGGTGGACGGCAAGGCCGAGGAGCTGAGCTGGGAGGTCTACCGGGACACCGTCATCGAGCAGTGCGAGCAGGGCGTCGACTACATGACCGTCCACGCCGGCGTGCTGCTGCGCTACGTCCCGCTGACCGCCCGCCGCAAGACCGGCATCGTCTCGCGCGGCGGCTCGATCATGGCGGCCTGGTGCCTGGCGCACCACCGGGAGAACTTCCTCTACACCAACTTCGAGGAACTCTGCGACATCCTCGCCGCCTACGACGTGACCTTCTCGCTCGGGGACGGCCTGCGGCCCGGCTCGATCGCCGACGCCAACGACGAGGCGCAGTTCGCGGAACTGCAGACCCTCGGCGAGCTCGGCCGGATCGCCCGCGGGCGCGACGTCCAGGTGATGATCGAGGGCCCGGGACACGTCCCGATGCACAAGATCAAGGAGAACATGGATCTCCAGAAGGAGATCTGCGACGAGGCGCCGTTCTACACCCTCGGCCCGCTGACCACCGACGTCGCCCCGGGCTACGACCACATCACCTCGGGCATCGGCGCCGCGATGATCGCCTGGTGGGGCACCGCGATGCTCTGCTACGTCACGCCCAAGGAGCATCTGGGCCTGCCCAACCGCGACGACGTCAAGACCGGCGTGATCACCTACAAGATCGCGGCCCACGCCGCCGACCTCGCCAAGGGCCACCCCGGCGCCCAGGAATGGGACGACGCGCTCTCCGACGCCCGCTTCGAGTTCCGCTGGGAGGACCAGTTCAACCTGGCCCTCGACCCGGAGACCGCCCGCGACTTCCACGACGAGACCCTCCCCGCCGAACCCGCCAAGACGGCGCACTTCTGCTCCATGTGCGGCCCGAAGTTCTGCTCGATGAAGATCAGCCAGAAGATCCGCGACGAGCACGGCGACGGATCGACCGCCGTGAACACCGAGTTCGATGCGGAAGCCCTGGCCGGCATGGCCGAGAAGTCGGCCGAGTTCGCGGAGCACGGCAACCGGGTCTACCTGCCGCTGGCGGACTGACATCGACGACGGCTGTGGCTCGGGAGTCTTGATCGACTCCCGAGCCACATCCATGTTCAGCGCCGCCCGAGCACTGGGCGGTGATCGCACCGCTCCGGGTGGGCGCGGGCGGGTCTAGTATTACGTGGTAGCGGTATTACGTGCTACAGGAGGTGGGAGATGCGGCTCAACAGCAAGGGGCAAGTCACCATCCCCGCGGACCTTCGCGAGAAGTGCGGTCTGCGGCCCGGGGACGAGGTGGACGTCATCGAGGAGGGTGGTGTCCTGCGGATAGTGCGCCGGGAGGGGCACGGCACCAGAGGACAGCGGGTGGCCCGCCGCATGAGGGGAAGTGCCGCGGGCGGCATGTCCACGGACGAGATCATGGAGCTACTGCGTGGCGAGTAGCAGGTTGAGGCTGGTCGGCCCGGGCCAGGGCCGACCGGTGACACTGGTCGACTCCTGTGTGCTCCTGGATCTGATGACGGAGGACGAGAACTGGGCCGACTGGTCGGAGACCGCACTGTCCAAGGCCCAGGACGAGGGGGAGGTGGTCATCAATCCGATCGTCTACGCGGAAGTCTCGGTGGCGTATGCCGCGATCGAGGACTTGGACGCGGTCCTGCCCGCTGAGGACTTCGCACGAGAGCCGCTTCCCTATGAGGCGGGGTTCCTGGCGGGCAAGGCCTTTCTGCTGTATCGCAAGCGCGGTGGGCAGAAGACGGCGCCGCTGCCCGACTTCTACATCGGAGCGCATGCCGCTGTGCGTGGGTACCGTTTGCTCACGCGCGACGCCTCGCGGTATCGGACGTACTTTCCGACCATCGAACTGATCTGTCCATAGCAGGATCTCCATCGAGCCCCGATGGTGCCTTCATCGAAGCGCTGCTCGATGAGGATCAGTCAGAAGATCAGCGACGAGCACGGGGACGGATCGACCGCGGTCGAGGCCGGCTACGACGCCGAGGCGCTCGCCGGCATGGCCGAGAAGTCGGCCGAGTTCGCGGAGCACGGCAACCGGGTCTACCTGCCGCCGGCGGACTGAGGAAGGTGCCGCGACCCTGACGGGCGCGGCGAGGGCACCGCCGCCGGGCCTGCCCCGGCCCACCCCCGTGGGGCCGGGGCAGAGGCCGGTCAGGCGGTGGGGGGCTCGGGGTACCAGCGGAGTTCGACCGTGTTGCCGTCGGGGTCGCGGACGTAGACGGAGGTGGCGGTGCCGCGGGCGCCGTAGCGGGGGACCGGGCCTTCGAGGACGTCGAAGGTGCCGGAGTCGATCACCTCCTGCCAGTCGAGGGGCTCGACGGTGAGGCAGAGGTGGTCGACGTTGGACTCCTGCCGGGGGCGGGCGGTGAGGTCGATGATGGTGTCGGCGGTGACCCGGACGGAGGGGAACGGCGCCTCTCCGGCGCGCCACTCCTCGACGCGGACGGGCTCCAGGCCGAGGAGGCCGGAGTAGAAGGCCAGGGAACGCTCGACGTCCGAGACGTTGAGGACGAGGTGGTCGAAGGCCACGACGCGCATGAGGGTCTCCTCGGGTGGGGGCTCCCGGCCGGTCGCGGTGAGTGCCGCGGGCCGTTCCGGGCGGGTGGTGACGTGGTCCACGATCCCCCGTACCGGCCGCTCCATCAACGACGATCGGCCGTACGATCGTTGAGCCCGATTCAACGATCGAGGGGCGGCGGGCGGATTGCTGGAGCGGTTGGAGATCGAGGTCTTCCTCGGGCTCGTGGAGGAGTTGCACTTCGGCCGGACGGCCGAGCGCCTGCACCTGACCACCGGGAGGGTGAGCCAGGTGGTGGGGAAGCTGGAGCGCCGGATCGGCGGCCGGCTCTTCGAACGCACCAGTCGGTCGGTCCGACTGACCTCCCTGGGGCGGCAGTTGGCGGACGACCTGGCCCCGGTGGTGGAGGCGATGGCGGCCGCGCTGCGCCGGGCGGAGGACGCCGCCCGGGGGGTCACCGGGGAGCTGCGGGTGGCGTTCCTGGGCGAGTGGACGGCGCCGGTGCTGCTCAGGGCGGTGGCGCTGTTCGGGGAGCGGCACCCGGAATGCCGGGTCGACGTCCGGGAGGTGCAGCTGGGCAACTCCCGGACGAGTCTGGAGGACGGCTCGGTGGACGTGCTGATCGCCTCCTACCCGTTCGACGGGATGGCCAACGGCCCGGTGCTGCTGAGCGAGCGGCGGGTCCTGGCCGTGGCGGCCGGGCACCCGCTGGCCGCGGAGCGCTCGGTGTCGGTCGAGGTGCTGGCCGACCATCCGGTGGTGCAGTACCCGGCCGTCACCTCGGCGTCCTTCAAGCGGGACCGCACCCCCGAGCACACCCCGTCCGGCCGCCCGGTGCCCAAGGGCCCGTCCGGCAGGACGTTCTCCGAGATGCTCAGCCTGGTCGCCCTGGGCCGCGGCGTCCTGCCGGTCGGCGAGCACTCGCGCCGCTACTATCCCCGCCCGGACGTGGCCTACGTGCCGATCCACGACGCGCCGCCGATCCTCCGCGGGCCGGTCTGGCGGGAGGGGAACTCGACGGCCACGGTCCTGGCCTTCGTACGGGCGGCGGCGGACGCGGCCGGCCCGGCGGCGGGCGGCTGACCGGCGCGGAGGCCCACGGTCCCGCGGCGGCGGTCGCCCCGGAGGCGCCGTCCACGCCCGGGCGGCCCACCCCGGTGCGAGCTCAACCGGCCCTGCGCCGGCGGTAGTAGTGCACGGTGAGGACCGCGAGGAGCGGGCCCCAGGCGGCCAGCGGGAGGTAGCTGATCCAGAACACCGCGGTCTGCCAGCCGTGGGTGATGACCCCGCCCCGGTCGCCGCGGATGGTCAGGCCGAGGGAGAACATCACCATCGCGTAGGGGAAGACCATCAGGACCGCCGAGCCCAGGCCGGCCGGGACGACGGCGGCGAGCACCGGTACCGGCCGGCCGCCGAGGAAGGGGATCCAGCGCGGCCACACCTCGCCCCAGCGCGCGACCAGGCCGAAGCAGAGGAAGGCCAGGGCCTCGCTGACCACGCTGAGGGCGAGGATGTACACCCAGCCGCCGTCGAAGGAGGCCGGGTCGGCCTCGGGGGGCGTCGGACCGTGGTCGAGCAGCGGCAGGCCGAGGATGAAGCCGGCGATCCGCCAGAGGCAGGAGGGCAGGACGACCAGGGTGATCGCGTACGCGGTCCGGACGGCCCAGCGCGGCACGCCGGGGGCGGGTGCGCCGTGCAGCCGTCGGGTCGACGTCCGTGGTGCCGTCGTGGCCGTGTTCATGCTGTCGCCTCCCGCCCGGGACGGACGTCCGTCGCCCGCCGTCTGTCGTCTGGCATCGACGGTCCCGCGGATCCGGGCCCGGGGCGTCCTCTCCGGGGGCGGACCCCGGGCACTGCGGTCCCCCGCACGGGGGACCGGGCCGGAGGAGCAGCCGGGGCCGGGCGTCGTACTCCGGTAGGAGGACGGGGGCGGCTCCCCGGTGCGACGACCGGAGGAGACCCGGCGGGCGGGAGTGCGGACGTCGCACCAGCGTGAAGGCGCCGGCGACGCTCCCGGTCCACCGTCGGACCGGCACCGGCACCGGCACCGGCAGAGGCGGAGGCACCGGCCCCGGGCCGCGGTCCGTGCCGGGGTCCGCGCCGCTCCCGTGCCGGCGGGCCGCGCCCGGCGGGTCAGGCGACGTCGTCGGGGCTGGTGAACGCCGGCGGGGTGTAGCCGGGGCCGGTGAAGTCGGGGCCGGTGAAGGCGGCGGGGCGGGCGGTGCGGCCCTCGGGGTCGGTCAGGCCGTCGGGGCCGGGGCTGCTGAAGGACGGGGAGGTGTAGCCGGGGCTGCTGAAGTCCGGGCTGCTGAACTCGGGGCCGGCGGAGTCGGGGCGCGTGGAGTCGGGGCCGGTGGAGTCGCTGCCTTCGGCCGTGGCCGTCCGGGAGGCGCGTTCGGCGCCCGGGACCGGGGGAAGGGCGGCGTGCAGGTAGGGCAGCAGGCCCCGGTCGCGCAGGGCGGTGCGCCAAGCGGCGCGGGCGTCGGAGAGTTCGGCGGCGAGTCCCGGGTCGGTGCCGGCCGGGGCGGCGGCGGTGCCGTCGCGTATGGCGGTGAGGAGCAGGCCGACGATGCCGATGGCCATCGCGGCGACGCCGGCGGCGAGCGCGACCCAGCCGGCCGTGACCAGGGAGCGGCCGAGGACGAGGCCCGGGTCGGCGGCGCGCAGCAGGTAGCCGATCAGCAGCAGGAACACCGCGGCGGCCCAGGCCAGGATCGGGGTGAGCACGGTGAGGACGGGGAACAGGCCGGCGCCGCCGTTCGCGGAGCGCAGCTGGGTGAGCAGGCCGGGGGCGGTGGGCTCGGTGCCGGGCCTCGGCGGGGGCGTGGCGCGCAGGCCGTCGCGCAGCCGGGTGTAGTGCGCGTACTCGGTGGCGGCCGCCGCGTTGACGGTGTCGGCGTCGCGCAGGGCGCGCAGGCGCAGCTGGTCGGTGGCGAGCGCGCCGGGGGCGCGCAGGGCGGTGAGGACGGTGCGGTCGCGCAGGGCTTCGGCGAGGAGGCGCTCGTACTCCGGGCGGTCCTCGGCGAGCAGCGGCGGGGGGTTGGACATGGGGACCCCGTTCGTGCGGACTCCGGTTCGCTCCGCCCCGGGGGCGCGGGGCGCCCTCAGGACGCCGAATCGGGCGCGGAGGCGGGCCGCCGGACGGGCGGCCGGGTGTGGTGTGCCTCATGGTAGGGGCGGGTGTGCCCGGGCTGACAGTCGGTTTCCGGAATTTCGCGCCCCGGACCGCGCGCGTGCGACGGCCCGGGCGCCGGGAACAACCGTTCGGTGCGGGCCGTCAGTTGATGGGCAGTCGGGCGACGAGCAGCCGCCCTTCCATGGTGACGCCGCCGTCCATCGCCACCGCGAGGTCGTCCGCGTACACGTACGGTCCGGGGATGTGCGGCGGCTGGCCGTCGTCCGCGTGCACCGCGCCGGTGAGGTACGGGATCGGGCTGTGCCCGTGCACGATCCGCCCGCCGCCGTAGGTGCCGAGCAGCTCGTGGACGGCCATCGGGCCGGTGTCGCCGCGGAAGGCGAAGCGCTTGGTGAAGCGGCGGAAGCAGTCCCACCACTCGTCCACGCCGCCGTCGGCGAGCAGGGCGTGCACGGCGTCGTTGACGTCGGGGATGGACTCGCCGTACTCCAGGTAGGCGGTGGTGTCGGAGTGCAGCAGCAGGTGGTCGTCCTCCAGCGCGATGGCGGGGAGCCGGGACAGCCAGCTGATGTGGTGCGCCTCCAGGCGGTCCAGGTCGCTCTGCTGGCCGCCGTTGAGCCGCCAGGCCGCGAGGAAGGAGGCGGTGCCGGCGGTGGACTGGACCGGCTCGTCGCCGTACTTGGCGGCGCCGAGGAAGAGCAGTTCGTGATTGCCCATCAGGGCGCGGCAGTAGCCGCCGGCCGCGGCGGCCTCGGCGGCGAGCTGCATGACCAGGTCGATGACGCCGATGCCGTCGGGGCCGCGGTCGGTGAAGTCGCCGAGAAACCAGATCCGGGCGCGGCCGGCCGACCAGTGGCCGTCGGCGTCGATCAGGCCCTGGTTGTGCAGTTCGGCGCGCAGCTCCTCCAGGTAGCCGTGCACGTCGCCGACGACGTAGACCGGGCCGGGCGGCTCCCCGGGGCCGGGGGCCGGGTACGGGTAGGTCGGCGCGGCCGGGTCGGGCAGGGGCAGCGGCGGGCCCAGTTCGATGGTCGGCGGGTCGTCGCGGCCGTCGCGGTCGTCGAGCCGGAGGGCCGGGGAGGGCTGGTCGGGGAGGGTGGGCTCGTAGCCGGTGCGGTCGTCGTAGCCGCCGTCGTCCTCGTAGGCCGCGTGGTCCCGGCCGTCGTACGGGGCGTGGTCCTGGCCGTCGTAGCCGGGGTGCTCCTCGTAGCCGGGCCGGCCGTCGTAGCCGGGGTGGTCCTGGTGGGAGAAGACCGGGGCCTGGCCGACCGCGTTGCCGTGGGCGTGCACGGTGTGGCCCTGTCCGTCGGAGGTCCAGTGCTGTTCCAGGTAGCGGGCGCCGCCGTAGCCGCTGTACGTCTCGGCGTCGTACGGGGTGCCCGGGTAGCCCTGCGCGGGCTCCGGTTCGTAATAGGTGCCGTACGGCAGCACATCGAGGTCCGGCTGGTGGCGGGGGCCCGAGTGGGGGTGCTCGGGCCCGGGGAAGCGGTCCTCGGGTGTCATTCGCCCATCATAGGAAGACCACTCTCCCGCCGTCGTCACCTGGTGGGCATCCAATCCTCCGGAGCGTCAGCCGGGCGGTCCCGCAGGGTCCGGTTTGTCCTGGCTCGGTATGGTCTCGTCGGCTCTGACCGGGCGTCCTTCGTGCTCACCCGGCTCCGGTCGGTGGTCGATCGGGGCTCGTTCGGGGGTGGTCGGGTGACGGCCGGGGTCGGCCGGGGTGGTCGCCCCGACCGGTCGGACGCCGGTCCGGCGCCGCGGGGTCTAGACCTCGCCCGGGGGGCGGGGCGGGCTGACGGTGGTGCGCGGGCTCCGGCGCTGGGAGGACGCGCGGACGATCAGTTCGGTCGGCATCAGGGTGCCCGGGGGCGGGCCGTTGCCGGCGGTGCGGAACCTCGGCGGGAACAGCCGGGCGATGTCGACGCCGGTGCCGGAGTCCACGCCCTCGATGGCGTCGATGAGGAGGTTGACCACGGTGGTGCCGATCTTGCGCGGCTTGAGCGACAGGGTGGTGATGGGCGGTTCGGTGGTCGCGTAGACGTCGCTCTCGCTGCAGGTGACCAGCAGCAGGTCGTCGGGCACCCGCAGGCCGTACCGGCGGGCGGCGGCGAGCAGGTCGGTGCCGTTGGGGTCGAACAGTCCGTAGACCGCGTCCGGCCGGTCGGGGCGGGCGAGCAGCCGGTCGGCGGCCACGGCGCCGGCGGCCGGGTCGTGCGCCGGGTAGGCCTCGTACACCGGTTCCTGCCCCACCTTGGCGCACCAGGCGAGGTAGGCCTCGGTGGAGAGCCGGGTGTAGGTGTCGGTGCTGGTGCCGGTGAGCAGGCCGATCCGGCGGGCGCCGGCTTCGGAGAGGTGGTCCAGGATGCCGAGCACGGCGGCCTCGTGGTCGTTGTCGACCCAGGCGGTGACCGGGCAGTTGCCCGGCTTGCCGTCGCTGACCACCGGCACGCCGGACCGGTACAGCTCGCTGACCAGGGGGTCCTGGTCGGGCGGGTCGATCACCACGGTGCCGTCCAGGGCGATGTTGCCCCAGACGTCGTGGCGCGAGGAGGCGGGCAGCACCACCAGCGCGTAGCCGCGGCCGAGGGCGGCGCTGGTGGCGGCCCGGGCCATCTCGGCGAAGTACGCGAACTCCGTGAAGGTGAAGGGCTCTTCGCCGTAGGTCGTGACGGTCAGCCCGATCAGGCCGGACCGTCCGGTGCGCAGGGTGCGGGCCGCCGCCGAGGGGCGGTAGCCGAGGCGCTCGGCGACTTCGCGCACCCGGCTGCGGGTCTCGTCGGGCAGGCGGCCCTTACCGTTCAGCGCGTCGGAGACGGTGGTGATCGACACTCCGGCGGCTGCCGCCACATCCCGGATGCCGGCCCGCTCCAGACGCCGTGAGGTGGTGGGACGCCGACCGCTCTGGTTGGCTGCTGCTGTCATGGCGGACCGATCGTATGGCTCCTGACAAGGGTCTGTGACCGGCGCATCAGGAGCCCTCGGAGATACGTTTCTCCAAGAGTGAGCCGGGGTGCGCCCCTTCGATACCCGTCTGAAACCAGGCTTCTTACCTCTGACATGTGCCAAAGGAACCCGGCAGAATGGCTGATCTGAGCCGGTAAGCCGTCCGGGCATCTCACTCCTACGGGTGAGGGCGGTCGGTATCGTGCAAGGCACCCGACCGGGGTGGTCCGGGCGCGTCGGGAGATCCCGGGCACGGGGGCGAACCCGTCCGTGGCGGGACGGCGCACCGGACTGTTGTGCAACTTCTGGAAACGGAGTACGACCGTGAGCAGTGGTACGTCAGCGCAGGGCCCGCGCCTGCGGCCGACCCTGGACGGCATCCCCACCTACAAGCCCGGCAAGCCGGCCGGCGCCGACGCCTACAAGCTGTCCTCGAACGAGAACCCGTACGAGCCGCTGCCCGGCGTGCTGGAGGCCGCCGTCAAGGCCGCCGGCTCGCTCAACCGCTACCCCGACATGGGCGTCTCCGAGCTGACCGCGGTGCTGGCCGAGCGCTTCGGCGTGCCCGCCGAGCACATCTCCACCGGCACCGGCTCGGTCGGCGTCGCCCAGTCGCTGGTGCTCGCCACGGCCGGTCCGGGCGACGAGGTGATCTTCGCCTGGCGCTCCTTCGAGGCCTACCCGATCATCACCCAGGTCGCCGGCGCCACGCCCGTCCCGGTGCCGCTCACCGCGGGCGGCGACCACGACCTGGACGCGATGCTCGCCGCGATCACCCCGAACACCCGGCTCATCTTCGTCTGCAACCCCAACAACCCCACCGGCAACGTGATCCGCCGGGCCGAGCTGGAGCGCTTCCTGGACGCCGTCCCCGGCGACGTCCTGGTCGTCGTGGACGAGGCGTACATCGAGTTCATCCGCGACCCCGAGGTGCCCAACGGCATCGACCTCTACCGCGACCGCCCGAACGTCTGCGTGCTGCGCACCTTCTCCAAGGCGTACGGCCTGGCGGGCATGCGGGTCGGCTTCGCGATCGCGCACGAGCCGGTCGCGAACGCGCTGCGCAAGACCGCCGTCCCGTTCGGCGTGAGCCAGCTCGCCCAGGACGCCGCCGTCGCCTCGCTGCGCGCCGAGGAGGCGCTGATGGAGCGGGTGGAGGCGCTGGTCGAGGAGCGCACCCGGGTGGTGACCGGGCTGCGCGCCCAGGGGTGGGAGATCCCGGACTCGCAGGCCAACTTCGTCTGGCTGTGGCTCGGCGAGCGCTCGCAGGAGTTCGCGGCGGCCTGCGCCGCGGCCGGCGTGATCGTGCGGCCGTTCCCGGAGGGCGTGCGGGTGTCGATCGGGGAGCCCGAGGGCAACTCGATCCTGCTGTCGGTGGCGGAGGCGTTCCGCAAGTCGCTCTGAGGTCCCGTTCCGTCCTCCCGGGGGGCGTGCCGGATCGCCGGTGCGCCCCCGCGACGTTCCCGGGGACGGCCCGCCGCCGTCCTGGGGTACCGGGAACGCACCGGGGCGCGCCGCCGTCCCGCCGTCCCGCCGACGCGTCCCCGGCTCCCGCGGACGTCCGCGGCACGTCACCGGAGGGCCCGGCGCGTTCCCGGCTCGCTCCCGGATGGCTGTGGATCGCTGGGAGCCCGCTGGGAGTTCGGCCAACAGCGGGCCACGGAGCGCCCAAGCGGGCCGCGCGGGGCGGCGGTTCTGTCCGCGATGCCCGGATCCGCCCGGTCAGTCTTCTCCCAGCCCGCGCCCAGGACTCCGCAAGAGCGCCCCGCGAAGCTGTCCGGCATGAAGGTGCTCCCACGGCGGCGCGGTGCCGTCCTCCTCAACTCCGCGCTGGGTGTGGCCCTGCTGGGCGGTGCGGCGCTGGTGTACACCACGGTCAGCGGCAGCTCCGGCCCGGCTTCGGCCAAGCCGGTGGCGCGGACCGCGACGGTCGCCAAGGGCACCGTCCTGGCCACCGTGTCCGGAACCGGCACCCTGGTGTCCCCCACCGACGCGGCCCAGGACTTCACCACCGGTGGCAAGCTCACCGCGATCAAGGTCGCGGTCGGGGACACCGTCAAGAAGGGCCAGGTGCTGGCCACCGTCGACACCACGGCGGCCCAGCAGCAGGTGGACGCGGCCCGGGTGGCCCTCACCACGGCCAACGCCAACCTCACCAAGGCCGAGGCCGGGGTCACCACCACGACCACCGAGCCGCTGCCGGCCCCGACCTCCGGGGGGTCCGGGGGCGGAACCGGCAGCGGCGGTGGTGGACGCGGGGCGGGCGGGAGCAGTACGCCCGCCCCGCAGACCACCACCATCACCACCACCAAGGTCGACGACGCGGCCGTGGCCCAGGCCCAGCAGCAGGTCGCCACCGCGCAGACCAACCTCTCCAACGCCCAGGCGGCGCTGGCCGGGACGACGCTGACGGCCTCGACGGACGGCACCGTCGCCTCGATCGCCAACAAGGTCGGCGACACGGTCGGCGCGAGCGCCTCCGGATCCACCGGCGGCGGCTCCGCCAAGGCGACCGGTACCGGCACGGGCGCGGCCGCTCCCAGCGGCTTCATCGTGCTCACCAACCCGACCGGGATGCAGGTCACCGCGAACTTCTCCGAGCTCGACTCGCTCAAGCTGAAGAAGGGCGAGGCGGCCACCGTCACGCTGAACGCGCAGTCCGACACCAAGCTCAACGCGACCGTCCTGTCGGTCAGTTCGCTGCCGGTCAGTAGCGGATCCGGCGGCGCGGCGGGCTCCTCCGCCGTCCAGTACGCGGCCACCCTGCAGCTGAGCGGCGACACCAGCACGCTGCGCACCGGCCTCAGCGCCACCGTCCAGGTGATCACCGGCGAGGCCGACAACGCGCTCTCGCTGCCCACCTCCGCGCTCTCGGGCACCGGCACCTCCCGCACCGCGACCGTGGTGCACGAGAACGGCGCCACCGAGCGGGTCACCGTCGGCGTCGGCGTCGAGGGCGACAGCACGGTGCAGATCGTCTCCGGCCTGCAGGAGGGCGACAAGGTCGAACTCCCCACCACCAGCGGCACCAACGGCTTCCCGAACGGCTCCTTCCCGGGCGCGGGCGGCAACGGCCGGGGCGGCACCGGCGGCGGCGTCTTCCCGGGCGGCGGCAACGGTGGCGGTGGCGGCAACGGTGGCGGCGGCGCCGGTCGTGGCGGCAGGGGCTGATCGTGCGTCACGTCATCGACAAGCGCGTCCCCGCGGCGCCCGTGCCGGTGATCCGGATCCGCCGGCTCACCAAGGCGTACGGGCACGGCGACGCCACCGTGCACGCGCTGCGCGGCCCCGCGGACCCGGAGACCGGCGAGCCCCAGGGCGTCAGCCTGGACATCGAGCAGGGCGACTTCGTCGCCGTGATGGGCAGCTCGGGCTCCGGCAAGTCCACCCTCATGAACATCCTCGGCTGCCTCGACGTCCCGACGTCCGGCCGCTACCTGCTGGACGGCGTCGACGTCGGCCACCTGGACGAGCAGCAGCTCTCGCTGGTGCGCAACCGCAAGATCGGCTTCGTCTTCCAGTCCTTCAACCTGATCCCCCGCACCACCGCCCTCGCCCAGGTCGAGCTGCCGCTCGCCTACGCGGGCGTCCGGGCGGCGGAGCGGCGCCGCCGGGCGCTGGCCGCGCTCTCCCTGGTCGGCCTCGGCGAGCGGGCCGGGCACAAGCCCAACGAGCTCTCCGGCGGCCAGCAGCAGCGCGTCGCGGTGGCGCGGGCGCTGGTCACCGCGCCGGCGATGCTGCTCGCCGACGAACCCACCGGGAACCTGGACAGCCGTTCCACCGAGGAGGTGCTGGCCCTGATCGACGGGCTCAACGCCACCGGCCGCACGGTCGTGCTGATCACCCACGAGGACGAGGTCGCGGCGCACGCCAAGCGGGTGCTGCGGCTGGTCGACGGGCAGATCGTGAGCGACGTCCGGCAGGCCCCGGTGGACGGGCCGCCGCCCGCCCTCAGCGCGCTGGGGGTGTCGGCGTGATCCTCTGGCAGACGCTCCGCTTCGCGGTCGGCGGCCTGGCCGCCAACAAGGTGCGCTCCGCGCTCACCATGCTCGGCGTGCTGATCGGCGTCGCCTCGGTGATCCTGCTGCTGGCGGTCGGCAACGGCTCGTCGGTCGCGGTCAAGGAGTCGATCACTTCGCTCGGAACCAACGCGCTCACCGTCAGCTCCGGTTCGGCGGCCGGCGGGGCGCGGGCCGCCTCCTCGGTGAAGAAGCTGACGGTGGCGGACGCCAAGGCGCTGGCGACCGACGCCGACGCCTCCGCCGCGATCAAGTCGGTGGCCCCGGTCGTCACCACCAGCGGGACGGCCCTGTACGGGAACATCTCGTACGCCCCGGGCTCGATCGTGGGCACCTACCCGGCGTACTTCGAGACCGCCAACCAGAAGGTCGCCAAGGGCGAGTACTTCACCGACGACGACGTGCTCGGCTCGCGCAAGGTCGCGGTGCTCGGCGCCACCACGGCGAAGCAGCTGTTCGACACCGAGGACCCGGTCGGCAAGCGGATCGTCCTCGGCGGCACGCCGTTCACCGTGGTCGGCGTACTGCAGGCCAAGGGCGGCAGCGGGTTCACCGACCCGGACGACGTGGTGATCGCCCCGCTGCCGACGGTGCAGAACGCGTTCACCGGCTTCGGCGCCGTCAACCAGATCCTGGTGCAGGCCGCCTCGGCGGACAGCACCACGGCGGCCCAGTCGGAGATCACCCGGGTGCTGCTCGCGGCGCACGCGATCGCCGACCCGGCCAAGGCCGACTTCCGGATCACCAACCAGGCCTCGCTGCTCACGGCGAGGGAGAGCACCACGAAGACCTTCACGGTGCTGCTCGGCGCGGTCGCCGCGATCTCGCTGCTGGTCGGCGGGATCGGGATCACCAACATCATGCTGGTGACGGTCACCGAGCGGACCCGCGAGATCGGCATCCGCAAGGCGCTCGGCGCGCCGCGCGCGGTGATCCTCGGGCAGTTCCTGACCGAGTCGACGCTGCTGTCGGTGATCGGCGCGGGGCTGGGAGTCGCGGCCGGGATGGTCGGCTCGCACTTCAGCATCGTCGGCATCAAGCCGGTGGTGATCCCCGAGTCGGTGCTCGGTGCGTTCGGCATCGCCGTCGCCATCGGGCTGTTCTTCGGCAGCTACCCCGCCAACCGGGCCGCCTCGCTGCGGCCGATCGACGCCCTCCGGCACGAGTAGGGACCCTCCACACCATGAGCAAAGAGATCGCCACGGTCAGCAGCACCCCGGCCGAGCAGGTCGCCCTGCTCTCCACCCCGCCGGACGCCCGCGACGTGAGCGCCGAACTGGCCGCGCCGCCCCGGCGGAAGCTGCCCTGGCTCAGCCTGGTGCTGGCCGGCGGGGTCATCGCGACGGGGGCGTTCGCGGGCGGGGTCTGGTACCAGAAGGACAACGGGTCCTCGTCGGGCGGGAAGTCGTCCCGGCCGGTCGCGGCGGCTGCTGCCTCCGCCGGGCAGCAGCGGGGGGCCGGCGGGTACGGTCAGGGCGGGGGCTACGGCCAGGGTGCGGGGGCCGGGCAGAACGGCCGCCGCGGCGGCCAGGGCGCCGGGCAGGGCGGTGGCCAGGGCGGTGGTCAGGGGCAGGGTGGACAGGCCGGGTTCGCCCGGGGCACCGTGAAAGCCGTGGACGGAAACGTCGTGTACCTGACAGACTCCAATGGCAACACCGTGAAGGTCACCACCGGCGACGCGACGAAGGTCCAGCTCAACAAGGAGGGCAAGGTCTCCGACCTGCAGCCCGGCCAGAGCGTGACCGTCGTCGGCACCCCCGACGCCAACGGTGGCTACAACGCCAACCAGCTCGTCGAAGGCAACGCCGCCGGAGGTTTCGGCGGAGGCGGCTTCGGCGGTGGTGGCGGCAGCCGGAACCCGTCCGGCGGCTGACCCGGAACTCGCCGGACGACCGCGAGGCCCTCGCCCCTTGGGGGGTGGGGGCCTTCGCGTGCTGCTCATCGCGGCTACCGCTCCCAGGCCTCGTTCCGGTCCAGCTCGCGGAGCAGGTGGAGGAGGTTCAGCAGCGTGCTCACCGGCGCGTTGCCGAAGTCGACCAGCAGCCGCCCGTCCAGGGTGCCCTCCCCGGCCGAGGCGGAACCCCAGAGCAGCCCGTACGGCAGGCCGCGCCGGTGCAGTTCGCCGAGGAGCGCGGTGATCTGGGACGCGGAGTAGTCGAGCATCCGCGGGTCGTCCGGCTGGACGGGTTCGCGGATCACGCGACGGAGTCCAGCTCGTACCACACCGTCTTGCCGTGCTTCTGCGGCTCGACACCCCACCGGTGGGTGAGCCCGGAGACGAGGCGCAGGCCCCGGCCGGACTCGGCGGTGGGGGCGGCGGCCCGCTCCTGCGGCAGCGCGTCGCTCCCGTCGGAGACGCAGACCCGCAGGGTGCGGTGGACGAGGGAGAAGTGCACGACCGGTGAGGCGGTGCCCGCGTGCCGCCAGGCGTTGACGACCAGTTCGGCGAGGGCGAGTTCGGCGTTGAAGATGGCCTCCGGGTCCCAGCCGCACCGGACCAGGGCGGCCCGGAGGGCCTGCCGGCCGAGGATGAGCGAGGGGGTGGCGTCAGGGGTGCACACGGGAACCTCCGTGAGGCTGTGGCGGGGGAGAAGGAAGCCGTGAGCCAGGCCGGGTGACGGTTGCTCTTCGGCGAGAGGGCAGCAGGCGCCTACTGCCGGGAACGAGAGAGGTGCTGACGGACCGTAGGATCCATCTGGGAGTGACCATAGCGCGGCTCGCCACAGATTTGTGGCGTAATGAGCGAAGTTCCCCCGAACGTGGTCACCACACTGAGGCAGACTGGTCCCATGGCTCTTCGATCGAACCCAACTCTCCGCCAGCTGCGGTTGGGTGCCGAGCTGCGCAGGATGCGCGAGCAGGCCGGACTCGGCGGCAGCCAGCTCGCCCGTGCGCTGGGCATCAACCCCGCGCACGTGACCCAGATGGAGAGCGGAAGGACCGGCATCAGCGTCGAACGCCTGCGCACGATCGCGGCGCTGTGCATGTGCGTCAACGAGCCGCTGATCGACGCGCTCGCGGAGATCATCACGGATCGCGATCGCGGCGGTTGGTGGGAGGAATACCGAGGAAGCCTGTCGTCGGACTTCCTTGAAGTGGCTGAGATCGAGGGGCGTGCGCACAGGCTCTCGACGTACACGATGGCCTTCATCCCCGGCTTGCTCCAGACCAGTGCCTACGCCTCTGCCGTCTTCGCGCGAAACCTCCCGCCACTCCCGCAGCACGAGGTCGATCTGAGGACGGCCTTCCGCATGCAGCGGCAGCGCATCGTGCGGTCCGGCGAAACGCCGTACGTCGCATACATCCATGAGGCGGCGCTGCGTATGCAGTTCAGCGGCCCCAAGGTTCAGGCCGAGCAGCTCGGCAGCCTCATCGAGGACTCCGAGAAGCCGACCATCTCAATCCGGGTCGTGCTTTTCGACGTCGGCACGCTTCCCCTCACCCACGAGAACTTCACGTACGCCGAAGGCCCGATTCCCGAGCTGGACACAGCGCAGTTGGATTCAGGACTTGGGAACGTGCTCTTCGATGCACCGGCTCACATGGCTCGGTTTCGCTCCCTGATCGCCCGGATCGACGCGGCGGCTCTCTCGGAAGACGAATCCCGAGAGTTCATTCGATCCATTATGAAGGATATGGAAAGCAAGTATGCGTAACTCCTCCTGGCAGAAGTCCAGTTACTCAGGTGCGAACGCCGAGTGCGTCGAGGTCCGTGCCGTCGACGGGGTGATCGAGGTGCGTGAGTCCGACGAGGGCGACGTCATCGTGCGGACCTCCGTGCCCAGGTTCGCCGCCTTCCTCCGGGGCGCGAAGGCCGGTGAGTTCGACCACCTCACCACGGCCTGACTTTCCGGGCTCCCCGTGCCCCCTGGCCGCGCCGGTCAGGGGGCACGGGCTTTCGGCTTCCTCCCCCGTCCAGGAGAAGAGTGCGACGATCGCGGCATGAAGTACATGGTGCTGATGTACGCCGATCCGGCGGCGACCGCGGCGATGTCCGCCGAGCAGCGGGCCGACGTCTTCCGTCGACACGAAGCGCTCCACCGGGACCTGGAGGACACCGGCGAGATGCTGAACGGCGCCGGGCTGGCCTTCCCCCGGGACACCACGACCCTCCGCGTCGACGGCGACGGATCCACCACGACACCCGGCCCGTTGCAGGAGGCCGCCGAGCACCTCACCGCCTACTACGTGATCGACTGCGCGACCCGGGAACGGGCGCGGGAGATCGCCGCACGCGTCCTGGACTTCCATGTGGTGGCCGTCGAGGTGCGGCCGATCCACGACTTCTTCGGGATGGAATGAGTCCCTGCCGGTCGCCCGGCCCGGATATCCGGTGGCAGGGCCGACCGCGCGTGGTGAGGATCGCGGCATGCGACCCTTCCCGCGCCCCTTCCTGCAGACCGAGCGCCTGGTGCTGCGTCCGTTCACCGAGGCCGACGCCGACCACCTGTTCGCGCTGGACGACGACCCCGAGGTCATGCGCTTCATCAACGGCGGCAAGCCCGCCGACCTCGACGCGATCCGGACCCGGATCCTCCCCCGCCTCCTGCACGACCACCCGTGCACCGGGACCCGGGGCTGGTGGGCCGTCGAGGAGCGGGCCACCGGCACCTTCCTCGGCTGGTTCGAACTGCGTCCGCTCTCCGACCACGACCCCGCCGTGGTCGAGCTGGGCTACCGGCTGAACCGGGCGGCCTGGGGCGAGGGGTACGCCACGGAGGGCGCGCTGGCCCTCATCGACAAGGCGTTCACCGACCTCGGCGCGCGGCGGGTCACGGCGAACACCATGGCGGTGAACGCGCGTTCCCGGCGGGTGATGGAGAAGTCGGGCCTGACGTTCCTGCGCAGCTACACCGACGACTGGCCGGAGGCCATCCCGGGCTCCGAGCACGGCGAGGTCGAGTACGAGCTGCTCCGGGAGGACTGGGAGCGACGGAAGTCCCGCTGACTCCGGCGGTGGGTCCGGCCCCACCCGGTCGCGGGTCCGGCCCCGGAGGGCACCCGCCGCGCACTCGTCACCGTTGCTCAGTACCCGATGGCCTCCCGCAGCAGGAGGACGGTGCCGGGGGTCGTCCGGGCCGGGGCGTTGAGGACCAGCAGCTGGTCGACCGCGCTGGGCTGTCCGTAGGCGGCCTCGGACCGGGGGCCGCGCCGGTCAGCGGGGTGGTGTCGAGGTACCGGACCTCGTAGACCCGCTCGGCGAACCGCCAGCCTTCCTCCGTGCGGCGGTAACGGTCTTGGTAGATGGCATAGTTGAGCCCTTCGACGCCGTTCTTCAGGCGGGCCAGCTCGTGCATGGAGGCGCGGCCGGTCGCGGTGTCGCCGTCGATCTCGATGGTGCCCGGGTGGGTGGTCTGGATGAAGAAGTCCCACTGCTCCTGCAGCTTCTCGCCGCCGACGCGGATCTGCTCCGGGCCGACCAGCTCGATCGGCACGGCGGGCATCCGCAGCACGCCGTCCGGGGTGAACAGCCGTGAGAGCCGGGCGCGGTCGCGCATCATCACGGCGTCGGTGAACTCGTACTGCAGAGCCTGGATCTCGACGCGGTCGGCGACCGCCTGGAAGTCGTTCATCGGGTCCTCCGTTTCCTTCCGCCCCTACGACCGCGCGGTGCCCCGGAATGTGACACGTCGGACGCAACGCGCGGCGGCGCGGTGGACGTCACACCCCTCGGGGGTCACAATCCGGCGCACCGCGCTGTCGAAGAGTGAGCGGGCCGGCGAGACGAAGGGGCGGGGCGGGATGCGAGGGGACGAAGCGGTGGAGCGGTCCGATCCCGGCCTGGGCGCGATCATGGGCGAGCGGCGCCAGTTGACCGACCTGGCGTACCGGCTGCTCGGTTCGCGGGACGGGGCCGAGGACGTGGTGCAGGAGACGTACGCCCGCTGGTACGCGCTGCCCCGGCGGGAGCGGGAGGCGATCGGCTCGCCCGGCGGCTGGCTGACCACGGTCGCCAGCCGGATCTGTCTGAACGTCCTCGCCTCGGCCCGGGTGCGGCGGGGGCACCACGCGGGCGAGGGGGCCCCCGAGCCGCTGCCGGGGCGGCGGGAGGGGGCGTCCGGCGCGACGTCCGGCGCCACCTCCGCCGAGGCTGCGGGGAATCCGGCGGGCCGGGTCACCCCGGACGAGCCGGTCAGCCCGGCCGTCCTGGCCGTCCTGGAGTCCATGACCCCGGCCGAGCGGGTGGCCTTCGTCCTCCACGACGTCTTCCGGTACCCGTTCGCCGAGGTGGCGGCGATCGTCGGGAAGTCGCCCGCGGCCTGCCGGCAGCTGGCCGCCTCGGGGCGCCGGCGGATCCGCGCCGCGCAGGCCTCCGCGGCGCCGACGGACTCGCGGCCGGACTCGCCGGAGGACTCGCCGACGGACTCGCGGCCGGACCGGAAGCCGGACTCGCCCGCCGGACCGGGGCCGGTGCCCGGGGTGCCGGTCGCACCGGAGGGAACCGCGTCCGGGCGGGAGCGAGGGCGGGAGTGCGGGCGGGAGTGAGGTACGTCATACCGGGCGTGGCCCGGGGGCGGGCAGGGTGTTCCGGGGGGCGCATTGGGCGTGTCCACGCCCGTCCGCACACCACCGAGCGCCCGGCTATGGGCTTGTCGTCGCAAAACCGACCGATAAGGTGTTAATCCAACATTCATCCATGCCGCATAGCCTCCCGGGGCTAGCCTCATGCTGAACGTCATCGTCCGACCGGGAGGCGAAACCCCCGTGCAAGGCACTGTCACCACACCAGGCGGCCCCACGGTGGCCGGGGGCCAGGGCGAGGCGTTCCTGCTCGTCGTGGACGACGAGCCCAACATCCGCGAACTGCTCGCCGCCTCACTGCGCTTCTCCGGCTTCCGGGTCGCCTCCGCCGCCAGCGGCACCGAGGCGCTCGAACTGATCGCCGCCGAGCGGCCCGACCTGGTCGTGCTCGACGTCATGCTCCCCGACCTCGACGGCTTCACCGTGGTCGAGAAGCTGCGCGAGCGCACCAGCCGCGGCCAGATAGCCGGGCCGGTCCACGGGCACCCCGGTGACCACCTGCCGGTGCTCTTCCTCACCGCCAAGGACGGCGTCGGCGACAAGGTGCAGGGCCTCGCCGCCGGCGCCGACGACTACGTCACCAAGCCCTTCAGCCTCGAGGAGCTGATCGCCCGGATCCGCGCCATCCTGCGCCGGGCCGGCGGCCCCGCGGAGGACGGCCGGCTGCTCGTCGCCGACCTCAGCCTCGATCCGGTCGCCCACGAGGTCACCCGCGGCGGCATCCCGGTCTCGCTCTCGCCGACCGAGTTCAAGCTGCTGCACTACCTGATGGCCAACGTCGGCCGGGTGGTCTCCAAGGCGCAGATCCTCGACCACGTCTGGGCCTACGACTTCGGCGGCGACCTCTCCATCGTGGAGTCGTACATCTCCTACCTGCGCCGCAAGCTCGACTCCGGCCCGGCCCACGGCCCCAAGCTGATCCACACCGTGCGCGGCATCGGCTACGCGCTGCGCCGCCCCCCGCAGGCCTGACCGCCGCCGCCCGTGTTCGCCCGCTTCTCCTCCCGGCTGTCGCTGCGCGCCCGCCTGCTGGTGCTCGCCGTCGCCCTGGTCACCACCGGGCTGGTGGTCAGCGACATCTTCGTCGTCGGCACCGTCCGGGCGCAGCTGGTCGAGCAGCTGGACGAGCAGCTCCAGCGGTACGGGCCGCCGCTGTCCCGCAAGCCGCCGGCCCGGCAGGCCACGCCCGACCCCAACCGGCCCGCCGCCACGGGCCGGCGGATCAGCCTGCCCAGCCAGTACCTGGTGGAGTACCTGTCCGCGGACGGCAAGGTCCAGTCCGTGATGCGCCAGCCCGTCTCGGACAGCGACCCGGCGCCGCAACTGGCCGGCCTGGACCCGACCCGGACCGCCCCCGACGTCCCCTTCGACCTGCCCGACCAGCGCGGCCACCACCGCTGGCGGGTGCTGGTCCTGCCGCTCCAGACGCCGCACGGGCAGGCCCCCGCCGCCAGCGCCTTCGCCTCGCCCGGCACTCCGACCCACGTCATGGTCGCCGTCTCCCGCGAGGACATCGACGCGACCCTCGGCAAGCTGCGCACCTCCTTCCTGGCCATCGGCGGCGCCGTGCTGCTGCTGATCGCCGCGCTCGGCTTCTTCGCGGTCCGGGCCGGGCTGCGGCCGCTGCGACGGATCGAGGAGGGCGCCGCGCGGATCGCGGCCGGGGAGCTGTCGCACCGGATGCCCGAGCTCTCGCCGGGCACCGAGGTCGGCCGGCTGTCGGTCGCGCTCAACGGGATGCTCACCCAGATCGAGGCGGCCTTCGCGGCCCGGGCCGAATCCGAGGCCCGGATGCGGCGGTTCGTCGCGGACGCCTCGCACGAGCTGCGCACCCCGCTGGCCGGGATCCGCGGCTTCGCCGAGCTGTACCGGATGGGCGCGCTGCCCACCGAGGCGGACGTCAAGCGCACCATGACCCGGATCGAGAGCGAGGCCGACCGGATGGGCGCCCTCGTCGAGGACCTGCTGGTGCTCGCCCGGTTGGACGAGGAACGCCCGCTCGACCTCGCCCCGATGGACCTGCGCACCCTCGCCGCCGACGCCCTGCACGACCTCACCGCGCTCGACCCGAGCCGCCCGGTCGCGCTCACCGGTCCGGCCGGCGCCGGCGCGCCCGGCGCGGCGCCCGTCCTCGGCGACGAGGCGCGGCTGCGGCAGGTGGTGACCAACCTGGTCGGCAACGCGGTCAAGCACACCCCGGCCGGCACCCCGGTACGGATCGGGGTGGGCGCCCGGCCCGACGGGACCTGCCTGCTGGAGGTCGCCGACGCCGGCCCGGGCCTCACCGAGGAGCAGGCCCAGCGGGTCTTCGACCGCTTCTTCCGGGTCGACGCCTCGCGCAGCCGGGACAACGGCGGCGGCGCCGGACTCGGCCTCGCCATCGCCACCGCCCTCACCCGGGCGCACGGCGGCACCCTCAGCCTGGAGACCGCCCCGGGCGAGGGCGCGACGTTCCGGGTCGAACTGCCGGATCACGGCGACCGGGATTCCTGAGGAAACGTCGACTCGTCAATTCTTTCGCTGAACAGGAAATTCCATGGCGCGCTCCTTGCCGGAAACCGGCATGGAGCGTCAGGAAAGCGTCTGCCTATGATCGGCTCCGCCCGGCCGGGAGGACCACGGGCACCACGACCGGTGCGACCACCTCGCAGGCGGCCACCACCACCCGGGCCGCCACCGCCGCCACCACCACCGGCTCGTCCACCGAGCTCGCCGAGACCGGCTCCAACCCGGCCACCCCGTACCTGGCCCTCGGCTCCGGCCTGGCCATCAGCCTCGGTGCCGCCGCCCTCCACGTCTCCCGCCGCAAGCCGGCCGCCCGCACCGCCCGCTGACCCACCCCGGTTCGCGCCCGCTCGGGAGGAGGCCGCGCACCGCCACCGCACCCCGCCCGGAACCGCAGGACAGGCCCCGGCCCGTCCTGCGGTTCCGCCGTTTCCGAGCCCCAAACGCCCCGATCGAGTGAACCGGAAACCGTTCACACGACCGGCCCCTCGGTCGTGTGCGACCGTGCAGCCATTGCTTGTGCGGACTCGCGCGGGCTGATCAGACTGGACAGGAAAGAGGTGTCTCAATGAGCGCGCTCGTTGCTGAGGGGACCGTCGTGAACCTGGACCAGGTGCTGTGGGACATGTGGAAGTCCTCGGACGTGCCCGAGGGCTACCGCGTGGAGATCATCGAGGAGAACCTCACGGTGTCACCCACTGGCGGCAGCCGCCGTTTCGCCGTAAATCGGGCCGTGCTCGAGGCTCTGTTCGACTACCTCCGGGGAAGTGGCTGGGCGCCCGGGAACGACTGCAACGTCATCCACGGGCTCAAGGTGCTCATCCCGGACGCGTTCGTGGCTAGCAGGGAGATCGAAGAGGTCGAGCACCCCGAGGGTTTGGGCCTGCTCGCCTCGGGAGTCTCCTTGGTCGTCGAGACCGTGTCCCCCGGAGCCGAGAACCGGCGCCGTGACCACGTCCTCAAGCGACGCGCCTATGCTGCCGCCGGCATCCCGGTGTACGTGATCATCGACGATCACGACGACGGTGGAGCGGTGACCGTTCTCACCGCTCCCGACGCCGACAGCCGTGAGTACATCTCCTCCACCCGCGTCCCCTACGGCAAGGAAGCCGTGATCCCCGAGGGCCCGGCCAAGGGCTTCGTGATCGGCCCGGAGATCACCGGCGAGCGCCGTGACTGAACGCGCCGCGGCCGACCGCTCGGCGTCGTTCAAGCGGGACCTGGCGGAGTGGCGGATCGTCCTGGTGGCGTGGCGGCTGCTGGTGCTGCAGGGGGCGGATCCGGCGGTGGGCGCCGGGATGGCGGAGCACTCGACGTACCGGGCGCACCCGTGGCGGCGGGTGGAGCACACGCTCGGGAGCGAGCGGCGGCTGTTCTACCAGGACGCCGACACCCTGCGGCGGGAGGTCGCCCGGCTGGAGCGGGCGCACAAGCGGATCCGCGGGACGGGGCCGGACGGCCAGGCGTACGACGCGCGGGACGCCGCGACCAGGGCGTGGGTGCTGCTGACCCTCTTCGAGTGCGTGGTCGCCATGCGCCGGCTCGGCGGGGACCCGTACGACGCCGTCCGACTGGAGGAGGCCTACGGCGAGTTCAAGGAGGCGGTGGCAGCCTTCGAGCTCCCGGAGGGGGAACTCCCCGCGACGGCCCAGGGCCTGCCGGCCTACTTCGCCCGCTACGCCAGGGAGCGGCTGGAGTTCACCGAGGCGGCGCGCTACCTGATGGGCGACCTGGTGCGGGAGGCGCCCCGGCCCCGGCGGCTGTGGTTCCTCGGGGACGCCGGCTGGCGCGTGGTGCGGGGCCTCGCCGCCGCCGTGATCACCGAGCTGACCGTGGCGGACCTGCCGCCGGTGGTGCGGGAGCGGTTCGGGTTGCGGGCCACCCGGCGCGGCGCGCTGCTGTCGGTGGTGCTGCACCGCGGCACCGGGGCGCTGGTGCGGCGGCTGCCGGACCGGCTGCGGTACCGCTCCCCGGAGGAGTCGGGCCCGCCCGCGCGCCTCCGCCGGCCGCGCCGGGACACCCGCGGGCCCCGGCTGGACCGCTTCTTCCGCGAGGTGCTCGACCAGACCGGCGACGGCTTCGTCACCGCGCACGACCTGCGGGCGATGGCGCACAACGTGTGCTGGCAGCTGGAGCTGGACGAGGACGCCGAGGACCGCGTCCACCGGGCCTTCGAGGGCTGGTGGGAGCAGCTGCGCACGGCGATGGACGCCGACGGCGACGGGAAGGTCAGCCGGGAGGAGTTCGTGGCCGCGACCCTGGCCGGCTGCGACCGGGACGGCGCCTACCTGGAGCAGGGGCTGCTGCCCGCGCTGCGGGCGGTGTTCACCGCCGCCGACACCGACGGCAGCGGCTTCCTGGAGTTCGACGAGTACCGCGCCGTGTTCGGCGGCCCGCGGGTGCACCCGGCGGAGCTGTCGCACGGGTTCCGGCAGCTGGACGGGGACGGGGACGGCCGGATCACCCGGGAGGAGTTCCTGCACGGCTTCACCGAGTTCTTCACCGCCCGCGCCGATTCCACCGGCGGCACCCAGCTGCTCGGCCGCGCCTGACCGGCGCGCCCCGCCGCGGCACCTCCTGCCGCCGGTGCGCCCCGCCGTCGGCACGTCCTGCCGCCGGTGCGCTCCCGTTAGCACGCCCCGCTCGCCGACGCGAGCGGGGCGTCGGCCTGTCAAGCGCCGGTTCGGCCAAGAGCGCGGCCGTGGGCGCCCGGTCGTGCGTTGCCCCGGCCGGGGCCGGATCCGCAGACTGGGCGCACCGCCCCGCACGCCGTGACGCACCGCACAGGTCCGTCTACCCCACCCCACCTGCCGTTCCCCCGTAAGGATGGTGGATACTGGCCCTTGTGAACGTGTTCACGTTCACAAGCGGACAAGCTTGCACGGCTTGGCGACGGTCTGCGGCTACACAAGAGGTTTGTCCGGAATGCGCCCGTCGAACGTGCGGGCCGGCTGGGAGAGAGGGCGACGTGGAACTGGCAATCGCTCACGAGACCATCGCGCGGTGGCAATTCGGCATCACCACCGTCTACCACTTCCTCTTCGTACCGCTCACGATCAGCCTGGCCGCCGTGGTGGCCGGTCTGGAGACCGCCTGGGTGCGGACGAACAAGGAGAAGTACTTCCACGCGACCAAGTTCTGGGGAAAGCTCTTCCTCATCAACATCGCGATGGGCGTGGTCACCGGAATCGTCCAGGAATTCCAGTTCGGCATGAACTGGTCCGACTACTCCCGCTTCGTCGGCGACGTCTTCGGCGCCCCGCTGGCGATGGAGGCGCTGATCGCCTTCTTCTTCGAGTCCACCTTCATCGGCCTGTGGATCTTCGGCTGGGACAAGCTGCCGAGGAAGATCCACTGCGCCTGCATGTGGATGGTCGCGCTGGGCACCGTCCTCTCCGCGTACTTCATCCTGGCCGCCAACTCCTGGATGCAGCACCCGGTCGGCTACGCGATCGACCCGGCCACCGGCAAGGCCCGGCTGACCGACATCACCGCGGTGCTGTTCCAGAACACCACCCTCACCGTCGTCGCCCACACCCTGACCGCCGCCTTCCTCACCGGCGCCGCGTTCATGGTCGGCATCTCCTCCTTCCACCTCTGGAAGACCAAGCGCAAGCCCGAGACGGCCGACCCCCGGAAGACCGCCTCGATGCGGACCTCGCTGCGGCTCGGCCTGGTGCTCGCGGTGGTCTTCGGCGCCGGCACCGCGCTCAGCGGCGACGAGCTCGGCAAGGTCATGTTCGAGCAGCAGCCGATGAAGATGGCCGCCGCCGAGGCGCTGTGGGACACCCAGGCGCCGGCGCCGTTCTCGGTCTTCGCGGTCGGCGACGTCGGCAAGGGCCACAACTCGGTCGAGCTGGAGATCCCCGGGATACTGTCCTTCCTCGCCCACAGCGACTTCAGCTCCTCCGTCCCCGGCATCAACGACACCGCCGCCGCCGAGGCGGCCCAGCACGGCGGCGACCCCAAGGACTACATCCCGAGCATCTTCGTCACCTACTGGGGCTTCCGCCTCATGATCGGCTTCGGGATGACCTCCTTCGTGGCCGGCCTGATCGGCCTCTGGACCACCCGGAAGAAGCTCTTCCTGCGCCCCGGGTTCCGCACCGGCGAGACCGAAGTGCCCCGGCTGATGCTCACTCCCGGGCGGGAACTCAGCCCGCTGCTGACCACCTGGAGCTGGCGGATCGGGATCCTGACCATGGGCTTCCCGCTGATCGCCAACAGCTTCGGCTGGATCTTCACCGAGATGGGCCGCCAGCCCTGGGCCGTCTTCGGCCTGATGACCACCGCCAGCGCGGTCTCCCCCAACGTCGGCGTCGGCACCCAGATCGGGGCGCTGGCCACCTTCACCACGCTCTACGCGATCCTCGCCGTCATCGAGGTCCGGCTGCTGGTCAAGTACGCCAAGGCCGGCCCGGTGGTGACCGAGCAGCCGCCCACCAAGGACCCCTCACTGCGCGGACCGTCCTCGGACGAGGACGCCGACAAGCCGCTCGCCTTCGCGTACTGACGCACACCGCAGGGGAACTGAGGATCTGACATGCAACTCCACGACGTCTGGTTCGTGCTGATCGCGGTGCTGTGGATCGGCTACTTCTTCCTGGAGGGCTTCGACTTCGGGATCGGCATCCTGACCAAGGGGCTGGCCCGCGACACCGCCGAGAGACGGGTGCTGATCAACACCATCGGCCCGGTCTGGGACGGCAACGAGGTCTGGCTGCTGACCGCCGGCGGAGCCACCTTCGCGGCCTTCCCGGACTGGTACGCGACGCTCTTCAGCGGCTTCTACCTCCCGCTGCTGGCGATCCTGGTCTGCCTGATCGTGCGCGGCGTGGCCTTCGAGTACCGGGCCAAGCGCGACGGCGCCCGCTGGCAGCGGAACTGGGAGGAGGCCATCTTCTGGAGCTCGCTCCTCCCGGCCTTCCTCTGGGGCGTGGCCTTCGCCGACATCGTGCGCGGCGTGGACATCGACGCGCAGAAGAACTACGTCGGCGGCCTCGGGGACCTGCTGAACCCGTACGCGCTGCTCGGCGGCCTGGTGACGCTCACCCTGTTCACCTTCCACGGCGCGGTGTTCGCCGCCCTCAAGACGGTCGGCGAGATCCGCGAGCGGGCCCGCGCGGCCGCCCTGCGGACCGGGCTGGCCGCCGCCGTGCTGGCGCTGTTCTTCCTCGTCTGGACCCAGCACGACAGCGGCAACGGCCGCAGCCTCGCCGCGCTGGTGATCGCCGTGCTGGCCCTGGTCGGTGCGCTGGCCGCCAACCAGCGCGGCCGCGAGGGCTGGGCGTTCGCCCTCTCCGGGGCGACCGTCGCGGCCGCCGTCGCGATGCTCTTCCTGGCGCTCTATCCGAACGTCATGCCCTCCACCCTGAACGAGGCGTGGAGCCTGACCGTCGGCAACGCGGCCTCCTCGCCGTACACGCTGAAGCTGATGACCGTCGTGGCGGCGGTGTTCACCCCGCTGGTGCTGCTGTACCAGGGCTGGACGTACTGGGTGTTCCGCAAGCGGATCGGCGTCCAGCACATCCCCGGGCACGCGCCCGCCGCGCCCGTCGGGCCCGTCGACCGCAGCGACCGCAGCGACCGCACCGACCGCACCGACCGGGCCTGACGCGATGAAGCCGGTCGACCCCCGACTCCTCGGGTACGCCCGCACCACCCGGGTCTTCCTCGCCGGATCCGTGCTCCTCGGCGCGGTCGGCGCGGCCCTGGTGGTCGCCCAGGCGAGTCTGATCGCCGAGATCGTCGTCCGCGCCTTCCAGCGCGGGGCGACCCCCGCCGAACTGACCACGCCGCTGCTGCTGCTCGCCCTGACGGCCGTCGGGCGCGGGCTGGTCGGCTGGCTCACCGAACTCACCGCGCACCGGTCCGTCGCCCGGGTGAAGTCCACCCTGCGGCGCCGGCTGCTCGACCACGCCACCGCGCTCGGCCCGGCCTACCTGGCGGGCCGGCGCACCGGCGAACTCACCACCCTCGCCACCCGCGGCGTCGACGCGCTGGACGACTACTTCGCCCGGTACCTGCCGCAGCTGGCGCTGGCCGTGGTCGTCCCGGTGATCGTGCTGCTGCGGATCCTCGGCGCCGACCCCACCGCGGCCGCGATCATCGCCGGGACGCTGCCGCTGATCCCGTTGTTCATGGTGCTGATCGGGATGGCCACCCAGACCCGGATGGACCGGCAGTGGGACACCCTGGCCCGGCTCTCCCACCACTTCCTCGACGTGGTCGCCGGGCTGCCCACCCTCAAGGTGTTCAACCGGGCCCGGGCCCAGGCCGCCGGCATCGCCCGGATCACCGCCGACTACCGCCGGGCCACCCTGCGCACCCTGCGGATCGCCTTCATCTCCTCCTTCACCCTGGAACTGCTCTCCACGCTGTCCGTCGCGCTGGTCGCGGTCACCGTGGGCTTCCGGCTGGTGGACGGCACCCTCGACCTGGAGACCGGGCTGCTGATCCTGGTCCTCGCCCCCGAGGTGTACGCCCCGATCCGCCAGGTCGGCGCGCTCTACCACTCCAGCGTCGAGGGCCTGACCGCCGCCGACGAACTGTTCCGGGTGCTGGAGACCCCGCTGCCCGCCGCCGGGACCACCCCGGCCCCCGCGCTCGCCGGGGCCGTGATCACCGTCGAGGACCTGGTCGTGCGGCACCCCGGACGCACCGAACCCGCCCTGGACGGCGCCGGGCTGACCCTGCGTCCCGGCTCCGGCACCGCCCTCACCGGCCCCAGCGGCGCCGGCAAGTCCACCCTGCTGGCCGTCCTGCTCGGCCTCACCGCCCCCACCTCCGGCACCGTCCGGATCACCGCCGCCGACGGCCGCTCGTACGACCTGGCCGAGTTGGACCCGGTGAGCTGGCGCCGGCAGATCGCCTGGGTGCCGCAGCACCCCCACCTGTTCGCCGGAACGGTCGCCGACAACCTGCGGCTCTACCGGCCGGACGCCTCCGACGAGCAGCTGTGGACGGCGCTGGAGGCCGCGCACGCCCTCGACTTCGTGACCGACCTGGCCGCCGGACTCGGCGAGGACGGCGCCGGGCTCTCCGCCGGCCAGCGCCAGCGGCTCGCCCTCGCCCGGGTGCTGCTCGCCGACGACCGGCCGCTGGTGCTGCTGGACGAGCCGACCGCCCACCTGGACGGCGCCTCCGAGGAGGCCGTCGTGGACACCGTCCGCACCCTCGCCGAGGACCCGGCCCGCACCGTGCTGATCGTCGCGCACCGGCCCGCCCTGCTGGCCGTCGTGGACGAGCGGGTCCGGCTCGCCGGCCCCGCCACCGTTCCGGCCGCCGCGCCGGTGGCCCCGCTCGCCCACAGCGGGCGGCCGACGCCCGCCCCCGCCGTACCGGAGGAGCCCGGGGACTCCGGGGACTCCGGGACCGGTGCCACGCCCCGGCTCGCGCTGTCCGTCCTGCTCGGCGCGCTCGCCCTCGGCTGCGCCGTCGCACTGATGGCCACCTCCGGCTACCTCATCTCCCGCGCCTCGCAGATGCCGCCGGTCCTCTACCTGATGATGGCCGTCACCGCGGTGCGGGCCTTCGGCATCGGCCGCAGCGTCTTCCGCTACGCCGAACGGCTGGTCTCGCACGACGCGGTGCTGCGCACCCTCGGCACCCTGCGGGCCGCCGTGTACCGGCGGCTGAGCGTGCTCGCCCCGGCCGCCCTGCCCGCCTTCCGCCGCGGCGACCTGCTCTCCCGGCTGGTCGCCGACGTGGACGCGGTGCAGGACCACTACCTGCGCTGGCGGCTGCCCGCCGCCGTCGCGGGCGTGGTCGGGCTCGCCTCGACGGCGGCCCTGGCCGCCTTCCTGCCCGCCGCCGGGGCGGTGCTGGGCCTCGGGCTGCTGCTCGCAGGCGTGCTGGTGCCCGCGCTGGCCGCCCGCTGGTCGGCCGGCGCCGAGCGGCGGCAGGCCCCGGCCCGCGGCCGGCTCGCCACCGCCGTGGTGGACGCCCTCACCGGCACCGCCGAACTCACCGTGGCCGGCGCGCTGCCCGGCCGGCTGGCCGCCGTCCGCACCGCCGACGCGGCGCTGACCCGGCTGGCGGCCCGGTCGGCCGCCACCACGGCGCTCGGCACCGGGCTGATCACGCTGCTCACCGGACTGACCGTGACCGCCGCGGCGGCCGTCGGCGTCCAGGGGGTGCGCGCCGGGGCGCTCGCGCCGGTCTGCCTGGCCCTGGTGGTGCTGACCCCGCTGGCCGCCTTCGAGGCGGTCACCGGGATGCCGCTCGCCGTGCAGGCCCGCCAGCGCAGCCGCGCCGCCCGGGCCCGGCTGGATGAGGTGCTCTCCGCCGAACCCCCGGTCCACGAGCCCGCGGAGCCGGTGCGGCTGCCCGAGCGGCCGCTGCCCGTCGCCGTGCGCGGGCTGACCGTACGGCACCCGGGGCAGGCGGTGGACGCGCTCACCGCAGTGGACCTCGACCTCGCCGCCGGGCGCCGGATCGCCGTGGTCGGCCCGTCCGGCTCCGGCAAGACCACCCTCGCCCAGGCGCTGCTGCGCTTCCTGGAGCCCGCCGCCGGGTCGGTGCGGTTCGCCGACGGCCGTCCACAGGCTGTGGACAGCCGCGCGCTCGCCGGGGAGGACGTCCGCCGGGTGATCGGGCTCTGCGCGCAGGACGCCCACGTCTTCGACAGCTCGCTGCGGGAGAACCTGCGGCTGGCCCGGCCGGACGCGGGGGAGGAGGAGCTGCGCGCGGCGCTGGCCGCCGCCCGGCTGCTGGAGTGGACCGAGGGTCTGCCGGACGGCCTGGACACGATGGTCGGCGAGCACGGCGCCCGCCTCTCCGGCGGCCAGCGCCGGCGGCTCGCGCTGGCCCGGGCACTGCTGGCGGACTTCCCCGTGCTGGTCCTGGACGAACCCGCCGAGCACCTCGACCTGCCCACCGCCGACGCGCTCACCGCCGATCTGCTGGCCGCCACCGAGGGCCGCACCACCGTGCTGATCACCCACCGGCTGGCCGGGCTGGACGACGGCACGGTGGACGAGGTGCTGGTGCTGGACGGCGGCCGGGTGGCCGAGCGGGGCCGCTGGTCGGAGCTGCTCGCCGACCCGGACGGACGGCTGCACGCGATGTGGCGGCGGGAGCGGGAGGCGGACGGCCTGCTGGAGCCGGCCGGGGCCCGCTGACCGGGCCGTCCGGCCGTACCGTCCTTCGCCTGAAAAGCGTACAAACTAGGCTTTCTTCATGGACCCCACGCCGGACCTCCCCGAGGCCACCCCCGAGCCGACACCCCATCGGGTGCCCGAGATCGCCTCGCTCGGTCTGGACACCCTGGTCACCGAGGTCGCCGAGCGCCTGCAGTCGGCCGCCGCCGTCACCGACCGGATGCAGCGGCTGCTGGAGGCGGTGGTCTCCATCGGCGCCGGGCTGGACCTGCACGCCACCCTGCACCGGATCGCCACCGGCGCCGCCGAACTGGTCGACGCCCGCTACGCGGCGCTCGGCGTGATCGCGCCCGGCGGCACCGGCCTGGCCGACTTCATCCACGTCGGCGTGGACGACGAGACCCGCGCCGAGATCGGCGACCTGCCCGACGGGCGCGGCATCCTCGGCGTCCTCATCGACCGCCCCGAACCGCTGCGGCTCACGGACCTCGGCGCCGACCCGCGCTCCTCCGGGTTCCCCTCGCACCACCCGCAGATGAGGACCTTCCTGGGGGTGCCGATCCGGGTCCGCGAGGAGGTCTTCGGCAACCTCTACCTCACCGAGAAGAAGGGCGGCGGCGCGTTCACCCCCGAGGACGAACAGGTGGTGCACGCCCTCGCCGCGGCGGCCGGCGTCGCGATCGAGAACTCCCGGCTGTACGAGGAGGGCCGCCGCCGGGAGCGCTGGATCGCGGGCGCCGCCGCCGTCACCACCGCGCTGCTCTCCGCCGAGCAGGCCGAGGCCGCGCTCACCGTCGCGGCCGAGCAGGTACGGGAGCTGGCGGACGCCGCACTCGGCATGATCCTGCTGCCGACCGGTCCGGAGGGCGACGGCGACGGGCAGATGCGGGTCGCCCACGCCTCCGGCGAGGTGGCCGAGTTCGTCCGCGGCGAGCTGCTGCCCAAGGAGAGCTTCGCGGCCCGGCTGCTGGCGGGGGAGAGCGTCTACCTGGACGACATGTCCACCGACCCGACCGTGGTGATGCGCCTCGCCCGCCGCTTCGGACCGTCCATGGCCGTGCCGATGGTCGCCGCCGGCCGGGTGCTCGGCGGGCTCTGCGTCTGGCGCCCGCTCGGCGCCCTGCCGTTCACCGACACCGAGAAACAGCTCGCCGGGACCTTCGCCTCGCAGGCCGCGCTGGCCCTGCGGCTCGCCGAGGGCCAGCGCGACCAGCAGCGGCTGGCGGTCTTCCAGGACCGCGACCGGATCGCCCGCGACCTCCACGACCTGGTGATCCAACGGCTGTTCGCCACCGGGATGATGCTGGAGAGCGCGGCGCGGCGGGCCGTCGTGCCGGAGGTGAGGACCGGCATCGGCAAGGCGGTGGACGAGCTGGACGCCACCATCCAGGAGGTCCGCACCACCATCTACGCCCTGCAGCACGACAACCACGGCGACGCGCCCGACACCCTGCGCACCCGGGTGCTGCGGGAGGCCAGCCAGGCCGCGGCGGCGCTCGGCTTCAAGCCCTCGGTGAGCTTCGTCGGCCCGGTGGAGAGCCTCGTCGAGGAGCAGACCGGCCGTCAACTCCTGGCCGCACTGCGGGAGATGCTCTCCAACACGGCCCGGCACGCGCGGGCCTCCCGCGTCGGGGTGGAGGTCGACGCCACCGTCCACCTGGGCGACGACGGCCGGCCGGTGGGCGGCGATCCGGAGTCGCTGGACCGGGGCGGGCGGCCCGGCGTGCTGCTCAGCGTGACCGACGACGGCGTGGGCATCCCGGAGGGCGGCCGGCGCAGCGGGCTGCGCAACCTGGCCCGCCGCGCCGAGGCGCTCGGGGGCGACGCCTGGCACGAGCGCGGGCCCTACCGGAAGGGCACCGTGGTGCGCTGGACGGCCCGGCTCTGAGCCGGGCCGGAGCCGCACCAGGGGTTCATCCCGGGCTTCGACCGGCCGCTTTCCCAGGCCGCTCCGATGTCGTCCGGGCCGGACAGGTGAAGGTTGAACGAGGGAGAACTTCCCGACCAACGGCGCAAGTTGTGAACGTTCTGGGCTTTCGTCCGCTCGGTGTGCACACATAGCTTTGCTCCGTCCCGGAGGGGAAAACCGGAGGGTGACCGGACGGAGGGGGCAGTGGACGCTTCCGGCCGCGGCCGCGCCGCAGCAGGAGCAAGTCGAGGGGGATTCCGCGCCGAACGGGGCGTGGACGGGCGCTACCGCTGGCAACTCAAGGCGCCCAACGGCCGGGTGGTCGCGATCACCCCGGCCGCGTTCGAGACGGCCGGCGAGGCCGAGCGCGGCTTCGACGGCCTGCGGGCCGGAGCGGCCGACCTGACCGCCCGCATCACCCACGTCCGGGACGGCCTCGGCTGGGTCTGGGTCATCCCGGGCTCGCGCAACCTCCCCGAAGTGCGCTCCAGCCGCGCGTACGAGCGGTACGCGACCTGCCAGAACGCCTTCCGGCGCTTCGTGGTGCTGCTCGCCAAGCAGCCGCCGCGCGAACTCCCGGAGCGGACGGCGCCGTCGAGACGCACCGATGGCCGCTGAGCGGCGCGGCCCGCGGCTGCTGGTGGTGCCGGCGGCCGACCGCTGCGTCGGCTGGGTGCTGCGGGCCGCCAACGGGCGGCCGCTCGGCATCGGCGTCAGGACGTACCGGAGCGAGGAAGAACTCGCCCAAGCCGTCAGGGAGTTGTTGATCGAACGGGCCACGCTGCGGTGCGCGATCGGGCAGTCGGAGGGGCGCCAGTGGGTCTGGGCCGCCCACCTGCCGGTGCGCAGCACCCGGCCGGGGGCGGCCTCCGCCGTCCCGGTCGCCCGCAGCGCGCGCGGCTACCTGCGGCGCGACCAGTGCCAGGCCGGAATCGACGGGTTCCTGGCCGGACTGCAGTGGGTGGGGCAGGAGTTGCGCCGGTCCGGGCGCGACGGCCGCCCGCCGTTCTGAGTCCTCCTCCGTTCGTGCGCATTCGGTGAAGCCCAGGTTTCCGGCAACACCCCGAGCAGCCTCCTGGAGAAGAACGTCGACGCCGTTCGGAGGGCCGGTCGCCCCCCTGTCGCGTCCCCGCTGACCAGTGCCTAAACCTCGCTGAACCGATGAATCGACATTCCCCGGCCGTTCTCGACCTCCCTTCCGGCAGAACCTGGCCGCCGGACAGGATCTGCACTGCCGGGCGGGCCGCAGCGGACGCGGCCACCGGCCCCGAACTCCCGACCGGAGTACGGGTTTCACGCGATGGACGTCTCTCCCACCGGAGGAAGAGGAACATGCGTAAGACCGCTGCCAACCTGCTCGCCGCCGTCGCCCTGGCGACCTCGGTCGCCACCGTCTTCGCCGGCACCGCCGTCGCCGACCCGGCCTCCCTGCCGAACTCCCAGGACATCGTGGGCGTCGGCTCGGACACCACCCAGGCCGTGCTGAACCAGCTCGCCGCCGACTACAACCTCACCGTGACCAGCCCGAGCGCCCCGCACCTGTACAGCTGGGACGCCATCCCCTCCGGGACCATCACCACCAAGTCGGGCGCCACCCCGATCGCCCGCCCGAACGGCTCCGGCGCCGGCATCACCGCGCTGAACGCCAACACCAGCGCCACCGTGGACTTCGCCCGCTCCTCGCGCGGCCCGCAGCCGACCGACCCGACCACCGACGACTTCGTCGCGATGGCCAAGGACGCCGTCGCCTGGGCCGCCCCGAGCACCGGCAACGCCCCGGCGAACCTGACCACGCAGAACCTGAAGGACATCTACACCTGCGCGGTCACCAACTGGACCCAGATCAACCCGTCGCTGCCGAACGCCACCATCAAGCCGTTCCTGCCGCAGACCAGCTCCGGCACCCGCTCCTTCTTCCTGACCACCATCGGTGGCGGCGTCGCGGTCAACCCGGGCTCCTGCGTCACCAGCGGCGTGCAGGAGAACCAGGGCAGCGACCCGGCCCTGTCCGACGTGAACGCGCTGGTCCCGTACTCCGTGGCCCACTACATCGGCCAGGTCTACTTCGGCAAGGGCAGCGGCGCCGACGTCCAGGGCCCGCTGACCATCCGCAACGTCGACGGCGTCGCGCCGGTCGACACCGTGAACAAGACCATCAGCTCCGCCTACGCGGCCACCACCTACTCCCGCGTGGTCTACAACGTGTTCCGTGACGCCGAGTGGACCGCCACCGACGTGCACGGCACCACGCTGCGCGCCGTCTTCGGCAAGGGCGGCTGGATCTGCACCAAGGGTGCGGCCGACCTGAAGAGCTTCGGCTTCCTCCCGCTGTCCTCCTTCGCCTGCGGCAGCGTCACCCACTCCTGAGTCACCCGCACCAGACCGGCGGCCGCGGGGCTCCACCCCGCGGCCGCCGGGCCGGATCGGCGACTCGACGGCACCCGGGGCCCGTCCGGCCCCGACGCACGACCCCTCACCCTTCCTCTCCCCAGGAGTTCAGCATGTCCCGCATCAGCGCCCGCCTGGCCTCGACCGGTGCCGCCGTCGTCCTCGCCGTGACCGCCGCGGGCGGTGCGGCCGCCGCCGACACCCCCGCCACGCCGGCGTCCGGCCAGGCCGTGATCACCACCGACGTGGACTTCCTGACCGACGCCGCGCGCAACGGCATCGTGGTCATCCCGCTCCAGCCCGCCAACCCGGCCTTCGACCCGGCCGCCGGGCTGACCGTGACCCTCCCGGTGAGCGGCGGCGCCGCGAACATCCCGTCCTTCTACGGCGACGTGCAGTTCGGCGGCGGCCTGCTCTTCCTGAACCTGGCCACCGGCAAGAGCGTGTCCTTCAAGCAGTTCGACTTCTCGGTGGCCGACGGCTACTTCACCGCGGTGCCGAACGGCTCGACCACGCCCGTGCCGCTGCTGGACCCGGCCGGCGACAACGTGATCAACCGCAGCGGCCTCACCCAGAACCTGACCTCCTCCAGCTTCCAGGTGGACGCGGAGGGCGCGAACTACCTCGACGCCAAGCTCGGCACCGGCTTCTTCACCGCCGGCCGGCAGATCGGCAGGCTCGCGCTGGCCTACACCCCCGCGCACTGATCCCCGGCGGCCCGACCGCGGCGTCGCCGACCGCACCCCGCCGCACCGCACCCCGCCGCGCCGCGTGCCGCCGCACCGCGTGCCGCCGCACCGCGTGCCGTCGCACCGCGTGCCGCCGCGCCGCACGCCGCCGTGGCGGAGGCCGCCGCACCGCACCGCACCGCAGATCGACGGGCCCGCGCCACGGTGCGGGCCCGTCGCGTGCGGATCGTCCAACTCCGGTACGGAGTCGCCGCGTTGTGGTCTCGTACACCTGGCCGACCGGATCCCGCCATGTCCGACTGGCCGAATCGTACGCACGGAATCGTCCGTCCCAGCGCGATCGACGCCCTCGCGCCGCCCCCCTCGGCGGCCCGCACCTCCGGAGGCTCCGCCATGAGAAACCGCGTACCCGACCCGAGAGGCCGAGGGCGGTGGCGCCGTCGACTACCGGCCCTGTCAGCCGTCTGGGCCGTGGTCGCGGCGCTAGTCGTCGTTCCGTTCGGGCTGGGCGCGGTGCCGCCGGCGCACGCCGACTCGGCCGTGACGGTGCCGGGTCCGAAGGTCTGGATCCCGGCCACCAAGCAGTACGGTCCGGCGGGCAGCGTGACGGTCTCCCAGACGACCAACCTGACCAACCAGGTGCTGCAGGTCTCCTGGAGCGGGTTCACCCCGACCGTCGCGATCGGCAGCAAGGCCCCGGTGTCGGTGGCGCTCAAGGAGTCGACCAAGATCCTCTACGCGGTGCGGGTCTACCAGTGCCGCGGGACGGACCCCTCCGTGACCGACTGCTACGGCAGCACGCTCTACGGCGGCGACCGGACGAAGGGCTTCGAGCAGCCGCCCCGCCCCACGCACCTGGAGACGCCGGAGTGGCCCTCGAACCAGGTCATCGCCGCGACCGGCCCGGACGGCTCGGGCAGCACCTCGATCGAGGTGTGGAGCGCCAAGGAGAGCGCCACGCTCGGCTGCGACGCCACCCACCCCTGCTCCCTGGTGGTCGAGCCGAACTACGGCGGTGACCCGCTGGACCTCTTCCAGACCCACGACGGCGGGGCCGACTGCGAGTTCCACGACCTGGACGACGACCTCGACGGCTACACGGCCGCCGACGGGATCATGGCCCCCGGCCCCGCCTTCCAGAACTGGAAGACCGGCAACCGGACCAGCGAGCAGTGCGCCTGGCAGCACCGGACGGTGGTCCCGCTGTCCTTCGCCCCCGCGCCGGACGCGTGCACCGCTAACGCCCAGTCCTTCGGCGCCGCCGGGCTGGAGCTGGCCAACCGGGCCATGCAGCAGTGGCGGGCCGGACTGTGCCTGGGCGACTCGCCGATGACCGTGGGCTACGTCCCGGCCAGCGGGGAGCCGCAGGCCCGGGCCGCGTTCCTGTCCGGCAGCGGCAGCACCGAGGTCGCGCTGACGGCGCGGCCGGACCGGTCGCCGCCGCCGCGCCCCTACGTCTACGCGCCGCTCGCCACGACCGGCATCTCGCTCACGTACCTGGTCGACGACCCGACCACCGGCCGGCCGATCCGCGACATGAAGCTGAACGCCCGGCTGGTGGCCAAACTGCTCACCCAGTCCTACGCGTCGCCCGGCTCGACCATCCCCTCCGTGGCCGGCAACCCGGTCTGCCTCTTCGGCGACCCCGAGTTCAAGCAGCTGAACCCGGAGACGGCGGCCAACGGGATCCACTGGCCGACGGGCTGCGGCGGCATCCTGACGATCTACCCCGGTGTCCCCGGCGGCACCACCGACTTCACCTACCTGCTGACCTCGTGGGTGGCCTCCGACCCGGACGCGGCCCGCTTCCTCGACGGCGAGCCGGACCCGTGGGGCATGCGCGTCGACAGCTTCTACCTGAAGCCGAAGTTCGCCGGCTACCCGGCGGAGGCCTTCCAGGCCCAGGACTTCACCGGCCCCGACATGGACAAGCCGAACGTGGACCTGCGGCACTGGAAACAGTACGAGTGGAACCCCTCCATCGACGGCCTCGGCCGGGTGCTGCGGAACATGATGCAGGGCCAGCCCAACTGCCAGGACCCGAACACCGACTCCACCGGCGTCCACAAGGCCTGCTCCGTCCAGCTCCCCGGCGGGCGCGCCATGCTCGCCCTCATGGACACCGCCCAGGCCAAGGCGTTCTCGCTGCCCGAGGCCGCGCTGCTCAACCCGGCCGGCTCCTTCGTCGCGCCCGGTACGGCCGGCTTCCAGGCCGCCGTCGCCGACATGCCGAGCGACCCCGCCACCGGCGTCCAGCAGCTGCCCTACGGCACGCCGGACACCGCGTTCTCGCGGGACCAGCGGGCCTACCCGCTGAGCGTCGTCCAGTACGCGATGGTGCCGACCGGCGGGGTGCCCGCCGCGAAGGCGGCCGCGATCGCGCAGTTCCTCAAGTCCGTGACCACCGACGGGCAGACCTACGGCATCGCGCCCGGGCAGCTCGCCCAGGGCTACCTCGCCCTGACCGGCGCCCAGCGCCAGCAGGCCCAGGAGGCCGTGCAGCACGTCGCCGCGCAGGACGGCAAGCTGCCCGGCAACCAGACCGCGCCGCCGGCCCCGGGCACCGACCCGGGCGCCCCGGACAGCGGGAACGGCGGCACCCCGGGCGGCACCACCGGCGGGACGTCCGGGGCCGGCTCCGGCGGGACGTCCGGCGGGGCGAGCCCGGTGCGCGACGCCGGCACCGGCGCCACCTCCACCGGCGGCGACTCCGGCGGCAGCGGCGGCTCCTCCGACGGACTGACCGGCGGCGGGCTCTCCGGCACCGGCTCCAGCGGAACGGGCGCCGCCGGCGCCGCGGCCGGCACCCCGGCGGCGGGCGCCAAGCCCGGTGCGACCGCGGCCCCCTCCGCCGCCCCCTCCGGCGGCCCGCTGGCCGCGGCCCCGGTCGGCACCCCGGTGCCCGACCGCCCCGGCACCGCCCGGCTGCTGCTGCCCGTCGCGCTGATCGCCGGCCTGGTGCTGCTGGTCGGCGGACCGGCCGCGCTGTTCCTCGGCGGCACCCCGGCCGGGGCGAAGGTGCTGGCCGGTGCCCGCACCCGGTGGGCGCGGCTGCGCCGCAGGTAGGAACCCGCCGCTCGGCGGGGCCGCCGTCACGGCCCCGCCGAGCCCCCCGTTCACGTGCCGGCCCGTCGGGCCTCACGCCCGTCGAGCCGCACCCCGTCGGGCCGCACCCCGTCGGGCCGCACCCCGTCGGGCCGCACCCCGTCGGGCCGCCCGCCCGTTCACGCGCCGGCCCGTCGGTCCGTACGCCCGTCGGTCCGCCCGTTCCCGAGCCCGGAGAGCACACCATGACATCCGCCGCCGAGCCCGCGGCACCGTACGCCGGGGCGCCCCGCCGACCCGAGCACGGGCCCGACCAGGACGTGCCGCGCGCCATCACCGCCCCCGCGACCCCGGGCGACCGGGTGTTCCGCGGCGTGCTGCGGGCGGCCGGCCTCTCGGTCTTCGCGATCATGGGCCTGATCGCCTTCTTCCTGATCCTGCGCGGCACCGACGCCCTGCGCGCCGTCGGCTGGTCCTTCCTGACCGAGCAGAAGTGGCAGACCGCCGCGCACAACTTCGGCATCGCCGCCGTCCTGCCCGACGGCCTGCTGATCGCGTTGATCGCGCTGGTCATCGCCGTCCCGGTGGCGCTCGGCACGGCGGTCTTCATCTCCGAGTACGCGCCGGTGCGGCTGCGCGCCGCGCTGATCTCGCTGATCGACCTGATGGCGGCGATCCCCAGCATCGTCTACGGCCTGTGGGGCCTGTTCTTCCTGCAGCCGCGGATCATCGGCTTCGTCCGCTGGCTGGCCAACCACCTGGGCGACACCGTCCCCTTCCTCAAGGTGCGGATCGGCGACATCGGCACCTCGTACACCTCCTCGACCTTCATCGCCGGCGTGGTGGTCTCCCTGATGATCATCCCGATCATCACCTCGCTCAGCCGGGAGGTCTTCTCGCAGGCCCCGCAGGGCGAGCGGGAGGGCGCGTACGCGCTGGGCTCCACCCGCTGGGGGATGGTCCGGGCGGTGGTGCTGCCGTTCGGCAAGGGCGGGGTGATCGGCGCGGTGATGCTCGGGTTCGGCCGCGCGATGGGCGAGACCATCGCCGTCGCGCTGATCATCTCGCCGAACTTCAAGACCATCACCCACATCCTGGAGAACGGCGCGAACTCGATCTCCGCGCTGATCGCCCTGCGCTTCGGCGAGTCGGACGCGCTGTCGCTCTCCGCCCTGATGGCCGCCGGGCTGGTGCTGTTCGCCCTCACCCTGCTGGTCAACGTGCTGGCCGGGATCGTCATCAACCGCTCGCGCTCCGGCGCCGCGACGGCGGACTGACCGTGACGCAGCGTCAGCGAACCCGCCGCGCAGGCCGCCACCCGAATCCTGAAGGGAACCCCCGATGACCACGCTCGACCAGCCGCCGGTCGCGGCACCCGGGCCCGTCGGCGAGCCCGGGCCCGCCGGGGCCCCGCGGGTCGCCGCGGCCGTGGCCCGCCGCCCCGAGAGGAGGCTCCGGATCGGCGGCGTCACCCGCGAGGACGTCCTCACCCTGGCGGGATCCCTGACCGGCTCGCTCGCGCTGGACTGGGTGCTCTACGAGCGGGTGCTGCCGTTCAGCGGCGCCTTCGGCTTCCTGATCTGCTGGTACCTGCTCTTCCTGGGCGGCTACTACCTGATCGGCCGGCTCCAGTGGCACCCGATGATGGTGCGCGACCGGCTGGTCTCGGTGGTCGCCTGGAGCGCCGGGCTGCTGGTGGTCGGGCTGATCGCCGACCAGATCGGCTACGTCGGCAGCCGGGGCTGGGAGGCGGCCCAGCACCTCAACTTCTTCACCGAGTCGATGGAGCACACCGGCCCGCTGGACGCGCTCACCTCCGGCGGCGCGCTCAACGCCGTCGTCGGCTCGCTCGAACAGCTCGGCCTGGCCACGCTGTTCGCCGTGCCGCTGGGCATCGCGGCGGCCGTCTTCATGTCCGAGGTCGGCGGCCGGATGGCCCGCCCGGTGCGCACCCTGGTCGAGGCGATGACGGCACTGCCGTCCATCGTGGCCGGGCTGTTCATCCTCGGCGTCGTGATCATCACCTTCGGCTTCGAGAAGAGCGGCTTCGCGGCCTCGCTCGCGCTCACCGTGATGATGATGCCGATCGTCACCCGCGCCGCCGAGGTGGTCATCCGGCTGGTGCCCGGCACCCTGCGGGAGGCCTCGTACGCGCTCGGCGGCAGCCAGTGGCGCACGGTGTGGAACGTGGTGCTGCCCACCGCCCGGCCCGGCCTGGTGACCGCGGTGGTGCTCGGCATGGCCCGCGGCGTCGGCGAGACCTCGCCGGTGCTGCTCACCTCGGGCTTCACCTCGCAGTTCAACGGCAACCCGTTCGACGGGCACCAGGTCTCGCTGCCGCTCTACATCTGGAACTACGTCAAGCAGCCGTACGACGGGATGATCGCGCGCGGCTTCGCGGCCGGGCTGACCCTGATGGTCGTGGTGCTGGTCCTCTTCGTCACCGCGCGCGTGCTCGGCGGCCGCAAGCCGGGCCGGCTGACCCGTGCCCAGAGGCGCCGGATCGACCGGGAGGTCCGCCGCCTGGAGGCGGCCGCCGTCGGTGCGGCCGCCCGCTCGTACCCGCCGCGTCCGCAGGTGCAGCCGTGACGTCCCGCCCAACCGCCAACCTTCCCAGAGGAGTTCACATGTTCCGGGAGGCCGCAAGGCGCTCCATGGCCCGGCTGCTGGCAGCGGCGATGTCCCTGTCGCTCGCCACGGCCTCCCTGCTGCTCGGGCAGACCCCGGCCCACGCGGCGTCCGTCTCGCTCAGCGCGGACGGCTCCAGCTGGGCCGGCCCCGCCATCGACCAGTGGCGGCAGGACGTTTCCCCGCAGGGCATCCAGATCAACTTCAACCCGGTCGGCTCGGCGGCCGGCCGCACCCAGTGGTCGATCGGGCAGGACGACTTCACCGCCTCCGACGTGCCGTTCCGCTCCGCGCCGGACACCGGCGTCGGCCAGGGCGGCAAGGACGCCGGCGCCGGGAGCAAGGAGAACCCGGTCTACGGCTTCTCGTACGTGCCGATCACCGCGGGCGGCACGACCTTCATGTACAACCTGCAGGTCGGCGGCAAACAGGTCCGGGACCTGCGACTGTCCCCGCAGACCATCGTGGACATCTTCACCAACAAGATCACCAACTGGAACGACCCGAAGATCACCGCGGACTACGGCAAGGCGCTGCCCAACCTGCAGATCACCCCGGTGATCCGCTCCGACGGCTCCGGCGCCACCGCGCAGTTCACCCGCTGGATGGAGCACACCCACAAGGCGCAGTGGGACGCCTACTGCACCTCCGTCAACGGCGTGACCTGCGGTGACTACACCGAGTTCTTCCCGCCCTCCGGCCGGATGACCGCCCAGAACGGCTCCGACGTGGTGGCCGGCTACATCAAGTCCCCCGGCAACCAGGGCACCATCGGCTACGACGAGTACGCCTTCGCCAAGCGCAGCAACTGGCCGGTCGTGAAGGTGCTCAACTCGGCCGGCTACTACGCGCTGCCGACCGCCTCCAACGTCGCCGTCGCGCTCACCGCCGCCAAGATCCGCGGCGTCGACGACGGCACCCCGGCGGACGACCCGAACTACCTGCAGCAGAACCTCGACGGCGTCTACACCATGAACGACCCGCGGGCCTACCCGATCTCCAGCTACAGCTACCTGATCGTGCCGCGCGCCGGGGCGGCGCTGCCCCCGCCGCCCCGCTTCACCAACGACAAGGGCTCCGCGCTCAGCCGCTTCCTGTCCTACGTGCTGTGCGAGGGCCAGGGCAAGGCGGACGACCTCGGCTACTCGCCGATCCCGCGCGGCCTGGTCCGCGGCGGGCTGCTGCAGACCCGGTCCATCCCCGGCAACGCCAGCCCGGTCGATCCGAACACGCTCGCCAACTGCGCCAACCCGACCTTCAACTCGGCCGGTGAGCTGACCGTCCTCAAGAACGCCCCGATGCCGAGCCCCTGCGACAAGCAGGGCGCCCCGCTGGACTGCACCGTGCAGAACGGCCAGCCGGTGAAGACCGGTTCGGGCGCCGGCGGCGCCGGCGGCGCGGGCGGCAGCGGCGGGTCCGGCGGAGCGGCGGGCGGCCCCGGCGGCACCGGCGGATCCGGTGGCGGCGGCGCCGGCGGCACGGGCACCACCGGCAACGGCGCGGGTACGGGCGGCGCCGGAGCGGGCGCCGGCGGGGTCGGCGGCGCGGCCGGCGGAGACCCCGACGCGCCCGGCGCGGGCACCGGCGACCCGAACGCGCCCGGCGCCGACGACGGCACGGGGGACGTGGTCGACCCGCAGACCGGCCAGGTGGTCGCCCGCGGCCGCGGCGGCGCCACCGAGGTGGCGGCCAACGTGGTCGAGGTCAGCGGCAAGCCCGAGGACTGGACGCTGTCCACCCTCACCGCGGTGGAACTGCTCGCCGTGGTCCTCGTCCCGCCGCTGCTCGGCCGCCGGCTGCTGCGCCGGCGCGACGGCTCGGGCGGCACCTCGTGACCGCCCCGGCGCCGGCGGAGCCGGCCGCTCCGCCCGCCGTCCCGACGGCCGGGCGGGGGCCCGCCGCCGACACCGCCCCGGCCGGGCCCGCCGTGCCCGCCGGGCGGCGGCGGTTCCTCCAGGGCGCCTGGGCGGCCAGCCTGGCCGCGGCACTGGTGCTGGGCTTCGTCGGCTACCTGTTCACGCTCTCGCACATCCAGCAGCAGCACTACCAGTCCACCGCGTACAAGACCTTCCGCGACCAACTGGCCCGGGCCGTCGCCCCCACCGGCTCGGCCGCCGACGGCGACCCGGTGGCCCTGCTGGACATCCCGGCGATCGGCCTGCACCGGGCCGTGGTGGTCGAGGGCACCACCGGCCGGGACCTGATGCGCGGCCCCGGGCACCGCCGGGACACCGCGCTGCCCGGCCAGAGCGGCGTCGCGGTGGTCTTCGGCCGCAGCGCCACCTTCGGCGCCCCGTTCGCCCGGCTGTCCGGGCTGCGGGTCGGGGACAAGATCGAAGCCACCACCGGCCAGGGCACGTTCACCTACACCGTCAACGCGTACGGCGACGGAGACCACCCGATCGCCGACCGGGCCCGCAACCGGCTGGTCCTGGTCACCGGCGACTCGGACTGGATCCCCGGCTCCACCGTGCTGATCGGCGCCCGGCTCGACGGCGACCCCGAGCGGAACCCCGGCGGCCGGCCCGCGACCGTCCCGTACGACAAGGCGCTGGCCGCGGACAAGGGCGCGCTGGCCACCCTGCAGCTGTGGTCGCTCGGCCTGCTCGGCGCGGTGCTCGGCGCGCTGGTGTTGGCCCGGTACTGGCGGCGCTCGGCCGCCTACCTGAGCCTCGCGCCGGTGGTCGGCGCGCTGCTCTGGGCGGTCTACGAGAACGCCGCCGCCCTGCTGCCCAACCTCTACTGACGCGCGCCCGGAGGCCGTACCGATGACCGACGCACCCCTGACCGACACCCCGCCGGCCGACCCGGCCGCCGACACCCTCACCCTCCCCCCGGTCGCCCCCGACGCCGCCGGCCCGCTCGCCGCGGGCCGGCCCGGCGGCGAGCCGCTCGCCGGCCTGGAGACCCGCGACGTCTCCGCCTGGTTCGGCAGCCGCAAGGTGCTGGAGCGGGTCTCGCTGGCGATGCCGGCCGGCGCGGTCACCGCGCTGATCGGCCCGTCCGGCTGCGGCAAGTCCACCTACCTGCGGATCCTCAACCGGATGCACGAGATGGTGCGCGGCGCCGCCCTCGCCGGCGAGGTGCTGCTGGACGGCGACGACGTCTACCGGCCCGGACGGCGCCCGGCCGAGGTGCGGCGCCGGATCGGCATGGTGTTCCAGCGGCCCAACCCCTTCCCGGCGATGTCCATCCAGGACAACGTCTCCAGCGGGCTCAAACTGGCCGGGATCAAGGTGTCCAAGGAGGAGCGCGAGCACCTCGTGGAGACCAGCCTGCGCAGGGCCGGACTCTGGGACGAGGTGTCCGGCCGGCTGCACACCCCGGGCGGCGCCCTCTCCGGAGGGCAGCAGCAACGCCTGTGCATCGCACGGTCGTTGGCCGTCTCCCCGGACATCCTGCTGATGGACGAGCCGTGCTCCGCGCTCGACCCGACCTCCACCCGGCGGGTCGAGGAGACCATCGCCGAGCTGCGCGGGCGGCTCACCATCGTGATCGTCACCCACAACATGCAGCAGGCCCAGCGGGTCTCGCAGACCTGCGCGTTCTTCCTGGCCACCCACGACACCCCGGGCCGGATCGTCGAGGCCGGGCCGACCGGGCAGGTCTTCGGCAGCCCGCGCGACCAGCGGACCGCGGACTACGTCAACGGGCGCTTCGGGTAGAGAACTTCGGGGAGGGGGCTTCGGAGAGGAAGCTCGGCCGGGGAACGTCGGGCAGGAACGTCGGGCAGGGCGCCCGGGTGCGTCAGCCGAGCCCGAGCAGCTCCTCCAGCACCGCCGCGACGCCGTCCTGCTCGTTGCTCACCGTGTGCTGCGCCACCGCCGCCAGCACCTGCGGGTGGGCGTTGGCGACGGCGTACGCGGCGCCGGCCCAGGCCAGCATCTCCAGGTCGTTCGGCATGTCGCCGAAGGCCACCACCTCGGTGCGGTCGATCCCGTGCCCGGCGCACCAGCGGGCCAGCGTGCTGGCCTTGGTGACGCCGGGCGCGCTGATCTCCAGCAGCGGGATCGGTGCCGAGCGGGTGATCTCGGCCAGGTGCCCGGCCGCCGCCCGGGCCTCGACCAGGAAGGTGTCCGGGTCGAGTTCCGGGTGCTTGGCCAGCAGCTTGAACAGGCCCCGGACCGGTCCGTCGGGCCCCAGCAGCTCCTCCGCCGAGCCGACCGCGTGCTCCAGCTCGTCGCCCCACATCGGCACCATGTAGTCGTCCTCGCGGGCCCAGCCGTCCGGGTACTCGAAGGCGAAGGCGGTGCCGGGGAGCTTGGCCCGCAGCACCTCGACCACCGCCAGGGTGGTCCGCACCGGCAGCGGGAAGGACTCCAGCAGCTCGCCGCGCCGCACGTCCACCACCGCGCCGCCGTTCGAGCAGATCGCCACCCCGTGGCCGCCGATGTGCGGGCTCACCTGCTGCATCCAGCGCGGCGGGCGCCCCGTGACGAACACCACCTGCACCCCGGCCGCCTCGGCCGCCGCCAGCGCCGCGGCGGTGCGGTCGGTCACGGTGCCGCCGGAGCAGAGCAGGGTGCCGTCCAGATCGGTGGCGACGAGACGGGGAGCGGTGCGGGGTTCGGTCACCGGTCCATCTTCGCCCATCGGCGCCACCCGGTCACCGGTGCGGTCGGGGCCGGTGCACCGGGCGTTCCCGGGTGCTCCCGGGCGCCGCGGGGGCCGTCCGCGGTTCGATCCGGCCCTTCGTACGAGCTTTCCGGCCGATCCGCCGCCACCCGGGGTGTCCCGGCACCGTAGCGGGGGCAGGACTGCCCACGGCCACCCCGTCGGCAGGAAGAGCCATGCCCACTCGCCAGCTCCGTGACCAGCCGTCCCCGACCGTCCACCCCGACGCCGCCCACCCCGGCTCCGCCCGCCCGCGGTCCGTCCACCCGGGAGCCGTCCACCCCGGGTCCTGCGGCCCGGACACGAGCGACCCCGCGCGCGACCCGGTCCTGCTCGGTGACGTCCTCTTCCACACCCTCGCGGACCTCGCCCGCCGCGCCGCCGCCCCCGGCCTCCCGGCCCAGCGCACCCGCCCGCACCCGTAGCCGGGGCGGGAAAACGCCGGGGGCCTCCCGGCAGCCCGCGGTGCGAGCTGTCGGGAGGCCCCCTTCACGGGCCCGCGGCGTCCTTAGTGGAGCGCCAGCGACAGGGCCGTCGAGCCGGAGCTCGGGACGGGCAGCGCGCCCTCGAACCAGTAGCCGTCGGCGCTGTGCACCTCGTGCAGCTGGCCGTCGACGATGGCCTCGATCACGCGCTCGTTGTGCGGGTTGATCTTGCCCGACAGTGCGGTGATGTTGCCGCCGATGCCGGGGATCACGCCGTCGTGCCAGCCGTCGGAGGCGCTGTACACCTCGTGCAGCTGGTTGTTCTTGACGGCCGAGATCACGCGGGCGCCGGAGGAGTTGTAGTTGAAGCTCAGCGCGTTGATGCCGGACAGGCCGGGGATCACGCCGTCGTGCCAGCCGTCGGAGGCGCTGTAGATCTCGTGCAGCTCGCCGTCCTTGATGGCCTCGATGACGCGGGCGCCCGAGGGGCTGTAGCTGAAGCTCATGGCGGTGATGCCGGACAGGCCGGGGATCACGCCGTCGTGCCAGCCGTCGGAGGCGCTGTAGATCTCGTGCAGCTCGCCGTCCTTGATGGCCTCGATGACGCGGGCGCCCGAGGGGCTGTAGCTGAAGCTCAGCGCGGTGATGCCGGACAGGCCCGGGATCACGCCGTCGTGCCAGCCGGTGGCGTCGGTGTAGATCTCGTGCAGCTCACCGTTCTCGATGGCCTCGATCACCCGGTTGCCGTTGGCGTTGTAGGTGAAGCTCAGCGCGGAGACGCCGGTGACGCCCGGGACGGTGCCGTCGTGCCAGCCGGTGGTGTCGGTGTAGACCTCGTGCAGCTGGCCGTTCTCCACGGCCTCGATCGTCCGGTCCATGCCGGCGTCCGGGTTGCAGACCAGCTTCATGACCTTGTCGGCGTTCGGGGTGCCCAGGCCGGTGGCCATGTCGTAGCCCGAACCGGCCCAGTACAGGCCGCCCTGGATGCCGATGTCGTTGTTGCCGGAGGTGACGTCGCGCAGCGCGCCGAGACCGTGCTTGGCGGCCCAGTAGAACGCCGGGGCGATGAAGCCCACGCGGCCGGAGCAGCCCGGGTTGTTCTGGTGCGCCGTGATGGCGGCCCAGAGCGGAGCGGCGCCGCTGGTGCCGCCGATGATCATCCAGGAGCCGGCGCCGGTGGCGACCATGTAGCCGGTCGCCGGGTCGGCGTCGGCGGCCACGTCGGGCACCTGGCGGCAGATGTTGGTGCCGGTGGCCTGGCAGTTGGTGCTGGTGTAGCCGGGGCCGGTGAAGCCGCCCTGGTAGGCGTTGGCCGCGAGGGACCAGCGGGAGACGCCGCCGCCGCTGGCGCCGCCGTTGCGGTTCCACACCGTCTCGGTGACGGCGCCGCCGTTGCTGCTCAGGCTGGTGCCGCCGACACCGGTGACCAGCGGCTGGCTCGCCGGGTCGGAGGTGCTCAGCAGGTTGGTGATGTTCGCCGGAGCGCCCATGTTCTTCAGGTAGTTGCAGCCGCTGGAGCCGTCGTCACCGGAAGCCGCCACGACGGTCTGGCCCTGCAGCGCCGCCTGGAGGAAGATGTCCCGCTCCGCCGCGAGGTCGCTGCCCGCCATCACCTGGTCGCAGACGCCCCAGCTGGTGGAGACCACCTGCGCGCGGTTGTCCGAGACGATCTGGCGGTAGGTGTTCTGGATGTCCGCCTGGGTGGCGCGCGAGGCGTCCGGACCCTGGTAGACCAGGACGTTCGCGCGGGGCGCGAGGCCGATGACGGTGTCGAGGTCCAGCGCGGTCTCGACGCCGACGCCGTTGTCGCTCGGCGCGGCCTGGGCACCGGTGTTGACCTTGACCCGCTGCACCGAGGCGTTGGTGCCGTAGCAGGACTGGAAGGCGCTCAGACCGGCGTCCGAGTAGTCCTCCAGGGCGAAGATGGCGACGGTCGTGCCGTAGCCGCCGTCGGTCAGGCTGTTGAGCCCGTAGGCCGAGGCGAGCGCGGCCGGGCTGAAGTAGTCCTTGCCGTCGGTCTTGCCGCCGAACTGCATGGCCACGCCGCCGCACAGGGTCGGGTAGCCGGAGGTCGCGGCGGGGGTGGCGGCCGGGTGCGCGAGCCCGGTGGCACCGTCGCCCTTGGCCCCGATCACGTGGTTGCTGTGCGCCTGCGCCAGGGTGTTCAGGCCGACCACGCCGGTGATCGCCCCGGCCACGTCCGAACGCACCGCGGGGGCGGCGGTGTTCAGGAAGCCGGTGCGGCCGTCGGAGGTCTGGTAGCCGGCCAGCTCGACGTCGAAGGCGCGCTTGGCCTGGGCGACGGTGGTGGAGACCGGGATGGTCAGGCCGTCGGCGGCGAGGTCGCCGGGCTTCAGGCCCTGCGCGGTGAGGGCCTGCTTGACCTTGGCGACGGTGGCCGGGTCGGCGCCGAAGCGCTGCGCGAACTCACCGGTCTTCAGGAAGTGGTGGTAGAGCGGCGACGACTTGTCGCTCACCGCCGCGGCCAGCGCGTTGGCGCCGGCCTCGTCACGCGACTTCAGGTGCACGCTCAGCTGCACCGGGGTGTCGTCCGCCGGAGCGGCGGTCTTGGTCGCGTCGGCCGGGATCGCGTTCGGCACGCTGCCGACGCGCTGCGTCGTGGGCGCGTCGGCGTGCGCGGCCGGCAGGCCGGCGTAGGTGACCAGAGCCGCGGTGGCTATGGCCAGGGTGGCCGCACGGGACAGCGGGTTCGCCGTCCAGAGGGGCCGGGCGTGTGGCGCCGGATGAGACATCCGCGCTCCCCCCAATGTGGATGATCCGAGGAACCCTCGAACGAGAGTCCGACGGGTGTTCTATCAGGCCGCGCCGACTCCTTCGCAAGCGAATACCCGGTTGACGCCCTTCACGGCGGCCGGCCGGGGGTCCGGTCCCCGGCGCCGTGCACCGTATGTCCGCTCAAGTCCCTTTGCTGACGGGGGCGGGGGCGCCTCCGGCGCCGGATCGGCGAGGACGGGTGGCTTCCCCGAAGCACGGCGGGGCCGCAGGCGGTCGTGCCTGCGGCCCCGCTCGGGCTCCGCGATCATCCCGGGATCGGTCCGGGATCTGCCCTGGCATCAGCCCTGGGCCCGGCCTCGGAACCGGCCCGGGATCAGGACGGGATCAGGACGGGATCAGGACGGGTCGCCGTACTGGAGACCGCGGCCGTTGGTGCCGACGTAGACCCGGCCGTAGACGTCGGGGTCGCCGGTGACGAGGGCGGTGCCGGCGAAGTTGCCCCACTGGTGGGCGTCGTCGTTGACGCGGACCCAGCTGGTGCCCCCGTCGGTGGAGCGGAAGACGCCGGCGACCCCCTTCACGTGGCCGATCAGGTAGAGGGCCTGGTACGAGGTTCCCGGCGCGGCCTTGCCGAAGCCGAGAGCGGAGGCGGACTCCACCGAGGAGACCGTGCCGAAGCTGCGCCCGCCGTCGGTGGAGTGCAGCAGGCCCCTGCCGCCGCCGGCGAGCCACAGGTCACCGGCGACACCGGGGACGGCGCTGAGCTTGCCGCTCGGCAGGTTCCCGGCGCGGGCGGTGAAGGTCGCACCGCCGTCGGTGCTGGCGTAGAGGGTGCCGTTGGCCACCGAGTAGAACGTGCCGGCCGAGGAACGGTCGGCGACGACCACGGCCCCGTTGCCCAGGCCGTTGACCTTCGACCAGCTCGCGCCCCGGTCGGTGGAGCGGTACGGGGCCTGACCGGCCTCGGTCCAGACGATGCTGGAGCCGTCCGCCGCGATGGCGATGTGTCCGCTGTCGGCGCTGGGCACCGGCTCCGACGGGAAGCCCTTCCAGGTGTGGCCGCCGTCGGTGGAGACGGCGCCGTCCTGCTCGCCGCCCCTGCCGACCCGGACCACCAGCGACGGGTTCGACTGGGCGAAGTCGACGGAAGTGCTGTTGTAGATCGTCGGGTTGACCAGCCGCCCGGCGGGTTCCTTCGTCAGGTCGTCGTACACGAAGCCGCCCTGGTCGCCCATGGCGGTGATGAGGGCGGGGCCGCCGGGCGGGGAGACCGCGTCGTACAGCGCCGTCTCCTCCAGGCCGCGGGCGGGCACCGTCCAGTGGCTGGTGCCGCCGTGGTCGGTCGCGTCGGCGTCCTTGCTGCCCCACAGGCCGCTGCCGGTGCCGTACAGCACGTGCCCGGAGTCGAACGGGTCGATGGACAGGGCCGTCATCCAGTGCCCGATGCCGGTGCCGACGTACGGGGCGGCGGAGGCGTCCCGCACCGACCTGTCGGACTGGGTTTTCCAGGTCGCCCCGCCGTCGGTGGAGCGGTAGAGCTCGTCGGCGGGCCACCAGCGGTCCAGGGTGGTGACCATCACCGTGGACGGCTTCTGCGGGTCGACGGCCAGGCCGGCGAACCCGTAGTCGCCCTGGGACGGGGAGACGTTCTTCCACGCCCCGCCGTTCGTCGCGTACTTCCAGACCGCACCCGCCGTCACGTTGTTGGGGCCGGGGTTGTCGGCGTACGTCACGTACAGCGAGCCGTCCCCGGAGAGCACGCCGTGCTGGGGCACGTAGCCGGTGGGCTGTCCGGCGACGGCCTGCCAGGTCCTGCCGCCGTCGGTCGAGCGGTAGAGATTGGTGGACTTGTCGGCGACGCCGACGTACACGGTGTTGCTGCCGGCCGGGCCGTACGTCACGAAGGAGATGCCCGTGCCGAAGCTCGCGCCGTCCTTGACCGGGAACGAGGAGACCTGGCTCCAGGTGGCACCGGCGTCGGTGCTGCGCCACAGGCCGTTCTTCCGGGTGCCCAGCAGCAGGGTGTCGTGGTTCGCCGGGTCGATCACCAGCCGTTCGCCCGCACCCCGGCCGTCCTCGTTGCCGCCCAGCTTGAACGGCAGGTCGGTGCGCTGGAAGGTGCGGCCGCGGTCGGTGGAGCGCAGGACCGCGCCGTTGCCGGACCAGTCGTTGGTGTAGGTGCCGGCCGCGAGGTAGAGCCGGTCCGGGGCGACGGGGTCGGTGGCCAGGGACTCGATGCCCAGCAGGTTCCAGTCCTTCTCGCCGACCCAGTCGGTCAGCGGGATCCACTGCTCGGCCGCGGTGTCCCAGCGGTAGGCGCCACCCATGTCGGTGCGCGCGTACAGCAGGCCCTTCTCCTTCTGGTTGAAGACCAGGCCGGTGACGTAGCCGCCGCCCGCCACCGGGGCGTTCTTCCACACGTACGAGCCGTTCCCGGAGGGCTGCGCACCGCCCGACTTCACCAGCTTCCACTGCTGGTTGGCGCCGCCCGTGAGCGGCCACTGGATGATCTGCGCGCCCCGGTCGGAGGAGTACCGGGAGACGTCCAGGACCTGACCGCTCGCGCGGGAGGTGAAGGTGACGGCACCGGACTGTCCCGCGTCGGCGATCCTCCACTGCTGCGAGCCCGAGGAGCGGTCCGTCTGCTGCTCGGTGGCGGCGCCCTTGCCGTTCGAGTCGCCCGCGACGCCCAGCACCTTGCCGCTGTTGCGGTTCACCAGCTCGTAGTAGCCGTCCCCGGTGGGCTTCAGCTTCCACTGCTGGTTGGCGGTGTTCTGGTCGGGCCACTGCTGGACGCGGGTGCCGTCGGCGGTCGAGAAGGCGTTGACGTCCAGCACCTGGCCGCTGCTCACGGAGACCAGCCGGTAGTAGGCGCCGTCGTCGATCGTCGCGGCCTGCGAGTCCTCGTGCACGAAGAAGTACGACACGGCGGCGAGGGGCACACCGAGCAGCAGAGCGGTGGTGCCCGCGCGACGGCGGTGGCGCCCGCGTCGGCTGCCCTTCGGAGGGGTGCTCATGGGTAGACGTTCTCCTTGCGAACCGGTCACGGAAGAAGTGCGGATCCGGACGGCGGCACCGGCCGGATCCACCCCCTGGTGGTCACCGGTTCCGCGAAGGTTGCCGGGGGCCGGAGAATTCTTCGGGGCGGCCCGAGGAGGGAATCCGGGGCCGGCCCGACGGGAAAGATTCCTCCCGGCGGCGGCAACCTCCGTGCGCGCGGCGGCAACCGGCAGGTGACCGAGGCCCGGATCGGGGCCCACAGCGTCGGAGGGACAAGCCGTTGTCAGACCAGAACCGTGTTCATCGCCGCCGTCCGCCCACCCGCCGCGTCATCGCCGTCGCCGTGGCCCTCGCCGCCGTGGGCGCGGCCGTACCGCTGATCGCGCAGGCCGCGTTCACGCCGGACTCCGGCACGCCGACCACGCTGGGTGCGGCGGCGGCCGGCAGCGGCCGCTACTTCGGCACCGCGGTGGCCGCGGGCCGGCTCGGCGACTCGACGTACTCCGCCATCCTCGACCGGGAGTTCGGCACCATCACCCCGGAGAACGAGATGAAGTGGGACAGCACCGAACCGTCCCGGGGGTCGTTCAACTTCGGCCCCGCCGACGCGATCGTCAACCACGCCGCCGCCCACGGCCAGAAGCTGCGCGGCCACACCCTGGTCTGGCACTCCCAACTGCCCGGCTGGGTCCGCTCGATCAACGACGCCAACACGCTGCGCGGCGTGATGGACAACCACATCACCCAGGAGGCGTCCCACTACAAGGGCAAGATCTACGCCTGGGACGTGGTCAACGAGGCCTTCGCCGACGACGGCAGCGGCCGCCACCGCAGCTCGGTCTTCCAGGACGTGCTCGGCGACGGCTTCATCGAGGAGGCCTTCCGCACCGCGCGCACCGCCGACCCCACCGCCAAGCTCTGCTACAACGACTACAACATCGAGAACTGGTCCGACGCCAAGACCCAGGGCGTCTACCGCATGGTCAAGGACTTCAAGTCCCGCGGCGTGCCGATCGACTGCGTCGGCTTCCAGAGCCACTTCGGCGCCGGCGGCGCTCCGGCGAGCTTCCGCACCACGCTCGCCAACTTCGCCGCGCTCGGCGTGGACGTCCAGCTCACCGAACTCGACATCGCCCAGGCCGCCGCCAACGCCTACGCCGATGCCGTCAAGGCCTGCCTCGACACCCCCCGCTGCACCGGCATCACGGTGTGGGGCATCCGCGACAGCGACTCCTGGCGCACCGGTGAGAACCCGCTGCTGTTCGACGGCAAGGGCACCAAGAAGGCCGCCTACGGCTCGGTGCTGACCACCCTGGCGGGCGCCGGCGGCGGTACGCCGGACGGGGACCTCACCTCCGGCGGCGTCTACACCCTCACCGGCGCGGCCACCGGACGCGTCCTCGACGAGCCCGCCGGCCAGAACGGCAACGGCACCCCGCTCCAGGTCTGGGACGCCAACGGCGAGGCCGCCAACCAGCAGTGGCGGGCCACCAGGAACGGCGACGGCTCCTACACGCTCACCAACCTCGCCAGCGGCCGCGTCCTGGACGAGCCGGGCAACCGGACCGGCAACGGCACCACGGTGCAGGTCTGGGACGCCAACGGCGGTGCCAACCAGCACTGGAAGGCCGCCCGCAACAGCGACGGCACCCACACCCTGACCAACGTCGCCAGCGGCCGCGCCCTGGAGACCCCGGGCAACCGGACCGCCAACGGCACCGGCGTCCAGATCTGGGACTCCTGGGGCGCCGCCAACCAGCACTGGACCTTCAAGCCGGCCGGGGCGCCGACGGGCGGCAGCAGCACCTGCGCCCTGCCGTCGACGTACCACTGGTCCTCGACCGGCGCACTCGCCCAGCCGGCCCACGGCTGGGGCGCGCTGAAGGACTTCACCGACGTGGTCTACCACGGCAAGCACCTGGTCTACGGGTCGACCGTGAACGGCTCCTCGTACGGCTCGATGGCCTTCGCCCCGTTCACCGACTGGTCGGACATGGCCTCGGCCCCCCAGACCGGCATGAGCGAGAAGGCGGTGGCGCCGAGCCTGTTCTACTTCGCGCCCAAGAACATCTGGGTGCTCGCCTACCAGTGGGGCCCGTGGCCGTTCGTCTACCGCACCTCCGGCGACCCGACCAACCCCAACGGCTGGTCCGCGCCGCAGCCGCTGTTCACCGGCTCCATCCCGGGCTCCGGCACCGGCCCGATCGACCAGACCCTGATCGGCGACGACCAGAACATGTACCTGTTCTTCGCCGGTGACAACGGCAGCATCTACCGCGCGAGCATGCCGATCGGGAACTTCCCCGGCACCTTCGGCTCCTCCGCCACGACGGTCATGACCGACACCGTGAAGAACCTCTTCGAGGCCCCGCAGGTCTACAAGGTCAAGGACCGGAACCAGTACCTGATGATCGTCGAGGCCCGGGGCGCGAGCGAGCAGCGCTACTTCCGCTCCTTCACCGCCACCAGCCTGAACGGCCCCTGGACCCCGCAGGCCGCCACCGAGAACAACCCGTTCGCCGGCAAGGCCAACAGCGGTGCCGGCTGGACCAACGACATCAGCCACGGCGACCTCGTCCGCGACAACCCCGACCAGACGATGACCATCGACCCCTGCCACCTCCAGCTCCTCTACCAGGGCAAGTCCCCCACCGCGACCGGCCCCTACGACCAGCTCCCCTGGCGCCCGGGCCTCCTCACCCTCCAGCGCTGACCGGCCCCACCGCGCACGGGCGCTCCCCGGAGCGGCCGGCTCCGCCCGCACGCGGGCGGAGCCGGGCGGCCGTTCAGGAGGCGAGGCGCTTCAGCGCTGCGGTGGCGAGGCCCTCGACGTAGGCCGGGGCGTCGGCGGGCCGGCCGGTGAGCTCGACGACGGCGACCTTGGTGCCGCTGCGCAGGACCGCGACCCCGCCGCTGACGGTGCCGTCGCCGTCGTAGGACTGGTACCAGCGGCCGCTGCCGCCGGTGGCGGCCAGGGTGTGGGCCGGGCCGTAGTGCCAGTGGCCGGCGGGCTCGTCCTGGCAGTCCTGCACGAGCGCGACGAGCTGCTTCTCCCACGTGTCGGCCGCGGCCCCGGTGGGGGCGCTCGCGGCCGACTCGATGAGCAGGCCCTTGGTGTCGAAGGTCCAGGTCACGGACGCGTACGCGGTGGCCTTGCCCTGGGTCAGGTCATGCATCGTCTCCTCGCCGGAGCACGCGGACAGCCCCTGGCGTCCGGTCAGCGTGACGGTCGCGCCGACCGGGTTCAGGCCCCGCTGGAGGTCCTCGCTCTGGACGAGGCGGGCGGAGCCGAGGCCGGGCGCGGCGGCGACCGCGGCCGGACGGGCGGCGTCGTGCGCGGCCGGTTCGGCGGTGGCCGACTGGGCGCCGACGACGCCGGCCGTGATCAGCGCGGCGGTGAAGCAGGCCGCGGCGGCGAGCCGGGTGCGGCGGACGGACTTCTGCTGGACGGTCCGGTTCTCGGTCATCGTGTCCCCCTGCTGGTCGGGACGCCTGCTGCGTCCTCGTACAACCGGGGAGATGCCGCGACCCGGGGGAAAGTTGGAGCCCCGATCCGCTGTTTCACAGCTGTGACAGAGCGGTCCTGACGACGCGGTCCATCGCGGCCGTGTCCAGGCAGGCGTAGACCTCCAGCACCCCGTAGTGGCTGCCGCTGCGCAGCACGGCGATGCCGCCGCAGGGCTCCCTCCCCTCGGGCGCGGTGCCGCCGGTGTTGAGAGATCCCTGGTAGCTGCCCATCCAGCTCGCGGTGACGTCCGGGCCGAGCCGCAGCGCCGTGGTCCTCCCGTAGACCCAGTGCCCCGCCGGTGCCTCCTGGCAGGGCTCCTCCTCCAGCAGCAGGCGCTGGGCGTAGTTCTGCGCCAGGGAGGGGCTCTGGGCCTCGGCGGCGACCTCGCGGGCGACCTGGTCGTCGGGGCTGACGGCCAGGGTGGGGTCCTCCGGGGTCGTACGGGTGCCGGTCATCAGTCCGCGGAAGTGGGCGCCGCGGCCGCCCAGGGTCTGGGTGAGGGTCTTCTCGCCGGTGCAGGCGGCGTTGGCGTAGGCCCCGTCGCCGTACCGGTCGGTGACGTGGATCCGCCCGCCGCCGACGTCCTGGCCGAACGCCGCGGGGCCCAGGAGGTTCGCGGTCGTCAGCGGCCCGGTCGCGCCGGTCGCCGCGGTCGCCGCAGTCGCCGCGGTCGGTGAGGCGGCGCCGGAGGCCGAGGACCCGGGAGCCGGTGCGGAACCGCCGGGCGGCGCGGGAGCGGACGCCCCCGGGGACGCCGCGCCGGCCGCGGCCCCCGATTGCGCCGCCGGGTGCGGGGTGGCGCCCGGAGGCGTCGGCAGGACGTACCGGCCGGTCGCCAGCCCGAGCGCGGCGGCTGCCACCAGGGCGGCCGCGGCGGACCGGGGCCGCAGGACGACGCGGCCGCCGCCCGTCGGGGGACGGCCCTTCACGGACCGGTGACCAGGCGCTCGCGCATGAAGCGGCGGGCCTTGTGGATGCGGTCCTTGACGGTGCCCAGCGGTACGTCCAGCGCCTCGGCCACCTGGGTGTAGGTCAGGTCGCCCAGGTCGCGCAGCACGAAGGCCTCCACGAGGGCGGGGTGCTGCCGCTCCAGCGCGGCCAGCGCCTCCATCAGGTCGAGCCGGGTTCCGGCGATGACGCTGGTGGTGCGCGGGTCGACGGACTCGGGGAGGTCGGCGTGGCTGTCCTCGGCGCGCCGGCGCATCGAGCGGTAGGTGGACCGGGCGGCGTTCGAGGCGATCACCGTCACCCACCCCTGGAAGGAGCCGTGGCCGCCGTACTCGCCCAGGTGCGTGCTGATGGACAGCAGGGCGTCCTGCGCCGCCTCCTCCGCGTCGGCGTGGTGGGGCAGGAAGCGCGCGCAGCGGCGCAGCACCACCGGCCGCAGCTTGGCCAGCAGGTACTCCCTGGCCCCCGGGTCCCCCGCCTGGGCAGCCGCCACGAGCCGTTCCAGCTCGCCTTCCTCGAACACCCGGATCCCCCGTCTCGTCCCGCCCGGCACCCGCCCGTCCGGCGGGAGTTCCGCGCTCCCCCCGACTCCGGCAGAATGCTGCCACATGCGCAAGCTCGGCCGTTACCTCCTCCTGGAGCGGCTCGGAGCGGGCTCCTTCGCCACGGTCTGGAAGGCCTACGATCCGGAGCTCGACACCGAGGTCGCGGTGAAGGTGCTGGCCGAGAACTGGGCGGCCAACGCCGACGTGCGGGAGCGGTTCCTGGCGGAGGCGAGGCTGCTGCGCCGGATCGCCAGCCCGCGGGTGGTCCGGGTGCACGACGTCGGGGTGCAGGAGGAGCGGCCCTACTTCGTCATGGACTACGTCCGCGGCGGCACCCTGGCGGACCGGGTCGGGCAGTGCGACCCGCAGGAGGCGCTGCGGCTGGCCGCGGAGGCCGGCTACGCGGTCCAGGTCCTGCACGAGGCGGGCGTGGTGCACCGCGACGTCAAACCGTCCAACCTGCTGCTCGCCACCGACTCCGCGCCCGCCGCCGTGCTGGTGGCGGATCTGGGCAGCGCGAAGCAACTGGCCGACGCGTCCGGGCTGACGGTGACCACGGGCACGCCCGCCTACATGGCACCGGAACAGGCCTTCCAGACCGGCGGGTTCGACGGCAGGGCCGACGTCTACGCGCTGGCCGTCGTGGCCTACGAGCTGCTCACCGGGCAGAAGCCCTTCGGCCCGGGCGGACGCGCCACCGCCCTGATGAGCGGCCAGCCGACCGCCTCGACGCTGCCGGCGCTCCCCGCCGGAACGGAACTCCCGCCGAACGTCGCCCTGCTGCTGCGGGCCGCGATGTCCGTCGAGCCGGCGGACCGCCCGCCGACCGCCCGGGACTTCGCGGACGCGCTGCTGGCTCCGGTCCCGCAGTCCCGGCCCCCGGACGGCCCGGGATGGCTGACCCGGCGCGCCGTCCTCCTGGCGTCCGGCACGGTGTTCACGGCGACGACCCTGCTGAGCTGGCTGCTGCGGTGAAGCCGACCGGGACCGCCGCCCCGGCCCGGCGGCCGCTCCCCGTCCCCGACCCGCCTCGCCCGGGCCGCAACGGTCGTCGAGTCGGCGCGGGCCCGGCCGCCGACGGCTCCCGTAGGGTCGGGGCATGCGACTGAGCACGGTGATCCTCCCCATCCACCGGTGGAGCGAGGGGCAGAAGATCTGGCGGCGGGCCGAGGACCTCGGCTTCCACGCCGCGTACACCTACGACCACCTGTCCTGGCGGTCCTTCCGGGACGAGCCGTGGTTCGGTTCGGTCCCGACCCTGACGGCGGCGGCCACCGCCACCGAGCGCCTCCGCCTGGGCACGCTGGTGACCTCGCCGAACTTCCGGCACCCGGTCACGCTGGCGAAGGAGCTGATCACGCTGGACGACGTGTCCGGCGGGCGCCTCACCCTGGGCATCGGCGCCGGCGGCACCGGCTTCGACGCGACGGCGATGGGCCAGGAGGCGTGGTCGCCGAAGGAGCGGGCCGACCGGTTCGGCGAGTTCCTGCCGCTGCTGGACGAGCTGCTGCGCACTGACGCCACCACCCGCGAGGGCACGTACTACTCGGCGGTCGAGGCGCGGAACATCCCCGGCTGCGTGCAGACGCCGCGGGTCCCGTTCTACGTCGCCGCGACCGGCCCGCGCGGGCTGCGGCTGGCCGCCGAGTACGGCCAGGGCTGGGTGACGTACGGCGACCCGAAGGGCCCGGCGGACGTCCCGGTCGAGCAGGCGCCCGCGGTGATCGCCCAGCAGATCGCGAAGCTGACGGCGGCCTGCGAGGCGCAGGGCCGGGACGCGGCCACGCTGGAGAAGGTGCTGCTCCAGGGCTCGACGGCGGAGAAGCCGCTCCAGTCCGTGGACGCCTTCGTCGACTGGGCGGGTACGTACCGGGAGCTGGGGATCACCGAGCTGGTCATCCACTGGCCGGTGCCGGACTCGATCTTCGAGAACGACCTCGCCGTCTTCGAGCGGATCGCCACCGAGGGCCTGGCGCAGCTGAGTTGACCCCTTCCGGCCCGGGCGCGCGGGGTGGCGCGCGCCCCGGCCGGGCGGGTGGCGGTGGAACACCCCCGAGGGTGTCGGCGGGAGGCGCTAGTCTGTCGGCCGCACCATCCAACTGATCATGCGTCACAACGGGGGATCCTTCGTCATGCCTGCTTCCAGGAGACTGCTCGCCGCCGCTCTGGTGGCCACCGCCGCGTTCGGTCTGGCGGCCTGTGGACCGGACGACTCGTCGGACCAGGGCGCGGGAGGCGGAGCGACCGCCGCGACCGCCGCCCCCACCACCGCGGCCCCGGCCGTCTCGCCCTCCGTCGCCCCCGGGAAGACCGCGCCGAGCGGGAAGCCCTCGGGGACGGCTTCGCCGGGGGCCTCCGGCGAGCCCGAGGGGTTCTGCACCCACGACCCGCTGCCGGCCGGCCAGAAGTGGATCTACCCGGTGAAGGGCACCACCACGACCACCCTGGTCTACAAGGAGACCAAGGACGTCTGCGGCGTCGACGACGTCGGCTTCGAGCCGGTGGGCGCCGACAAGACCGCCGCCTTCGCACCGACCGCCAAGGGCCACCTCCGCTCGGTGGTCGCCCCGCCGAAGGACGTCAACGTGGCCGACGTGGTCAAGCACATCAACGAGTGCATCGCCACGCCGGGGAACCAGAAGGGCTCGTACCCCTGCTCGACCGGCGACTACAAGCTGGCGCTCGACGCCTCCGGCAAGGTCGTCGAGCTGTGGGAGCGCCCGCACTCCTGAGTTCCCGGTCCTGAGTCCGCACGCGCTTGGCTCCGCACGCTTGGGTCCGCACGCTTGGGTCCGCTCGCCCGAGTCCGCACCGCCGGCCCGGGGCCGATCCGCCGACCCCTAGGGGAGATCGGCCCCGGCGTCATACCGCAGCAGCACAGGGCCTCGTCATTCCAGCCCATGCCCGCCGCGGCCCGTGCGCACTACCTTGAGGGCGTGTCCACAGCTGTCATCACGACGGACGGCCTCACCAAGAGGTTCCCCCGGGTCACCGCCCTCGACCAGCTCACCGTCGAGGTGCGGCCCGGGGTGGTCGGGCTGGTCGGGGCCAACGGTGCGGGCAAGTCCACCCTGATCAAGATCCTGCTCGGGCTGGCCCCGGCCACGTCCGGCCGGGGCGAGGTCCTCGGCCTGGACATCGCCACCCGGGGCTCCGAGATCCGCGAGCGGGTCGGCTACATGCCCGAGCACGACTGCCTGCCGCCGGACGTCTCCGCGACCGAGTTCGTCGTCCACATGGCCCGGATGGCGGGCCTGCCCGCCACCGCCGCCCGGGAGCGCACCGCCGACATCCTGCGGCACGTCGGCCTGTACGAGGAGCGGTACCGCCCGATGGGCGGGTACTCGACCGGCATGAAGCAGCGGGTCAAGCTCGCCCAGGCACTGGTGCACGACCCCAAGCTGGTGCTGCTGGACGAGCCGACCAACGGCCTCGACCCGGCCGGCCGGGACGAGATGCTCGCCCTGATCCGCCGCGTGCACACCGACTTCGGCATCTCCGTGCTGGTCACCACCCACCTGCTCGGCGAGTTGGAGCGCACCTGCGACCACCTGGTCGTCATCGACGGCGGCAAGCTGCTGCGGTCCTCCTCCACCGCCTCCTTCACCGGGACGACGGCCGTCCTCGCGGTGGAGGTCACGGACCACCCGGAGGACCATCGGCTCGAACCCGGGGCGGCCGTGCGCGAGCGCCTGGCCGCCGCCGGCATCGAGGTCCAGCCCGAGGGCTCGCACCTGCTGCTGGTCCGGCTCGCGGACGAGTCGACGTACGACACCATCCGCGACACCGTCGCCGAACTCGGCCTCGGCCTGGTCCGGTTGGAACAGCGGCGGCACCGGGTCGCCGAACTCTTCACCTCCCCGACGGGCGAGGACGGCCGGACCGCCGAGCGGCCGGCGCAGGCAGCACAGGCGGCGCAGGCCGAACGGGCCGAGCAAGCGGAGCGGATCGATCACACCGAGCAGACCGATCACACCGAGCAGACCGAGCAGAGCAGGGGAGGGACGGACGATGTCGCTGCCTCCTGAGACCGCGCCCGCCGACACCGGCGTCATCCACGACATCGGCTACCGCGGCTACAACGGCCCCCGGCTGGGCCGCGGTTACGCCACCCGCTCGCTGTTCACCCAGAGCCTGCGCGCCGCCTACGGCCTGGGCCGCTCCGGCAAGTCCAAGGTGCTGCCGATGCTGGTGCTGGGCGTGGTCACCGTGCCCGCCGTCATCATGGTCGCGTTCGCGATCACCCTGAAGCGCGAGGAACTCCCGGTCGAGTACGCGGGCTACCTCGCCAGTCTCAACCTGGTGGTCTCGGTCTTCCTCGCCTCCCAGGCGCCGGTCCTGCTCTCCCGGGACCTCCGCTACCAGACCGTGCCGCTCTACTTCTCCCGCCCGATCACCCGCACCGACTACGTCCGGGCCAAGTTCGCGGCCATGGTCTGCGCCCAACTGCTGCTGATGTCGGCGCCGTTGCTGGTGCTGTACCTCGGTGCGCTGCTCGGCGGGATGGACTTCTCGTACAACACCGGGCACGTCCTGTACGGCCTGGCCGCGGCCGTGCTGTACGCGCTGGTGCCGACCTCGGTGGCGCTGGTCATCGCGGCCGCCACCCCGCGCCGGGGCTTCGGGGTGGCCGCCGTCATGGGCTACCTGGCCATCAGCGCCGCGGTGGCCGGCGTCGCGGTCGGCATCAGCAACCCGAGCACGACCGGCTCCGACACCGCGCAGTGGACCTCGCTGATCTCGCCCACCAACCTGGTGGAGTCCCTCGTCAACGAGCTGTTCGACCTCGGCACCGGCCTCGACCGCCGGCACGCGCCGGGCGGGCTCGGCCTGGCGGTCTTCGCACTCGTCGCGGTGGCCATGGTGGTGGGCTCGTACCAGCTGCTGCTGCGCCGCTACAAGAAGGTTTGAGAGAGGGCGGCATGGCCACCATCAGCATCGACAAGGTCTCCCGCTGGTTCGGGAACGTGGTCGCGGTCAACGACATCACCATGTCCATCGGTCCCGGCATCACGGGCCTGCTCGGGCCCAACGGCGCGGGCAAGTCCACCCTCATCCACATGATGAGCGGCTTCCTCTCCCCCTCCAGCGGCTCGGTCACCCTGGACGGCGCGCCGATCTGGCGCAACCAGCAGGTCTACCGGCAGATCGGACTGGTCCCCGAGCGGGAGTCCATGTACGACTACCTGACCGGCTGGGAGTTCGTCCTCGCCAACGCCGAACTGCACGGCCTGCCGCAGCCCGGCGCCGCCGCCCGCCGGGCGCTGGACCTGGTCGAGATGGCGTACGCCAAGGACCGCCGCACCGGGACGTACTCCAAGGGCATGAAGCAGCGGGTCAAGATGGCCTCCGCGCTCGTCCACGATCCGGCCGTGCTGCTGCTGGACGAACCCTTCAACGGCATGGACCCGCGCCAGCGGCTCCAGCTGATGGACCTGCTGCGCCGCTTCGGCGCCGACGGCCGGACGGTGCTGTTCTCCTCCCACATCCTGGAGGAGGTCGAGCAACTCGCCCGGCACATCGAGGTGGTGGTGGCCGGCCGGCACGCGGCCTCCGGCGACTTCCGCAGGATCCGCCGGCTGATGACCGACCGCCCGCACCGCTACCTGGTCCGCTCCAGCGACGACCGCCGGCTCGCCGCCGCGCTGATCGCCGACGGCTCCACCACCGGCATCGAGGTGGACGAGCGCGACCGCGCGCTGCGGATCCAGGCGGTCGACTTCCAGGGCTTCACCACCCTCCTGCCCAGGGTCGCCCGGGAGGCCGGCATCCGCCTGTACACCGTCTCCCCGGCCGACGAGTCGCTGGAGAGCGTCTTCTCGTACCTGGTCTCCGCGTGACGGCCGCGCCCGACCCCGTGCTCGCCGCCGCGCCCGACCCCGTGCCCGCCGCCGTGCCCGGCTCAGCACCGGCCGCCGCGCCCGACCCCGTGCCCGCCGCCATGCCCTCCGTTGCCCAGGAAGGGGCCGACCGACCATGAACCCCACCGTCGCCAGGCTGACCCTGCGCGGACTGCTGGGGCGCCGCCGCGGCCTGCTGCTGTTGGTGGTCCCCGCCCTGTTGCTGCTCGTCTCCGCCCTCGCGAGCGGGTCGGACAACACCGACACGCACGGGCTGACCGTCCGGATCCTCGGGGATCTCGGCCTCGGCACCCTCGTCCCGATCCTCGGCCTGGTGGTCGGCACCGGGGTGATCGCCACCGAGATCGACGACGGCTCGATCGTCTACCTGCTCGCCAAGCCGCTCCCGCGGTGGCGGATCATCACCACCAAGCTGGCCGTCGCGATCGGCGTCACCTGGCTGTTCTCGGTCGTCCCGACGCTGCTGTCGGGGCTGCTGCTGTACGGCACCCGGGACGGCATGGTGCTGGGCTACACCGTCGCGGTGCTGGTCGCCGGGGCCGCGTACAGCGCGCTGTTCCTGCTGCTCGGCGTGGTCACCCGGCACGCCGTGGTGGCGGGGCTCGGGTACGCCCTGATCTGGGAGTCGGTGGTCGGCAACTTCGTCGACGGCGCCCGGACGCTGAGCATCCAGCAGTGGGGCCGCGCGGTGGCCGAGGCGGTCGCCGGGGACGCCGCCATCGGCGCCGACGTCTCCTTCGGCGTGGCCGTCCCGCTGCTGCTGGCGGTCACCGTCGGAGCGACGGTGCTGGCCTCGGTGAAGCTGGCCGGACTGACCCTGGCCGGCGAGGAGTGATCCCGACCCGCACACGGGGTGGGGAGTGATCCCGACCCGCACGCGAGGCGAGGAGTGACCCCGACCCGCACACGGGGTGAGGAGTGATCCCGCCCGGCGGGCGCGGCGCGGAGTGGTCCCGACCGGCGCGCGCGACGCGGAATGAGCCGTACGGCGCCCCGGGCATCCCCGGAGCGCCGTACGGAAGGACCCACGAAAGGTTCTCAGAGCGTACGGTCGCGGCCCGCGCCCCAGCCGGCCGCGCCCACCACCACGACCAGCACCAGCATCAGCACCAGGGTGGTCTCCCAGCCGCCGGTGAGCTGGTGCAGCGCGCCCGCGCCGACCGGTCCGGCCGCCGCGACCAGGTAGCCGATCGCCTGCGACATCCCGCCCAGCTGGGCGGCCCCGGCCGCGCTGCCGGTGCGCAGCACGATGAACGCCAGGCCCAGGCCGAGCGAACCGCCCTGCGCCACGCCGAGGACGGCCGCCGAGACCCACGCCGCGGACACCGGCGCGACCAGCAGCATGGCGATGCCCAGTCCGTTCAGCGCGGCCATGGTCACCGCCAGCGCCCGCTGGCTGGTCATCCGGCCGGCCATCAGCGGCACCAGGAAGGCCCCGGCCACCTGCACCAGGTTGGAGAAGGCGAAGACCAGACCGGCCTGGCCGCGGTCCATCCCGTGGTCCGCCAGGATCGTCGGCATCCAGGCCACCAGGGTGTAGACCAGCAGCGACGAGATGCCCATGAAGAGGCTGATCTGCCAGGCCAGCGGGGACTTCCAGAGGCCCTCGATCGGCTTCCCCGGCGCGGCCGCCGCGGCCACCACGCCCCGCTCCCGACGGCTGCGCAGCACCTGCGGCAGCCAGGCCACCGCCGCGACCAGCGCGAGCAGTGACCAGGCGCCGAGCGAGGCCCGCCAGCCGCCGCCGAGGGCGTGCTCCAGCGGGACGGAGGTGCCCGCGGCGAGGGTGGCCCCGACCAGCATGGTGGTCGAGTAGACACCGGTCATGGTCGCCGCGCGGTCCGGGAACTCCCGCTTGACCAGGCCCGGCATCGACACGTTCAGCACCGCGATGGCCACGCCGATCACCACGCAGCCCGCGTACAGCGCGAACACCGAGGGCAGCACCCGCAGCAGCACGCCGGCGCCCAGCACCAGCACCGCGCCCAGCACCACCCGCTCGGCACCGAAGCGGCGGGTCAGCCGGGGGGTGAGCGGGGCGCCGACGCCCTGGAACAGCACCGGCACGGTGGTGATCAGGCCGCTCGCGGTCGCGGAGAGGCCGAAGGTCCGCTGGATCTCGCCGACCATCGGGGAGACCGCGGCCAGGCAGGCACGCATGTTCAGCGCGACCAGCACGATGCCGGTCAGCAGCAGGAGCGGATGGGCCAGCCGGGCGCGGACGGGGAGCGGGGCGGGAGTGGTGACAACCGGCTGCTGGGCACGGGTGACGGCCATGGGGGTGCTGTTTCTTTCTGGACGTACGTGGATGCGGGCGGGAAGCGGAGGCTCGCGCCGTCCCTACTTCCGGGCCGCGATGGCCGCGAGCAGCTGCTCGACGGCCGCGGTCGGGCCGGCGAGCAGCGCACGACACGCCGCCTCGGCCCGGTCCGGGTCACCGCTCTCGATCGCGTCGACCAGTGCCTCGTGGGTCGCCATGACCGCCTCGGGCATGTCGTGGTCGCCGAACGCGGCGGTCATGGACTCGCGGACGGAGGCGCCGAAGTAGCGGTACACCTCGGTCAGGGCGGGGTTGTGCGCGGCCTCGACGACGGCGGTGTGGAACTCCAGGTCGTGTTCGACGGTGGCCTCGCGGCTCGCCCGCTCGGGGTGCGTCGCGAACACCTCGGCCTCACGGGCCAGCGCGGCGCGCATCCGCCGGACGTCCTCGGGGGTGTGCCGCAGCGCGGCCAGCCGCGCGCCCTCGGTCTCCAGCGCGGCGCGGACCTCCAGGACGTCCCGGATGCCCGAACGCTGGACGCCGCGCAGCACCGACGCCGGGTCGCTGGTGGACCGTACGAAGGTCCCCTCGCCCTGGCGGGAGACCAGCATCCCGGCGTGCACCAGCACCCGGATCGCCTCCCGCACGGTGTTCCGCCCGACCTGCAACCGCTCGGCGAGCTCGTGCTCGGTGGGGATCCGCGACCCGACGGGCCACGCGCCAGCGGCCAGCTGCTCCCGCAGCTGCTCGATCGCGGTGTCCACCAGCGACCGCCGCCCGGCCGCCTGCAGACCGTTGCCGTCGCCGCTCATCCCGGGCCTCCCTCCGTCACCGCGCCTCACCAGTCGTCGGTCATCCTACAACTGCTTGCCCGGTCATCCTACAACTGGCCCAGAACAGTCCGTAAACGTCCTGCCACCTTCGAGCCCACGGAAACCGCGCCCCCGGCAGGCCCCGCCCCCGAGCCAGCGCCCCCACGGTCACGGCCCACCGGCCTGTCCGTCCGCGCGTGTCCCCGGCCGCACCCTCCATGGGCACACCCCCGTACCCCCGGGCCGCCGAGGCCCTGGTCAGCGGGGCGGGTAGAGCTGCTCCAGCACGGCCGCGACGCCGTCCTCGTCGTTGCTGGTGGTGACCGCGTCGGCGACGGCCAGGAGTTCTTCGTGGGCGTTGGCCATGGCGACACCGTGCGCGGCCCAGCCGAACATCGGGACGTCGTTGGGCATGTCGCCGAAGGCGATGGTGTCGCGGGCGCGCAGGCCGAGGCGGCGGGCGGCGACGGCGAGCCCGGTGGCCTTGGAGAGGCCGAGCGGGAGGAGTTCGACCACGCCGGCGCCGGCCATCACGACGCCGATCAGGTCGCCGGCGGCGCGGCGGGCGGCTTCGGCCAGGGCGTCGTCGGTCAGGGCGTGGTGCTGGATGTAGAGCTTGCTGACGGGGGAGGCGAGCAGCTCGCCGCGGTCGACCCGGACGACGGGCAGGTCGGAGCCGATGAGCAGTTCGTAGCCCGGCCCGGCCAGCACCTGGCCGTCGAGGCCGTCCTGGTTGGCGGCGATGGCGAGCGGCCCGGTCTCGGCTTCGATCTTCTCGATGGCGAGCGCGGCGAGCCGGCGGTCGAGGGTGAGCGAGGTGAGCAGCTTGTGCGCGCCGGCGTCGTAGACCTGGGCGCCCTGGCCGCAGACGGCTATCCCGGTGTAGCCGATCTCGTCGAAGACGGGCCGGGCCCAGACGGCCGAGCGGCCGGTGACGATGATGTGCAGCGCGCCCGCGCCGGTGGCCGCGGCCAGTGCGGCGCGGGTGCGCTCGGAGACGGTCTCCGCGCTGGTCAGCAGGGTGCCGTCGAGGTCGGTGGCGACCAGCCGGTAGGGCAGGTCGCCACCGCCGAGGGTGCCTTCCGGGGAGACGGGGCTGGGGCTGGTGGTGCTCATGGGCCGGTCGTCTCCCGGGAGTTGCGGGTGGAGCGGGTACTGCGAGTGCGTGCGGGTACTGCGGGCAGAGCGCGTACTGCGGGCGGAGCGGGTACGGGCCCGGCCTACTTGACCGGCTCCAGGACGGTCCGCCCGCCGAGGAACGGCCGCAGCGCCTCGGGCACGACGACGGAGCCGTCGGCCTGCTGGTGGTTCTCCAGGATCGCCACGATGGTGCGCGGGATCGCGACCAGGGTGCCGTTGAGGGTGGCGAGCGGGCGGGTCTTGCCCTCCTCGCGCATCCGGATGGACAGCCGGCGGGCCTGGTACTCGGTGGTGTTGGAGGTCGAGGTGACCTCGCGGTACTTGCCCTGGGTGGGGATCCAGGCCTCGATGTCGAACTTGCGCGCGGCCGAGGCGCCGAGGTCGCCGGAGGCGACGTCGATGACCCGGTACGGCAGCTCCAGCGCGTTGAGGAAGTCCTTCTCCCACTGGAGCAGGCGGCGGTGCTCGTTCTCGGCGTCCTCGGGAGTGGTGTAGACGAACATCTCCACCTTCTCGAACTGGTGGACGCGGATGATGCCGCGGGTGTCCTTGCCGTAGGTGCCCGCCTCGCGGCGGAAGCAGGACGAGTAGCCGGCGTAGCGCAGCGGCAGCTTGTCGGCGTCGAGGATCTCGTCCATGTGGTACGCCGCCAGCGGGACCTCGCTGGTGCCGACCAGGTACCGGTCGTCCTCGGCGAGGTGGTACACGTTCTCGGCGGCCTGGCCGAGGAAGCCGGTGCCGTCCATGGCGGCCGGGCGGACCAGGGTCGGGGTGATCATCGGGATGAAGCCGGCCGCGGTGGCCTGGGCGATCGCCATGTTGACCAGGGCGAGCTCCAGCAGGGCGCCGACGCCGGTCAGGTAGTAGGAGCGCGCACCGGCGACCTTGGCGCCGCGCTCGGTGTCGATCGCGCCGAGGATCTGGCCGAGCTCGACGTGGTCGCGGGGCTCGAAGCCCTCGGCGGCGAAGTCGCGCGGGGTGCCGATCTCCTCGAGGGTGACGAAGTCCTCCTCGCCGCCGATCGGCGCGGCCGGGTCGATGAGGTTGGCGAGCGAGCGGAGCAGGCGGTCGGCCTCTTCCTTGGCGGCGCTCTGCTCGGCGTCGGCGGCCTTGACCTCGGCGGCGAGTTCCTTGGTGCGCTGCAGCAGGGCGGCCTTCTCGTCGCCCTTGGCCTGGGCGACCTGCTTGCCGAGCACCCGCTGCTCGTTGCGCAGTTCGTCGAAGCGGCTGCCCGAGGACCGGCGCCGTTCGTCGGCGGAGAGGAGGGCGTCGACCAGGTCGACGTCCTCGCCACGGACGCGCTGCGAGGCGCGTACTCGGTCAGGGTCCTCACGGAGCAGGCGAAGGTCAATCACAGGGCCAAGCGTACCGGGCGGGCGTTCCTCCACCGGTACCGGTTTTCCCCTGGGGATAACCGCCCCGGCCCTGTGGATAACTTCTGTGGGGAACGTGCCGGGGGCGGGTTATCCACAGGCTGGGAGCCGGGGCTGTGGATCGAAGGGGACGATCACCCTCCGGGCGATCGAACCAGGGAATTGAGGTTTCAAACCTCATTCGACCTTCCCGAGTGAGGGAATTGAAGCACTCAGACGGGTGATTTGCTGGCAACCGGGTGACTCTGGTCCGATTAGTCATCTCTGCAACGCAAACCGATGATCCGACCAGTTCTGGGCAATGGCTATACCGGTTTGTCGACTCGTCCCCAGGCCTGTGGATAACTTCCGGCTGTGGACAGCGGGGAGGCCTGTGGACAGTGGCCCCCGGTGCCGGGGGCCCTGTGGACGACGGGTGCGGTCGCCCGCCCTCGCCTGACCGACCCGATCCAAAACGGTCGGAAAAGGTCAGAAAGACAACGGGTGTCGCTCAGATGTCCCCGCGCCCGTCGAGCGCGCGCGAGAGCCAGTCCGCGGCCGAGCTGAAATCCTCGTCCGAGGTCCCGGGACGCCGGTGGGTGGACACCTGCCGGTCGGCGCGCGGATAGGAACCGAGGAACCGCACCTGCGGGCAGATCCGCTTGAGCCCCATCATCGCCTCGCCCACCCGGCGCTCGGTGAGGTGGCCCTCGCAGTCGATGAGGAAGCAGTAGCTGCCCAGGCCCTCACCGGTCGGCCGGGATTCGATCCGCATCAGGTTGATCCCGCGCACCGCGAACTCCTGCAGCAGTTCCAGCAGCGCACCGGGGTGGTCGTCCGGCAGCCAGACCACCATCGAGGTCTTGTCGGCACCGGTCGGCGAGGAGACCCGGCCGGGGCGGCCGACGAGCACGAACCGGGTGGCCGCGCTCTTGGCGTCCGCGATGTCCTTGACCAGCGGGTCCAGTCCGTAGATCGGAGCCGCGAACTCCCCCGCGAACGCCCCGTCGTAGCGGCCCTCGGCGACCAGCCGGGCGCCGTCCGCGTTGGAGGCGGCCGACTCCCAGGTGGCGTCCGGCAGGTTGGCCGCGAGCCAGCGGCGCACCTGGGGCTGGGCCACCGGGTGGCTGGTCACCGTCTTGACCCCGGACAGCTCGGTGCCGGGCCGCACCAGCAGGGCGAAGGCGATCGGCAGCAGCACCTCGCGGTAGATCATCAGCGGTGCGCCGGAGGCCAGTTCGTCGTTGGTCGCGGTGACCGCGCCCTCCACCGAGTTCTCGATCGGCACGAACGCCCCGGCGGCCTCTCCGCCGCGCACCGCGTCCAGGGCCAGCGCCACCGACGACAGCGGCACCAGCTCCCGGGTCGCCGCCTCGGGCAGGGTGTGCAGCGCCGCCTCGGTGAAGGTGCCGGCCGGGCCGAGGTAGGTGTAGCGGGTGGCCGACATGACGCCTCCGTGGGGTTCTCGGTGCTGCACTGACGGGTGGTGCCGAAGCAGTCACCATAACGATTCTGCGAGCCCGGCCGGTAAGCGTCCCGAGCACCGGGACGGGACGGCCGACCGGTCGGCCGTCCCCGGTCACAGCACGAGGGCCTGCCTCCTGGATCACGCCTGGTCCGGCGAGGATCCAAGGGACAGGCCCTGGGGCACGGCAGCCGTCAGACCAGGCGCCAGCGCTGGTTCGGGGCCCCGGTCGGGTACCACTGGATGACCACGGCACCGTCCGCGCCGCTGTTGCCGTTGACGTCGAGCACGTACCCGCTGTTGACGTCGACCAAGGCCTGGTAGCCGTCGTCGCCGACGTTGACCTCGCCCCAGAGCTGGTTGTCACCGCCGTGGCAGCTCCACTGCTGGACCGCGGTGCCCACCGCGGTGCTGAACCCGGGCACCTCCAGGCACTTGCCGCTCGCCTTGTTGACGGCCAGGCCGTGGCTGAAGGTCCACTGCTGGTTCGCACCGCCCGTGCAGGTCCACTGCCGCACCGGCGCGCCGTCCGCGGTGCTCCAGTCGGCGACCTCCAGGCACTTGCCGGTGGACTTGACCTGCAGCTGCTTGGCGACGCCGGCGGTGTCCATCAGCTTGTAGGTCACTCCGTTGCTCGCCGCGGCCGGCGAGGCGGTGAGCAGGCCGCCGCCCACGACGACCGCGAGTGCGGCGGCAGCGGAGCCGACCCGGCGCTTGAGTGCGGTGTTGTCGAACATGGTCCCCCCCTGGGACTGGACTGAAGGTTTGGCATCCGAGCGGCCGGGTCCTCCCGACCGTCTCACTCCCATAGACGCGTCACCCCCGCCGGGGTTGCAGGTCGGTTCGAGAAAATCTCCTCCCGCCCACCACACCGTCGGGTTCAGGCCACCCGGTCGTTTCGGGAGAATCACTCCAGGAGCGCTGTGACCTGGAGCGTTCGTGCGCCCGGTGGGCGAATGGAGCAGCGGGTGAATGGCCGGTCGGGCACGGTCGGCCGGGAGCCGGCCGTCGTCGCTCGGCCCGCGGACCTGACCGGGGCCCGTCGTCAGGTGTCCGGAAGCCGACCGCAGACCCGGTGGACGCCCCCGATCACCGCCCTACCCCTCCAGCAGTTGCTGGCCGAGGTAGCCGCCGGTCGGGGCCGCCGGGGGCAGTGCGTAGACGCCGCCGGCCTCGTGCCGCAGGAAGCGGGAGAGGCCGTCGCCCCGGGAGAGCTTGCGCTGCACCGGGATGAAGCCCCTGCGCGGGTCGCACTGGTAGGCGAGGAAGAGCAGCCCGGCGTCCGGGGAGCCGTCCGGCAGCAGCCCGTCGTGGTACGAGAAGCCCCGCCGCAGCATGGCGGCCCCGCCGTTGGCGGCCGGGGCGGCGACCCGGATGTGCGCGTCGGCCGGGATCGCGAGCGTGCCGTCCGGGCCCTGGGCGGAGAGGTCGACCGGGGCGTGCTCGCCGGCTCCGGCGGGTGCGCCGAGCGGGGCGCCGTCCGCCTTGCGCCGTCCGATCACCCGCTCCTGGCGGTCGACGGGCAGCGCCTCCCAGTGGTCCAGCAGCATCCTGATCCGCCGGAACACCAGGTACGAGCCGCCGGCCAGCCAGCCCGGCTGATCGCCGCCCGCCGCGCAGAACACCGTGGCGGCGAAGCCGTCCTGGCCGGGCTTGGGGTTGTTGGTGCCGTCGATCTGGCCCATCAGGTTGCGGCCGGTCACCGCCCGGGCGGCGGCGCCGGGGGTCCGGGCGAAGCCGGCCGACTGCCAGCGCAGCGCGGCCGTGCCGGCGGCCAGCCGCTGCAGCACCCGCAGGGCGTGCACGGTGACCAGGGCGTCGTCGGCGCCGATCTGGACGAACAGGTCGCCGCCGCCGCGGGCCGGGTCGAGCGCGTCGCCGGGGAAGGCGGGCAGTGGTTCGAGCCCGGGCGGGCGCCGGTCGGCCGGCGCGGCCTTGTCGAAGAGCGTGGCGCCGAAGCCCAGGGTGAGGGTGAGCGAGCAGGGCCCGGCGTCCAGTGCGACCTGGTTGTCGAACTCCTCGGCCGGTTCCCCGGCGGTCAGCCGTTCGGCGGCCTTGGTCCAGCGCTGCAGCAGGGTGCGCAGCCCGTCCCGGCCGACGCCCTCGGCCAGGTCGAAGGCGGCGAGCTGCACCCGGGCCTGCTGCGGTTCGAGGATCCCGGCCTGGTGCTCGCCGCGGAACGGCACCCGGGCGGCGCCGAGCGCGCCCCCGGCGGGCGCCGGACCGGCGGCGGGGCCGGTGCGGCCGCCGCGGTCCAGGGCGCCCGCCCCGGCGGCGCCCGCGCCGGCGCCGACCAGCAGTCCGGCTCCGGCGGTGCCGAGCAGCGCCCGCCGGGTGAAGCCCGCCCGGCCGGCGTCGGCCGGCCCGGCGCCCGTCGTCCCGGCCGTCGCCGGCTCCGCCACCGTCGGCCCGGCCCCGGCCGGCTGCACGCCGGCCGGCTCCGCCGGGCCAGGTCCCGTCGAGGTCCGTTCCGTCGTCACGTCGTCCACCGCCGTCAGCCGATCTTGAACTGCTGGGTCGGGGTCGTCTGGTCGATGTCGGAGGAGCGGATCTGCACCGACACCACCCAGTTGCCCGCCAACGGGAGCTGCGCCGTGCCGCTCCAGCGGCCGGTGCCCTCGGGGGTGAGCGCGACCGGCAGCGGGCCGAGGTCGCGGTCCGGCAGGGTGAAGGCGAGCTGCACCTCGGGGACGTCCACCGGCTGCCCGTCCGCGCCGTCCAGCGCGAGCTTCACCTCGTTGGGGCCGGTCCGGGCCGGGTTGAGGGTGACGGTCGCGGTGCCCTTGGCGTTCGGCGTCCGGCCCTTGGTGTCGTACGGGAGCTTGAGTTCGACGGTGCGGCCGGGTTCGGTCTGCGGGGCGGCGGCCCCGCCGTCGGCGACCGGCGCCCCGGCGCTCCCCGTCCCGGCGGCGACCTCGCTCGCCACCCGCCCGGGCGGGGAGTTGGTGAGCATCGTGGTCACCACCAGCACCGCCACCGCCACCAGGGTCTCGACCAGCACCGAGCGGCGCAGTCCGGCCCGGGTCGGGGTCAGCCCGCGGTCGCGTCCGGCGTTCTCCCGGGCGGCCCGCTGGCGGGCCAGCTGGGCCCGGCGGACCGGGTCCTCGTCGTGGTGCGCGGCGGTGGCGCCGACCGGCTCCGGCAGCTCGGCCGGTTCGACCTCCGCCGCCTCGGCCGGGGTCGACCGCAGCCGGGCCAGCCAGGAGCGGGACATCCAGGCGACCCCGAGCATCACGACCACGCAGCCGCTCTTCACCAGCAGCAGCCGCCCGTACTCGGTGCCGGTCAGCGCGCCCCAGCTGCCCAGGCCCCGCCAGGACTGGTAGATCCCGGTCACGACCAGCACGGCGACCGAGCCGAAGGCGACCCTGGAGAAGCGGTCCGCCACCTCGGCGCCGACGCCCTCGCGCAGCGCGACCAGCAGCGCGGCCAGCCCGCCCAGCCACAGCGCCATCGCGATCAGGTGCAGGATGCCGAGCGGCAGCGCCAGCCAGACCTGGATGCCCACCGAGGCGTGGTCGGCGCCGACCCAGGTCGCCGCGAGCGCGACCGCCAGCACCAGCCCGGCCACGCCGAGGCCGAGCCGGGTCTCACGCTGCGGCCGTTCGGCGGCCCGCTGCTCCAGCGCGCGCAGTTCGGCGGCCTCGGCGTCCTCCCCCTCGTCGCGCGCGTCCTCGTCACGGGCGTCCTCGCCGCCCGCGTCCTCGTCCGCCCGGGCCTGCGCCGCGAGCGGTTGCGGCGGCTGCCCCAGCTGGCCGACCAGCAGCGACAGGAACACCCCGCCGGCCGCGAGCAGCAGCAGCCGGGCCGCCAGCGCGGTGCCGATCCGCTCGTCCAGCGTGGCGCGCACCAGCGACAGGTCGAAGGCCTGCCCGATCCCCGAGCCGCGCTCGTACGGGCCGCGCAGCATCAGCACCGCGACGGTGGAGACCAGCAGTGCCGTCCAGCCGGTCATCAGCAGCCGCTGCACCGGGCGCCTGGCGGTGCCGGCCGGCCAGCAGGCCAGCACGAACGCGGCGACGCCGGCCAGCAGCGCGAACGCCGCGTAGGCGACCGTCCGCCCGGTCCCGTACAGGGCGGCGACCAGGCCGTCGGCCTTGGCGCCCTGCAGCGCGGTGGCCGACACCGAGGTGTCCGAGGGCGCGCCGATGGAGAAGGTGAACGCCCCGCCGACGGGGTGCGAGTCCTCCGAGACGGCCCGCCAGGCGACGGTGTACGTGCCGTTCGCGAGCCCGCCCTTCAGCCCGACCCGGGCGGTGTTGCCCTTGCCGTCGGCGTGCGCGGGATCGCCGGTGTCCACGGCCTTGCCGGCCGGGTCGAGGACCCGCACGGAGTCGCTCGACAGCGAGACGGACTCGCTGAAGGTCAGCGTCACCGCCTGCGGGGCGGTGGCGACCACCGAGGTCTGCCGCGGGTCGGTGGACTCCAGGGTGGCGTGCGCGGAGGCCGGTACGGCGCCCGCGAGCATCAGCGCGAGCAGCGCGCCGAGCGCTCCGAGCACCGCGGCGATCCGGCGGTGCGTGGCTTTCTCCAGGCCGACCGACTGCATGGTGGCGGTCCCCTTAACTCTGGCCGGGGCGGTAGGTGAGCTCCTTGACCGGCACCTTGACCGAGATGGTGCCGGACTTGGCGAAGGTGAGGTCGAGCTCCAGCTCGTCGCCGAGGGCGGGGGCCTTCTGCCAGCCCATGATCATCAGGTGGGTGCCGCCGCGGGCGAACTGCAGCGCGCCGTGCGCGGGCACGTCCAGGCTGGCGACCTGCTCCATGCTCGACGGGGTCGAGCGGTGCATGGTGACCGACTCGGCTCCCGGGCTGGTCACCTTGACCAGCTGGTCCTGCCCGCCGTCGTTGCGGACGGTCAGGTAGCCGGCCGCCATGCCGCCGGCCGGGGGCAGCGGGATGTAGGGGTCGGCGACGCTGAGCCTGGCCGGCCCGCCGGAGGCCGCACCGGAGGCGCCGGAGCCGTCGGAGCCGCCCGTCCCGCAGGCGGCCAGGATGGCGCCGCCGCCCAGGACGGTGGCCAGCACCGCGCCGGTGAGGGCCGTGCGCCGGAAGCGGGTCCCGGTCACGGCGATCACGCCGCGACCCCCTGGGCGAGCAGCGGCAGGTCGTGCTCGTAGGTCTTCTCCTCGGTGCCGCTCATGTAGAGCACGTGCGCCTTGTCGTCCGAGGGGAGGAAGGCCAGCACCTGCGCGCCGTGGGTCGAGGTCACCGTGCCGTCCGCGTTGACCACCGGGTCCTCGATCATGATGCCGAGCGACTTCGCGGCGGTCTTCACCTTGGCCAGGTCGCCGGTCAGGCCTATGAAGCCGCTGCCCATCGAGTCCAGCCAGGTGCGCAGCACCTGGGGGGTGTCGCGCTGCGGGTCGGTGGAGACGAAGACCACGTTGATCTTCTGCCGGTCCTCCGCGGAGAGCGCCTTCATCGCCACGCCGATGTCGCCCATGGTGGTCGGGCAGACGTCCGGGCAGCTGGTGTAGCCGAAGAACAGCAGGGTGGCCTTGCCGTTGGTCTGCTGCCGCAGGTCGTACGGCCGGCCGGAGGTGTCGGTCAGCTGGAGGTCCGGCTTCTCGAAGTTCTTGGCCAGCTTGGTGCCCTGGTACGGGGTGGACTCCTTCTGCTGGGTGACCTTCGCGGCGGAGGAGCCGCCGCCGGAGGAGCCGCAGGCGGACAGCGTCAGGGCGGCGGCCAGCGCGAGGGCGGCCGCCCCGGCCAGCCGGGTGGTACGGGTGGTGCGGGCGGTGCGGGACATGCGTGATCCGATCGTGCGCGGTGAACCGCCGACGGGGCCGTACCCGGGCGCGGGTGCGGTGCGGGGGCACGGCCCCGTCGGCGCGGGGGTCAGGAGGCGGAGCCGCCGTTCTTGCGGCGCAGGCCGAGCACGCCGACGGCGGTGCCGATCACGCCGACCACGATGCCGACCACGCCGAGGGTACGGGCGGTGGAGTCACTGGCCTTGCTGCCGCCGTCGGAGGCGGCGGCGTGGTCCGAGCTGTCCCCGTGCGCGTCGGCGGCCGGGGAGGCGGTGGCGCCGTGGCTGTCGCCGTGGCCGTCACCGGCGTCGGCCTTGGTGAGCTTCAGGACGGGCGCGGGCTTGGCCGGCTCGGGCTGGCCGTCCTTGGACTCGTCGATCCAGCGGACGACGTCGCCGTTGTCGTAGGTCTGCAGGGCCTTGAAGACCAGGCTGTCCGAGTCGGTCGGCAGCGGGCCGAGCGAGACCCGGAACTCCTGGAACTGGCCGGGGGCGATCTTGGTGCCGGCGTCGGCGGTCCAGGTGATCTTGGAGACGGCCTCGTTGACGTCGCTGCCGTGCACCTTGATCGGCTTGTCGAGCTTCGACTTCTCGACCGTGGCCGTCCAGCCCGGCAGCGGCAGGGTCCGGACCGAGGCCAGCGGGTGGTCCAGCGGGAGGTTGACCTCCAGCTTCACCGTGCTCGCGGTGTCGCTCTCGTTCGGCACCCGGAAGTCGACGGCCGTGTAACCGCCCTGGGCGGCCGCGCCCGGGTTCACGGTGACGTGCGCGAAGGCCGGACCGGCCAGCGCCACCACGGAGGCGGCGGCGGTCAGGGCGACGGCGGCGAGACGGCGGGTGGGAAGGGAACGCATGATGCGGGGTCTCCGATCGGAGCTCGGCGGCGGGCCGGGCGCGGGCGACGGACGGAGCCGTGCCCCGGCAGTGCCTCGGCGGCGCCGCGGATGGGGACGTGGGGGGCGGAACCAGGGGCCGGACCCGGTGTGGTCGGAGAACGGCCCGGACGCTGCGCACACCCGCGCCCGGTACGGCCCGCGGGCCGCCGGAAGGCGCGGATCAGTACGCGAGGACCCCGTACGGCGGCCCCCGCCGCACCACGCTGTGCCGCAGCACGGCACCCACCGGGAGCGGGCCCTCCCCGCCCCGGACCCCGAACCGGCGGACCGGACCGGCCACGCCGAACAGACCGCGCAGCAACGCGGACACCAGCGCGAACACCGACCGCAGCGGCGCCGCCCAGTGCTCCCGGGCCGCCGACGCGGCCACCCGCAGCAGCCGCCACAGCGCGGCCTCACCGCGCCGCAGCCACCAGCCCGCCAGCAGCGCGGCGGCCAGGTGCCCGGCCAGCATCGCCGGCGACACGCCGAACACGCCGCCCTGCCACCAGGGCGCGGCGGCGAACGCGTGCGGGTCCAGACCGGCCGAGGAGACCAGCTGCTCCGGGGTCGGGCTGCCGGGCAGGCCGATCAGCGTTCCCGGCCGGGCCTCGTTGCAGATCAGCCGGCCGGCGACCTGCGGCACGGTCAGTGGACCGGAGCCGTGGTGCATGCCGGCCATGGAACCGGCGCCGTGGCCGCCGAGACCGTGGAAGAGGACGTGCAGTCCGAGCTGCCCCGCGCCCAGCGCCCCGGCGATGGCCGCCAGCGAACGCTCCCGCCCGCCGCAGACCGCCGCGAGCGCCAGCACCGCGGCGAAGCCCGTCGCCAGCGCCGTCGGCGGCACGTTCCCGCCACCGGCCAGGGCGTGTCCGGCGGCCGCGATCAGCGTGCAGACCAGCGCGAACGGGACGGCCCGGGCAAGCCGCAGGTCCCAGGCGGCGGCCCGCACCGGCTGGGCCGGTCCTGGGGCGCCCGGGAGCGGGGCGGCGGCGAGGGCAGTCATGGCCGGGCCATCCTCTCATTGCGTACGACGCCGACACGGGCAGGGTGGGAAATCCCTACGAATGCCCCGTTCGGCAGCGGCGTGCGGGCCCCGACGTGCGCCGCCCGGCACAGACCCCGTTCCCCGGTCCATCCGCCGAACGGGCGGTAGCGGCCCCCGGGCACGGTTCACCGCCGAATCGCCCGGAGATACCTAGTTGTATGTGGAGCCGCAGCCAGGAGGGACCTCCCGTGGACATCTGGTGGACTCTGCACCTCAAGCGCGACCCGGCCAGCGTTCCGCTGGCCCGGCGCATCCTGCTCGGTGCGATGGCGACCGCGGGCGTCGACCCGCAGATCGCCGACGACCTCGGCGTCGCCCTCAGCGAGGCCTGCGCCAACGCCGTCGAGCACGGCGCCACCGGGCGGCCCGACGACGCCTTCCAGGTCACCGCCTCGATCAGCGGCGACCGGCTGCGGATCGAGGTCACCGACTCCGGCCCCGGCCTGTCCGCCCCCGCCGCCCCGTCGGTCCGCCGCCCGGCCGCGGCAGCCCCGGCCCGCCCCGCCGCCACCGGCCGCGGGCCCCGCCGCACCCGCCGCGGCCGCGCCACCGTCCCGGCCCGCGTCCTCAGCGCCCACCGCCCCCGCCGCGACGGCCACCCGTACGACACCCACGTCCTGCCCTGCCGCCCTCCGGCCCCCACCCTCCGCCCGGTCGACCTCGACACCCTCCCCGACCTCACCGCCGAGTCCGGTCGCGGCCTCTTCCTCATCCACGCCCTCACCGACCACGTCCAGCTCCGCAACCACCCCCTCCGGGGGGCGATCGTGAGCTTCGACAAGATCCTCAAGTGGCAGGACGACGCGCTCCTGCGCGCGGCCTCCTGAGGAGGAGTCCTCCTCGAACGCCCGAGGGGCGCGGACCGACGGTCCGCGCCCCTCGGAGTCGAGGACGGAGGGTCAGCTCCCGGTGGCCGACTTGCGGCGGCGCAGGGCGACCAGGGTGCCCGCGCCGACGGCGAGCACGGCCGCGCCGCCGAGGGCGATCGGGAGGGTGGTGGAGTCGGCACCGGTCTCGGCCAGGTGCGGGCCGCCGGACGGCGAGGGGGAGGCGGTCGCGGCCGGGGCGGTGGCGGGCGCGGTGGCGCCGGCCTCGGCGACCTGGAACTCGCCGGTGTATCCGCCGTAGAACTGCGTGCAGGCCTGCGGCTTGTTGTTGGCCGGGGTGGGGACCTTGTCGTTGTCGAAGGCTTCCGAACCGGCGTCGTAGTTGGCGCCGTACTTTCCGACCGGGGCCTTGGCAGTGGCGGCTATCCGGATCTGGAGGGTGGTCTTCGCGCCCTTGGCCAGCTTGAGATCGGCGCCCCGGATGCTGCGGTCGACGAGCTGCGCGGGCTTCCAGCCGCTTCCGGTGTTCAGCTGGACGTCGAAGAAGTCGGGCTTCCAATCGACGGGGCGGGCGCCGCCGAACTCGTCGGTGACGTAGAACGAGTTCTGGACCTGGAGCAGGTCGACGCCGCTGTTGTTCTCGAAGGTCACGGTGACTTCGGCAGCCGGGCCGCCCTTGACGAGCGTGGTGCCGTACAGGCCGGTACCGGTGACCTTGAGCAGGGAGCTCTGGTAGACGCCGCCGTGGCAGCGGTCGTCGACGGTGGGCTTCGGCGGGGTCGGGAGGTTGGTCGGCTTGCCGGTGGCCGTCGGGGCCGGGGTGGTCGCGGTGGCGCTCGGGGAGGCCGTGGCCGACGGGGTGGCCGTCGCGGTCGCGGTGGCCGTCGGGGTCGGGGTGACGCTGACGGCGCCGGCGGTGGCGGCGCCGACCGTGGCGCCGAGCGAGAGCGCCAGCAGGGTGGACGCGGCCAGAAGGCGGGAAGTGCGCACGGTGAGAGTCCCCCACGTAAGGATGAAATATGGCTGAAATAGGGCGCCTTGGCCCTTCGGCAGAGCCGCCGGGGCTGGTCGCGCCCGCGTACCCTACCGGGCCCCGGTGGCTGGATTTCGCCCTGGGTCGCCCGGTCCGTTCGGGGGCGCAGCGGTGGCCGTCGCGAGGGGGCGGTTCCGGTTGCCGGGGGTGGGAGGCGGTCGGACGATGGGGGGCATGATGCACCAGATGCGAGCCGAGTACGGTGCCGGCGGCGAGGCCGAGGGGGTGCGGCTGTGGCACGTGGTCCGGGGCGAGGAGAGCGTGGCGATGTGCGGGCGGGAGCTCGATCCGCAGGCGCCGGTGCGGCCGGCGGTGGACTGGGGCAAGACCCCGGAGCTGTGCTGCCACACCTGCGGGGCGTACTTCCTGCGCGAGGCGCCGTACCTGGCGGCCGAGCACCCGTAAGACACCCTTAGGCTGCGCGGCATGGAGGAACCCCTGGTCCGGCCGCTGTCGTTGACCCGTGAGGCCGCCCGGCTGCGGGCCGGGGATCCTGGGCTGCCGGAGTACGTCGACCGGTTCTGCGCGCTCGTCGAGCGGGTGGACCCGCTGATCCACGCGTTCGTGCCGGAGCCCGGGCGGCACGACCGACTGCGGGCACGGGCGCGGGAGTTGGCCGCGAGGTACCCGGAGCCGGGCGGGCGGCCGCCGCTGTACGGGGTGGCGGTGGGGGTCAAGGACATCGTGCACGTGGACGGGCTGCCCACGCACGGCGGCTCGGCGCTGCCGCCGGGGGTGCTGGCCGGGCCGCAGGCCGCGGCGGTGGACCGGCTGCGGGCGGCGGGGGCGATGGTCGCGGGCAAGACGGTGACCGCCGAGTTCGCCGGGACGGCCCCTGGCCCGACCCGCAACCCGCACCACCCGGGGCACACCCCGGGCGGCTCCAGCAGCGGTTCGGCGGCGGCGGTCGCGGCCGGCCTGGTGCCGCTCGCACTCGGCACCCAGACGGTCGGCTCGGTGATCCGCCCGGCCGCGTACTGCGGGGTGGTGGGCTTCCGGCCGACGTACGGGCGGATCCCGTTCCACGGGGTGATCCCGAACGCGCCGACCTTCGACACCCTCGGACTGTTCACCGCGGACCTGGCGGGCGTCGCGCTGGCGGCCCCGCTGCTCTGCGACGGCTGGCGGCCCGCGGAGCCGGGCCCCGGCCCGGTGCTCGGGGTGCCGGACGGGGCGTACCTGGAGCGGGTCGAGCCGGGCGCGCTGCGGGCCTTCGAGGAGCAGCTGGCACGGTTGGCGCGGGCCGGGCTGGCGGTGCGCCGGGTCGAGCTGTTCCCCGATCTCGGCGAGATCGGGCGGCGGTTGCAGGCGATCAACCGGTTCGAGACGGCCCGCAGCCACGCCGACTGGTTCGCCCGGTTCGGCGGCCTCTACCGGCCGGAGACGGTGGCGAGCATCCGGGTCGGCCAGGGCGTGGCGCCGGAGGACCGGGCGGCGGCGCTGGGGTTCCGGGAGCGGCTGCGCGAGCGGGTGGACCGGGCCGGGGCGGCGGCCGGGGTGGACCTCTGGGTGGCGCCCTCGGCGACCGGTGGGGCGCCGGAGGGCCTGCACGGCACCGGGAGCGGTGCGATGTCGCTGCCGTGGAGCTTCCTCGGGCGGCCGGCGCTGAGCCTGCCCGCCGGGCGCACCCCGGAGGGGTTGCCGCTGGGGCTCCAGGTGGTCGGCGCGTCGGGCGGCGACGAGCGTCTGCTGGCCCAAGCGGCGTTGCTCGAAGGCGTGCTGACCGGTGGGCGCTCCGGGCCGGGGTGAGCGAATTCCCTGCCGCGGCACCGGAATTCGCGGTCGGATGAGTAGGGTCGGTGGGATGGACCTCATCGAACTGCACGCACGATCACTGGAGTTGGCGGCCGAGGTGGTGTACGCCGTCCGGCCGGACCGGCTGGACCTCGCGACTCCGTGCGCGGACTGGACGCTGCGGCAGCTGCTGGAGCACGAACTCGGGCAGCGTCACGGCTTCGTGGCGGCCGCCCGCGGGGCCGGCCCCGACCTCGCGCTGTTCGCGCCCGCCCCGGTCGGCCCGGACCCGGCCGGCGCCTTCCGCCGGACCGGCGCCGAACTCACCGCCGCGTTCCGGGAAGCGGCCGGGGCGGGCCGGGCGGTGTGGCTGCCCGAGATCCGCGCCGACCGCCCCGTCCCGCTCGACCGGGCGGTGGGCTTCCACCTGCTCGACACCCTGGTGCACGGCTGGGACGTCGCCGCCGCGCTCGGCGCTCCGGACGGGCTGGTCGCGGCGGTGGAGGGCGAGGCGGAGCTGCTGGCAGCCCTGGTCGCGGTGACCGAGGCCGTCCCGGACACCCCGGAGGCCCGGGCGCCGGGCAGGGCCTTCCGTCCGGGTCTGCCGACCGGCGACGGTGCGGACCGGTTCGCGCGCGTCCTCGCGCTGCTCGGCCGCGACCCGGCCTGGAAGTAGCTCAGCTCCGGTCGCGCTGCTCGTCGGGGAAGCGCGGGCCGCCGATCAGGAACAGCAGCGCGGCGGTCGGGAAGCCGAGCGAGGCGGCCGTCACCACGATGAATTGCCAGAACATCTTCCGCTCCTCGTCAGTCGCGGGCCGCCCGGCCACCCGAAGGTGATCCGAAACCTGTCCCGCCCCGATTGGCCGAATTGTCCGGTCACTGTCCGACGGTATGGCTGAATCGCCCCGGCTGCCACCGGGCATCGGGCGCCGGTCCGCCCCGCACCGGCGCAGGGGTCTGGGCGCGGGCCCGGGGCGGCGTCCACACTGTCGGGATGCAGCTACAGCTCGCAGGGGAAGCACGGCGGCCCGACCGCGAGAGCGAGGACTTCGCGGCGGCCTCGCCGGAGGCGCTGGTCCTGCTGGACGGCGCGAGTTCGCCGGCCGGCCTGGACTCCGGGTGTCGGCACGGAACGGCCTGGTACGTGCGCCGCATGGGCGTGCACCTGCTCGCCCGGCTCACCGACCGGGCGGACCGCTCGATCGCCGAGTGCCTGTCCGACGCCATCGTGGAGACGGCCGCGCTGCACGGCGGCCGCTGCGACCTGGCCCATCCCAACACGCCCGCCGCGATGGTGGTCGCCGCCCGGCGGCACGGCGAGGCGCTGGAGTACCTGGTGCTGGGCGACTCCTTGCTGGTGCTGGAGTTCAAGGACGGCCCGCCGAAGGTGATCGGGGACAACCAGCGCTTCCCCGGCGGGGAGGGCCTGCGCCGCCAGATCTGGTCGACCGTCCCCGGCTCGGCCGAACGGGCGGCGCTGCACCTGGAGTACGCGCTGGCCGTCCGCGCCGCCCGCAACCGGGGCAACGGCCCGTGGATCGCGGCGGCCAGCCCGCGCGCGGCCGAGCACGCCGAGACCGGTTTCGTCCGGCTCGACCGGCTGCGCGCGCTGGCCGCGCTCACCGACGGCGCCTCGCGCTTCACCGAGCGCTTCGGGCTGGGCAGTTGGGGCGACGCGCTGCGGCTGCTCGCGGAGTCGGGCCCGGGCGAGCTGATCGCGCAGGTCCGCGCGGTGGAGCGGGCGGACGCCGCCTGCGAGCGCTGGCCGCGCGGCAAGACGCACGACGACGCCTCGGCCGTGTACGCGCTCTTGTAGCGCGGGGCGGCGGCACGGCGGCACGGCGGCACGGTGAGGCGGTCGCAGGCGGGCCGTGGGTCCTGCGACCGGCCCTGCCGGCCGGGCCGTGCGCGCGGGAGTCGACGTCGGACCGCCCGGGCAGGGGGCGGCCCAGGGTCAGTCGTGGCCCTGGGCGAGGTCCAGCAGGCGGCGGAGTTCGGCGATGTGGCCCTCGAAGGCCTTGCGGCCGAGGGGGGTCAACGCGAGCCAGGTGCGGGGGTAGGAGGCGCCCCGGACCTTGGTGACGCTGACGTACTCGGCGGCCTGGAGGGCCTTCACGTGCTTGCTCAGGACGGAGTCGCTGACGTCGAGGGCCTGGCGGACCACCGAGAACTCCAGCGCGTCGACGGCGGCGAGCATGCTGCAGATCTGCAGCCGGTTGGGTGCGTGGATCAGCTCGTCGAAGACCGGCTCGGTCATCGCCCGGCCCGGATGTCCCGGCGGGCCGCGGCATCGGCCCGGTACCCCACGGCGACGGTGAGCGCCCCGATCACGAGGCCCGCGGCGGCGATGGCCCACCGGACGCCCGCCCCCCACTCCAGGGACATCCCGGCCGCGGCCAGGACGACGAGGGCGATCAGGTAGCCGGCGTACAGCCTGCGGGTCGCGGGGGTGGCGGTGAGGGCGGTGAAGGAGACCCCGGTCGACTCCCGCAGCGCCCAGGCGAGGCCCAGCACCACGAGGACGAAGGCCGGGGTCCCCCAGGAGGCGGCCCGCAGGCTCATCGAGGCGAACCAGGCGGCGAGCGCCGCACCGAGCCCGAGGTGGTACCACCACGGGGCACGGACCCGGTCGGCCACCAGGGCCCGGGCGTCGGCGACGGCGTCCAGGGCGGCACGGGCGGAATCGGTCCGGCGCGGGCCGGAGTTGCGCGAAGTGCTTTCCATGGTGGAAACCATAGCCATACTACTGTCCGACTTGGCAAGTGGTTCGGTGACGGCCCCGTCGGGCGGGGCCGGACCCGGGCGCGGGAGCGGGCCGAGCGGGGCCCGCCCGGCAGCGGGAGGGCCCCGTGGGGGACCGGCTCCACCCGAGCCGGTCCCCCACGGGGCCACGGTGGGAGGGGGTCAGTGGCCGGCGGCCGGGATGGTGCCGAGGCGGCCGGCCTGGAAGTCGGCCATGGCCTGCTGGAGTTCGCGGTGGCTGTTCATCACGAACGGCCCGTACCAGGCGACCGGTTCGCGGATCGGGAGGCCGCCGAGCAGGACGACCTCGAAGTTGGTGTCGCGGGAGTCCTGGCTCTCGTCGGCGCGGATGGTCAGGGAGTCGCCGTCGCCGAAGAGGACGGCCTGGCCGCGGTGGAACGGGCGGCGCTCCTGGCCGGCCGAGCCCTTGCCCGCCAGGCCGTACGCCAGGGCGTTGAAGTCGGAGCGCCAGGGCAGGGTGATCTGGGCGCCGGGGCTGACCGAGGCGTGGATCATCGTGATCGGGGTGTGGGTGGCGCCGGGGCCCTGGTGGCCGTCGAGCTCGCCGGCGATGACCCGCAGCAGGGCGCCGCCGTCCTCGGTGCTGAGGAGCTTGACGCTGCCGCCGCGGATGTCCTGGTACTTCGGGGCGATCATCTTGTCCGAGGCGGGCAGGTTCACCCACAGCTGGAGTCCGTGGAAGAGGCCGCCGGACTTCACCAGGGACTCCGGCGGGGTCTCGATGTGCAGCAGGCCGGAGCCGGCCGTCATCCACTGGGTGTCGCCGTCGGTGATGACGCCGCCGCCGCCGTGCGAGTCCTGGTGGACGAACGTTCCGTCGATGATGTAGGTGACTGTCTCGAAGCCGCGGTGCGGGTGCCAGGGGGTGCCCTTGGGCTCGCCGGCCGCGTAGTCCACCTCACCCATCTGGTCCATCATGATGAACGGGTCGAGGTACTTGGTGTCGATCTTGGCGAAGGCGCGGCGGACGGGGAAGCCCTCGCCCTCGTAGCCCTCGGGAGCGGTGACCACGGTCAGGACCGGACGGGCGCTGGTGGCGGCGGCGTCCGGCGTGGTGACGCGGGGGAGGGTCAGCGGGTTGTCGACGGTCACGGCGGGCATGTCGGCCTCCTTCGAGGGGGGTTCTGCGGCCTACGTCCACGAGATTAGTTCAATTCTCAACAACAAGCAAGTTGAAGATTGAACTATGTGTCGACGAGGAAGCGCGGGGCTCCCTGTCCATCCTGGGTCAGCCGTACATCCGGCGCATGGTGAAGTCGACCATCTGCTCCACCGCCTTGGCGTCGAACACCATCCGGTGCTCGCCCTCCATGTCCAGCGCGAAGCCGTAGCCGGTCGGCAGCAGGTCCAGCACCTCGGCGCCGGTGACGGTGAAGTGCTTGGAGTCCTTGCCGGCGTAGCGGCGCAGCTCCTTGAGCGAGCTGAACATCGGGATCACCGGTGTCGGGGTGTTGTGCAGCGCGAGGAAGCCGGGGCGGTCGCCGCGCGGGCAGTGCACCTTGGAGGTGATGAAGATCGCCTGGAAGTCCTCGACCGCCATCGAGCCGGTGGTGAACGCCCGGACGGCGTCCGCCAGCGACGGCGGGGAGGGCTCCGGGTAGAGCGACTGCTGGCCCGCCTGCGACTGCGCGCCGTAGGCGTCCGGTCCGGGCATGCCGTTCATGCCCGGCTGCGGTCCCGCCTGCTGCTGGTAGGGGTCGCCCGGGTATGCGTTCTGGTCATATCCGTACACACGGACAGGCTAGCGGGAGCGCAGCCGCCCGCGCTGGCGCGGATCCTGACAAAGGAGTGGTCGTCCGGACTGTGGGACGTGACCACGTTCATAGCGATCGACCGTCGAGTTCGCGGTCGAGGGCTTGCTCAAGTTACCGCTGGGTAGCATCATGATGCCTACTGGTGGGTACGGGACGCCCGAACGCGGCGGTCTCCCGGAAGCGACGAACCGGAGAAAACGGCCATGGGTCACTACAAGTCCAACCTGCGTGACGTGGAGTTCAACCTCTTCGAGGTGTTCGGCCGCGAGCAGGTCTACGGCACCGGACCCTTCGCGGACATGGACGTCGAGACCGCGAAGAACATCCTGAGCGAGATCGCGCGCCTGGCCGAGAACGACCTCGCGGCGTCCTTCGCCGACACCGACCGCAACCCGCCGGTCTTCGACCCCGAGACCAACACCGCGCCGATCCCGGCCTCGTTCAAGAAGAGCTACCAGACCTTCATGGACGCCGAGTGGTGGCGCCTTGGCATCCCGGAGTCGATCGGCGGGCAGGTCACCCCGAACTCGCTGATCTGGGCCTTCGCCGAGCAGATCCTGGGCTCGAACCCGGCCATCTGGATGTACTCCTCCGGCCCGGCCTTCGCCGGCGTCATCGCCGAGGAGGGCACCGAGGAGCAGCTGGAGATCGCCAAGCGGATGACCGACCGCCTGTGGGGCTCCACCATGGTCCTCACCGAGCCCGACGCGGGCTCCGACGTGGGCGCCGGCCGCACCAAGGCGATCAAGCAGGAGGACGGCTCCTGGCACATCGAGGGCGTGAAGCGCTTCATCACCTCGGGCGAGCACGACATGTCCGAGAACATCATCCACATGGTGCTGGCCCGCCCCGAGGGCGGTAAGCCGGGCACCAAGGGCCTGGGCCTCTTCATCGTCCCGAAGTTCGACTTCGACTGGGAGACCGGCGAGCTCGGCGAGCGCAACGGCGTCTACGCCACCAACGTCGAGCACAAGATGGGCCTCAAGGCCTCGAACACCTGCGAGATGACCTTCGGCGCGAAGCACCCGGCCAAGGGCTGGCTGCTCGGCGAGAAGGTCGACGGCATCCGCCAGATGTTCAAGATCATCGAGTTCGCCCGCATGATGGTCGGCACGAAGGCCATCGCCACCCTCTCCACCGGCTACCTGAACGCGCTGGAGTACGCCAAGGAGCGCGTGCAGGGCGCCGACATCTCGCAGTTCCTGGACAAGACCGCCCCGCGCGTCACCATCACCCACCACCCCGACGTGCGCCGCTCGCTGATGACCCAGAAGGCCTACGCCGAGGGCATGCGCGCGCTGGTCCTGTTCACCGCGTCCACCCAGGACGACATGCTGGCCGCCAAGCTGCGCGGCGAGCGCGACGAGGCCGCCGAGCGTCTGAACGACCTGCTCCTGCCGATCGTCAAGGGCTACGGCTCGGAGAAGTCCTACGAGCAGCTCGCCCAGTCCCTGCAGACCTTCGGCGGCTCCGGCTACCTGCAGGAGTACCCGATCGAGCAGTACATCCGCGACGCCAAGATCGACACCCTGTACGAGGGCACCACCGCCATCCAGGGCCAGGACTTCTTCTTCCGCAAGATCGTCAAGGACGGCGGCCAGGCGCTCACCGCGCTGAACGAGCAGATCCAGAAGTTCATCGGCTCCGCCGCCGGCGGCGACGCCCTGGCCGCCGAGCGCGAGCTGCTCGCCAAGGCCGCGGGCGACCTGGAGGCCATCGTCGGCAAGCTGATCGCCGACCTGACCTCGGTCGAGCAGGACGTCAAGAACATGTACAAGGTGGGCCTCAACACCACCCGCCTGCTCATGGTCTCCGGCGACGTCGTGGTCGGCTGGCTGCTGCTGCGTCAGGCCGCGGTGGCCCTGGCCAAGCTGGAGGCCGGCGCCTCCGAGAAGGACGTCCCCTTCTACCAGGGCAAGGTCGCGGCGGCCCGCTTCTTCGCCAAGAACGTCCTGCCGACCGTCACGCCGCAGCGCGTGATCGCCGAGGGCATCGACAACGAGATCATGGAGCTGGCGGAGGAGGCCTTCTAGGCCTGACCGCCCGTCCCGCCCGCACTCCCGCTCGGGAAACGCCGCGCGCGACACCTTCCTGACTGCCTGACGAACACCCTCACACCGAAGGGCCCGGCTGCCACCGGGTCCTTCGGTGTTCCTCCGGCCGGGTGCCGGGCCGCGGCGGCGGGCTGACGCGCCGGGCGTTCGTCCGGCCCGTTCGCCCGGTCCGTCCGGGCGGCCCGCCGACCGGGTGCGACCAGGGCCGATCCGGTGGAAGGACGGCGCGTGTCGCAGGTGGTTCACGGTTGTGTCCGGGTCCTGAGGTTCCGAACGCCCTGTCCGTGTACGGGCATATGCTCAAGGGGCGGAGCCGACCCCCATCCGGCTCCGACCCTCCCTCGACCCAGGAGCAGTATGTCGACCGCCGCCCGCCAGGCATTCTTCGACCGGACGCACAGCGACGACCTGATCGCGTTCCTCGGCACCTCGCCGTCCCCGTACCACGCGGTCGCGAGCGCCGCGCAGCGGCTGGAGAAGGCGGGCTTCCGGCAGGTCGCCGAGACGGACGCCTGGGACGGCGCCGCCGGCGGGCGGTACCTGATCCGCGGCGGTGCCCTGATCGCCTGGTACCTCCCGGAGGGAGCGGGCCCCGAGACCCCGTTCCGGATCGTCGGGACCCACACCGACTCGCCCAACCTGCGGGTCAAGCCGCTGCCGGACACCGGCTCGGCCGGCTGGCGGCAGGTCGCGGTGGAGATCTACGGCGGCGTCCCGCTGAACACCTGGCTGGACCGGGACCTCGGCATCTCCGGCAGACTCGCGCTCAAGGACGGTACCGCCCGGCTCGTCCAGTTGGACGAGCCGTTGCTGCGCGTGCCGCAGCTCGCCATCCACCTGGACCGCCAGGTCAACGAGGGCATGAAGCTCGACAAGCAGCGCCACCTCACCCCGATCTGGGGCCTCGGCCCGGTCGACGAGGGCGCGCTGATCTCCTACGTCGCCCGGCGGGCCGGTCTGGACGCGGCCGACGTGGTCGGCTGGGACCTCATGACGCACGACGTCCAGCCCGCCTCCTACCTGGGCCGGGACCGCGAACTGCTGGTCGGCCCGCGCCTGGACAACCTGCTCTCGGTGCACGCGGCCACCGCCGCGCTGGCCGCCGCCGCCTCCGCCGGCGGCGCCCGCGACCTGCCGTACATCCCGGTGCTGGCCGCCTTCGACCACGAGGAGACCGGCAGCGAGTCCGACACCGGCGCGCAGAGCCCGCTGCTCGGCAACGTCCTGGACCGGACGATCCACGCGCGCGGCGGCACCACCGAGGACCGCGCCCGGGCGCTCGCCGGCACCGTCTGCCTCTCCTCGGACATGGGCCACGCCGTCCACCCGAACTACAGCGAGCGCCACGAGCCGGGCCACCACCCGATGCCCAACGGCGGGCCGATCCTCAAGGTCAACGTCAACAACCGCTACGCGACCGACGGCGTCGGCCGGGCGGTGTTCGCGGCCGCCTGCGAGAAGGCCGGCGTGCCGTGGCAGACCTTCGTCTCCAACAACGCGATGCCCTGCGGCACGACGATCGGCCCGATCACGGCGGCGCGGCTGGGCATCAAGACCGTGGACTGCGGCATCGCGGCGCTGTCCATGCACTCGGCGCGCGAGCTGTGCGGCGCGGAGGACCCGTACCTGCTGGCCAGCGCGATCAAGGCCTTCCTGGAGGGCTGATCCCCTCCGGGCACGACAAGGGCCCGGCGGACGGTCACTCGTCCGTCGGGCCCCTCGTCGTCGCGGTGCCGCGCGGGCTACTCCATGCCCGCCAGGACCAGCGGGAGGCGGCGGGCGCCGTCGGCGACCAGCTTCACCGGCACGCCCCAGTCCTGCTGGTGCACGTGGCAGGCCGGGTACTCGATCTCCGGATCGTCGTCGCAGGAGGCCGCCATCGCCGAGACGTGCAGCACGCCCTCGCCGACCTCCGCGGAGAGCACCAGCTCGCGGGAGAGCTCGCTGTCCGCGCCGGCGCCGGAGACCAGCAGCTCGGGCGGGGTGGCGCTGACCAGCAGCCGGGTGGACGGGCCGTAGCGCTCGTCCAGCTTCTGGCCGCTCGGCGCCGAGAAGACCACGTCCAGCCGGAAGGCGCCCGGCGCGACCTCGGTGGCCGCGCGCTGGGTGCGGTGCGCCACCGACTCGACCCGTACCGCCTCCTCCGGCAGCCGCAGCCTGGTCAGCCGGTGCCGGGCCGACTCGACCACCACGATGTCCCCGTCCACCAGCACCGCCCCGGAGGGCTCGCGCAGATCGGTGGCCAGGGTGCTGACCTCGCCGGTCGCCGGGTCGTAGCGGCGCAGCGCGTGGTTGTAGGTGTCGCTGACGGCCACCGAGCCGTCCGGCAGCACGGTGACGCCCAGCGGGTGCTGGAGCAGCGCCTGGTCGGCCGCGCCGTCGCGGTGGCCGAAGTCGAACAGGCCGGTGCCGACGGCCGTTTCGACCGTCTTGGTTTCACGTGAAACCCACCGCAGGGCCGAGGTCTCGGAGTCGGCGACCCAGAGCCGCTCGCCGTCCGCGGAGACCGCGAGGCCGGACGGCTGGGCGAACCAGGCCTCGGCGGCGGGGCCGTCCACCAGGCCCTCGTTGGTGGTGCCGGCCGCGACGCCGACCGTGCCGGCCGCCGGGTCGTACGCCCACAGCTGGTGCACGCCCGCCATCGCGATCCACACCCGGCCGTCGAACCAGGCGACGTCCCACGGCGAGGAGAGGTCCACCTCGCGGGCCGGGCCCTCGGTGGGCGAGCCCTGCCACCACTGGCGGCCGGTGCCGGCCAGGGTGGTCACGCTGCCGTCGGCCAGCCGCAGACCGCGCAGCGCGTGGTTGACGGTGTCGGCGACGACCACGTCGTAGTCGTACGGGTGGCCCTCGGGGAGCAGCACGAGGCCCTGCGGCTCGCTGAACCGGGGGGTCGTGCCGTCCACCAGGCCGCGCTGCCCATCGCCGATCCGGCGCACCACCGTCTCGCCGTCCTCGGCCAGCTCGACCAGCGAGTGACGGCCGGAGTCGGCGACCAGGAAGTGGCCGTTCGGCAGCCGGAGCGCCTTGCCGGGGAACGTGAGGTCCCCCGCAGTCGGCTCCGGCGCCACGTACGGGCCGTCGCCGCGGCGCAGCGTGCCCTTGGCGGCGTGCTCGGCCTCCAGCTCCTCGACCAGCCGGGCGATCGCGTGGGCGTGGCCCTCACCGGCGTGCTGGGCGACCACGTAGCCCTCCGGGTCGATCACCACCAGCGTCGGCCAGGCCCGGACGGCGTACTGCTTCCAGGTCGCCAGCGCCGGGTCGTCCAGGACGGGATGGTGCACCTCGTACCGGGCGACGGCGTCCACCACGGCCTGGTGGTCGGCCTCGTGCACGAACTTCGGCGAGTGCACCCCGACGACCACCACGGTGTCGCGGTGCTTCTCCTCCACCTCCCGCAGCTCGTCCAGGACGTGCAGGCAGTTGATGCAGCAGAAGGTCCAGAAGTCCAGGATGGTGATCTTGCCCCGGAAGTCGGCGAGCGTGAGCTGCTTGCCGCCGGTGTTCAGCCAACCGCCTGCCCCGACCAGCTCGGGGGCGCGTACACGTGCACGAGATGCCATGACCCAATGAAACCGCATGCCCGGCGTCCGCATTCCGGGCGGACCGGGTTCTCAGGACGCCGGCCGTCGGGCGGCGCTCAGTTCGACGGCCTCCCGGGCCGCGTGGAGCGGGACCCCGGACGGGCCGAGCAGGGCCCTGGTGACCAGGATCGCCGGGATCACGCTCAGCCCGCGCTCGACCAGCAGCCGCTGGACGGCCTCCATGCCCTGCCCGGCGAGCACCGGGCGGCACTCCTCGACGACGGCGGTCAGCCGGGCGGCCTCCTCGTACGTCATGCCGGAGGTGTTCGAGAAGGGGTCCGGCCGGCCGAGGTCGGCCTGCCAGCGGGTCTCGCCGTCCTGGACGCGGGAGGTGGGGCGCAGGCCGACGGCACGGGCGACCGCCCGGGAGCCGCGGTGGTCCGGGTGGACGTGGGCGACGGCGGTGGTGACCCCGGCGGCGGTGAGGTGGGCCAGCAGGACGCGGGCGGCCTCGGTGGCCAGGCCGCGGCGCTGCCAGGGGGTGCCGACCACCCAGGCGAGCTCGGTCTCCTCGGTGCGGACGGTCGCCTGCACGTAGCCGGCGAGAGCGCCCTCGGAGCGCAGCCGCAGCACCCAGTTGCCCCAGCGCTCGGACGGATCCGGGGAACCGGCGGCCAGCCGGGCGCAGCGGGCGCGCATCTCCCCGACGGTGGCCGGACGGCCGCCGGTGAAGGCGTGCAGGGCCGGGTCGGCGAGCGCGGCCGCCAGCTCCTCGGCGTGCTCGGGGGCGATCGGCAGCAGGTCGAGGCGCTCGCTGCGCAGCGGGGCCGCGGTGAGGTCGGGACGCATGGCGGTATTGAAGGTCATCGCGGCGGCCGTCGCGACGGGGTTTTCCGCGGGTCCTTCGTGGCGGTGCTTTTCGGCGGGCGGGAGGTCGGGGTCGAATGGGGTCCCACGTCAACACGGAGGAGGTCCTGCGGTGCGGTATCTGGTCAGGGAGAAGCTGTTCGCGGTCGGCGACGACTACTGGATCGAGGACGACCGGGGCCACAAGGCGTACCTGGTGGACGGCAAGGTGCTGCGGCTGCGGCACACCTTCGAGCTGCGGGACGCGCAGGACCGGGTGGTGGCGGTGGTGAAGGAGAAGATGCTCACCGTCCGCGACGCGATGAAGATCGAGAACGCCGACGGCGAGGTGATCGCGACCGTCCGGGAGAAGCTGTTCACCCCGTTCCGCGACAAGTACCTGGTGGACCTGGCCTCCGGTGGCGAGCTGAAGATCCACGGGAACCTGATCGACAAGGACTACCGGATCGAGAACGACCACGGCGACGAGCTGGCCCGGATCAGCCGCAAGTGGTTCCGGATCCGGGACACCTACGGGGTGGAGATCGCCGACGGCGCGGACACCGGCCTGCTGCTGGCCGTCGCCGCCTGCGTCGACCACCTGGCGCACGAGGAGGACTGACCCGTCCCGGGTTCCCGGGCCGCCTCTCCACCGCGTGGGGTGTGTTCCGCCGGCCCTCGACCGAGCCGGTCGAGGGTCCGGGGGCCGGTCAGGCGGGGCGCGGGGCCCCGCCCAGGACGTGCTGCCGCCCCCAGTCGCCCAGCGGCCCCAGCGCGGCGTTCAGTCGGTGCCCGGCCTCCGTCAGCGCGTACTCGACCCGGGGCGGCACCTCGTCGTACGCCTCCCGGTGCACGATGCCGTCCGTCTCCAGCTCGCGCAGGTGCGCGGCCAGCACCTTCTCGGTGATCCCGGGCACCAGCCGGCGCAGCTCGCCGAAGCGGCAGCTCGGGCGCTCGCCCAGCGCCCAGAGGATCAACACCTTCCACTTGCCGCCGATCACGTCCATCGCGGCGTCGATCCCGCAGACGTACGCCCCCGGCCTCGGCACGGTCGCCATCCCCACCCCTTCCGGACCCCTCCGACCTCGATGCTCACCCCAGGGTAACCACCCACTTCGAAGTGCGTACTTGAGCGTTCCCGGGGGCGGCGCGGAGGCTGATCCCCGTGACGAACACGCCTGTTGAGAACCCGTCCGAGAACGCGACCACGAACGCGACCACGAACGCGTCCGAGAATGCGACCACGACCCCGCTCACCCCGCTCACCCTGCTCGGCCTCGGCGCCATGGGCACCGCGCTGGCCGGAGCCTGGCTCGCCGCCGGGCACCCGCTGACCGTCTGGAACCGCACCGCCGCCCGGGCCGACGCGCTCGCCGCCCGCGGCGCGGCCGTCGCCGCCACCGCCGCCGAGGCCGTCGCGGCGAACCGCCTGGTCGTCGTCTGCCTGCTCGACGACGCCTCGGTCGAGGAGGCGCTGGCCGGGCTCGACCTGACCGGCAAGGACCTGGTCAACCTGGTCACCGGCACCCCCGGGCAGGCCCGCGCCCGCGCCGCCTGGGCCGAACGGCGCGGCGCCCGCTACCTGGACGGCGGGATCATGGCCGTCCCGCCGATGATCGGTGTCCCGGCGGCCGGGCCCTACGTCTTCTACAGCGGCTCGTCCGAGCTGTTCGAGGAGCACCGGACGGTCCTCGCCGCGCCCGCCGCCACCCGCTACCTGGGCGAGGACGCCGGGTACGCGGCCCTGCACGACGTGGCGCTGCTCAGCGCGATGTACGGCATGTTCGCCGGGGTCGCGCACGCCTTCGCGCTGGTCCGCGGCGAGGCCGTCGCGCCGGGCGACCTGGCTCCGCTGCTGGGCAGTTGGCTCACCGCGATGTCCGGCTCGGTGGCCAGGACCGCGGAACAGCTGGAGAGCGGCGACTACACCGAGGGCGTGGTGTCCAACCTGGCGATGCAGGTGGCGGGCAAGGCCACGCTGCTGCGCACCGCCGAGGAACAGGGGGTCAGCGCGGAACTCCTGGAGCCGTACTTCCGGCTGATGGAGCGCCGGCTGGCCGTCGGCAGCGGGGAGGAGGACCTGACCGGGGTCGTCGACCTGCTGCGACGCTGAGGACCGGCCGGTAACGTACCGGCATGGCAGACCTTGAAGAACGCGCCGACGGCGTCGCGTCCGGCTCACGGCAGACCGGGACGGGGGTACTCGTCAGACCGCGCCGCGGGGACGACCTCGCCGACTGCGTCCGGGTGCTGGGCGACGTCCACAGCGCCGACCGCTACCCCGCCGACTGGCCCGAACGCCCCGCCGACTGGCTCACCCCGGACGGCCTGCTGGCCGCCTGGATCGCCGAGTCGGAGGGCCGGCTCGCCGGCCACGTCGGCCTCGCCCGCAGCGCCCCGGACGACCTCGCCCCCGCCCTGTGGAGCCACCGCACCGGCGGTCGTCCGGAGCTCGCCGCCGTGATCGGCCGCCTCTACGTCGCTCCCGGCGCGCGCGGCCACCACATCGGCGCCCGTCTGCTGGCCTACGCCGTGGCGCACGCGCGGGCGCTCGGCCTGCACCCCGTCCTCGACGTGCTGGCCACCGACACCGCGGCCGTCGCCCTCTACCGCCGCCTCGGCTGGACCCACCTCGGCAGCGGCGACCAGCGGTGGGCCTCCGGCCGTACCGTCACCGTCCACTCCTTCGCCGCCCCGCGCGGGTAGAAGAGGGGACGGCCCCAGCGTGCCCGCCCGGCTGCCCGGGCCGGGCGGGCACGTCACACCGGGATGACGCCGCCCCCGCTCTCCAGCCCGACGAACTCCGCTGCGTTCCGGGCGTTGCGCGACAGGCCGCGGGCGGCGGCTGCGATCACCAGGTGCACGCGTCGTGGCCGTGGACCGGCGCTCGGCCCGGATGGTGAGGGCGCCGAGCGTGCCGAACCGCCGGGCCGCCGCACGGATCCCCCCGGCGGGGGAGCCGGATCGTCGCGGGGGCGGAGGCCGTGGCCGGGTGCCGCGGGTGAGCCTGGCGGCATGACGAGGAACGGATGGGCGGTCGTGACCTGGGGGGTCGGCTACGCCGGCTTCGGGCTGGGGTGCGCGCTGAGCGGGACGGCGCTGTTCGGGGTGGCCGGGCTCGGGTGGGTGGTCGCCGGGCTGGGAGCGGCCGCCGTCGGGGCCGGGTGGGCGGCGGTGCGGCTGCGTGCGCCGGGCGGGCGGCCGGGGGCGTCGCGCCGGCTCGGGCGGGCGCTGTGGCTGCTGTGCGGGCTGGCCGCGGCGGCGGCCTTCAGCCTGCTGATGGACGTGGTGACACTGCTGTTCGGCGAGGGGGTGGACAGCGTCCCGGACGCGGTGAACCGCGCGCTCGCGGCCGGCGGGGCGCTGCTGCTGGCCCGCACGGCCCGTGCCCGACGGCCCGGTGCTGGCGACCGACCCCCGCCCCCTCGGCGGCCCCGGCCGCCGTCCAACTCGCCGCCTGCGCCGGGACGTTGGCCTTCCTGCCGTACGCGACGATGAAGCTGGTCTGGGCGTTCGGCGGCAGCTTCGCCGGGATCAGCGGGGCCGAGGTGCGCGCGGCGTACGTGCGCAACGGGTCCTCCGGGCTCTGGCTCACCCTGGAGTCCTGGGGGCTGGACGGCACGGTGCTGCTGGCGGCGGTCGGGGTGCTCCTGCTGTGGGGCCTGGTGCGCCCGTGGGGGCAGGTGTTCCCGCGCTGGACGCTGCCGCTGAGCGGTCGCCGCGTCCCGCGCTGGCTGCCGCTCACCCCCGCGCTGCTCGGTGCGGCGACGCTGGCGCCGTACGGCCTGGTCGGGAGCGGCTACCTGGTGCTGTGCGGCGCGGGGGTGGTCGGCATCCGGCACGAACCCACCGCCTCACCCGAGCAGACCCTGCTGGTGGCCTGGGTCGGCATCGGCGCGTTCGCCGGGTACGGGGTCGCGCTGGCCCTGGCGGCGCGCTCGTACTGGCGGCGGACCGGGGGTTGAGCGGGGCGGGGCTGAGCGGGGCGGGGCTGAGCGGGACGGGGCTGAGCGAGGCCGGCTCGCGGGAGGATTTGCTGGGGTGGCAACAAAGCTTGCCGAAGAGCGGAGACCGGTCGCAGCCTGGCGGAGGAGGACCGCGGACGGGCACCGCGGCCACGCCGCGTGTCCGGCGCCTCGGTGCCCGCGCCGGCGGGAAAGCTTTCGGCACCCACGAACGGAGAGTCCGGACATGACCTCGAACCACCACCGGCAGCACCACCCCGGCAACAGCCACGGCAACGGTCACGGCAACAGCCACGGCCACGGTCACGGCCACGTCCCCGCCGGCGACTTCGACTGGGACGCGCTAGCCGCGCACCTGGAGCACGAGGCCGACCTGAGGGCCGACGCCGTCACCGCGGCCGCGCACTGGCTGTCCGGTCTGTACGGCGCGGGGGAGGTGCGCCGGGTCCTCGACGTCGGCAGCGGGCCCGGGGTGATCGCCGGGCTGCTGGCGGACGACTTCCCCGCGGCCGAGGTGGTGGCCGTCGACCAGTCCGCCGCCCTGCTGGAGCGCGCCCGGGCCCGTTCCGGCGGCCGGCTGGGCACCCAACAGGCCGACCTGCCGGCCGAGTTCGACAAGCTCGGCGAGGCCGACCTGATCTGGTCCGGCAACGCGATCCACCACCTGGGCGACCAGCAGGCCGCGCTCACCTCGCTCGCCGGGCTGCTGCGGCCGGGCGGTCTGCTCGCCGTCGCCGAACGCGGCCTGGCCGCGCGCTACCTGCCCCGCGACTTCGGCCTCGGTCGCCCCGGCTTCCAGGCCCGGCTGGACGCGGCCCACGAGGACGGCTTCAGCACCATGCGGGCCGAACTGCCGGGCAGCACCGAGGAGATCGAGGACTGGCCGGCCATGCTGGAGCGCGCCGGGCTGACCCCGAGCGGCACCCGCACCTTCCTGGTCGACCGCCCCGCCCCGCTCGACCGGCCCACCCGCGCGTACCTGCACACCCAGCTCAGCCGCCTGCACGACCAACTCGCCGACAGCCTCCTCCCCGAGGACCGCGCCACCCTCGAAGCCCTCCTCGACGAGGACGCCCCGACCGGCATCCTGCGCCGCCCGGACGCCTTCTACCTCTCCGCGATGACCGTCCACACGGCCCGCAAGGCCTGATCCGGCCCGCCCGCCGCCGGCCCGCCCGCCGCCGGCCCGCCCGCCGCTGGCCCGCCCGCCGCCGGGGCGGGCGCCCGCTGGACCAGCCGCCCCGCCGGACCGCCCGCCCCGCCCGACGCCCGGGATACCGTCGGGGCATGACAGCGAGCGAGCAGCGCTTCGTCGTGGTGACCACCACCCACGAGAGCGAGCAGCAGGCGCGGGCCCTGGCGTCCGCCGTGGTGCGGGAGCGGCTGGCGGCCTGCGCCCAGGTGTACCCCGTACGGTCGGTGTACTGGTGGGAGGGCGAGGTGCAGGAGGGCGAGGAGTGGCGGATCGACCTCAAGACCCGCGCCGAACTGGCCGACCGGCTCGGCGCGTTCGTCGCCGAACGGCACTCGTACGACACGCCCGAGCTGGTCGCCGTGCCGGTGGTGGCCGGCAGCCCCGGCTACCTGGGCTGGCTGGCCACGGAGACGGCCGACCGGGCCGGATGACCGGGGGCCCGCGCCACGGCGGGGCCCGGAGGTGATCCTCCGGGCCCCGCCGCCGGGTGACGGTCCTCAGCCCTCGGCGCCGCCGAAGCGCTCCGTCCAGGCTGCCAGGTCCTCGTCGGTGATCTTGGCGAACAGCACCGGCGGCACCGTGAACGGCGTCCCGGCCGGCACCAGGTCCAGCGCCCGGGCCTGCTCCGGGGCCACCCAGCGGAGGGTGGCCGCCGGGGAGTCCGCGGGCAGCGCGAAGGCCGCGCGCATCGCGGCCGCCGCGGTCGGGATGAAGGGCTCGGACACCACCGCGTACAGCTGGATCAGGTTCATCGCCGTGCGCAGCGTCAGCGCCGCCGCGTCCGGGTCGGTCTTGACCTGCAGCCAGGGCGCCTTCTCGTCCAGGTAGGCGTTGCCCGCGCTCCACAGCGCGCGCAGGGCCTGCGCGGCCTTGCGGAAGTTGAGCGCGTCCAGCTGGGCCTCGTACTCGGCCAGCAGCCCGGCGACCTGCTCGCCGAGGCGCTGCTCGGCCTCGCCCGCGGCGTGGCCGCCGGGGACGTCGTCGCCGAAGCGCTTGCGGCTGAAGGACAGCACCCGGTTGACGAAGTTGCCCAGGGTGTCGGCGAGGTCCTTGTTGACCACCGAGGCGAAGAGGTCCCAGGTGAAGCTGGAGTCGTCCGACTCGGGGGCGTGCGCCATCATGAAGTAGCGCCAGTAGTCGGCGGGCAGCAGTTCCAGCGCGACGTCGCTGAAGATGCCGCGCTTCTGGCTGGTGGAGAACTTCCCGCCGTAGTACGTCAGCCAGTTGAAGGCCTTGACGTAGTCGACGGTCTTCCAGGGGCGGCGCGAGCCCAGGATCGTCGCCGGGAACATCACGGTGTGGAACGGGACGTTGTCCTTGCCCATGAACTCGGTGTAGCGGACGGTCTCGTCGGCCTCGTACCACCAGGACTTCCAGTCGCGCTGCCCGGCCGGGGCGGCGTCCGCCCACTCCTTGGTGGCGCCGATGTACTCGATCGGGGCGTCGAACCAGACGTAGAACACCTTGCCCTCGGCGGCCAGTTCGGGCCAGACGTCGGCCGGCACCGGGACGCCCCACTCCAGGTCGCGGGTGATCGAGCGGTCCTGCAGGCCCTCGGTCAGCCACTTGCGGGCGATCGAGGAGGCCAGCACCGGCCACTCGTCGCCGTGCGCGGCGACCCAGGCCTCGACCTCCTCGGTCAGCTTCGACTGGAGCAGGAAGAGGTGCCGGGTCTCGCGGACCTCCAGGTCCGCGCTGCCGCTGATCGCCGAGCGCGGCTCCAGCAGGTCGGTCGGGTCCAGCACCCGGGTGCAGTTCTCGCACTGGTCGCCGCGTGCCTTGTCGTAGCCGCAGTGCGGGCAGGTGCCGACGATGTAGCGGTCCGGCAGGAAGCGGCCGTCGGCGTTGGAGTACACCTGGCGGACCGCGCGCTCCTCGATGAAGCCGTTGCGCTGCAGCTCGCGGGCGATCTCCTGGGTGATCTCCCGGTTCTGCGGCGAGGAGCTGCGGCCGAAGTGGTCGAAGGAGAGCCCGAAGCCGTCGTAGACCGCCTTCTGAGCGTCGTGCGCCCGGGCGCAGAACTCGGCGACCGGCAGCCCGGCCTCCTGGGCGGCCAGCTCGGCGGGGGTGCCGTGCTCGTCGGTGGCGCAGATGAACAGCACCTCGTGGCCGCGCCGGCGCAGGTAGCGGGCGTAGACGTCCGCCGGGAGCATCGACCCGACCATGTTGCCCAGGTGCTTGATCCCGTTGATGTACGGAAGGGCGCTGGTGATCAGGTGCCGAGCCATCCTCGGATGCTCCGATTTCTCCCGCACGCGCACCCCACCCGGGGGTGCTGTGCCAGGCGCAGGGGTCCACTGTGGGCTGCCAAGCCTACCGCCGCCGCCGGGCTCGCCCGCTCGCCCCCACGGCCGGCGGGGGTCGCTCGCCCTGCCCGGCGAGGCCGTTGGCCAGGGCCCGGCCGGGCCGTTGGTCACGGCCGGCGGGGCCGCTGGTCACGGCCCGCCCGGCCGCCGGTCACGGGGGGATCGCCGTACCGGTCGAACTCCCCGGCCTTCACTCCGCGGACGAAGGCGGCCCACTTTCGGGGCGTGGTGCGCACGACCACCTCGGGCCGGTCGGATTCGCGGATCTCCACCAGCCCGCCCGCCGACCTGACTTCGACGCAGTCGGTGCTCTCGCCGCTGGCCGATGCCTTGTTCCACGTGCTCATGAGAAGTCTTTCAGTAAGGTCCGGATGAACTCCCGGGTCTCCTCCGGCCCGAGAGCGATCTCCGCGGTCCTCTCCTTGATCCGGCGGTAGGAGTCCAATTCCACCGCGGAGTGCACGAACTTGGGCCCGTGCGAGAGATCGATCTGGACGGTGTCGAGCTCCGGGACCGGCCCCCGGGCGAGGTACAGGCTCTCCCCGGATCCCGTGTACGTGGGAACGCTGAACGGGATCGCCCGGATCTCCACCCCGGGCCGCTCGGAATTCTCCAGCAGGGCCCGCAACTGGTCGCGCAGTACTTCCGGACCACCGAACTGCATGCGCAGCGCCGACTCGTGCAGGATCGCGCTGTACGGTTTCGGCTGGTCGACGAGGACCTGCTGGCGCCGAATCCGGAATGCCTTCCGGATCTCCGCCTCCTGCCGGTGCTGCGGGGGGAGCCGTTCGAACACCGCGGCGGCGTACGCGGGAGTCTGCAACAGGCCGGGGATGAACGTGCTGTTCAGGATGGACAGGGACGCCGCGTGGTGCTCCATCTCCGCGATGTCGATGATCGCGTTCGGCAGCCGGCCGCGGTAGCCGTCCCACCAGTACTTGCGCCGGTCCTGCGTCATGGCGAGCAGCGCGTCGAGGTACGGTCCGTCCTCGCAGCCGCAGGTGTGTGCCCAGATCCGCAGCCGCTCCGCGCTGATGCCCGATTTCCCGTTCTCCATCTGGGAGATCTTGGGGAGGTCGGTGCCGATGGTGGCGGCGAGGGTCTTGGGCGTCACGCCCACGCGTTCGCGCATCCTGCGCAACTCGATCCCGAGGCGCTGCTGGCGCACGGTCGGCGACAAGCGGGGTGGCATGACTCTCTTCTCCGGGTCGCGGCTGCGGTCGATGCTTCCGGTGAAGTGTGCCGCGCATACCGGGCGCCAGCTACCGAAATGGGGGATACCCCACGATGGAGTGAACGTTCTGCCGCTCGGTAGCAACTCTGGCACCCTGACCCTAGGGTCGTCCGTGTCACTCACTGACTTGTTGTTGTCTAAACAGTCATCAAACAGCCGTAATGACACGCCAGATGCATGGTCGCGGCGCCCGACATCACCGACCGGAGACAGCCATGCCACTTCCCCCGTCTCTCCGCCCCCCTCATCATCCCCGCCCTTCCCGTCGCATTTCCGCGTCGCGGTGAATGCACTCCTGGTCGCCGCATTGTCCGCCCTGCTCCTCGCCGTCGTATTCGTCGGCTGGCTGGTCTGGCTGGTGAACATCCAGCCCCGTGAACCCCGCCGGGCGAAGCGCGAGTTCGCGGCCGGGCATTCCACCGGCGCCGACCGGAAATAGCGGGCGCATTCGGCGATCCCGACAGCTGGCGGACCGTCAGCCCTGCGAAAGCCGTCCGGTCAGACGGGACTTGGCGGCCGGCCACTCCTCGGTGAGCATCGAGAAGTAGGCGCTGTCCCGCCAGGTGCCGTCCGGGAGGGCGCGGTGGCGGCGGTGGACGCCCTCGAACTGTGCGCCGAGGCGCTGGATCGCCTTGCGGGAACGCTCGTTGCGGGCGTCGGTCTTCCAGAAGACGCGGCCCATCCCGAGCTCCTCGAAGGCGTGGGTGAGCAGCAGCAGCTTGGCCTCGGTGTTGACCGCCGTGCGCCAGACCGAGCGGGCGTACCAAGTGCCGCCGATCTCCAGGGACTCGTTCTCCGCGCTGAAGTCGTGGTAGCCGGTGATGCCGACGGCCCGGCCGCCCGCGAGGTCGACGGCGGCGAAGTACACCGACTCCCCGGCGGCCGCCTCGGCGAGGCGGGCGTCGAGCAGCGCGCTCATCTCCTCCTCCGTGGCGGGCACGACGACGGGCACCCAGCGCCAGACCTCGGGGTCGGGGCCGACGGTGCTCCACAGGTCGGCGAAGTGGCGGCGGTCCAGCGGTTCCAGCCGGATGTGGCGGCCGGTGAGGGTGACGGGCGTGGGCAGCTTCGCGGTCATGGGCCGAACGTAACGCGACGTTGAACTAGAAGCAAGAGGTTGTTGCGCTAGTGCAAACGACCCGGCCGGGACGGAAAGAGGGCCCCGCGGGACGAATCCCGCGGGGCCCTCGAAGCGATCGGGCGGTGCCCAGGCTCAGATGAACGAGTTGATCTCGATCGTCTCGTCCCGGCCCGGGCCGACGCCGATGGCCGAGATCGGCGCGCCCGACATCTCCTCCAGCGCCTTGACGTACGCCTGGGCGTTCTTCGGCAGTTCGGCGAAGGACTTCGCCTTGCTGATGTCCTCGGTCCAGCCCGGCAGCGTCTCGTAGATCGGCTTGGCGTGGTGGAAGTCGGACTGGTTGTAGGGGAGCTCCTCGACCCGCTTGCCGTCGATCTCGTACGCGACGCAGACCGGGATCTGCTCCCAGCCGGTCAGCACGTCGAGCTTGGTCAGGAAGAAGTCGGTGAGGCCGTTGACCCGGGTCGCGTAGCGCGCGATGACGGCGTCGAACCAGCCGCAGCGGCGGTCGCGGCCGGTGGTGACCCCGCGCTCGCCGCCGATCCGGCGCAGCGCCTCGCCGTCCGCGTCGAACAGCTCGGTCGGGAACGGGCCGGAGCCGACGCGGGTGGTGTAGGCCTTGAGGATGCCGATGACCCGGTCGATCTTGGTGGGGCCGATGCCGGCGCCGGTGCAGGCGCCGCCCGCGGTCGGGTTCGACGAGGTCACGAAGGGGTACGTGCCGTGGTCGACGTCGAGCAGGGTGCCCTGGCCGCCCTCCAGCAGGACGACCTTGTTCGCCTTCAGCGCCTCGTCCAGGACGAGGGTGGTGTCGGCGAGGAAGGGCTTGATCTTCTCCGCGTAGCCCAGGTACTCCTCGACCACCAGGTCGGCCGGGATGGTGCGGCGGTTGTACAGCTTGACCAGGACCTGGTTCTTGTCGTGCAGCGCCGCCTCGATCTTCTGGCGCAGGATCGACTCGTCGAACAGGTCCTGGACCCGGATGCCGACGCGGTTGATCTTGTCCGCGTAGGTCGGGCCGATGCCGCGGCCGGTGGTGCCGATCCGGCGCTTGCCGAGGAAGCGCTCGGTGACCTTGTCCAGGGTGCGGTGGTACGGCGTGATCAGGTGGGCGTTGCCCGAGATCAGCAGCTTGGAGGTGTCGATGCCGCGGTCGTTCAGGCCGGCCAGCTCGGAGAGCAGCACCGCCGGGTCGATCACGACGCCGTTGCCGATGACCGGCGTGACGTTCGGGCTGAGGATTCCGGAAGGGAGCAGGTGCAGGGCGTACTTCTGGTCGCCGATGACCACCGTGTGACCGGCGTTGTTGCCGCCCTGGTAGCGGACGACGTAGTCGACGGAGCCACCGAGGAGGTCGGTGGCCTTCCCCTTGCCCTCGTCTCCCCACTGAGCGCCAACGAGCACGAGTGCCGGCACAGGCGTACACCCCTTCCGGTTGGGGCATCCTGCGTAGGCCGCAGTCTGCCCCGAGATAGACGAAGCCCCTGGCGCAATGGCGCAAGGGGCTCTTGCACCGAGAGATTACCTGAGGAAGGACCGGTCGTGTCGTCCCTGTCCACGCCTGGAACGAGCGGCCCCGAGCCGCTCCTGCTGCTCCTCGACCCGGTGGCCCGGCAGACCGACGGCGAGTCGGTGCGGATCGCGAAGGACGTGCTCTGCGGGGGTGCGGACGTCAAGGTGGTGCTTCCGGAGAACCCTTCCGAGCTTGATCGGATGCTTTCGCACCGGGGGCGGCGGCGACCGGTGGTGATCGGTTCCGACTTCGCCCTGCAGCGGGTGCTGCAGGCGCTGCATCGGCAGCGTGAGCTGGGCGCGGAAGCGGTGGGGATGATTCCGGTCGGCCGTACGGAGGAGCTGGCGACGGCCCGCGCGCTGGGGGTGCCGGGGGAGCCGGTCCGGGCCGCGCGGGCGGTGCTGTCGGGGGCGCCGCGCCGACTGGACCTGCTGGTGGACGACGGCGGCGGGGTCGCTCTCGGCGGGGTGCGGATCACGGGGGGCGGCACCCGCCGACTGGTGGGCCGTCCGGGTGGCTGGCGTTCGCTATGGGCGAAACTGGCTGCGGCCGAGCAGGCGAACGCACTCACTCCGGAGGGCACCGACCACAGCCCCCGGGTCCGGGTCGAGGCGGACGGGCGGCTGCTCGCGGACGTCCACCGGCCCGTCCGGTTGGTCCAGGTCTCCCTGCCCTCCGGCGCCTCGGGCGGGACGGGCGAGATGGAGGTCGTGGTCCGGGCCTCCGGCGCCCTGGTGCGGGCCAGGGCGGCCAGCGTCTCGGTGGTCGGCCGGGGCTTCGGCTACGAGGCGGACGGCCACCCGGTCGGCCCGGTGCGCGCCCGCACCTGGACGGTGCACCCGGGCGCCTGGGGCCTGCTGCTCCCGGCCGCGTGAAGCGGCGGTGAACGCCGGGTGAGCAGGCTCACGTTCGGCCGCGCGCCGACGGCCCTCGCTCCGCACACGGAATTCCCCAACGGGCGCGAACCGCAAGGCCAACCGCCACCCGCCGGAATTGCGCCACCCCGAAATCCCCACCCCGTAAGGGGTTTTGTCTACGCGCGTTACTCAACCATCGTCCGACAATCCCGGCATCCCGGGTTCCGGAAGCCTGTGCCAACTGCCCTAGACTCGAAGGCGTGCCACGTGGTGACGGAAGACTCAACCACGATCTCCTTCCCGGCGAGAAAGGCCCCCAGGACGCTTGCGGCGTCTTCGGTGTCTGGGCTCCCGGCGAGGAGGTCGCCAAGCTCACGTTCTTCGGCCTTTACGCCCTGCAGCACCGCGGTCAGGAATCCGCGGGCATCGCAGTGAGCAACGGCTCCCAGATTCTCGTCTTCAAGGACATGGGGCTCGTCTCCCAGGTCTTCGACGAGGCCTCCCTGGGGTCGTTGCACGGGCATATCGCCGTCGGACACGCCCGCTACTCGACCACCGGTTCCTCGGTCTGGGAGAACGCCCAGCCGACTTTCCGGGCGACCGTGCACGGTTCGCTGGCCCTCGGGCACAACGGAAACCTGGTGAACACCGCCGAACTGGCGGCCATGGTCGCCGAACTGCCCGGCGAGGAGCACGTCTCGCGCTCCGGCCGGACCGCCGCGACCAACGACACCGACCTGGTGACGGCGCTGCTCGCCGGCCACCCGGACCTCTCCATCGAGGAGACGGCCAAGGTCGTGCTGCCCAAGGTCAAGGGCGCGTTCTCGCTCGTCTTCATGGACGAGCACACCCTCTACGCCGCCCGTGACCCGCAGGGCATCCGCCCGCTGGTGCTCGGCCGGCTGGAGCGCGGCTGGGTGGTCGCCTCCGAGACGGCGGCGCTGGACATCGTCGGCGCCTCCTTCATCCGCGAGGTCGAGCCCGGCGAGCTCGTCGCCATCGACGAGAACGGCCTGCGCACCTCCCGCTTCGCCGAGGCCAAGCCCAAGGGCTGCGTCTTCGAGTACGTCTACCTGGCCCGCCCCGACACCTCCATCGCCGGCCGCAACGTCCACCTCTCCCGCGTGGAGATGGGCCGCCGCCTGGCGAAGGAGGCCCCGGTCGAGGCCGACCTGGTGATAGCGACGCCCGAGTCCGGCACCCCTGCCGCGATCGGCTACGCGGAGGCGAGCGGCATCCCGTACGGCTCCGGCCTGGTGAAGAACGCCTACGTCGGCCGCACCTTCATCCAGCCCAGCCAGACCATCCGCCAGCTCGGCATCCGGCTCAAGCTCAACCCGCTGCGCGAGGTCATCGCCGGCAAGCGCCTGGTGGTCGTCGACGACTCGATCGTCCGCGGCAACACCCAGCGCGCGCTGGTGAAGATGCTCCGCGAGGCCGGCGCCGCCGAGGTGCACATCCGGATCTCGTCCCCGCCGGTGAAGTGGCCCTGCTTCTTCGGCATCGACTTCGCCACCCGCGCGGAGCTGATCGCCAACGGCATGACCATCGAGGAGATCGGCCGCACCCTCGGTGCCGACTCGCTCTCCTACATCTCGATCGACGGCATGATCGAGGCCACCAAGCAGCCCAAGGACAAGCTCTGCCGGGCCTGCTTCGACGGCGAGTACCCGATGGAGCTGCCGGACCCGGCGCTGCTCGGCAAGCTCCTGCTGGAGGCCGAGATCAAGGGCGGCCAGCAGCAGCCGGCCGTCCGCGGCAAGCCGACCAGCGGCAGCGACCTGGACGGCGTCCAGTCGCTGCTCGGCGGGGCGGGCGCGGCCGACGCGCTGCGCCGCCCGTAACGACACCACGGTGGGGTCCCGCGAACCGGGGCCCCACCGCTGTTCCGCCCCTTCCGCTGTACGAACCACCCCCACCAGACCCGAAAGGGCCGCACGCAGTGACCTCCAACCAGAACGGCGCCACGTACGCCGCCGCCGGTGTCGACATCGAGGCGGGCGACCGCGCCGTCGAGCTCATGAAGCAGTGGGTGAAGAAGGCCAACCGCCCCGAGGTGGTCGGCGGCCTCGGCGGCTTCGCCGGCCTCTTCGACGCGTCCGCCTTCAAGAACTACGAGCGGCCGCTGCTGGCCTCGGCCACCGACGGCGTGGGGACCAAGGTGGCCATCGCCGCCGCCATGGACAAGCACGACACCATCGGCCACGACCTGGTCGGCATGGTCGTCGACGACCTGGTGGTGTGCGGCGCCGAGCCGCTGTTCATGACCGACTACATCTGCGTCGGCAAGGTCGTCCCGGAGCGGGTCGCCGCGATCGTCAAGGGCATCGCCGAGGGCTGCGCGCTGGCCGGCTGCGCCCTGGTCGGCGGCGAGACCGCCGAGCACCCGGGCCTGCTGGGCCCGGACGAGTACGACGTGGCGGGCGCCGGCACCGGCGTCGTCGAGGCCGACGCGCTGCTCGGCGCGGACCGCGTGCGGGCCGGCGACGTGGTGATCGCGATGGCCGCCTCCGGCCTGCACTCCAACGGCTACTCGCTGGTCCGCCACGTGCTGCTGAACGAGGCCGGCTGGAAGCTGGACCGCAAGGTCGAGGAGTTCGGCCGCACCCTCGGCGAGGAGCTGCTGGAGCCGACCCGGATCTACTCGCTGGACTGCCTGGCGCTCACCCGGGCCACCGAGGTGCACGCCTTCTCGCACGTCACCGGCGGCGGCCTGGCGGCCAACCTGGCCCGGGTCATCCCGGACGGCCTGCACGCCCGCCTGGACCGCGGCACCTGGACCCCGCTGCCGGTCTTCCGGACCGTCGCCGAGGTCGGCAACGTGGCCACGCTGGAGATCGAGAAGACGCTCAACATGGGTGTCGGCATGGTCGCGGTCGTCCCGCCGCACTCGGTGGACGTCGTGCTGTCGATCCTGGAGGACCGCGGCGTCGAGTCCTGGCTGCTCGGCGACATCGTCGAGCGCACCGACGAGCACGAGGGCGGCGCGGCCCTCTACAACGCCTACGAGGGCTTCCGGGCCTGATCCCGCCCCCGGCCCGCCCGACCCGACGAGAGGCCCCCTCCCGGCACGCCGGAAGGGGGCCTCCCGCGTCCCACGGGTACCGGCGGGCCCCACGGGGCCGTCCGCGGGAACGCCGAAGACCGGCCCGGCGCACTGGGCGCCCGGACCGGTCCGGTGAAGCTGTGGCTACGAGCGGCGGGAGGCCTGCGAGGCCCCGGCACCCGGCTCGTTGTCGTCCTCGTCGTCGAGGGCGCCGTAGCGGGCGGCGTACTCCGCGTACGGGTCGTCGTCCTCTTCCTCCTCGATCGGCTCGGGGTCGATCGAAGCGGTGGACGGCGATACGCCCAGCTCGTTGGACAGACGATGAGCGTCGAACCCGCCGCTGTTGTACTTCAGCTCGCGGGCGACCTTCGTCTGCTTGGCCTTGGCCCGGCCGCGCCCCATGGGTCGACCCCCTCAACGATGGGGCTCACGGCCCCGAGTCTGACACGTGTTCATGATCAGGACCGGTCTGCCCGAATGGGAGGACCGTCCCTTGGAGCATTAACGGTACCTGTTTCCGCCGCTGGACGGTACGTCGTCGGTGTGACGTGGCGCGCACCGACCGCACCCGAGACCGGGTCGTCCCAGGTCAGGGGAGGTTTTGCGGCAATTTGCGCGCTGTCCAGAGGTGTCTGAGGTTCGTCGTTCCAGGACCGATTATCCCCCCAAGGGGGACCTCGGATCACCCGTTCGGACGGAGAAGTGAGAATCCGGTTCCACATCGTGATGCGCGGGGGACCGCGGTGGCGGCCCCCCGCGCATCCGGACTCCGGTGACGCGACCGGGATCAGGCCCGGCGGGCGCCCGGGAGCAGGACCGTGCGCAGCGCGCTGATCTCGCGCATCCGCTTCTCGGCCAGGCGGTCGGCGGCCACCGCCGGCGGGACGCCGTCGACGGCGGCCCGGGTGAAGATCTCCAGGGTGGTGTCGAAGATCTTGGTGGCCTTGTTCTTGGCCCGCTCGAAGTTGAAGCCGTCGATCTCGTCGGCGACCTGGATGACGCCGCCGGAGTTCACCAGGTAGTCCGGCGCGTAGAGGATGCCGCGGTCGGCGAGGTCCTTCTCCACGCCGGCGTGGGCCAGCTGGTTGTTGGCCGCGCCGCAGACGATCGAGGTGCCGAACTCGCCCAGCGCCGCGACGACGTCGTCGGTCAGCGCGCCGCCGAGGGCGCAGGGGGCGTAGACGTCCAGCTTGGCCCGGAGCAGGGCGGCGGTGTCGGCGACCACCTCGACGTCCGGGTGGGCCGCGCGCACGCGGTTGACGGCGGCCTCGAAGGGGTCGGTGATGACGACGGTGGCGCCGTCGGCGATCAGGTGGCCGACCAGGTAGTGGCCGACCTTGCCGACGCCCGCGACGCCGACCCGCTTGCCGCGCAGGGTCGGCTGGCCCCAGCGGGCCTGGGCGGTGGCCCGCATGCCCTGGAAGACGCCGAAGGCGGTCAGGATGGACGAGTCGCCGGCGCCGCCGTGCTCGGGCGAGCGGCCGGTCACGAACTCCGTCTCGCGCGCGATGACGTCCATGTCCTGCACGTAGGTGCCCACGTCGCAGGCGGTGATGTAGCGGCCGCGCAGGGACTCGACGAAGCGGCCGTAGGCCCGGAGCATCGCCTCGTTCTTGTCCTTGTTCGGGTCGCCGATGATGACGGCCTTGCCGCCGCCGAGGTCCAGCCCGGCCAGCGCGTTCTTGTAGGACATCCCGCGGGACAGGTTCAGCGCGTCCTCCAGCGCCTCCTCCTCGGAGGCGTACGGGAAGAAGCGGGTGCCGCCGAGGGCGGGGCCCAGGGCGGTGGAGTGGATGGCGATGATCGCCTTCAGGCCGGAGCCGCGGTCGTGGCAGAGGACGACCTGCTCGTGGCCGTCGCCGGGGGCGCCGTCCTGTTCGGTACGGAAGATCCTGCTGAGCACGCCGGGTGCGGGGTGCGTGGCGGGGGTCTGTACGTCGGTCACTGTGGTGACTCCAGTATCGAAGGCCCGCTGCTGTGGTGCGGGCGCCTAAGGCGAAGCGTAGTCGCGAGCGCGCCGCCGATCCGCCCTCTTGTCCGAGCTTGTGCCGGTTGTCCGAGGGGTGAGACGAGGAGGGGTGGGCGGTGCGGGCGCGAACGGTCCGGGGCACGCCCTCCCCGGTCCGGTCGGCGCGTGCGACCATGCAGGACGTGACCGTCGTACGCACCTCCGTACAACCGCCGTACGCCGCCCACCTGCGGGTCTACGAGCCGCTGGCGGCCTATCCGGAGCCCGAGCGGGCGCGCTGGCAGGCCTACGCGGCGGAGCGCGGCCCGGACGCGGTGGAGGCGGCCCAGCCGGTCGCGGCGGCGGTGCTGGAGGAGCAGCGGGAGGCGCTCGCGGAGCTGGCCGCCCGGACGCCCCGGGCGCTGCCCGAGCGGGAGAGCGGGCGGGCGTACCTGCGGGTGGTGGACGGCGTACTGTACGTCTGCCCGTGGGCGACCAGGCTGCGCAGCTGGCAGGCGCTGGAGGAGCTGCGGGCCGGGGGCCCGGTGGCGCTGCTGGACACCGCGCTTCCGGCGGCGGCCCGGGAGGCCGCCGAGGCGGACCGGGAGCGCTGGCGGGCCGAGCACCCGGACGCCCGGCCGTGGATCCTGACCAGCCGGTGGGAGGTCCCGGTGCGCTGGTTCCTGCCGTTCGGGGACGAGGACCGCTGCTTCGTGCCGGGCGGAGCGGGGGAAGAGGAGGACGGAGGGGGCGGAGAGGAGGGGGACGCCCGGCCGGCGGCGCTGTTCTACCTGGTGCCGATGGCGCAGGCGCGGCGGCGGGTGGCCCGGGCCTACCGGGCGCTGCGCGAGGCCGTGCCGCAGGGGGACCTGGCGCGCGGGGCGGAGCGGATCGGGCGGTGGCTGGAGGAGTTCCACCCGCGCTCGCTGGTGGAGCTGGACTACGGGGGACTGGTGCATCTGCTGGGGCCGGAGCGGTTGCTGGCGGACCGTTCGGCGGGAGAGCTGGAGGAGGGGTTGCGGGCGCTGCGGGCCGGGGACACCGCCGAGGCGCTGCGCGTGTACGGAGAACTGACGGTCCGCTGGCGCCGGGTGCTGGCGCTGCGGTACGCGAACTGACGTCCGACCGCCCGTGTATGACTGGAAGGGTCCTTGGGCCGCACCGGCCATGACCAAGGTCCTGGTTCGGGTCAATAGCTGCCGAACGTGACACTACTCACCGTTGACGCGAACTTACCCCTATGTGCAAAAATGGGACAACCAGCCCAACTTCACGTGAGCGTGCCCACTTTTGGGTGGTTCTGGAGTCGATGCGTGCTTTGCGGGGAAACGGAGGGTCTGGTCCCCTCGTAACCGGATGTCATCGCCGTGTGACTGTCCGTTATGGGGTGGTCCATCGCCATCCGTCGGCCTTGAACCCGTGAGGGGTCAATTTTGGCGGTTTGGTCGATAGGGCTGGACGGATGGTGTAGTTGTAGACACCAGGACAAGCCGTTCGTCCTATAACCGACTCGGCCCGTCTATGCCATTTCGGGCATCGCGGGCCAAGGTGCAGAATTTGAAGGATAGAACCGCCCTGGTTCGGTTCTCCCGAGGAGGCCGCTCATGACCGCTCGTACCCCTGATGCTGAGCCGCTGCTGACGCCGGCAGAGGTTGCCACCATGTTCCGCGTGGACCCGAAGACGGTCACCCGCTGGGCCAAGGCGGGCAAGCTGACGTCGATTCGCACGCTCGGCGGTCACCGCCGTTACCGCGAGGCGGAGGTGCGCGCCCTGCTGGCCGGGATTCCGGCTCAGCGCACTGAGGCCTGATAGGCCAAAGGCTCTTTAAAGGGGCCGCTTACCGGACTCCGCCGGGTCCGGTAAGCGGCCCCTTTGCCATACCCCCGGCCGCCCGCCCGACCGTCGGAATGCTGAACTCCGGATAACGATTTGATGCTCAAGGGGCGGGGGGGATTTACAGTGAATAGAAGTGCAATTTTACATATTAAATTAACGGCCTCTTGGGCGGGGTGTGCCGAGCCGGGTTTTCGAGGGAGTTCGGTGACGACCGTCACGCGGTCCTTCACTTGTGGTCCGCGCCCGGTCTGGGGTATAAGGCCGGGCGGACAAAAGCGAGAGGCCCGGAACCTGACGGTTCCGGGCCTCTCGCCTACGGCGATCCCGACGGGACTTGAACCCGCGACCTCCACCTTGACAGGGTGGCGAGCTAACCAACTGCTCCACGGGACCAGAGTGTTCTGATCTCGTTCACTCGCTTGCCGCGCTGCGAACAAGACAGATCGTAGCCCATGGTGGGCCCCCAGGTCGAACTGGCTCCTGAAGGCCCACCCGCAGCTCAGAGGGTGGCCCTCGCCGCCTCCATCGCCTTCATGATCCGCTTCTCCGAGACCGGGCTCGGCGTGCCCAGCGACTGGGCGAAGAAGCTGACCCGCAGCTCCTCGATCATCCAGCGGATCGCCCGCACCTCCGCGGAGGGCTGCCGCCCGGCCGGCACCGCCGCCAGCAGCTCCCCGTAGGCCTGCTGCACCTGCTGCACCTTCAGCAGCTGCTGGGCGTCCCGCTGCGGGTGGTTGGGCAGCGCCTCCAGGCGGCGGTCCACCGCCAGCAGGTAGCGCTTGAGGTCGGGCAGGCGCTGCCAGCCGGTGGCCGTCACGAAGCCCGGGTGCACCAGCGAGGCCAGGTGCAGCCGGACGTCGTTCACCGCGTTCAGCAGCACCGGGCTGCTCACCGTCTTCAGCCGGGTCGAGGCCTTGTGGAAGGCGATCAGCGCGGTGGCGGTCTTCAACGTGGTGTCCGCGGACAGGTCGTACAGGTCCGCGCGGACCTTGTCGTGCAGCGTGCCGAACGCCGCCTCGTCCCAGGCCGGTCCGCCGGCCAGGGCCATCAGCCGGTCCGTCGCCGCCGACACCACGTCCTCGAACAGCGCGCCGATCGAGCCGTGCGGGCTGTGCGAGAGCGCCAGCTTCGCCTGGTTGCCCAGCCGGCCCTGGATCGACTTGGCCGGGGAGGTGGTGGTCAGCATCAGCAGGCGCCGGGTGCCCTCCCACATCGCCTGCGCCTGGGCCTCCGGGGTGTCGAACAGCTTGATGCCGACCGAGGTGCCCTCGTCCACCAGGGCCGGGTAGGCGCGCAGCGAGTGGCCGCGCGAGCGCTGCTCGAAGGTGCGCTGCAGGACGGGCAGGGACTCCGGCCAGGCGGTCAGCCCGCCCTGCTCGATGCCCTGGCCCGAGGCGGCCGAGGACAGCGTCTCCTTGAGCTTCGGCTTGAGCTTCAGCCGCAGCTCCTCCAGGTCCTTGGACTCGGCGAGCTTGCGGCGCCCGTCCACCACCCGGAAGGTCACCTTGAGGTGGTCCGGCACCCGCTCGTCGTCCCAGGCCTCCGGCGGCACCGTGACGGCCGTCAGCCGCTTCAGGGCGTGCTCCAGAGCGGGCAGCAGGGGCTCCTGGCGGTCCTTCACCGCGCGCAGCGCCGCCTTGGCGAAGTCCGGCGCCGGGACGAAGTTGCGCCGGATCGCCTTCGGCAGCGACTTGATGTACGCCGTGACCAGCTCCTCGCGCAGACCGGGGATCTGCCAGTCGAAGCCCTCCGCGGTGACCTGGTTGAGCACCGGCAGCGGGATGTGCACGGTCACGCCGTCCGCGTCGCTTCCCGGCTCGAACTGGTACGTGAGCTTGAAGCGCAGCTTGCCCTGCTGCCAGTAGTCCGGGTAGTCGGCCTCGGTGACGCCGTCCGCGGCGTCGTTGATCAGCATCGACTTCTCGAAGTTCAGCAGGTCCGGCTGCTCGTGCCGGGCCTTCTTCCACCAGGAGTCGAAGTGCCGGGTGGAGACGATCTCGTCGGGCAGCCGGGCGTCGTAGAAGTCGAACAGGGTCTGGTCGTCCACCAGGATGTCCCGGCGGCGGGCCCGGTTCTCCAGCTCCTCGACCTCGCCGAGCAGCTTGCGGTTCTCCGCGAAGAACCGGTGGTGGGTCTCCCAGTCGCCCTCCACCAGCGCGTTGCGGATGAACAGCTCGCGGCAGAGCTCCTGGTCGATCTTCCCGTAGTTGACCTTGCGCTGGGAGACGATCGGCATCCCGTACAGGGTGACCTTCTCGTACGCCAGCACCGCGCCGGCCTTCTTCTCCCAGTGCGGCTCGCTGTAGCTGCGCTTGATCAGGTGGCCGGCCAGCGGCTCGACCCACTCGGGCTCGATCTTGGCGTTGATCCGGGCCCAGAGCCGGGAGGTCTCCACCAGCTCGGCCGACATCACCCAGCGCGGCGGCTTCTTGAACAGGCCGGAGCCGGGGAAGACCGCGAAGCGGGCGCCGCGCGCGCCGCCGTACTCGCGCTTCTCCACGTCGAACAGGCCGATGTGGGAGAGCAGTCCGGCCAGCAGCGACTGGTGGATCCGGTCGGCGTCCGGCTCGGCGTCGGGATGCGGTTCCTCGATCGTCACGCCCAACTGCTTGGCCACGGTGCGCAGCTGGGTGTAGACGTCCTGCCACTCCCGTATCCGCAGGTAGTTGAGGAACTCGGCCTTGCACATCCGGCGGAAGGCCGAGGAGGAGAGCTCCTTCTGCTGCTCGCGGACGTAGCGCCACATCGCCAGGTAGGAGAGGAAGTCCGAGGTCTCCGAGGTGAACCGGCGGTGCCGGTCGTCGGCGGCCTGGCGCTTCTCGGCGGGGCGCTCGCGCGGGTCCTGGATGGACAGCGCGGCGGCGATCACCATCACGTCCCGGACGCAGCCGTTGCGGTCCGCCTCCAGCACCATGCGGGCCATCCGCGGGTCCACCGGGAGCTGGGCGAGCTTGCGGCCGAGCTGGGTGAGGCGCTTGCGCGGGTCCTTCTCGTCCGGGTCCAGTGCGCCCAGCTCGTGCAGCAGGTGCACGCCGTCCTTGATGTTGCGGGAGTCCGGCGGGTCCAGGAACGGGAAGGCGGCGATGTCGCCGAGGCCGGCCGCGGTCATCTGCAGGATCACCGACGCCAGGTTGGTGCGCAGGATCTCGGCGTCGGTGAACTCGGGCCGGGAGAGGAAGTCCTCCTCCGAGTACAGCCGGATGCAGATGCCGTCCGAGGTGCGGCCGCAGCGGCCCTTGCGCTGGTTGGCGCTGGCCTGGCTGATCGCCTCGATCGGCAGCCGCTGCACCTTGGTGCGGTGGCTGTAGCGGGAGATCCGGGCGGTGCCCGGGTCGATCACGTACTTGATGCCGGGGACGGTGAGCGAGGTCTCGGCCACGTTGGTGGCCAGCACGATCCGACGGCTGCTGGAACGCTGGAAGACCCGGTGCTGCTCGGCCGAGCTGAGCCGCGCGTACAGCGGCAGGACCTCGGTGTTCCGCAGCTTCAGCCGGTTCAGGGCGTCGGCGGTGTCCCGGATCTCGCGCTCGCCGGAGAGGAAGACCAGGATGTCGCCCGGGCCCTCGGCCTGCAGCTCCTGCGCGGCCTCGCAGATCGCCTGGACCTGGTCCCGGTCGCGGTCGGTCTCGTCCTGGTCCTCGTCGCCCTCGTCCACGATCGGGCGGTAGCGGACCTCGACCGGGTACGTGCGGCCGGAGACCTCGACGATGGGGGCGTCGCCGAAGTGCCGGGCGAAGCGCTCCGGGTCGATGGTCGCGGAGGTGATCACGACCTTGAGGTCGGGCCGGCGGGGGAGCAGCTGCTTGAGGTAGCCGAGGAGGAAGTCGATGTTGAGGCTGCGCTCGTGCGCCTCGTCGATGATCAGGGTGTCGTACTGGCGCAGATCGCGGTCGGTCTGGATCTCCGCGAGCAGGATGCCGTCCGTCATCAGCTTGACCAGGGTGTCCTGACCGACCTGGTCGGTGAACCGGACCTTCCAGCCGACCGCCTCGCCCAGCGGGCTGTTCAGCTCCTCCGCGACCCGCTCGGCCACCGTACGGGCGGCGATCCGGCGCGGCTGGGTGTGGCCGACCAGACCGCGCACGCCGCGGCCGAGCTCCAGACAGATCTTCGGGATCTGGGTGGTCTTGCCGGAGCCGGTCTCGCCCGCGACGATCACCACCTGGTGGTCCCGGATCGCCTCCAGGATCTCGTCCTTCTTCTGGCTGACCGGCAGCTCGGCCGGATACGTGATGGCCGGCACCGCGGCCCGGCGCTGCGCGACCAGCAGCTCGGCGCGGTCGATGTCGGCGGCGATCTCGGCGGCGATCTTCTGCCGGGCCTCGGCCTTGCGGACCCGGCGGGCCCCCTCCAGCCGGCGCCCGATCCGCACCTCGTCGCGCAGGGTCAGCTCGGGCAGGCGGGCGGCCAGCTCACCGATGCCGGGACCCTCGGCGGGCGCGGGGGCGGACTGGACTGCGGGAGAACTCACTGCGGGCATCCCTCTAGGTTCGCAAGGAGGCACGGCGGAGCGCACCTCGGTTTTCGAGCCCCTCCAGTGTCACAGCCGCCGGTGGCGAATCGCGAACGCCGGGCAACGGTCCGCGGCCGCCGCGGGCTCCGCGGGCTCCGGGAGGGTGAGGAGGTGCCCGTGGGAGCACAGAAGACCGGGGGCTCCGCGGTTCAGGGCCGGAGTGCGGCCTCGTCGGCGTCCGGAAGCCAGTCCCGGGCGGGGTCGTACTCCAGCCAGCGGTTGCGGGCGGCCTCCGTGGTGAACGCCCTGAGCAGCTCGTCGAGCCGCGGGTGCGGGTCGGTGGACGCGTCCTGCCGCCAGAGCAGGGACCAGGCGTAGAGCGGGGTCGGGTCGGCCAGCGGGACGGTCCGCACGCCCGGACGGTCGGGCAGCGGGGTGTCCGCCGGGACGAGCGAGAAGCAGGACGGGTCGCCGCCGACCTGGTCCAGGAAGTGCTCCAGGCCCAGGTTGGTCGAGCCGACCCGGTGCGGGACGTCGAAGCGGGTGGCGAACCGGGTCAGGAAGTCGAGCCGGTCCACCGCCGCCGGGTAGCGCAGCACGCTGCCGCGCAGCTCCGCAGGACTCAGCACGTCGCGGCCGGCCAGCGGGTGATCGGTGCTCAACAACGCGTCCACCGGCTCCAGGCGGACCAGACGGTGCGTCAACCCGGCGTCCCCGCCGTCCGGCAGCGGATGCACCCGGCCGAACCCGGCGTCCGACTCCCCGCGCAGCAACGCCGCCGCCACCGACGGCAGATCCCGGCCCGGCACCGGCTCCACCGCCAGCCCCGGCGCGGCGTCCACCGCCTGCGCCAGCGTCCGCATCGGCGCGTACAGGTGCCCCCACACGTCGATCCGCAGCGGCCGCGCGGCACACCCCACGGCGGACACCGCCCGCTCCCCCTGCACCAGCAGCCGCCGTGCCGGCTCCAGGAACCGCCGCCCCGCAGCGGTCAGCCCCACGCCCCGGGCGTCCCGCTCCAGCAGCCGCACCCCCAACGCCGCCTCCAGCCGCGCCACCCGCTTCGACAGCCCCTGCTGGCTGATCCCCAACCGCGCCGCCGCCCGCCCGAAGTGCAGCTCCTCGGCCGCCACGACGAATCCCCGCACCTGCGCCAGATCCAGATCCACCCGGGCACCCTACGGCGTGCTGTGCCGCTGGCGCGGGGCTGGTGTGTGGGGGGTGGCTCTCGGGAGGGTGGGTGCCGGGGCGGCTCCGGGGGTGGCCGCTCCGAGGGGCTGGATGATTTTCAGACTGCCCACTCTGTGGGGCGGGGGTTGGGCGCCGTTGGCAGTCTGAAAATCACCCGCAACGCCCCTCTCCGGGCCACCCCCTGCGCCGCCCCTTCCGCAGCGCGTCCCTCTCGCTTGGTCGGGTGAGGGGGTCGTGGGGGTGGAGGAGGTGGGGCGGGGGTTGGGCGTCGTTGGCAGTCTGAAAATCACCCGCAACGCCCCTCTCCGGGCCGCCCCCTGCGCCGCCCCTTCCGCAGCGCGTCCCTCTCGCGGGGGTGGGTGGGGGGAGGTGGGGGTGGAGGGTGGTGGGGTGGGTGAGGGGAGGTGGGGGGGAGGGCGGTGTGGGTGTGGGTGCGGGTGTGGGGGGGGCGGGCACAACCGGTGGTTGTCGTCGGTGGGGGGTGGTTGTTGGACCGGGGGAGGTGGGGCGCGGTGGGGTGAGGGGGTGACCGAGGGAGGAGCGGGGATGAAGGCGCTGGTGGCGACGGGGCGGATGGCGGAGCCGGTGCGGTTCGCGGAGGTGGAGCAGCCGCGGCCGGGGCCGGGGGAGGTGCTGGTGAAGGTCGAGGCGTTCTCGGTGAACCGCGGTGAGACCTTCCAGTTGGAGGCGCCCCGGGACGGGTGGCGGCCGGGGAAGGACGTGGCCGGGCTGGTGGTGCAGGCCGCCGCGGACGGGTCGGGGCCCGCGGTGTGCCGGCGGGTCGTGGCGCACCCGCCGGCCGGGGGGTGGGCCGAGTACGTGTGCGTGCCGACCTCCTCCCTCGCCGAGCTGCCCGACGGCTTGGACGCCGTCCGGGCCGCCGCGCTGCCGCTCGCGGGGCTGACCGCGCTGCGGCTGCTCCGTACGGCGGGGGCGCTGGCCGGGCGGCGGGTGCTGCTGACCGGGGCCTCCGGGGGCGTCGGGCACTACGTCACCGAGTTGGCGGCCGCGGCCGGGGCGGAGCTGACCGCCGTCACCGCCTCGCCGGAGCGCGGCCGGCGGCTGGTCGAGCTGGGGGCGGCCGAGGTGGTCCACGACCTCGCCGGGGCGCGCGGACCGTACGACCTGGTGCTGGAGTCCACCGGCGGCGCCGCGTTGCCGCTCGCCCTGGCCCGGCTGGCCCGGCGCGGCACCCTGATCTGGTTCGGCCAGGCCTCCCGGACGCCCGCCACGCTCGACTTCTTCGACTTCTTCAAGGGCCCGGAGTCGGCCGTCCTGCGGCACTTCCACTACGCCGACTCCGACGTGCCCGACGGCGAGGACCTGGCCACCCTGGTGCGCCTGGCGGACGAGGGCCGGCTGACCCCGGAACTCGGCCGGGTGGCGCCCTGGGACGAGACCGCCGCCGTGCTCACCGACCTGCGCGAGCGCCGGATCCGCGGCAAGGCCGTCCTCACCGTCTCCTGAACCGACCGACTCCCGAGGGGTTCCCACCGTGCCCGACCTGTCGTTCCTCGACGCCCCCGGCCTGGCGGCCGCCTTCGTCGCCGAGAACCGCCCGCGCGCCCACGGCGCCGGCCTGGACCCGTACGAGTACGCCCGGGTGACCGACGCGCTGACCTCCCTGCGTGACTGGCCGGCCGCCTGCCGCGCCGCCGGCCGCCGGTACGTCGAGGCGGCGGAGCGCGCCGACGCCGACGGCCGTACCGTCACCGCCGGTGCGGCGTACCGGAGCGCCGCCCGCTGGTACCACTTCGCCGGGTTGCTCCCGCACCCCGACCGGGTCGCGGCGGCGGAGGCGGCGGACGAGGCGGACGAGGCGATGCGACGGGCGCTGGCACTGCTCGATCCGGCGGCGGAGCGGGTCGAGGGCGAGGGGTTCGCGGGCTGGCTGCGGCGCCCGGCGGCGGGTGGCGCGCCGACGCCGGTCGTGCTGGTGGTGCCGGGGATGGACTCCGGCAAGGAGGAGTTCCACGCGGTCGTCGAGGCCCTGCTGGCCCGGGGCGTCGCGGTGCTCGCCATGGACGGGCCCGGGCAGGGCGTGCTGGCCGCCCGCAGCGCGCCGGAGCCCGAGTACCACCGTGTCGTCGGACGCGCCCTGGACGCGCTCGCCGCCCGCGACGGCCTGGACCCCGACCGGACCGCCGTGATCGGCCTCAGCCTGGGCGGCTACTACGTCGCCGAGGCCGCCGCCCACGAACCCCGACTGCGGGCGGTGGCCACGGTCAGCGGCCCGTACCGGCTGGACTGGGACGGCCTGGTCCCGTTCGTCACCGCGACCCTCGCGCAGCGCTGCGGCGGGGAGGAGGCGGCCCGCGCCTTCGCCGACCGGGTGGACCTGACCGCCCTGGCACCGCGGATCGCCGTCCCGCTGCTGGTGGTCGAGGGCGGCGAGGACCGGATCCCGGGCGTCACCGCCGCCACCGCGCTGGCCGAGCAGGCCCCCGAGGCCGAGCTGCTCCTCGTCCCGCACGGCAACCACCTGCTCGGCACCGCCCTGCCGGACTGGCTGCCCGGCACCGCGGACTGGCTCACCGCGCACCTGAGCGCCCCGCGCCGCTGACCCGGGCCGCCCGGCGGCCGAGCGAGGCGAGGGCGAAGAGCAGGCCGCCGGCCAGGAAGAACGGCTCGTAGCCGAAGGTCGCGAACCGGGCCATCGCGTCCAGGTCGGCGGCCGACCGGCTGCCCGCGGCCAGGGCGAACCAGTCGGGCACGGACGGCGCGGCGTGCAGCACCAGCAGCACGGTGGTGCCCCACAGCGCCCCGGTCAGCAGCCGGGCCGGCACCCGTCGGCCCCACCGCCGTACCGGCGCCAGCGCCACCGCCGCGGCCACCGCGCACAGCGGTACCGCGATCACGTCGATCACCAGCAGCGGGGTGCTGCTCCACACCGACCGGCCCTCCGGCAGCCCGAGCCGCCCGTCCGCCAGCCAGTACAGGTGCACCAGCGCGAAGGCCACCGCCCACCCCGCCGCCGCGTACCCGGCCCCCGCCGCCACCCGGTTCCAGCCCGTGTCCCTCGTCGTCTCCATGCCCCCACCGTCCCGCCCGGGCCCGCCCCGGCGGATCGTCCCGCGGGCGGTTCCCCCTCCCTCCGCGGGGGGATCCGGGGCGGCTGGAGTCAGTACGGCAGCAGTCCGTCGGTGACCAGCTCGAAGTCGAAGGGCTCCGGGACGTGCAGCGTCTCGCCGAAGCCGACGTCCTCACGGCGGTGATAGCGCGTGGCGTCCGGCCTGCTGAAGAGGGTGACGGTCTTCTGCCGCGCGTCGACCAGTAGGTACAGCGGGATGCCCATCAACGGGTAGTCGCGCAGCTTCCCGACCCAGTCGTTCTCGGGATTGGACGGCGAGACCAGTTCGACCGCGATCGCGGCCAAGTCGGCGGGCACCTGGTTGTCGGTCGTGGACAGCGCATCGTCCGGAACGTACGTCAGGTCGGGGTTGCGGCTTTTGCCCACGGTGGGCGACACCAGATCGGTGTTCTCGCTCGGCAGCAGCCCCGCCGGGGTGTGCGCGTCGAACTGCCGGCGCACCACCAGCAGGTTGCGCTGATGGATCCCGGAGGGGCTCACCATCATCGTGATGGTGTCGCCGGAGATCTCGACCTTGAACCCGTCGGGCAGGGCCCTGCGGGCTTCCTCGAGGAGCTCGAAGTGTTCCGGGGTCATGAGCGCGAAGCCTCCTGAACCGAATCCGCCGTTGGCCGGGCACCCAGCGTAGTCGGGGGTGAGCGGCGCCCGGTAACGGCGGAGCCCCGCAGCGCATGCGCTGCGGGGCTCCGGATTGTGGCCAGGGCCGGGGTCGAACCGGCGACCTTCCGCTTTTCAGGCGGACGCTCGTACCAACTGAGCTACCTGGCCGTACTGCACCGTCTCTTGCGAGACGAGCGATCCCGACGGGACTTGAACCCGCGACCTCCACCTTGACAGGGTGGCGAGCTAACCAACTGCTCCACGGGACCTTGTAGTGGCGAACCACTAAGGTCTTGCGGCACTGCACTGTACTACGGTAATGCGGTACTGCGTGCCCCCAACGGGATTCGAACCCGTGCTACCGCCTTGAAAGGGCGGCGTCCTGGGCCACTAGACGATGAGGGCTTGCGGCCTGTCCCGCCGTTTCCGGCGTTCGGGGACGTCGAGAAGCATATGGGATGCCGGGCGGATCGCCAAAACGGGTTTCGACCGGGTGGGTGGGGCGCCGTGCGGGCGGGGGGCGGGGAGGGGGTCGGAGGGGGATCAGGACCAGCCGAGCTCGTCGAGCTCGTGGTCGTCGAAGCCGAAGTGGTGGGCGACCTCGTGGATCACGGTGGTGCGGACCTCCTCGACCGCCTGCTCGCGGGACTCGCAGTGGCGCAGGGTCGGGCCGCGGTAGATCAGGATGCGGTCGGGCAGGACGCCCGCGTACCACTCGCCGCGTTCGGTGAGCGGAGTGCCCTCGTAGAGGCCGAGGAGCTCGGGGTCGCTCGGGTCGGGTTCGTCCTCGACGAAGATCGCGACGTTGTCCATCATGGCCGCGAGCTGCGGGGGGATCTGGTCGAGCGCGTCGCTGACCAGCGTCTCGAACTCTTCCCGGGTCATCTCCACCGGATCATTGTCGGGTCTGGAGTGACGGTGTGCCAGGTGGCGGAAGCCGGTGTTTGATGGGGCTGTGACGACCTCGGAGGCGGCTTTGGACGACCGGGTGGACGGTCCGCTCCGGCCGGCGCCGGCCGCGGCGCGCGCGCGGAACCGGCCGCCGGTGCTGCGCGGGCAGGGGCCGGCCGTGGCGGTGGTCGCCCTGGGCGGGGCGATCGGGGCGGTCGCCCGGTACGCGGCCGGGCTGGGCTGGAGGACCGGGCCGACGGCCTTCCCGTGGACGACGCTGCTGGTCAACGTGGTCGGCTGCGCGGTGATCGGGGTGTTCCTGGTGGTGATCACCGAGGGGCGGCAGACGCATCCGCTGGTGCGGCCGTTCTTCGGCACCGGCGTGCTGGGCGGGTTCACCACCTTCTCGACGTACGCGGTGGACGTCCGGCGGCTGCTGGAGTCGGGCCGGCTCGGGCCGGGGCTGGCGTACCTGGGGCTGACGCTGTTGGGCGCGCTGCTCGCGGTGTGGGCGGCCGCCGGGCTGACCCGCCGTCTGGTCCACCGCGCGGTCCGCCGCCGGGCGGCGACGGGCGGGGGTGCGGGGTGACCGGGCTGGGCGGGCCGGCGCTGCGGCTGACGGTGCTGGTCGGGGAGGGCGACCGGTGGCACCACCGCCCGCTGTACAGCGAGATCGTGCACCGGGCGCGGGCGGCCGGGCTGGCCGGGGCGAGCGTCTTCCGGGGGATCGAAGGGTTCGGGGCGTCCTCGCTGGTGCACACCACGCGGCTGCTGTCGCTGAGCGAGGACCTGCCGGTGGCGGTGGTGATCGTGGACGAGGAGCAGCGGGTGCGGGCGTTCCTGCCGGAGCTGGAGGGGCTGGTGGCCGGGGGCCTGGTGCTGCTGGACCGCTGCGAGGTGGTGACGTACGCGGGCCGCGACCCGGGGGACGGGCGGGGAGAGTCGGCGGAGTGAACTGGCTGCTGGTGGTGGCGGGCGCCGCGGTCGGCGCGCCGCTGCGGTACCTGACCGACCGCGCGGTGCAGTCCCGGCACGACTCGGTGTTCCCGTGGGGGACGTTCACGGTGAACGTGGTCGGCTGCCTGGTCCTCGGCACGGTGACCGGGGCGGTGGCGGCGGGCGCGGCGTCCTCGCGGCTCCAACTGCTGCTGGGGACGGGGCTGTGCGGCGCGCTGACCACCTACTCGACCTTCTCGTACGAGACCCTGCGGCTGGCCGAGACCGGCGCCGGACGGTACGCGGTGGCCAACGTGGTCGGCAGCGTGGCGGCCGGGCTGGCCGCGGTGTACGCCGGGGCGGAGCTGGCCTCGGCGCTCTGGGGCTGAGCTCCCGGCGCGGGCCGGAGGCGAACTGCCGTGCTGCCCGTGTCCCGCCGGGCCGGGCGAGCGTTGGGTACCGAAAGCGGCCGCGCGCGAGTGGGCGGCCCGGGTGGGGCGGTAGAGAGGGACCTCGGTGGCTTCGGTGCGGGCGGTACGAGCGGTTCGGGCAGTGCGCGCGGTTCGGGCGGCACGGGCGACGCGGGTGCGGACGGCCCCGGTACGGCAGGCGGCGGCCTTGCGCTCGCGCGCGGTCCGGGCGGCGGCGGTGCTGACGGTGGCCGGGTTGGGGCTCACCGGGTGCATGTCGGTCGGTCCGGCGGCGGAGGAGAAGCACGGCGGGGTGGCGCCGGTCGGGCAGGCCGGTCCGGCGGGCAAGCCGGGGGCGACGGCCGGTCCGTCGGTCTCGCCGGGGGCCGGGCACCCGGGCGGCGCTTCGGGGCGCCCGGAGCGGCCGGGGGGCTCGTCGGCGGAGAACGCGACGGCCGCGGCGCCCGGTGAGGTGCCGCCCGGCGCGAACGGCGCGGGCGCGGGCGTGATCCCGGTGCCGGGGGCGGGCGCTCCCGAGGGCGCGCCGGGTGCCGGTTCGCCGGGCGGGACGGACACCAGCCCCCCGCCGCACCCGGGCGGCGGCGCGCCGACCGGCTCCGGCGGCACGGCGGGCACGGGCGGCACCGGGGAGGGGCGCTCCGGCGGCACCTCGGGCACCCCCTCGGCCACGCCGAGCAGCCGCCCGTCGAACACCCCCGAGCCGGACCGCAGTTCGCCGCCCGCGACCGCCACGCCGGCCCCGGAGCCCTCCTCGGGCAGCTCCGGTTCCTCGGCCCCGAGCCCGCGGGCGGGCGGCCACTAGGGGATTGAGCAGGGCATTTGCCTCCGATCCCGAGGGTCCTCTATGGTGGTAGATCGTTCGTTTGATCCATTTGACTGGCGCCCTACTCCCATCTGGCGCCCTTGGCGCGTTCCGGCGATCCGTGGCTGACCGCATAGAGGCGGTTGTGAAACAGAACCCCGGACTTTGGCGCGTGCCACTTCCGGAAGGTTTTGCATGTCTCTCGTTGACGACGCCCGCTTCGCCATGCCCGCGAACGAGGCCGCCGCCGATGTCACCGACTCCCACGACACCCTCGACACCGCCGCGGACGAGGTGATCGCCGAGGCCGTGGAGGCCACCGAGGAGGCGGCCGCCGAGCCGACCGTCACCTTCGGCGACCTGGGCCTGCCGGACGAGGTCGTCCGCGCCCTCGCCAAGCGCGGCGTCACCACCCCGTTCCCGATCCAGGCCGCGACCATCCCGGACGCCCTGGCCGGCAAGGACGTGCTGGGCCGCGGCCGCACCGGCTCCGGCAAGACCCTCAGCTTCGGCCTGCCGCTGCTGACCCGCCTCGCCGACGGCGAGCGCACCCGCGCCAAGCAGCCGCGCGGCCTGATCCTGGTCCCGACCCGCGAGCTGGCCATGCAGGTCGCCGACGCCCTGGAGCCCTTCGGCTCGGTGCTCGGCCTGCGCCTCAAGGTCGTCTGCGGCGGCACCTCGATGTCGAACCAGATCTACGCGCTGGAGCGCGGCGTCGACGTCCTCGTCGCCACCCCCGGCCGTCTGCGCGACCTGATCAACCGCGGCTCCGCCAAGCTCGACGACGTCCAGGTCGCCGTCCTCGACGAGGCCGACCAGATGGCCGACATGGGCTTCCTGCCCGAGGTCACCGAGATCCTCGACCAGGTGCCGGCCGGCGGCCAGCGCCTGCTGTTCTCCGCCACCCTGGAGAACGAGATCGACACCCTGGTGAAGCGCTACCTGAACAACCCGGTCACCCACGAGGTCGACCCGTCGGCCGGTGCCGTCACCACCATGACCCACCACATCCTCGTGGTGAAGCCCAAGGACAAGGCGCCGATCACCAACGCGATCGCCGCCCGCAAGGGCCGCACGATCATCTTCGTCCGCACCCAGATGGGCGCCGACCGCGTCGCCGAGCAGCTGATCGAGGCCGGCGTGAAGGCCGACGCGCTGCACGGCGGCATGACCCAGGGCGCCCGCACCCGCGTCCTCGGCGACTTCAAGGACGGCTACACCAACGTCGTCGTCGCCACCGACGTCGCCGCCCGCGGCATCCACGTCGACGGCATCGACCTGGTCCTGAACGTGGACCCGGCCGGCGACCACAAGGACTACCTGCACCGCTCCGGCCGCACCGCGCGCGCCGGCCGCTCCGGCACCGTCGTCACCCTGGTGCTGCCGCACCAGCGCCGCGGCGTCTTCCGCCTGATGGAGGACGCGGGCGTCGACGCCAGCCGCCACATCCTGGACCACGCCTTCGACGCGGAGGTCGCCCGGATCACCGGCGCCCGCTCGCTCACCGAGGTCCAGGCGGAGAGCGCCGCCAACATCGCCGGCGCCGCCGAGCGCGAGATCGCCGACATGACCCGCCAGCTGGAGCGCGCGCAGCGCCGCGCCGCCGAGCTGCGCGAGGAGGCCGACCGCCTGGCCGCCCGGGCCGCCCGCGAGCGGGCCGAGCTGGGCATCGAGGACGAGGCGCCGGCCGCCGCCGAGGAGGGCGGCGAGTCCGCCGCGACCGAGGCCGCTCCGGCCGCCGCCGAGGCCCCCGCCGCCGCGCCGCAGGCCGAGGAGCGCGCCCCGTCGTACCGCGAGGCCCGCAGCGAGCGTCCGGCCTTCGGCCGTGACCGCGACCGGGACCGTGACCGCGACGACCGCCGCTCGGGTGGCTTCGGCCGCGACCGTGACGACCGCCGCTCCGGTGGCTTCGGCGGCCGTGACCGCGACGACCGTCGCGCGGGCGGTTTCGACCGTGACCGCGGCGGTGACCGCGGTGGCTTCAACCGTGACCGCGGTGGCTTCGGCGGCCGTGACCGCGACGACCGTCGCGCGGGCGGTTTCGACCGTGACCGCGGCGGCGAGCGCGGTGGCTTCAACCGTGACCGCGACGACCGCGGCGGCCGCTCCTTCGGCGACCGCCCGGCCCGCTCCTTCGGTGACCGCCCCTCCTTCGGTCGGGACCGCGACGAGCGCGGCGGCAGCAGCCGTCCGTTCTCGCGCCGCGACGACCACCGCTCCGGCGGCCGTCCGCAGAGCGACCGCGGTGGCTTCAACCGTGACCGCGGCGGCTTCGGCGGCCGTGACCGCGACGACCGTCGCGCCGGTGGCTTCGACCGCGACGACCGCAAGCCGCGCTGGAAGAACTGACCTCGTGCGGGCGGTCTCCGACCGCCCGGCCGACCGTCGGCCGGCTGCACGCTCTCACTGAACGTGCACGCCGGCCGGGTACGGCGAGGTAGGTGCCGAACGCGCGCCGAACGTACGAAGGGCCCGCTCCGTCCCCCGGAGCGGGCCCTTCGCGTTTCCCCCGATACCCCCCGACACCTCGTCCTGCGTCCCCCCGAGGTGTTGTTCTGGAACTGAGAATAACCTGTGGCGCGCGGAGACGGTAGTCCCGTAGCGTCCGGGGCATGAGCAGCAGACTGCACGACGTGGCACGGGTGAACGAAGAGATCGCCGCGCGGGGGAGCTACCGGACGGCCGGAGGCGAACTCGTGCAGGTGGGAGAGCAGTTGACGGCGGCCCGGGCCGGGACGGTGTCGTACGCGCCGGCGGCCCTGGACGCACTGGTGGCGGCGGGGGCGCCGGGGCCGGGCCCGCGCGGGAACGTCGAGGTGACGGCCGAGGGGAGCATCGAGGCCGCCCGGCGCCTGCTGGCGCAGGGGGCCGGCCCGGTCGGGGTGCTGAACTTCGCCTCCGCCCGCAACCCCGGCGGCGGGTACCTGCGCGGCGCCCGCGCCCAGGAGGAGGACCTGTGCCGCAGCGCGCTGCTGTACAGCTGCCTGCTGGAGGCGCCGGACTACTACGAGGCGCACCGCGCCTCCGCCGACCTCCGGTACAGCCACCGGGTGATCGTCTCGCCCGGTGTCCCGGTGATCCGCGGCACGCGCGGCGAGCTGCTGGCGCAGCCGTACCCGGTCACCTTCCTGACCTCGCCCGCGCCCAACGCCGGTCAGCTGGAACGGCGTTCGCCTGGGACGGACGTCCGGGGCGTGCTCGCCGAGCGGTCCGACCGGGTGCTCGCGGCGGCCGCCCGGCACGAGGTGCGCACCCTGGTGCTCGGCGCCTGGGGCTGCGGGGTGTTCCGCAACGACCCGGCGCAGGTCGCCGAGGCCTTCGAGGGTGCGCTCACCCGGTACGGGGCGGCCTTCGAGCGGGTGGTGTTCGCGGTCTGGGACCGCACGCCGGTCTCGGCGAACCGGGCCGCCTTCGAGGCCCGGTTCGGCGCGGGGAGCGGCTCCTGACGGGGCCTGGGGTTCTCGGGGCTTGCGGGGCTGCGGGGCCGCGGGGCTTCCGGGGCTTCTCGGGCTCCGGCGGTGGTGCCGGGCGGGCCTAGCGGCCCTTGCGGGCGGACAGCGCCGTCGCGGCCGTGGAGGCCGCCGCGACCACGCCGGTGACGGCGAACACGGACGGCCAGGCGCCGATCCTCTTCGCCAGCGGGTGCGAGCCGCCGAAGGCCGCCACGTACAGGCCGGTCAGCGCCGCCGCGGCGCCCGGGCCCGCGTTCCGGCGCCACTGTGCGGCCGCACCGGCACCGGCCACCGCCAGCACCGCGCCGCCCAGCTCGCGCCGGCCGCTCCAGCGGGCGACGCCGTAGCCGCCGACCAGACCGCTCGCCGCGGTCAGCGCGGCGGGCGCGGCGGCCGCGAGCACGTTCGGGACCTTCGCCATCGTCGACTCCACTCCTCGGGGCTGTGTCGGCTTCCGACCATAACCCGACCGGTCCGGCGGGCCGTGGCGGCCTCCGCCCGCTGCCGGAGGCCCGCTGCCGGTGGCCTGCTGCCCGGGGCCCGCTGCCGGTGGCCCCGCTGCCGGACGACCGTGGCGGGAAGCCCGCTGCCGTAGGCCCGCTGCCGGAGGACTCCCGTCGGCGCCCGCTACCGGAAGGCCTCGGCCGGGGACCGCCCCGGGACGGTCAGGGCCAGCCGCCGCGCCGCCTCCGCCGGGTCGAGCACCCGCTCCAGCCGCAGATCGCCCGGGATCTCCTGGATGAACCGCCCGGCCGACCAGGAGCGCTCGTACGGCAGCGGCTCCAGCACCAGGGTGCGCACGCCGTCCAGCACCGGGACGTCGCTCGGGGTGCCCTCGTTCCAGAGCCAGGAGCCGTCCGGGGCGACGAGGTTGAAGGCGCCGGTCGCGATCACCCGGCGGCCGTCCAGGAATGCCGTCCGGGCCAGCGCCACCACCTCCGGGTCCTGCCGGGTGCCGGGCAGGTGGCCGCCGCCGATCAGCACGTCGGCGAGCAGGGTGTGCAGCTGGAAGGTGTCGCTCAGGCCGCTCATCCGCACCAGGTAGCCGGTGCCGGTGGGGCGGTCGAGCACCAGCAGCGGTTCGTCGTCGAGCACCAGCGCCAGGTGGGCGAGGCCCCGCAGGTCGTGCCGCTCGCCCCGGTAGCGGCCGATCAGCTCCACCAGCGCCTCGGTGACGCCGGAGGCACGGGCCTCGGCCCGGACCGCGGCGTGCGCGTACACCGCCCACGCCGCCTGCTGCCACAGGTGCAGCGTCCACCAGCCGATCACGGCCAGGTGGGTGTGCCACTCGTCCAGCAGCGCCGGGTCGGCGATCCGCTCGTGGGCCTCGGCCGGATCGTCCTCCTCCGGGTCCGGCAGCGGGCCGCCACCGGTCTCCTCCCAGCGCCGCACCAGCAGCTCCGCGCCGGTCAGCGCCCCGCGCAGGCCGGCCAGCACCGGACCGGCGCAGGCGACCGGGTCGGCGCCCTGCTCCACACAGGCGCCCACCACCATGGCCAGGTGGGAGCGGGGGAACGGCGGGGCGTCCGGCAGCAGCGCGGCCAGCCGGGGGCCGGCCGCCACCCGCTGGTGCGGGTCGGCCGAGCCGAACAGGCCGCCGACCAGACCGAGGGCGGGGCCGAAGCGCTCGTCGTCCCCGGTGGCGATCGCCGCCTCCAGGTCGGCCACGGCTTCCAGGAGGGTGGGCTGCTGACGGTGCGACGGCATCTGCTCGGTGGACATTCGCCGCAGCATAGGCGGCCGAGCCGGTCCGGTCGAAACGCCCCCGCTCCCCGGCCGGGTGACGGATACTCGCGCGGTGACCGCGTCCCCTGTCTTCCCCGCCGCTCCCGGGGCCACCGAGGCTCCGGCGGACCTCGAACCGGCGCTGAAGGTGGCGCCGCTCGAACTCTTCCTCGACCTCGTCTTCGTCTTCGCCATCACCCAGCTCACCGGCAGCCTGGCCCACCACCTGGGCCCCGGCGGCCTCGCCCAGGTCCTGGTGATGCTGGCCCTGATCTGGTGGATGTACGACGCCTTCATCTGGCTCACCAACGCCATGCCGCCGCACACCCACCGCCGACGGGCCCCGCTGATGCTGGCGATGGGCGCCTTCCTGGTGATCTCGCTGTCCGTGCCGCACGCCTTCGAGGGCAGCGGCGCCGCCTTCGGCTGGGCGTACCTGGTGACGGTCGCCCTGCACACCGGGATGTTCACGGCCGCCGGGGTCACGCCCGCCGCGGTGCTGCGGATGGGCGCCGGCAACGTGGTCGTCGGCGCCGTGGTGGTGACCGGCGGCTACCTCGGCGGCACCGTCCAACTCGGCCTCTGGACGGTCGCCTTCGCCCTGCAGTTCGTCACCCCCTGGGTGGCCGGGCTGCCCGCGTTCCGGCTGCGCGCCGACCACTTCGTGGAGCGGCACGGGCTGATCGTGATCATCGCCTTCGGCGAATCGGTGATCGCGATAGGCGTCGGCGCCGGCACCGCCGAACTCGGGCCGGCGCTGATCGCCGTGGCGCTGCTCAGCCTGGCCGTCTGCGTCGGGCTCTGGTGGGCGTACTTCGGGCACGACGACGACGCCCGCGCCGAGCACCGGATGGCCGCGCTGCCCTCCGCCGAGCGCAACCGCGCGGCCGTCGCCGTCTACTACCTCGGCCACCTCGGGCTGCTGCTCGGCGTGGTGCTGTTCGCCGCCGGGGTCAAGTCCGCGGTCGGCCAGCCCGCCGCGGCGATCGGCGGGCCGCAGGCCGCGGCGCTGGCCGGCGGGATCACCCTCTACCTGCTGGTCAACACGGCCCTGCGCGGCTTCTTCGGCCTGCGCCCGCACCTGCCCCGGCTGCTCGGCGCCGCCCTGGTCGCCGCCACCGTGCCGCTGGGCACCCGGGTGTCGGCGCTCGCCCAGGTCGGCGCGGTGGTGGTGGTGCTGGCGCTGGTCTTCGGGTACGAGGCCTGTCGGTACCCGGTGGCAGACTTCGACCGTGACTGACAGCGCGCGCCACCCCGCGGCCGACCCAGCGACCGCCCCTGCGGCCGACCCCGGCACCGCGCCGGCGACCGACCCCGCGATCACCGACGGCAGCTACCTCGTCCGCAACGTCGGCAGCGGCCTGCTGCTGCAGGTCGCCGACGGCTCCCGGCGCAGCGGCGCCCGGATCGTCCTGGGTGCCGACGACGGCAGCCACGCCCAGCTCTGGCACCTCGCCGCCGTCCACCCAGGCGGTGCGCTCTTCCACCTGGAGAACGCCGGCAGCGGCAAGCGCCTCGACGTCACCGGTGCCTCCCCGGACGACGGCGTCCCCATCCAGCAGTGGGGCGCCAACGCCTTCGGCGCCCAGGAGTGGCTGCTGGAGGCCCACGTCGACGCCCCGGGCACCTACACCGTCACCAGCTTCATCAGCGGCAAGCCCCTCACGGCCCCGGAGGACCCGGCCGCCCCGGACGCCGCGGTGCGGCAGTGGGAGGACGTCGACCGGCCCACCCAGTGGTGGCGCTTCGAGCGCCGGGGGTAGGCACGGGGCCCGCAGGTCAGACCGAGAGGTTGGCGCGGACGGCGTCGAGTTCGGCCTCGGTGACGCCGTGGTGGCGGAGGTAGGCGGGGAGGGAGTCGTGGTGGGTGCGGATCCAGGCGAGGGCGGAGGCGAGGTGTTCGGCGCCGACCGGGCGGGAGACGCGTTCGGTGCCGGTCTCGTCGAGGTACGGGACGGGGCCCTCGTCCAGACCGAGGCCGCGGTTGGAGAGCAGGAAGTCGGCCGTGATGTCGGCCTCGGAGGCGCCCAGCAGGGACTGCAGGACGGCGATGGTGAGGCCGGTGCGGTCCTTGCCGACGGCGCAGTGGACGACGACGGGCAGCGACTCCGGCGCGGCGAGGCGGCGCAGCACGGCGGCGAGTGAGGGGCCGGCCGTCTCGGCCATGAACGGGTAGAGCGAGGCCTGGTCCTCCGGCCAGGGCCGGTCGACGTCGCCGCGGTCGGCGGGCAGGGTCGGCAGGTGGAGGGTCTCGTGGTCGAGGCCGTGCCGCCGGTCCGGCCAGACGTCCAGCTCGAAGGGGCTGCGCAGGTCGATCACCGTGCGCAGGCCGAGGGACTTGAGCCGCCGCGCGCCCTCCTCGGTGAGCGCGTGGAAGGACCCGGAGCGGTAGAGCACGCCCCGGCGGAGGGCGCCGATCCCGCCCGCGTCACGGAAGTTGCGCACACCGGGGATGTCGATGAAGGCGTCGTCGGTCATGGCCCCACGGTACGGGCGGGGGCGGGCTCGGGGAAGGAAACCGGAGGGGGCCGTTCGGTGGCGGGGCGACGCTGTCCGAAACCGGTCCCCGGAGCGGTGCGGCTCGGCCGTCAGCGTCCGCCGGAGACCTCCAGGAACGCCCCGGTGGTGTACGAGGCGGCCGGGGAGAGCAGGAAGAGGATCGCCTCGGCGACCTCCTCCGGCTGCCCGCCACGGCGCATCGGCAGGCCGGGGGCGATCCGGTCGACCCGCCCGGGCTCGCCGCCGAGCGCGTGGATGTCGGTGTGGATCAGCCCGGGGCGCACCGCGTTGACCCGGATCCCCTCCGCCGCGACCTCCAGGGCCAGGCCGCGGGTCATCGAGTCCAGCGCGCCCTTGGCGGCCGCGTAGTCGACGTACTCGTGGGGCGCGCCGATCCGGGAGGCGGCCGAGGAGACGTTGACGATGGCGCCGCCGCGCCCGCCGTACCGGGTGGACATCCGGCGGACGGCCTGGGCCGCGCACAGGAACGGGCCGGTGATGTCGGCGGCCCAGATCCTGGTCAGCCGGGCCTCGTCGATATCCTCCAGGCGGCACTGCTTCTCCAGCGTGCCGGCGTTGTTCACCAGGCCGGTGAGCGGGCCGAGTTCGGCGTCCACGGTGGCGAACAGCCGCTCCACCCCGGCCGTGCCGCTGACGTCGGCGCGCACGGCGATGGCGGTGCCGCCCTCGGCCCGGATCGCGTCCACGACGGCGGCCGCCGAGGCTTCGTCCGTACGGTAGTTGACGCAGACCCGGTAGCCGCGCCGGGCGGCCAGCAGGGCGGTGGCGGCACCGATGCCGCGGCCGGCGCCGGTGACGATCAGGACCTCATCGGTGGGGGCGGTGGACATGGTCCGTAGGCTACCCGCGCGTCGGGGACGTCATGTCGGCACGCCTCAGCCGCCCGCCTCAGCCGGACGCCGCGGCCGCCCGCAGCGCGGCGATCCTCTGTGCCCGGCTCCTCGGGGAGTCGAGGCTGAAGCCGCGGGCGTCGCCGAGTTCCTCGCGGACGAACGCCTCGGTGCGGGCCACGGCGGCCCGCAGGGCGTCGTCGAGCGGGACGAAGGGCAGCAGGACGATCTCGGCCCGCCCGGTGTCGTACTCCCAGAGTCCGACGATGCGGCCGCGGTCGAGCACCACGTGGGTCTGCGGGTCGGCCTCGGTGCCGAAGGTGCGGCCGGTGCGGCCGGCGGGCAGCGGGCGGGCGGCGTCGGCGGGGTCGAGCAGCCGGGGCAGGTCGCGGTGCAGCAGGTGGATGCCGTCGATGCCGGCGAGCAGGGTGTAGTGCGGCTCCCTCGGCGCCGTGAACTCGGTGAACTCGTCGACGAGTTCGGGCGGGAGAAGGAACTCGGAGCCGGGTGCGAGCGGGACCGCGCCGGCCTCGGCGACGGCCCGGCGGGCGGTGGCGGCGGTGAAGCCGGAGAACCAGCGGAAGTGCTTGAGGGTGGCCGGGCCGGCCCAGGAGAGGTAGCGGCGGGCGAGGTCGACGGCGTCCCCCGCGACGGGCTGGTCCCAGCCGACGTAGCCGTAACGCTGCTGGTCCAGACGGCCGTTGACGGGCACCCGGCGGATCCGGCCGCGCGACTGCATCAGCCCGAGGGCGAGCGGCAGGGTGGTGGCGAGGCCGCGCTTCCTGCCCGCCTCGCCGAGCGGGCGGACCGCGTCGCCGACCGCCTCCCGGATCGTGGTCGGGTCCAGCGGCTCGTCCTCGGACAGCACCCGCTCGATGGCCAGGCAGAGCTTCTCCACCTCGTCCCGGCCGACCCCCAGGTGCTTCTCCGCCGCGGCCAGTTCGCCCACCGGGGCGGCCGCGCCGGCCGCCAGCCCGAGCGCGAAGTCGGCGGCCGGTAGCACGTAGGTGCAGCCCCGCGCGGACGGCAGCTCGTGCACCTCCAGCCGGGCCACCGCCGCGTCCACCGCCGCACGGCCGAGCCCGGCCCGGGCGAACAGGCCCAGGTACGGAGCCGCGCCGCCCACCGAACGGGCCCAGCCGGTGGCGGCGAGCACCTCGGCGGCGGACGCCCCGGTGTGCGGGCGGTCCAGCCACTGCCGGTGCGACCACCAGGCGCGCAGCTTCTCGACGCCGACGGCTGCCACCGCTTCCACGTGGGGATCGTGCTCCATGGGCCCAGTATCGGCGGCCGGGCGGGCCCGGCAGCGGAATTCGCTCGCCCGGCGCGGCCCGTTCCGGAGAGGATGCGGGCTCACGCCCCGACGCCTCCGGGAGGAGACTGCCCATGCCCGCCCCCGCCGCCGCGCCCGCTCTCGGCGCCGCCCCGGTGCTCGGCCATGCGCCCGGCACCGTCCTGCTCTCCGGCATCGTCGGCTCCACCGCGTACGGCTTCGCCCACGCCGGCTCCGACGTCGACCGGCTGGGCCTGTTCGCCACCCCCACCGAGGAGTTGCACGGCCTGCGGCGCCCGGCCGAGTCGCACGTCAGCACCGAGCCGGACCTCACCCTGCACGAGGCCGCCAAGTGGTGCCGGCTCGCGCTGAGTTGCAACCCGACCGCCTCCGAACTCGTCTGGCTGCCGGACGACCTGTACGAGGTCCGCACCCCGCTCGGCGAGGAACTGATCGGCATCCGCACCGCCTTCCTCAGCGCGCCGGCCGTGCGGAAGGCCTATCTCGGGTACGCCGACCAGCAGTTCCGCAAGCTGCTGACCCGCGACACCACCGACCCGGCCACCCGCCGCCGGGCCGCCAAGCACGCCCGGCACCTGGTCCGGCTGGTCGAGCAGGCCGTCCGGCTGCACGAGACCGGCCGCAACCCGATCCGGCTGCCCGACCCCGAACGGATCCGCGAACTCGGCGAACGCATCGCCGACCGGCCCGCCGTCGCCGAGCCCCTGCTCGCCGAGGCCGCCGACCGGCTGACCGGCCCCGGAGTCCTGCCCGCGGCCCCCGACCCGCGCCCCGTCGAGGCCTGGCTGCGCCGCGTCCGCGCCGCCCACTACACCCCGCCTCAAGGAGCGCTCCACGCGACCGGCGCGCCCGCGCAATCCACTGGCGGAGCCCTGGGCGCCACCGGGTAGGATCGCCGTGGCCCTTCCCGCCAGGCACCACTCGGCATCCGGGGCCGCGGGGCACTAGCTCAATTGGCAGAGCTGCGGACTTTTAATCCGTAGGTTCAGGGTTCGAGCCCCTGGTGCCCCACCGGTCGAGGCCGGATCAGCCACCCGCTGATCCGGCCTCCGCCGTCACCGCCGCCGGTTCGCCGGTGCGCCGGCGCGGGGCTTTTCGTCAGGGCTTTTCGTCAGGGCTTGGCGGCGAACCGGTGCAGCGCCGCCTTCAGGGCCGTCACGAAGGCCTCGCGGTCCTCGGCGGAGAGGAGGTCCAGCGACAGGTACGGGTTGAGGTCCTCCAACTCGACCAGCAGCAGCCGGCCGTCCCGGGTGCGGCAGGCGTCGACGCGCTGGATGCCGTGGTCGATCGCGTTCCAGTCCACGAAGCGCCGCGCGAAGGCCAGGTCGTCCCCGGTGGGCCGGTACGGCTCCAGCTCCCACCGCCGGTCCGGGTCGGGCGCGTGGAGGGCGTACTGGAAGGCGTCGTCGACGAAGTAGAAGGAGACCTCGTAGCGGAAGTCGACGCGCGGCTGGACGAGGACGTCGCCGTAGTCGAGGTCGGCCAGGCGGTCCCGGGTGGTGACGCGCAGGCCGAGCGAGTCCGCCCCGGCCTTGGGCTTGACCACGTACGCCTCCGCCTCCGGCAGCCGGTCCGCCCCGGCGCGGTCGTCGGCGGTCGGGATCACCGGGTAGCCCGCGGCGCTGAGGTCGACGAGGTACTGCTTGCCCGCCATGTCGGCCTTGCCGGTGAGCTGGTTGTAGACGCGCACGCCCTTCCGCACGGCCAGGGCGCGGAACTCCTCGTACGCGGCGGGGTAGTTCAGCACGGGCCCGCTGTTCCGGACGACGACCAGGTCGAAGGAGTCCATCAGCGCGGCCGCGTCCAGCGGGTGGCAGAGCGCGATGTCGAAGTCCTCACGGAGCCTGGAGGTGAGGAAGACGTCCTCGTCGCCGTACCGACGGCCGCGGGCCTCGTAGGCCAGGTCGGTGACGAACAGGACGCGGGGCTTGACGGACGACATCGCTCTCCCGGGGTTCGGCTGCCGCCCAACCTACCCGCCGGGCCGGACCGCCCGCTGACGGCCCGGGGCGGCCGCCGGCTCCGGGCCTCACGCGGCCGAGGCCGCCGGGACCACCCCGTCGCGCGCCCCCGCGAGGTGGTGGAAGGCGCAGGCGGCCGAGGCGAGGGTCGTGTGGTGGTGCCAGCCGGGGTAGGAGCGGCCCTCGAAGTCCCCGAGCCCGAAGTCGTCCGCGGGCGCGCCCGGGGTGGCCGCGGGGTCGTGCCGGGAGGAGAGGGCCAGCAGCCGCTGCACGCGCTCCTGGGCCAGGTTGGTGATCCAGACGCCGGTGACCCGGCGGCTCGCGGCGTCGTACGGGGCGAACAGCCGGTGGACCGCCCGCGTGGCGGGCAGCCCCGGCAGCCGCACCAGGCAGGTCGGCACGCGGACGCCCCGCTCCGGGCCGTCCCCGGCGGGCCGCAGCGCGAGGACGGCGCTGCCGGACCGCTCCAGCAGCGCGCCCGCGCCGACCAGGCCGCCGGAGAGGTCGCCGGGCAGGTACGGCGCCAGCGGCAGGGCGGCGGGGACGGCGACGACGTAGTCGTGCCCGCGGCGGGACAGCTCCCGCACCAGGCGTCCGGCGTCCCGCTCGTGACTCACGTCGGTGACCACGGGCAGCGGGGCCGTGCGGCTCGCCGCCGCCAGGGAGTCGACCAGGTCGAGGACCTGCGCGGTGAGCGGGCGGTCACGGTGGTGGGCCGGGATGCGGGTGCGGGTCCGCAGGTCCTCGTCCTCGCTCCACCGGCCGGGCAGCAGCAGCCGCCAGTCGACCGGCACCCGGGTGTCCGGGCCGGACAGGAACGCGCCCACGCCCGCCTGGCAGTTGATCGTGCGGCCCAGGGCGGGGACGAAGCGGCGGTGCACACCGGCCGAGTGCTCGCCGCGCTTGGGCACGGCGGTGAGCGCGACGGTCCACGCGTCGGCCTCGGCCCGCCGCTCCGCCCAGGTCAGCAGTGCGGTGCGCACCGGTCGCCAGTCCCAGGGGCTCGCGTTCACGAACTGCTGCAGGGACAGCGCGGCCGCCGGACTGCCGGTGGCGGCCGCCAGGTGGCGGATGGACTTCGTGCCCGGTGCGGACAGCAGCCCTTCCAGGTAGACCCGCGCCCAGCGGCGCTGATCGGCCCGGGGCAGTGCGGCGAACAGCTCCTGCGCGAAGGACGCGAGCGCTTCGTCGCCCCGGCGGGCCGGCAGCGGTGTCACGACGTGCGTGGCCATGGTGGTGCTCCTCCCGGTGACGGGAAGAAAAATACATAACGCTCTCTTTTTTTTCCAGCCCGGGGCGAGAGAAGGGGGAAGGGGAGGGGCGCTCGGGGCGAGGCGGGACGGGGCGGGGGCATCTGGGAAGGGTGGGCTCGCGCTTGGCCGGGCCGAGGCGGCGTGGGGCTCGGGCGCCGGGGAGGGACGGGGCGTATGGAAGGGGAGGCGGGCCGCCGGGGAGGGCCGGGGGCCCGGGTCGGTGTCGGGCCGCGACGGAAACGGAATGCGTTTGTGGCAAGTGCCCCTTCAACAGCGGGCGATCGGATGCCAAGCTGGCCGGTGATCCCGCCGGTGGCCCGGCCGTCGCGAGAAGGGGAGCATGACCAAACAGGACAGAGCGCAGCGCACCCGCGCGGCGCTCATCGAGACGGCCGCGGGCGAGTTCGCGCGCGAAGGGTACGCCGGTGCGGCGCTGAGCCGGATCAGCAAGGCCGCCGGGACCTCGGTCGGCGCCGTGACGTTCCACTTCGATTCCAAGGCCGACCTGGCGTCCGCCGTGGTGGACCGGGCGGTCGAGGCCGGTCGCGCGGTGGTCGACCGGGCGGCCGCCACCGAAGGCCCTCCGCTGCGGCGGCTCACCGCCGTCGTCCTGGGGCTGGCGCGGGCGGCCGACGCCGACGTGGCCGTACGGTGCGCGGCGCGGCTGGAGCGGGACGACGCGGTCGGGGACGCCGGGCGCTGGCGGGAGACCTGGTGGCCCGTGGTGCGACGGCTGGCGCAGGAGGCGTACCAGGGCGGCGACCTGCCCGGCGCGGTGTCGGCCGCCGGCACCGCGGATCTCGCCGCGCTGTTCATCCGGAGCATCGGGATGCACGTCGAGGGTTCGGACGACCAGGGCCGCGCCGACGGCGGGTCCGGGGCCGCCCACCTGGCGCGGCTGTGGCAGATCACGCAGCCGGGCATGGCCGACCGGGGACCCGGGGCGGACTGAGCCCGCCCCGGGCCTCAGTCCGCCAGGAGCGGTCGGGTGAGGGGTCCGGGCCCCGGGTCGACGCCGGCCGTGGCCCACACCGCGTCGCTGCGGTACCAGTGGTCCTCGGCGAACAGCCGGAACTGGCGCTCCGTCACCCGCCCCGCGGTGCCGCAGAGGGCGGCCAGGCACTCTGCCAGGGTCCAGGACCGTTCCGGCAGGTCCAGCAGGCCGTTCCGGGCGAGCGCGGTGATCAGGTCCCGGAGGGTGACGGGGGCGGGGTGGCCCGCGTCGTACACGCCGCTCGGGTGGGCGCCCGGCCCAGGGGCCGTGGCGATCCCGGCGGTCAGCCGGGCGAGGTCCGCGACGTGGACGAGGGAGAGCAGGGCGCGTCCGGCGTCCCAGTGGGCCGGGACGCGCCGGACGGCGTCCTGGAGCGCGGGGACCACCCAGCGGTCACCGGGGCCGAGGATCAGCCCGGGTCTGAGCACCGTGCCCCCGGCGGCCAGCACCGGCTCCTCGGCGGCCAGGCGGCTGCGGCTGACCGCCGAGACCGGGTCGGGCGCCAACTCCCCGGCCGCGAGCCCGCGGTGGGGGCCGGCGCCGTACACGGCGGCCGTCGACAGGAGCACGATCCGGGGCGTTCCGGCGCGTCGTGCCTCGGCGACCGCGGCGTGGGTGCCGCGGACGTTGACGGCGTGGCAGCGCTCCTCGTCCGGCCCGATGTAGGAGGCGAACTGCAGGAGCACCTCGCTGCCGTCGCACAGGCCGTGCAGGGACCCGGGCTCGGCGAGGTCGGCCCGCACCCACTCCACCGGGCCGTCGCCGGTGCGCGCCGGCACCTGGCGGGCCACCGCCCGGACCAGGGCGCCCGATCCGGTCAGCTCGCGCAGGACGGCGGACCCGACGAAGCCGGTGGCGCCGAGCAGGGTGACCCTCACCGTTCGGGCGTCCCGCCCGCGCCGGTCCGCGGCTCGACGCGCAGCGACCGGCGGACCTCGTCGACGGCGATCCCGGGCAGCAGGTAGTGCCACAGCAGGACGATCCGCTGCGGCAGGTCGGCGCGGTCGGTCGAGATCTGGGAGAAGAGCTGGGTGCCCGAGAAGCAGCTCACCAGCAGCCAGGACAGATCGCCCACGTCGACGGCGGGCCGCAGCTCGCCGCGCTCCCGCGCGGCGGTGAACTGTTCCCGGAAGACCTCGACCCACTGCTGGTAGGCCTGGTCGTCGCGGAGCCCGAACTCGCCCTGCTCCACGGCGAGTCGCACGCCGCCGCGGAGCACGGGGTTGGTCTGCAGCTGCTCGGCCAGGTAGAGGGTGATGTCGATCAGCCGCTGCAGGCCGTCGGTGCCCCCGGGCAGTTCCAGGTCGTCGCCCTGGCCGATCATCACGGCCCGGGCGAGTCCCTCCTTCGAGCCGAAGTGGAAGTAGACGGCTCCCTGGGTGACCTTCGCCCGTCGGGTGATCTTCGTGACGGAGGCGCCGCTGAAGCCGTACTCGTCGAACACCTCCGCTGCGGCGCGCAGGATGTTCTCCCGTGTCCGCAATGCCCGTTTCTGCAGCGTTCGTTCGCTCTGGTCCCCGGGTTCGCGCACCATGCCGGCCACCTCTCGACAAAAAAACGATCGTTCTTTATCTTACCGGCAGCGCGACAAACCACCGCAGTCCTGACCAGGACCACAGCCGTCCGCCACCACCCGTGGACGGCCCTTTTCCGCGTCGACGCTTCCCGGGGGAGACCAACCCATGCTTGTCCTCACTGCGCAGCACCCGGCCACGGCCACCGCCATCCCGCGCCAGTACGTGCACAAGGCGGCCCAGAGCGAAGTCCTGCTCACCGGCTGGAACGCGCTCGGCGACGACTCCTTCCGGATCGCCGCGCAGTGGCCGCGCGCCCACAGCTACTACGGCGTGTCGGACGGCCGGCACGACCCGATGCTCCTGGTCGAGACCGTCCGTCAGGCCGTTCCGCTGATCAGCCACCTGGGCTACGACGTCCCGTTCGGGCACCGCCAGATCTGGGAGGACCTCAGCTGGACGGTCGACTCCGACGCCCTGTCCTGCGCCATGGTCCCGGCCGAGGTCGAGCTGCGGGTGCGGTGCGGCGAGGTGACACGGCGCGCGGGACGGCTCGCCGCGCTGCGCATGGACATCGAGCTCACCCGTGACGGCGCGCCCCTCGGCACCGCGAGCACCCGCTTCACCAACCAGGCGCCGAAGCTCTACGCCCGCCTGCGCGGCAAGTACGCGGACCTGGAGCAGGCGATCGCCGGGTGCGTCCCGCTGGCGCCGCCGGCCTCGGCGCGGCGGGTGGGCCGGAGCGGCTTCGCGGACGTGGTCCTCTCGCCCAGCGACCGGGCCCACCGGTTCCAGCTGCGCGTCGACCTCGGGCACCCGGTGCTCTTCGACCACCCGGTCGACCACGCGCCGGGCATGCTGCTGCTGGAGGCGGCCCGCCAGGCCGCGCACGAGGCGCTGCACCCGCACCCGGTGCGCGTCACGGGCATGGAGAGCGCCTTCCACCGCTACGTCGAGCTCGACGCGCCGTGCTGGGTCGAGTCCGAGGTGCTGGGGGTCCGACCGGAGGGCACCGCCGTCCGGGTCACCGCCTCGCAGCACGGCCAGGAGGTGTTCACCGCGACCGTGACCGCGAGCGGTGCTGCGGCCCTGCCCGTGACCGCGAGCGGTGCTGCGGCCGTGACTGCGGCCGCCGCCCCGACCGGCGGCGCGGCGTAGGGCGGCAGGGGGCGGCCCGGTCCGACCGCCCCCCTGCGCTCGCGGCGGGTCAGCTCCAGTAGGTCAGGGGCTGCTCGGTGCCGCGCACACCGATGAAGAAGCTCACCGCGGCGCGGTCGCGCCCCTTGGACGGACGCACCGCGTGGATTCGGGACGCGTGGGAGAGGATCAGCATGCCGGCCGACGGCTTGAGCGCCACGGTGGGCTCGGGGATCAGCTCCCGGTTGAGGCCGTAGCTGTCGGCGGTGATGCGCAGCGCGTCGTACTCGGCGTGCTCGTAGCCGCGGGACCACAGCTCCAGCTCGCCGCCCTCCTCCGCGGTCTGCAGGTACAGGTTGGCGGTCATCTGGGTCAGCAGCTCGGGCTTGCCGTCGACCCGGGCGGCGCGGCGCAGGTCCTCCAGCTCCCAGGACAGGAAGTCCTGGTGCGGGATGGCGCCGTTGCCCTCCTGGAAGACCCGGGCCTGGCCGACGAAGAGCGGGTTGCCGTCCAGGTGCTCCATGTTGGCGCCGCCCGGCCACCCCTCCTGGAGCTCCAGGCGCAGCCGGTCGATCGGGGAGAGGTAGGGGGACCAGGCGGAGCGCAGCGACTGCACGGCGTCGACCGCCTCGGAGAAGTAGCGCTTCTCGCGCTCCTCGCTCGACAGGCCCTCGTAGGTGTTCAGGCCCCACTTGTGGACGCCGGGAACGTTCGCGTACTCGCCGTAGAGGCGGTCGCGCATCAGCTGCTCGGTGGCCCGCTCGCAGAGGTCCTGCGGGCAGTAGTCCCGGACGACGATGGCGATGGCCTCGCCGTGGGCCAGGTCGAGGAGGTCCGCGCGGTTGATCCGGTCGGCCTCGATGACGCGGGGGTTCGCCAGCTCGCCGAAGGGCGAAATGACGGGGTCGGCGGCAGTGAGCATGTGCGGGTCCTTTTCCGTGGGATTCCGGCGGGTCCTCGGCCGGGGAAAACCGGTGGAGAACGGTCGGCCGGTGATCGGTCGCCAAGATCGTAGGACAGGCCGGAATGCCGCCGCACGGCCCGGAAACCCGCGTGAATACCGGGCTTCCGCGGCGCTTTGGCGGTTCTTTGGATTCGCCCCCGCGCACCCGTCGCCGGGAACTTCGGCGGGACGTCGCCGGGACCGTCGGCGGGCCCGGCGCCGGCGTTCCGGCCGGGCGGGGGGAGGGGAGTTGCCAAAGTCGTGGCGGGGTGCCGGTCCCGGTCGGCCGCATTTCCCTTGCGGCGCCTCGGTCCGACGTCCGGAGGCCGGCCGGAGCCGGTGGATCCGGACTCCGCCACGAGGTACGTTCACGGTGTTGGGAACCGTCCGGGGAGGACGACGCTTTCCGAGCTCGACGAGGGGTCCGATGTCATCCGAACCGCACCGCCCGGAAATGCCGGGCGCGTCCTATCTGGAATTCCGGGTACTCGGCCATTTCGAGGTCGTGGCCCGCGGCGGGACCGCCTGCACGCCCCGGCCGCTGAAGCAGCGGGCGCTGCTCGCGCTGCTGGTGTCCCAGCACGGCCAGTGCCTCTCGGTCAACGAGCTGGTGCACCTGCTCTGGGACGGCCGGGCCCCCGCCACCGCCCGCGCCGCGCTCCAGGTGTACGTCTCCAAGCTGCGCAAGCACCTGGGGGAGACCGGGTGCGACGGCGGGAGCCTCTCCACCAGCCTCCCCGGCTACGTCCTGCACCTCGGTGAGAACGCCCTCGACCTGCGCGAATTCCGCCGGCTCACCAGGGACCAGGGCGCCGCCTACCCGGAGGACCGGGCCGCCCTGGAGCAGGAGTCCCGGCACCTGCGGCAGGCGCTCGCGCTGTGGCGCGGGCCGGCCCTGGCCGACCTGCGGGACGTCACCGCGCTGGGCGAGCTGGGCGTGGTGCTCGACGAGGCCCGGATGGCGGCCGGCGAGCGGAAGCTGGAGATCGACCTCCTGCTCGGCCGGGAACTCTCGGCGCTCAGCGAATTGCGCGCGCTCGCGCTCCGGTACCCCGAGCGGGAAAAGATCCAGGGCCTCCTGATGACCGCGCTCTACCGCAACGGAAGGGCGGCCGAGGCGCTGGCCGCCTACAACGGTCTGCGCCGGGCCCTCGTCGACCGGCTCGGCATGGATCCGGGCCATCGGCTCAACCGGTTGCACCGCGCGATCCTCAATCGCGAGAAATGGCTCGAAGAACGCAAGGACGGCCTCTTCGCCCCTGCGGTGTGAACGCCCGTCGAAAAGATCAGAAGTGAATGGTGGCAAGGCCTGCCGGATTTCCGGCGGGCCTTGTCCGGCATTCCCGGGAAAACCCGCTAAAGCGCCGCCAAAGCGGCTCCGTCGATCCGCTGAAAAACGGCCCGGGAAAGGCTGTCCGGGCTAGGCGTGCCACCGCACCGGCCAGTACGGTGTCCCGGAACTCCTTTACTGAGCCGGATCTCCTTGTGCCGGTTCTCCGCAATGGGACGGATTACCGTGCGAATAAAAACAGTCGAGCAGACCCTCCAGGATCTGCGGAGTACCGAGGGCGGCGGACGGCTGCGCCGGGACCTGGGCTGGTTCGACCTCGTCGTGACCGGCGTCGGCATGGTGCTGGGTACCGGGATCTTCGTCTTCACCGGACAGGTGGCCAAGCAGATGGCCGGTCCCGCGGTGGCCCTCTCCTTCGTGCTGGCGGCGGTCATCTGCGGCTGCGCCGCGCTCTGTTACGCGGAGCTGGCCTCGTCGCTGCCGGTGGCGGGCTCGGCGTACACCTTCGCCTACACCACCCTGGGCGAGACCGCGGCCTGGGTCATCGGCTGGGCCATGATGCTCGAACTCACGCTCTCCGCCTGCGTGGTGGCCGTGGGCTGGTCCGGGTACCTGCAGTCGATGCTGGACAGCGTCGGCGTCCACCTGCCGGCCGCGCTCAGCGGTGGTGAGGGGTCCGTGGTCAACCTGCCGGCCGCGCTGCTGATCGTCGTGCTGGTCGGCGTGCTGGTGGTGGGCGGTTCGGTCTCCAAGAGCGCCACCCGGGCGCTGGTCGCCGTGAAGCTCGTCGTCGTGCTGGTGGTCGTCGGCGTGGGCGTCTTCTTCGTCAGCGCCTCCAACTACACCCCGTTCGTGCCGAGTTCGGAGCCCAGCGAGGCGGCTTCGGGGATGAGTCAGCCGCTCCTGCAGTGGCTCGGCGGCGGGGTCCCGTCCGCCTTCGGCGTCAGCGGCGTGGTGACCGCCGCCGCCATGGTGTTCGTGTCGTACATCGGGTTCGACGTCGTCGCGACCTCCGCCGAGGAGACCCGCAAGCCGCAGCGGGACCTGCCGATCGGACTGCTCGGATCCCTCGCGGTGGTGACCGTGCTGTACGTGGCCGTCAGCCTGGTCATCACCGGCATGCAGTCCTACCGGGACCTCTCGGTGGAGGCGCCGGTGGCCGACGCCTTCAAGGCCGTCGGACAGCCGGCCGTCGCGGGTCTGATCAGCGTCGGCGTGGTCGTCGGCCTGGTGACCGTCTGCATGGTGAGCATCCGGGGGCAGAGCCGGGTGCTGCTGGCGATGAGCCGGGACCGGCTGCTGCCGCCCGCCTTCGCCGCCGTCCACCCCCGGTTCGCCACCCCGCACCGCAGCCTGCTGGTGCTGGGCGCCGTCATGGCCGTGCTCTCGGGCTTCGTCGACATCGGGGTGCTGGCGGACCTGGTGAACATCGACACCCTCTTCGCCTTCATGCTGGTCTCGGTGGGCGTCGTGGTCCTGCGCCGCACCCGCCCCGACCTGGCCCGGCCCTTCCGGGTGCCGCTGGTCCCGCTGCTGCCGGGCGTCTCCTTCGTCGCCTGCCTGTACCTGATGCTCAACCTCCAACTGCTGACCTGGGTGACCTTCGTCGTCTGGCTCGCCGTCGGCCTGGTGCTGTACGCGGCGTACGGCCGGCGCCACAGCCGCCTCGCCCCGACCACCGGGCCGGCCGAGCCCGCTCCGGCCTCCCGGCCGGACTCCGCCCCCGTCCCCGGTTCGGCCTCCCGGCCGGACTCCGCTCCGGCGGACGCCACCCGGGACGAGTGGGTGCCGGACGCCCCCGCGGCGGTGTAGCCGCGCCCCGGTGCCCCGCCGCCGGCCCCCCACCCCCGACGCCGGGGCCCGAGGCGGACCGACCGAAACGAGATCCCGACCGGGACCCGACCAACGAACAGGCTGTGAATCGATGCGCCTCCCGAAAGCGTTCTGGCTGCTGTGGCTCGGACAAGCGTGCAACCGGATCGGCACGCTCGCCCCCGCCTTCCTGGTGCTCTACCTGGAGCAGGGCGAGCTGGTGAACTCCCGGACGACGCCCGTCATCGTCGGGCTCTTCGGAGCGGGCGTCGTCGCCTCCGGGCTGGTGGGCGGTGCCGTCGCGGACGCCGTCGGCCCCCGGCGCACCATCATCGCGGCCCAACCGCTCGCAGCCGCCACGGCCCTGGCGTTCCTCGCGACGAGCAACGAGTCGATGCTCTGCCTGCTCTCGCTGCTCACCGGCTTCCTGTCCGCCGTGGACCGCCCGGCCGGCGCCGGGTTGATCGCCAAGATCGTGCCGCCGGAGGACTTCGCCCGGGCCTACAGCCTCTACATGGTGGGGTTCAACGTCGGGATGTCCCTGGGGCCGGTGCTCTCCGGCGTCCTGCTGGCGGCCTGCCCGTCGGCGCTGTTCGTCGTCTGGGCGGCGTGCAGCGGCCTCTACGCCCTGCTGGTCTGCGCGCTCCCCGCCGACGACGCCCGGCGGACGGCCGGCCCGGACGACACCTCGGTGCTGCGCGCCGCCGTCCGGGGTGTCGCCGAGCCCTTCCGCTCCCGGGTCATGCTGGTCTTCCTGTCGCTCACCTTCCTGATGGCCTGCGTCTACCTCCAGGTGAACTCGACGCTCCCGCTGGGGATGCGCGCCGAGGGGCTGGGCCCGGGCCGGATCGGGCTGGTGCTCGCCGTCAACGCGGTGCTCTCCGTGGTCCTGCTGCCGCTGGTGCCCCGGGTCATCGCGGGCATGCCCGAGGTGGTGCCGATCATGCTGGCCAGCGGCCTGGTCGCGGTGGGCTTCGGACTCAACGTGTTCGCGCACGGCGTCCCGGTGTTCGTCGTCACCACGGTGATCTGGACGCTCGGCGAGGTGCTCTGGACGACGGTCTCGGCGACCTTCGTCGCGAAGCGGGCGCCCGCGGGCCGGGTCAGCACCTACCAGGGGTCGTTCTTCTTCGCCTGGAACGCGGCGTTCGTGGCCGGCGGGCCCGTCGGCATCGCCGTGGCGACCTCGTACGGGTACGCCACCCTCTGGCTCGCCGCCCTCGGCCTCGGACTCGCCGTCACGCTGGGCTTCCGCGCCCTGGCCGGGATGCCCGGCTTCCATCCGGCGCCCGGTGCCTCGCCAGCCGCTCCCGCCGCCTCCGCCGCCGGTCCCGCTGGCACCGCCTCCGCCGCCGGTCCCGCCGCCGCTGCCGCCGACGCGCACACCCACTGACTCCCCACCCGGGGAACCGAGTTGACAGGATGACCATGAACTCCGCAGACCGCAGGCCCGTCGCCGTCGTCGTCGACGGCTACTCCGCCGGGAACTTCTACCCCGCCGCCTTCGCCCGGATCGGCGCCGACCTCGTCCACGTGCAGAGCACGCCCGAGCTCATCACCTCGATGGCCCCGCCGAACTTCGCGGACTACCTGGCCAACGTGGTCGGCTCCGACGAGCAGGACCTCGTCGAGCGGCTCCGCGCGTACGCCCCGGTCTGCGTCGTGGCGGGCCAGGACGGCGCCGTGCCGATGGCGGACCGGCTGGGCGAGCTGCTGGGCGTGCCGTCCAACGGCTCCGCGCTCTCCCGGGCCCGGCGCGACAAGTACGAGATGATCGAGACGCTCCGCCGGGCCGGGGTGCGCTGCGCCCGGCAGTTCAAGAGCACGGACCCCGCGGCCGTGGCCGCGTGGGCGCAGGAGCACGACGACTTCCCGGTCGTGGTCAAGCCGCTGAGCTCGGCCGGATCGGACGGCGTGCGGATCTGCCGCGACGCGGCCGAGGTCCTCGCGGCCGCCGAGGCCGTCCTCGCCTCGCAGAACATCTTCGGCGCCTCGAACACCGAGATCCTGGTGCAGTCCTACCTCCGGGGCACCGAGTACATCGTGGACACCGTCAGCTGCGACGGGCAGCGGTACACCTGCGGCGTCTGGGAGTACGAGAAGACGCTGCTGTCCTCCGGCCGGAACATCTACAACCGTGACCTCCTGGCCGACCCGGAGGGGGAGCTGGTCCCGGCGCTCACCTCGTACATCGACGAGGTGCTGGCGGCCCTGGACGTGCGCTGGGGCCCCGCGCACGCCGAGGTCATCGTGACGGAGGAGGGCCCGGTGCTGGTGGAGATCGGCACCCGGCTCAACGGGAACCTCCACGCGGACTTCCACGACCTCTGCCTCGGCCACAACCAGGCGGGCCTCACCGCGGAGGCGTACGTCCGGCCGGAGCGCTTCACCGAGCGGTACGGCGACCGGACGTACCGCAAGCTCCGGCCCGCCGCGGTCTACAACGCCCCCACCGCCTTCGAGGGCGTGGTGGCCTCCGTCGACCAGTCGGTGGTCGACGAGATCGCCGGCCTGGAGAGCGTCTTCAGCCTGGCGGTGAAGCTCCGGCCCGGGGCGCGCATCACCCCGACCGTCGACCTGCTGACCAGCCCGCTGCGCGCGCACCTCACCGCGGAGCGCGAGGAGCAGCTCACGGCCGACTACGAGCGGCTCGCCAAGCTGAAGGACCACGTCTACCGGCTCGCGTGACGGGCCTCCCGGCCGTGCGCCCGGGCCTGCGGCCGGATCCCCGGCCGGAGGCCCGTCGGCCTTTCCTGCCCCTCCGGTGAACTCCGCCGGAGGGGCCGGAAAGGCTGCGCTGCGCATGCGTATGCGGGCGTCCCGGACGTGCGTAACAGGGGATTTCAGTATGTACCGGGCCTCGGCGGGCGTGGTCGAATGACCGGGTAGTCGCTGGTGCCGGGGGCGGGCGGCCGGCCCTGGGCGGGGTGCGGGAAATCCCCCCGCGAACGGGTCGGAATTACCTCCTCTGGGCAGACCGAGGAAAAAGAGGTAACCGTGGCCGAGCATTTCCTTTCCGCCTATCTCACGCCGCCGGGGCCGGGTGCGGTCTTCTCGGTCCGGCACGACCAGAACGTCGCGCTGTGGCGCCGGGACGGCGCGGACGTCGAACTGGTGCGGGTGTGGGAGCTGGAGCGGATCAGCGGGCAGAAGCACCACTTCTGGCCGCTGTACACCGAGGGCCGGGCCGAGGCCTTCCTGTCGGCGCTGCTGGCGGAGGAGGGGCTGACCCTCGACGACGTGACGGCGACCTGGGGCACGCCGGGGCTGCCGAAGGCGCGGCCGGTGCCGAAGCCGGCCGGGTCGGAGGAGTTCCCGCTGCACAGCCTGGCGCACCTGTTCAGCGGGGTGCTGCGGGACGTCCCGCTGTTCCGCGAGGGCCAGATCATCGGTATGGCGATCGACGCGCTGCCCGACTACGCGCAGGAGAGCCGCCCGAACACCTACTGGTACGCCGGCTGCGTGGTGAAGCAGGGGCGGATCACCTTCGAGCCGGTGGAGTCCCCCGGCCCGCTGTACACCGCCGCCGAGACGGTGTTCGGCCTGGAGCCCGGCTCGCTGATGGCGCTGGCCTCCGCCTCCACCGCGGAGATCGAGTTCGACGCCGAGGCCGCGATCGCGGACGTCACCTTCTTCGGCGGCTCCGCGACCCAGCCCTGGAAGGCCGCGCACGACCTCGTCCGCTCGGTGGTGGCCGCCGCCGACGAGCAGCTCGCCGGCGCCGTGCTGGACGACTCGCTCAGCCACGAGGACCACCTGCGCAGCGCGGTCATGAAGGTCATCCAGCGCTGCTGCGAGGGCGTCGCGATCCGCAACGTGGAGCGGCTGCTGGAGGTCGGCGGCATCCGCGCCGAGGACACCCACCTGTCCACCAGCGGCGGCTACGCGCTGAACTGCCCCACCAACACGCTGCTGATGGACCGCTTCGGCTTCAAGGGCCTGGTCACCCCGCCGTGCGCCAACGACTCCGGCCAGGGCATCGGCCTCGGCCTGCTCGGCCTGTACGGGGCCGGCGCGCTGGAGGAGTCCGGGCTGCGGATCGTCTCGCCGTACTACGGCCGGGACGTGCGGGACGTCGAGGAGGCGCTGGCCGAGTTCGCGCCGTGGATCGCCTCGGTGACGGACTTCGAGGCGGAGCGGTTCGTCGCCGACGTCTCGGACGGCGTGATCGCCTGGGTGGACGGCCGGGCCGAGCTCGGGCCGCGCGCGCTGGGCCACCGCAGCCTGATCGGCGACCCGCGCTCGCTCAAGGTCAAGGACCTGCTGAACGCGTACAAGCGGCGCCAGTGGTGGCGCCCGGTCGCGCCGATGGTGATGGCCGAGCACACCGGCGAGTGGTTCGCCTCGGACCGCGAGTCGCCGTACATGCTGGAGGCGGTCCAGGTCCGGCCGGAAGTGCGGGACTTGGTGCCCGCGATCGTCCACCTGGACGGCTCGGCCCGGCACCAGACGGTGACCGCCGAGTCCAACCCCCGGCTGCACCGGGCGCTGGACGCGTTCCGGGCCGCGACCGGGGTGCCGATCCTGTGCAACACCTCGCTCAACGACAAGGCCGAGGCGGTCGTCGACCAGGCCGCGCAGGCGCTCAACTTCTGCGTCCGCAAGGGCGTTCCGGTGCTCTACCTGTGCGGGCGGCGGGTCGAGCTGCGCGCCGAGCCGGTGCCGGCCACGCCCGCGCCGACCGAGCCGCGCGGACGCGCGCTGGAGTACTTCGCCGGGCAGGAGGCGGACCGCGACGCGCTGTGGCAGGGCTGGCTGGACGCCGGGTACACCGTCGAGGGCATGTACCACCTGTCGCGCAGCCACCAGCTGCGCGCCGAGCAGGAGCTGTCCACGCCGGAGCGGGTCAACCTGCTGGCCGCGTACCGGATGACGGTGGACCCGTCGTTCCGCGGGCTGGTCGAGAACTTCCGCCGCACGCACGGGCCGGGCGGCTCCTTCGTCGACCCGTCCACGCTGACCGGGGCGTTCGGGGTGATCAACCCGCTGCGCCGCTCGCGCTAGGCGGCGCCGCCCGGGCGGGAACGGCCGGGCGGGAACGGCCGGGAGGGAACGGCCGGGAGGGAACGGCCGGGCGGGAACGGGTCGGGGGGTGAGGCTTCGAAGCCTCACCCCCCGACCCGTCGGTGTTCCCGCTAAGCCGCCCGGTGCGGCCCCCACCGTCAGTAGCGCGGCTTCCGGGTCAGCGCGAGGCCGCCCAGCAGGAAGGCGACGCCGAGCACGCCGGCGACGACCGCGTCGGTGGTCTGGGCGGGCTTGTGGCTGGCGTCCATCACGGCGGTGATGAGCCCGGCCACGGCGCTGATGTAGCAGAAGATGGTGATGAAGATCTTGACCTTCGGGTGCATGACGGTTCCTTTCGGTGCTGCGCTCAGGTGGTTTCCTGCGGTCCGCGGCCCGCGGGTGCGGTCGCGGCGGCGGTGAGGCCGAGCAGCATCACCCAGGCGTCGGGGTCCGACCGGAAGCGGTTCCAGCGGTCCGCGGCGAGGGCGAGTTCGGCCAGCGAGAGGACGCCCCTGGCCACCAGCGGCTCCAGGCGACGGGGGCCGAGCTGGGGGGCGAAGGCGTCGGTGGGGTGGTCGTCGTTGGTGGTGGCGAAAGGGCGCAGCACGACCTCGTCGAAGCCGGCCGCGCGCAGCAGCCGGGGCAGCCGTCGGCCGATCGACCGGTCGCCGCCGTCGGCGCGCTGGGCGGCGGCCATCTTGGCGTGCACGCCCGCGAGTTCGGGGTACGAGGGCTCGGCCGCGCCCCACAGCGCGGAGTCGACCTCGGTGCAGGCGACCCGGCCGCCGGGCTTCAGCACCCGGCGGACCTCGGTGAGCACGGCGGCCGGGTCGGGGACGTGCTGGAGGACGTAGCGGAGCAGGACGAAGTCCACGCTCGCGTCCGGCAGCGGCAGGTCGGCGCCGTCGGCGACCAGCAGGGTGACGCCGGGGCCGGCCGCGTGGGCGAGCAGGTCGCCGTCGATGTCGGCGGCGATCAGGGTGGTGCCGGCGGGCAGCGCGGCGCGCAGCCGCCGGGTCACCGCGCCGGGGCCGGCGCCGAGTTCGAGGACGGTGCGGTCCGCGCCCTCGGTGCCGCTCTCCAGGCCGAGTTCGCGCAGGATGCGCAACTCCTCGGGGAAGGAGAGCGCGGCCTGCGCCTCCAGCCGGTCGAGTTCGGCGGACAGGCCGCCGCCGGTGGTGCGGGCCGGGTCGTAGGACCCGCCGAGGGGACGGACGGCCGTGCTCATCGGGGCCTCGCGATCATCGTCATGCCGTGCTTGGGGCGGAGGGTGACCAGGGCCTCGGGCTCCACCGGGAAGCCCTCGACCAGTTCCAGCCGGACGGACTGCAGCAGCGTGGCGAGCACCAGGACGGCCTCCAGCATCGCGAAGTGCTGTCCGACGCAGATCCGGTCGCCGCCGCCGAACGGCAGGTAGAGGTGGCTGGGCAGGGTGGCGCCGTCGAAGCGGTCCGGGCGGTAGGCGTCCGGGGCGTCCCAGTGGTCGGGGTGGCGGTGCAGCACCCACTGGCTGACGCACACCAGGGTGCCGGGCTCGACGTCGTACCCGCCGATGACGTCGTGATCGACGGCCCGCCGGGAGATCAGCCAGACCGGCGGGTAGAGCCGCATCGCCTCCTGGATCGCCCGGCGGCAGGCCGGGAGGTCCTGGAGGTCGGCGGCGGTCGGCGGGCGGCCGCCGAGGACGCGGTCCACCTCCTCGCGGACCTTGGCGAGCTCCTCGGGGTGGCGGTCGAGCAGGTAGAGCGTCCAGGTCAGCGACTTGGCGGTGGTCTCGTGGCCGGCCATCACGATGGTCAGCACCTGGTCGCGCAGGTCCTCGTCGGAGACCAGGTGGTCGGTGGACATCATGGTGTCCAGCAGGTCGCCGCCCGCGGTGCTGGTGCCGCCCGCGCGCCGGGCGGCGATCAGGGTGCGGGTGACGGTGTCGAGGAAGACCCGGGCGCGGCCGAAGCCGGCGAACCGTCGGGCGGTGTCGGCCGGGTCGGGGTCCGGGTTCGGTACGTAGTGGCCGATGCAGCGGTTGACGGCGTCCACCGCGCGGCCGAAGCCCTCGCCGATGCCGTCGATGTCGGCGCCGAGGATGGCGCGGGTGAGGATGCCGAGGGTGAGCGCGGTGAGGTGCTGGTCCACCTCCAGCGGGGCGCCGGACTCCACGGACGGGCGCCAGCGCTCCAGCATGCCGGCGGTGGCCTCGGTGACGATCCCGTCGAAGGTGCGGACGGCGCTGGGGCGGAAGGCCGGGGCGGTGAGGTGCCGCTGGCGGGCCCAGTCGGCGCCGTTGCTGGTCAGCAGCCCGTTGCCGAGCAGCGGGCGCAGCATGGCGTCGTCCGGGGTGCCCTCCTTGGTGTAGTTGGCACCGTTGTCCTTGAGCACGTGCTTGGCGTACTCGGGCCGGTTGAGCAGGTAGACGGTCTCGCCGTCCGCGCGGTGGCGGGTGACGTCGCCGTAGCGGCGGGCCAGGCCGGTGATGAAGTCGAGCGGCGACTCCCTCATCAGCGCCATGTCGACGTCCTCGGCAGGACCTGGCGGGACGGTGTGCGTAGGCACGGTGCGGACCACCCCCGTGATTCCTCTCGATGCTTACCCGGGACCCCGGAATGCGTACTCGGCTCCCGAATGCGTACCAGGAATTCCTCGGTACGTATCCGGATGCGTATTCCGATGCGTATTCTGATACGTATTCACGGGCCTGTGACGGCTGAAATCTACCGCACCTGCCGCATGTGCTCAATACTTAGTCCGGGCACCGGAAATGAGGTCTTGGCGGCCGATTGCGGCCGTGTCATTCTTCATTTGTCGGCGGCACCGGGAAGCACCGGGCAACAGGCTCCGGGACCGCCGGCGAACCGGAAACCAGAGAAAAGGAAAAGTCACATGGCTTTGGACCAGAGGAAGCGGGCCGAGTTCGTCAACGGCTACACCCGCGCCCTGATCAGCGCCTGGTCGAGCGAGGAGTACGCGGCCCGCCTGCGCACCGACGCCCGTGCCGCCCTCGCCGAGGCCGGCCTGGAGCTCCCGGCCGACGCCGAGATCGTCATCGTCTCGACTGCCGCCGAGGGCGAGCAGGAGGGCAACCTCGAGGTGCAGGTCGAGCTCTTCGAGATCGGTCTCGCGACCGGTCGCTACGAGTTCCACATCCCGGAGACCCCGCAGATCGACACCGCCGAGCTGAGCGAGGGCGACCTGTCGGACATCGCGGCCGGCGGCAACTCCTGCTGCTGCCCGTGCTGCTGCTGCACCTGATCCAGCCGGGAAACCCGCCCGCCGGGCAGAGCGCCCGGCCGGTCGACCTGAGGACCGGGTCGGCCTGAACACCCCACAGAGGAGCGATCCACAGTGGCGACTGCCGTCGGGGAACACCCCGTCTCAGTCCGCGGCCTGCGCAAGAGTTATGGCGACTGGCACGCGGTCCAGGGTCTGGATCTGGACATCCACCAGGGAGAGGTCTTCGCCCTGCTCGGGCCGAACGGCGCGGGCAAGACGACGACCGTCGAAATCCTGGAGGGGGTCCGCCAGCGAACCGGCGGTGACGTGCGGGTCCTCGGCTGCGACCCAGCCGAGGACCGGCGCGAGTGGCGCGCCAGGATCGGGGTGGTCCCGCAGACCACCGGCGCCTACTCGGACCTGACCGTGCGCGAGGTGGTCGAGCACTTCGCCGCGTTCTACCCGAACCCGCTGCCGGTCGGCCAGGTCATCGACATGGTCGGACTGGGCAAGCACGAGAAGAAGCAGAGCACGGACCTCTCCGGAGGCCAGGCCCGCCGGCTCGACGTCGCGGTGGGCATCGTCGGCGACCCGGACCTGATCTTCCTCGACGAACCCACCACCGGGTTGGACCCGGTGGCTCGCCGAGAGGCCTGGGACCTGGTCCGCTACTTCTCCGAGCGCGGACGCACCACCGTGCTCACCACGCACTACCTGGACGAGGCCGAGGCGCTGGCCCAGCGCGCCGCGGTGATCGTCGCCGGCCGAGTGGTCCAGTACGGGCCGCTGGCCGAGTTCGGCGGCCGCTCGCAGACTCCGACCACGGTCTCCTTCCGGATTCCGCCGGAGCTCGCCGGCCGCACGCTGCCGCCGCTGCCACCCGGGGCCGAACCGGCCCCGGTGGGCGTGGACGGCCTGCTCAGGATCGCCACGCACGCCCCGACCGCGCTGCTCGCGGCGCTGGTCCCGTGGGCGCACCAGGCGGGGGTCGGCGAACTGCCCGAACTGCGGGTGCACCGGCCGACGCTGGAGGACATCTACCTGGAGCTGATCCGCGAGAACGTCGACGGGACCGACCGCGGCGCCGACAACAGCCAGAGCATCACCCACGAGGCGGGCCCCCGATGACCCTCACCCAACCCACCGCACCCACCGCGACGACCGCCCGGGTGGGCGGGAGCACCGGGGCGCCCCGGCGGGCCGGCCGGATGCCCGGCATCTGGCGGGCCGGCGCGGCCCGCTCCAGGGTGGAGCTGCGGGCGTTCTTCCGGAACAAGCAGTCGCTGGTCTTCACCCTGATGTTCCCGGTGATCCTGCTGGTCGTCTTCGGCTCGATCTTCTCGGGCAAGGTGGCCGGCACCGACACCGACGTCAAGCTGGTGTTCATGGCCGGCATCATCGCCGCCGGCGTGATGAGCACCGCGTTCTCCGGCCTCGCGATCAACATCGCGATCGAGCGCGACACCGGTACCGTCCGCCGCCTCGCGATGACCCCGATGCCCAAGTCCGCCTACTTCGTGGGCAAGCTGGTGCGGGTCATCGTCACCACCGCGCTGGAGGCGGTGCTGCTGATCGGCATCGCGCTGGCCCTGTTCGGCCTGCCGCTGCCCAGCACCCCGGAGCGCTGGTTCACCCTCGGCTGGGACCTCGCGCTCGGCACCGTCGCCTGCGCGATGGCCGGCGCCGCGTACTCGGCACTGATCCCCAACAGCCGGTCGGCGGCGGCGATCGTCACCCCGGTCTTCATGGTGCTCCAGTTCATCTCCGGCGTGTTCTTCCCGTTCGGCCAACTGCCCGCCTGGATGCAGACGGTGGCCGCGTTCTTCCCGGTCAAGTGGATGGCCCAGGGCTTCCGCTCGGTCTTCCTGCCGGACTCCTTCACGGCCGTGGAACCGGCCGGGAACTGGGAGCTGGGGCACATCGCGCTGGTCCTGACCGCCTGGTCGCTGGCCGGCCTGCTGCTGACCGCCTTCTCCTTCCGCTGGCGCGGCCCCCGGGTCCGCTAGACCGACCGGCTAGACCTCTTGGGGGCTGGATCCATGACGACGGCGTCGGTGCGCCTGCCGGAGCACCTCATCCACCCGTTCGCCCCGGCCGGGCGGGCCGACCCGCACCCGGTGTACCGGTGGCTCAGGGCCAACGACCCGGTGCACTTCGACGCCGCGTCCCGGCTCTGGCTGGTCACCTCGCACGCCGACTGCGCGACCGTGCTGCGCGACCCGCGCTTCTCGGCCGCGCAGGGCCAGCGGGAGCGCGCCCGGGACGACGAGCTGCCGCCGTCCATGCTCACCACCGACCCGCCGGACCACCACCGGCTCCGGGCCCCGGGGGCGCTGCTCCTGGGGCCGGCCGCCGTCCGCCCGCTCGGCGCGGGCCTGGCCGCCGACGTGGACGCGCTGCTCGACGCCCTGCCCCTGGACCGTCCGGTGGACGCCGTCGCCGACCTCGGCCGACGCCTCGCCACCGCCGTCTACGCCCGCCTCTTCGGGCTTCCCGCGACGGAGTTCACCCGCTTCGAGGCACTCGCCCGGGCCGCCTCGGTCAACCTCGACCCGATGGTGCCGCCCGCCCGCGCCGCCCTCGGCCGCAGCGCCGCCGGCGCGCTCACCCACTACCTCGGCCGGCACACCGACCGGCTGCTGGCCGACGGCGTCGCGGTGCCGCTGACCGCGCTGGCCGCCGACGACCGGCTGAGCCGCGCCGAGATGCTCGGCATCCTCAACCTGGCCGTGATCGGCGGATGGCAGCCGCTCGCCGAGTTCATCGGCAACGCCCTGCACGTGCTGCTGCCCGACCGCGCGGCCGTCGCCCGGCTCGCCGCGGCCGACGGGGGCGCGGGGAGTGTCGGGGGCGCGGGGGGCGACGGGGGCGCGGGGAGTGTCGGGGCCGACGTGGCCGCCGTGGCCGAGGGGAGCGCCGGGGCCGGCGCGGACCTCGCCCGCCTCGCGGTGGACGAACTGCTGCGGCTGGAGGCGCCGATCCCGTTCACCGCCCGGGTCACCACCGACCGGGTCGAACTGAACGGCGGCGTCCTGCCGGCCGGCGCCCGGGTCCTCGCCGTGCTCACCGCCGCCAACCGGGACCCGGAGGTCTTCGCCGACCCGGACGACCTGCGCCTGGACCGCAGCCCCAACCCGCACCTCGGCTTCGGCGGCGGCCCGCACTTCTGCCTCGCCGCCCCGCTGGTCCGGCAGGCCGCGGCCCTGCTGCTGCCGCGCCTGGTCCGCCGCTTCCCGGCCTTGCGCGGCCCGGCCGGCGCCCCGGCCTGGGACCAGACCCTGGTGCCGCGCCGGCTGCGCGCCTTCCCGCTGGAGCTGGGGCCGGCCGCTGCGGTCCCCGCCGCCGCCCCCGCTCCTGTCCCTGTCCCCGCCCCCGCTCCGGAACCCGCCCCGTCCCTTCGGTGTCCCCACCCCGGCTTCGAGGAGGCCCGGTGACCGCGTACGACGTCATCGTGGTCGGCGCCGGCCCGTCCGGCCTGAACTGCGCCCGGCTGCTGCGCCGGGAGGGCCTCTCCGTGGTCGTGTACGAGGCCAGGGACCGCCTCGGCGGGCGGATCCACACCTTCCACCCCGCCGACGGCGGCCCGCCGCTGGAGCTCGGCGCCCAGGTGGTGCACGGGCACCGCAACCCCGTGCACGAGCTGGTCGGCCCCGGCCGCACCACGGCCGTACCGCGCCGGGTCACCGCCCGGATCGTCGAGGGCGGCGCCAACCGGGAGATGGGCGCGCTGAGCTTCGGCCGCCGCGCGCCCTGGCAGCTGGAGGCCATGCTGCGGCGCTCACCCGGCGTCACCGGCCTGTCCGTCGGCACCTGGCTGCGCGCCTGCGGCAGCACGGGCACGGAAGCCGCGGCCGCCACCGAGTGGTTCCGGCAGAACTGGGCCGCCGACCCGGAGCAGCTGAGCGCCGCCGCCGTCGCCGCCGCACACCGCGGGGACACCGTCGGTGAGGGCGCCGTCGGCGAGGGCGAGTTCTCCGTCGAGGGCGGCTTCGGACTGCTGCCGGAGCGGCTGGCCGAAGGACTGGACGTCCGGCTCGGCGAACCCGTCCGGGAGCTGGCGCACGAGCCGGGCCGCGTCACCGTCCGGACGGACGCCGGGGCGGCGACCGCCCGCGCGCTCGTGCTCACCGTCCCGCCGGCGGCCGTCGGCGGCATCGCCGGACTGCCCGAGGGGAAGCGGGCCGCCGCCGCACGCCTGCCCGCCGGGGACGGCTGCTGCGCCGTGGTCACCCTGGACCGGCCCGCGCCCGAGACGACGATCGTCTTCGACGTGGACGGCCGCACCGGCTTCGTCCGCTGCACCGCCGGCCGACCCGAGGCCCTGGTGGTCGCCAAGGCCGAGGCCGCCTCCTCCCTGCGCGCGGCCCTTGCCGACCGCGCGGCGGTGGCCGGCCTGCTGGCGCCCGCCCTGCCCTGGACCTCCGGCGCCGCCGTCCTCGACCTCGCCGTCGCCGACTGGGGCCGGGACCCGTACGCCGGCGGCGCGTTCACCGCACCCCGGGCCGGACTGGAGGGCGCCGCCCACCAGTGGGCGGAGCCGGTGGACGGCACGCTGTTCTTCGCCGGCGAGGCGACCGTGTCCGGCGAGCGGCTGCCCTGGGTGCAGGGCGCCCTGGCGAGCGGCGAACGGGCCGCCGAACAGGCCCTCAAGGCTCTGGCAACTCGATGAACGTGAGTCCGATGACTGTGCACCACGGCTGGTACCTGCTGGCCTTCCGCTCCGAACTGACCGACGACATCACCCCGTTGGCGGTCGGCCCGCGCCGGCTGATCGCCGTCCGGGAGGCGGAGCGGATCCGCGTCCTGGACGCCTCCTGCCCGCACCGCGGCGCCCACCTCGGCCACGGCGGCCGTCGCGAGGGCGACTGCATCGTCTGCCCGTTCCACGGGAAGCGGATCGGCCTCGGCGACCCGTCCAAGCACTGGTCGGTCGCCGAGCACCGGGTCCTGGCGTGGGGCGACGCGCTGTTCGTCCGGCTCTCCGACGACCCGGACGGCGACCGCGGCTTCGAGCAGGCGGTCAAGGGCTGGGAGGCGGAGTTCCCGCTGGTCGCGGCCGTCAGCCTGCCCGTCGCGGTGCCGTCCGAGTACGTCGTCGAGAACGCCTTCGACCCGGACCACTTCAAGGCCGTCCACGGCGTCCCCGGCACCCGCGGGATGACCGCGCGCGCCGGCGGGAGCGGCGGGCTCGTCATCGAGGGCGAGTTCCTGATGCAGACCTCGCCCTGGCAGGACGCGCGCACGCTGGAGGAGATCCGCTGGGAGGCGGTCCGCACCGGACGGGTCCGCTGGGACTTCAAACCGCGCTTCCACGCCCAGGCGTTCAGCCCCAACGTGGTGGTCACCGAGTTCGGCCCGGAGGCGGAGCGGCAGGTGATCGTCACCGGCTCGGTGCCCACCGAGGACGGCGGCTGCGTCGCCCGCGTCGCCATCGGCGTCCGGGAGGACCAGCGGGCCGCGCTGCCCGCCCTGCTCGGCGGCAGCGAGAAGGCGCTCGCCGAGGACAAGGTGGTCTGGGAGCACCTGGACCACGCCATGACCCCGCGCTACGACGCCCGGGACGAGCCGGTGCTCGCCTTCCGGGCCTTCTGCGCCGACTTCTCCGGAGGCCGTGATGCCTGAGGGCGCCGCCATGCCTGAGGCCCTCCGCCTGCACCTGCACCGAGGTGGGAGCGGGGACGGCCCCGCCGTGCTGTGGCTGCACGGCTACACGATGGACTCCACCACCTGGCACCCGCTGTGGGACCGCCTCCCCGGCTGGACCCACATCGGCATCGACCTGCCCGGCCACGGCGGCTCGGCCCCGCTCCCCCCGGGACTGACGCTCACGGCCCTGGCCGGGCAGCTGGCCGCGATCGCCGAGGAGACCGGTGCCCGGCGGCTGGTCGGGCTCTCCTTCGGCTCCATGTCGGCCATCCAACTCGCGCTCCAGCACCCGTCGTTGCTGGACCGGCTGGTGCTCGCCGCGCCCACCCTGGCCGGCACCCCCAACGAGGACTCGGCCCGCGTCCGCTACCGGCAGCTGACCATGCTCCACCGCTTCGCCGGCCCCGGCGAGCAGCTCGCCGACCTCTGGATGCAGTCCCCGCCCGACATCTTCACCGGCACCGAGCGCCACCCCGCCCTGCGCGCCGCGCTGCGGTCCGTGGTCGCCCGCCACAGCTGGGCCGAACTGGGCAACCGCGCCATGGACGGCCTCACCGCCCACCGGCACACCGCGGACGACCTGCGCCGCATCACCGCCCGCACCCTGGTGCTGCTGGGCGACGAGGACATGCCCGCCTTCACCCGCAACGGCGAGCTGCTGCGCGACACCCTCCCGGACTGCCGGCTGTCGGTGCTGGAGGAGACCGGCCACCTGCCCCTGCTCGAACGGCCGGAGGAGTGCGCCCCGCTGATCGCCGCCCACCTGGCCTGAGCCGTACGGGAGCGGGTCGGCGTCCTGTGCGCAGGGACGCGGACCACTACTCGCGGGCGCCGCACGCCGCCGCCCCCGTCCTCCCGGGCGGGGGCGGCCCCGTCATGCCCTGTGAGCCCGCCAGGCGGTCGTGCGGCGGGCCGGGTCGCGCCGGACATCGGGGCCGTACCGCGGCACACGGGCCGGAGACCGTGTGTAACGCTTCGGAGAGCGCGAGCCAAGTAGGGACGTAAGGCAGTGCTCGTCCTCCCAAGGAGCCATCCGTGTCAGCGGAGCACCACCCGATAGCACCACCCTCACGTGATCCGGCGGCGTTCGCCGTGTTCTACCAGCAGCAGTTCGACACCGTGCTCGGTTTCGTCACGCGTCGCACCGACAGCGCGCACCTGGCCGCGGACCTGACGGCCGACATCTTCCTGACGGCGCTGGAGCAGGCCGACCGTTACGACGCCCGCCGCGGCGCGCCGGTCGCCTGGCTGTACGGCATCGCCCGCAACGTCCTGGCCGCCCACTTCCGCGGCAACGTGCGCGAGCTCAAGGCGGTGGCCAGGATCGCCGGTCAGCGGATGCTGGACGACCAGGACGTGTCCGTGATCGAAGGACGCATCGACGCGGCCCGCGAGGCCCGCGGACTGGCGGACCGGCACGCCGCCCTGTCCGAGCCGCTGCGCGCGGTGCTGGACCTGGTGGCCGTCGACGGACTCGCCGTCCGCGAGGCGGCCAAGGTCCTGGGCATCAGCGCGACGACCGCCCGGGTGCGGCTGCACCGGGCGCGCAAGGCCCTGCAGAAGGTCGTCCCGCAGGCAGGTACCACCGCCACGTCCGTGAACACCATCCTGGAGGCCGCCTCGTGACCACGCCCCTGAACTTCCGGCAGCGGCTCGGCGACGAACTCGCCGCCCGTGCCGCGAACCTGCCCGCCGCGGGCGCCCCGGTCAGGATCCGTCCGCGCCGCACCCGCGGGCTGGTGGTGACCGGCTTCGGGCTGGCGGCCGCCGTCAGCGCGGTCGTCCTGGTGCCGCACGGCGGTGCCGACGGCGTGGCCGCCAAGCCGCAGGCCGGCCCTCCCGCCTCGCAGCCTGCCGATGGCTCCCCGGCAACCGGTGGCTCCCCGACCGCTGGTGGCTCCCCGACCGCGGTGCGGCTCACCACCGCGTCCTACACGGTGGCCGCCAATACGGACGGCACCGTCTCCTTCCAGCTGATCGGCGCCGACTGGTCCGGACTCCAGGAGGCCCTGCGCTCGGTAGGCGTTCCCGCGCTGATCATGACGCCCTCAGCCGACTGCCACACCCGGGTGGTCACCGACGGAAGCCGGCTGGAGGAGGTGATGTCGCCGGACCCCCAGAACGGCCGCATCGCGATCCTGCACCCCGCAGCCATCCCGGCCGGTGAAAGCCTGCTGCTGGTCAACACGGCGCCCAAGGGCGCGCTCCACCCGAGCACCGTCCGGAACGTGGACATCTCGTTGGTCAAGGAGGCTCCCGGCTGCTTCCCGCTCTCCCAGACCGGGATCGGCGTGGACTGAACCGCCCGCGTCCGGCCGGTCATGGGCGGGGTCCGGGGCCGGACACCGGCGGCCCGCTCCCTGCGCGCGGGAGCGGGCCGCTTCGGTCGGGGGTTCGCGAGGGTGTCGGCGCGGCTACTGGTGCAGGTAGGTGTCGGTGAAGCTGGTGCCGCCGCCACCGAGCGCGCTGGTGCGGGCCTCGTAGGTGCCGTTCGCGCTGGGGTCGAGCGCGACCGGGCCGTAGGAGCCGAGCGGCTTGCCGTTGACGGTGGCCGAAGTGAAGCTCAGCGTCCCGAAGTTGGGGTAGGAGCCGGTCGGCGACTCGATGATGACCTCGGCGCTGGTCCGCTGCGCGGAGAGGGTCTTGCTGGTGCTGTACGTCCAGCCGCGCGAGGAGTTCGTCAGCTTGAGGGTGTACTTGTTGCTCCCCGCGTAGGTCACCGAGGCGCTGATGACGTCGCCCGCCGAGACGGGGTACGAACCGGTGCTCAGGTAGACCGGGTTCGCCGGGTACATCTCGTACCAGGCCTGGTTCACCGGGCTTCCGCTGGAGCAGTCCGTGGCCACCCCGGTCTGCTCCACGGTGGAGGAGCCGTACCCGTCGATGCCGACCCACGGCGCGTACAGGTCGTTGGTGGAGTTGCAGGTCGCGCGCGGCTCCGTCCAGGTCGCCGAGACGGAGGTGAAACCACTGCCGGTGGCGGCGTAACCGCCCCAGTTGTAGCCGTTGGTGTTGTAGCTCAGCGGGCGGAACGACAGTGCCTGAGCGGCCACCGCCGTGGTCGGCACGGCGGGCGCCGCGACGGCGGTGACCGCGGCGGCGAGGGCGGCGACGCGTATCAGGACCTTGCGCATGCTTGCTCCTTCGTGGGGGACGGGCAGGCGGCTCACACGCCGGTTCGATCCGTGGGGGTGGCCGTGGCGGCGTGGCAGGAGCAGGATCGCCGACCTGTCATGAGCCCAGCAAGGGGCGGGGTGCAAAGGTTGATGAAGTAATTGCCATGCCCAGCCCAGCACTTGACGTTCATGCCGGTCTCGTCGCCCTCGTTGAGGCCGCCGTCCGGCCGCGGGCCACTGCAGGGGCCTGAGCGCAGCCCTGACGGCCCGCCGCTCGCGAGCGGCGGGCCGAGAGAGGCGGTTGGATCAGGCCGGCGGGGTGCCGTTGGGCCAGACGCAGGGCGAGCTGACGTTCAAGGAGACGTTGCGACTGGCGTCGGAGACGCCGTCCAGGACAGCGAGGAAGTTGTCCGCGGGGTTCTTGAGCTTGATCCAGTCGGAATGAAAGTCGGGGGCGTCCGCTACCGGCTGGAAGCCACGCCCGGTCATCAGGGTGCGGAACGCGCTGGCAGCTTCGGCCCTGGTAGCGGACGGAACGTCTCCGAAGTCGTATCCCCGGCTCGTCTGTTTTCTGCCATGCGGACCGATGTCGTTGAGTTCGCATTCCAGATCGCTGAAGTCGCCCGAACTCGCCGTGGGCTTTATCGGCAGCTTGGCCAGGATGTCCGCGAGGTAGCTGTCGATCTGCTTCTTGGTCTGGTCCAGTGTCATCGTGGGCTTGGAGCGTTCCTGCAAGGTGCTCGCTCCGCAGGCGCTCAGGGCCAGCAGTGTGACCGACAACACGGCTGCGAGCGCAGACCTTCGGGTCGAGACCGCCACCGCGAAGGCGCGCATCGAGGTGCTCATGAGATCGGCTTTCCCGCGATGGCTCGTCCCATCGCGATGAGGGAAGCGGAGTTGCTCGCCCAGTAGTCGGAGTGATCCGTCCCCGGGCTGGTGGGGATCGTCTGCGCGCCGAACTGCGGGACGCTCGGGTCACGTCCGAAGGCTACGTGATGGTCGGGATTGTCATTGTATCCAAGGCCATTGCCGACGTTGTTGACGATATTGCCCGCCACGTTGTCCGCATTCTCTGGAATCGCGAACTTGATTGGGTCCTTGTCGCCCTGCGCCACGAAGACGCGTGACGGGTCTACGCCCAGGTCACGGGCGTGTTCGACGCCGACGCCCGGGCTGGCGATCAGCACGACGTTGTCGACGGGCAGTCCCTTGTCGCGCAAGGTGTAACCCACGGTGGTCGTGCCGAAGCTGTGGCCGAGGATGGTGTTGTTCGAGGGCTTCCCCTCGTGGGTGGCGCGCAGTCCGGTCTCGAAGCTGTGCAGGTCGTTCTCGGCGGCCTTGGCGTAGAGGTCGATTGCCGCGTCAGGGAAGAGTGATTGTGGTGCGGTGTAGCCGACCCAGGTGATCGACGACGTGGTGGCAGGGTCTCCGGCGTTCTTGTTGGCGGCGTTAGCGGAGGCGACCATCTGGTCCGAGCGCTCGATGTCGCCGCTGAGGCTGCCGCCAACGCGAGAACCGGTGCCCGGGACGTACGTCGAGACGTTGTCGGCGGTATCCGGGTTGTTGACCGCGACGATGGCGCGGCCCGTGCCCTTGGTGTCGAAACCGAGCAGGAAGGCGGGCGGGTGGTCGGCGTCAACAGGCTTGTTCAGCCGGTCCTCGATGGCCTGGACGCCACTCATCTTGTCCTGAAGGGCGTCGTGCTTGCGCTTCCACTCTTCGTATGCGGGGTTCTTGACGGCTTGGCCATTGACGGTTGCCAGGGTCTTCACAGGCTCGGGCCCGAGGCCGTCGAGCTGACGCTGGAGGTCCTGCTTGCCACGTTGCAGATTGATCCGGTTGGCTTGGTCCCGGGCGGTGGCAGGTACACCGTCCAGGCCGCCGATCTTGTCGGGTGCGGTGAGAATCATCCGCTGGCGCTGAGCGTCGGTGAGGCCATCCCACCAGGTCTTCACGCCGCTCGGGTCGGTGCCGGCAGCAGGGATCTGATTGAGCGCATTGGCGGCAGCTTGGTCGCTCTTCGCTGTGACGGCGTCGAGCCCGGTGCCGTTGGCTGCGTTGGTCGCCAGGTGGCCGAGCCGTGCACTGATGGCCTGATCGGCGTGGTCGGCCTCGGTGAGTGCGGCGGTGATCCGTGCGCTTATCGCCTGGGCGGTGGCCTCAGCCTTGTCACCGCTGTAATTGGCGGAATTGGGGTCGTTGTCCCAGGTGATGCGGCCGTCAGGGGCCACGGTCATCTTGTTGTTCTTGGCCTCGTCCAGCGCGCTGATCAGATGGGACTGTGCTGCCGCGATGCCCTCTGCAGCGTCGGAGAGTGCCTTGCTGATGAGGCCGAGTTCCTGTTTCGCCGCCTGCAGCTCGGTGCCCAGGAGCTGGAGTCGGGCATGGGCATGGCCGGAGGCTGTTCCGGTCCAGTGCGAGTTGGCCAGGCGGTCCACGACCTCGTGCTGCCAGGACTCCATGTGCTGGCCGAAGGCGGTGAAGAGGGCGTCGTAGGCGTTCTTCGCGACGGTGATGTTATTGATGTTGGCGTCGTAGAGCGTCTTGATGTCCATCGCTTACTCGGCCGCCTTGGGGCTGTAAGGCTTCACAGGACCTGGGATGACGACAGTGCCGAAGGGGTCAGGCTCGTCCGCAACCGGCATGTTCGGATTCTTGAGGCTCGCGTGGATGTCCTTCTCGACTTGGCGGTAGTAGGTGGCCGACGCGGCGAGCTTCTTGCCGACATCTCCCATGTCGCCGCCAAGCTTGTCCAGCAGGGTCTTCCAGTTCGTCCCGCAGTTCCGGATCGCGGCCGCGAGCTGCCAGCCCGTCAGCGTGTTTGCGGCCTGGTTGGACGGCTCGGTGATCTTCGAGGTCTCGCCCGGTATGAGTCCTCCGATGTGCTGGGCGCTCTGTCCGCAGCCGTCCAGTTCGGCCGGATTGACCTTGAGCGACAATGAGAGATCAGTGTCTGCCATGTATTCCCCCCTGCAGTCGGTCCCCCGAGGCGTCGGCCTGGGCCGCGCGCCTTGGCAGCATCCTATTGTCGGATAGTAATCGACTGCTTTCTGGCTGCGACCGGGAGGTGGCCATGCGCCTACTCAGGAGACCTGGCGAACGGCCGGCATGGAGGCGTGCGCACGCCATATGCGCGAGGAAGGCGTGCCAGCGCCCGTCACTGGGCGCGGTGGGCCGGTGTCTTGGGGGCGGGGTCAGGCCTCGGTGGTGGTGGCGAAGGTGAGGAAGGCCTGCCAGGCGGGTGGGGTGAAGGTCAGGTGGGGGCCGGTCTTGTCCTTGGAGTCGCGGACGAGGACGGCTTCGGTGGCCTCGGCGATCTCGATGCAGGCGAACTGCTGGTTGTCGCAGTGGCTGCCCTTGCGCCAGGCGATCTCGACGCACTGGGCGCCCTCGTTGCTGCTGTGGCTGCTCTTGAACCAGACCAGTTCCATATCTTCTGACGGTACGCCAACGGCCCGCCGCCGGGAAGGCGGTGGGCCGTTGTGGGGAGGTCTGGGTCAGGTCAGACCTCGGTGGTGGCGGCGAAGGTCACGAACGCCTTCCAGGCGGCCGGCTCGAAGGCAAGCTGGGGGCCGGTCTTGTCCTTGGAGTCGCGGACGTGGACGGTGCCGGGGGCCTCGGCGACCTCGATGCACTCCGCGCCCTCGTTGGTGCTGTAGCTGCTCTTGAACCACGACAGTTCGGCCATGCTCACCGCTCTCCCAGGATCGTCTCGATCAAGGCCAGGGACTCCCTCATATCGAGCGCCTGCGCCCGGAGGGTGCCGTATCGTGCGGCCATCTTACGGACTTCCTCAGGGTCTGTGATGAGCCTGTTGACGTGCTGGATCTCCACGTAGGCGATCTGCGGGCGCCCGGGCGGGGTCAGGAGGGTGAAGGGTCCACCCATGCCGGCGTTCTCGGCCTTGTCGAGGGGCATCACTTGCAGCTCCAGGCCGCGGATCTCGCCGACCTTGAGCAGATGCTGCAACTGTTCCCGATGCGTCTCCCCGCCGCCCAACGGCCTTCGCAGCAAGCTCTCGTCGAGGACCCAGCTCATGGTTGGCAGGGGCCACCGAGTCAGGATTTCCTGCCGCTGCATCCTGGCAGCCACCCATTCGTCGACCTGTTCCGCCGACAGCCACGGCCTGCGCATCTCGTAGAGGGCCCTTGCATGGGCCTCGGTCTGCAGGAGCCCCGGGATGGCGAACAGGCTGTAGCTGTTGATCTCCACTGCCCGGGCCTCCTCCGCCGTGAAGGCCCGGTTGAACGCCGGGTGCCGCGTGGCGACCCGGATCTTGGCCTTCATCACGTCGTCCGCGACCGCCCGCAGCACCCCGCCCGCGTTGAGGAGGTCGTCGGCGATCGTCAGGAACTCGATCCTCGGCGTCCGCACCCCCCGTTCCATCGCGCCGATCAGGTCCTCGCTGTACCCGCTCAGCTTCGCGAACTGCTTCTGCGTAAGCCCCGCCCGCTCCCGGAAGAGCTTGATCAGCTTCCCCACCGCGCTGTAGAACTCCGCGACCCCGTCGGAGTTCTCCGCGGTCTCGCCGTCGTCGAAGACCGTGCGCTCGACGCCACCCACGGCAATCACCCGCCCTTTCGATCGAATGATCCGGGCCGCCCGACAGGCGAACCCTCCGCACCCGCACACGTACTCTCCGTGCTCGCCGGATGCATGGTCAGGGTACGTCCGCGCCATCACGCTTTTCTCCCATGACGACCGAAATCCCCCTCGACGCCCCCCGCAGCCACACCACCACGCTCGCCGCCACCCCCAAGGGCGCCGCGATCTGTCGGCGGATCGCCAGACGTCAACTCACCTCCTGGGGGCTGAATTCGACGCACACCGAGCCGTACTACTCGGCTCTCCTGATCGTCGCGGAGCTCGCCGCGAACGCGATCTCGCACGGACGCGTTCCGGGGCGCGGGTTCGAGCTGCACCTCGCGCTCACCACCACGGTGCGCCGGGGCACCACCCTCCGCATCGAGATCTCCGACCCCAGGGGCGACCGGCTCCCCGTCCTCCCCACCGTCCACGCGCCGAACGCCCAGTCCGGGCGTGGCCTGACCCTCATCGACGCCCTCTGCCACCGCTGGGGGACCATTCCCCGGCACCCCAACGCGAAGACCGTCTGGGCCGAGCTGGACCTCGTCGACAGTGCGGGATAGCGACGAAGGGAGTGGGAAGTCGGCCCGGCCGACTTCCCACTCCCATTCGTAGCGGAACAAGCCGCTCAGGTCACCCGGACCGGGCGGACCTCGACGAGGTCGCCCGGGGCGGCGGGCATGCGGCGGGCCCAGGCGACGGCTTCCGCCTCGTCGGCCACGTCGATGACCCAGATGCCGCCGAGGTGTTCGTGCCCCTCGCGGTAGGGGCCGTCGGAGACCGGCGTGCCGGCGGCGCCCCCCGGCACCACCAGGCGCGCGCTGCAGCTGCGTTGCAGCCCGCCGCCGTAGCGGACGGCGACCCCCGCCTCGTGCATCGCGCGGCCGAATCTCGCGTGGGCGGCGTCGAGGGCGGCCTCCTCCGCCTCGCTCAGCCCGTTCCAGACCCGCTCGTCGCCGTGAATGAGCAGGGTGTATTCCATGAGCCTCAGTTCTCCGTTCCCACCGGCCGGTTGGTCCGTGGCGGGCCGTCGCAGCGACGGACCTCCACCCGGCCCGATTCGCTGTGCGGCAGTTTCGCCGCCCAGCCGAGCGCCTCCTGTTCGGAGGGCACGTCGATCACCCAGAGGCCGCCGACCTCCAGGACGCCTTCCGCGGCCCGGGCCTCGCCCTCGGCGGCGGCCGGCCGGGCCAGCCGCGCGCCGTAGACGATCCGCACGCCGGCTTCGGCGAGTTCGCGCCCGAAGGCGCGGTTGGCGGTGAACCGCGCCTCGCGTTCCTCCGGTGTCATCCGGTCCCAGTCGGTCTCCTGGCCGTACACCAGCAGTGCGTACTCCATGTCCCCTCCCGACGCCGTCACCCGAACCGAGAACTACATCTGCCGGCTGGCGAGCCGGGCGAACAGTCCGTCCCGGTCGGCCAGGAGTTCCTCGTAGCGGCCCTGCTGCACGACCCGGCCCTGGTCCATGACGATGATCCGGTCGGCCTCGGCGACGGTCGACAGCCGGTGGGCGATGACGACGCGGGTCGCGTTGAGGCGGCGGGTGGACTCGGTGACCAGGCGCTGGGTCGGGTTGTCGAGCGCGCTGGTGGCCTCGTCGAAGAAGACGATGCGGGGCCGGGAGACCAGCGCGCGGGCGATCATCAGGCGCTGCCGCTGGCCGCCGCTGAGCGTGCTGGTGCCCTCGGAGAGCACGGTGTTCATGCCCATCGGCAGGGCGGCGATGTCCTTGTCGATGCCGGCCATCTCCGCCGCCGCCCAGGCGTCGTCGAGGGTGTGGTTGGTGGAGCCGACGATGTTGGCCTTGATGTCGCCGGCCAGCAGCGCGCCGTGCTGGAGTACCACGCCGCACTGGCGGCGCACCGCGGAGACCTCCAGCTCTCCCAGGTCCTGGCCGTCGTAGAGGACGGTCCCGCTCTCCGGCCGTTCGAAGCCGAGCAGTAGTCGCAGCACGGTGGACTTGCCGCTGCCGGACGGGCCGACGATGGCGACGAACTCGCCGGGTTCGATGGCGAGGGTGACGTCCTGCAGGGCGGGCGGGCCGTCCTGGCCGTAGCGGAAGGTGACGTGGCTGAGGCCGAGGCGGCCGGAGAGGTCGCCCGGGTCGGCCTTGCTGTCGTCGACCTCGGGCTTCTCCTCCAGGATCGGCCGCAGGCGCTCCAGCATCGGGACGACGCCCATCGCGGTGACGGCGGCGGAGGTGAACTGCAGGCTGGAGGCGATCAGCAGGTTGAAGGCGGTGAAGAACGACAGGAACACCGGGATCGGCACGCTGCCGTCCAGCGGTCCGGCGATCACGCCGAAGACGATGACCGAACAGACGAGCGGGAAGCCCGCGTTGAGGGTGGTGACGGCGTTCTGCACCCGGCGCGAGGAGGCGGCGAGGCCGCGGCCCTTGCCGAACTCGGCGGCCCACACCCCGAACACCCGGTCCTCGGCCGCGGTGACGCGCAACTTGGGAATGGCGGTGAGCAGTTGGAAGACCCGGGCGGACATGGCCTGCTCGTGCGCGTACAGGCGGCGCTGCCAGCGCACCTCGAACCGGCCGGCGACCAGCGCGAAGCCCCCGCCGACCAGGACCAGGACGGTGGCCAGCGCGGCCAGCCGCAGGTCGTAGAAGAACACCAGCACCAGGTTGGCGAGTCCGGTGAGCAGCCCGAGGGTCGCCGTGGTCATCATCCCGGAGAGGGTCTCCTGGGCGGCGCTGACGCCGAGCACGGTGGTGCCGAGTTCGCCGGTGGAGTAGTCGGCGAAGAAGGGCGCGGGCAGCGACAGCAGCCTGGTCCAGACGCCGACCTGCATCGCCGCCGTCGACCGGCTCTCGATCCGCAGCACCGCGATGTTCTGCACGATGGACAGCGCGGCCACCGCCATCGCGGAGCCGATCACCACCAGGGCGCCCTCGGTGATCAGGTTGCGGTCCGCGTGCGCGACGAAGGTGCCGAGCACCTGGCCGGTCATCACCGGGACGAGCAGGCCGATCACCGCGACCAGGGCGGCCATGCCGGTGAACATCCACAGGTCGCGCCGGTTGTTGCGCAGGCCGAACCTGAGCAGCCCGCCGACGGTCCGTACGGTCGCGGGCAGCGGCCGGTACAGCACGGTGGCCTTGTTCTGCAGTTCGGCGGCGACCTTCGGGGTCAGCGGGGTGACCTTGCCGCCCTCGGCGAGGACGTAGCCGCCGCCGGAGCCGTCGCCGATCGGCAGCAGGGCGACGGGGGCGCCGGCCTTGCGGTAGCCGATCATCGGGCCGAGGTCCTGGCGCCACCAGCGGCCGTCCAGCCGGACGGAGCGGGTGCGCACGCCGGAGGCGAGGGCGATCGCCTGCAGCCGGTCGAGCCGGCGGTCGTGCCCGTTGCCGGTCACCGGGGCGGTGATGCTGAAGCCCTCGTGCCCGGCGACGAGCCGGGCGGCGGCCAGGGTGGGTTCGTCGCCGGTGGCGTCGCCGATCCGCAGCCGGGAGGCGGTGTCGCGCAGGATGGTCTCGAAGCCGCGCGCGGAGTCGGCGAGGGTGCCGGCGTCGCGTTCCCGGCGGGCGGTGATCAGGGCGGTCTCGCCGTCGCGGCGGCTCTCGATGCGCCGGTCGACGGCGTCCAGGAGCCGCCCGCAGTGCGCGGTGAGGCGCTCCCAGAGCCCGCCCTCGTCGAGCAGGTCGCGCGGGGAGCGGGCCCGGACGCTGGCCGCGCCGGTGGCGACCAGCCAGTCCTTCTCGGTGAGGCAGAGTTCGGCGCCCTCGGCGAGTTCGCCCGCCGCGACGCCCGGCGCCTCGACGGTGCCCTCCTCGATCCGCACCCACTGCAGGCCGTCGACCGAGCGCAGTGCCTGGCCGCGCTTGAGGGCGGTCGGCCCGGCCGGGTCGAGCGGGGTGAACTCGCGCGGCGGCAGGGTGTCGCGCAGCGCGCCGGCCAGCGCGGTGAGGCCGCGGGCCAGTCCGGCCAGGAACTGGTCGGCGGCGAGCTGCTGTTCGCCCTCGGGCAGGGCCCGCACGGCGGCGCCGGCCGCGGTGCCGCACTCCCGGCCGCGGGCGGAGAGGCCCTCGACCCAGGAGGTGGCGAGGAAGGAGAGTTCGGCGCCGAGAACCGGTCGGGCGACGATGCCGCGGCGCGCCCCGGCGGCCGCACCGGGCACCAGGGTGCCCGCCTCGATCCGGCACAGGAAGTGCCAGCGCCCCTGCGGCGCACCGGAGTCGAGACGGACGGCGAACAGGTCGACGGCGCCGGAACGGACCAGCAGCATCCGTTCGGGGTCGTCCAGCACCAGGTAGCGGTCGGCCAGCGGTTCGACCGGTTCGGCCGCGTCGGTGAAGAACGGCGTGAAGACTTCCGGAGCCACGGTCACAGTTCGTCCTCCTCTTCGCGGCGCGCCGACTCGATGAGCGCGGTGTAGTGCCCGCCGAGCGCCAACAGCTCGTCGTGGGTGCCGCGTTCGACGATCTCGCCCTCCTGGAGCACGATGATCTCGTCGGCGTCGCGGACGGTGGAGAGCCGGTGCGCGATGATCAGGCAGGCGCAGCCGCGGCGGCGCAGGTTGTCCATGATCACCCGCTCGGTCTCCGGGTCGAGCGCGCTGGTGGCTTCGTCCAGCACCAGCAGGGTCGGCTCGGTGGCCAGCGCGCGGGCCAGTTCGAGGCGTTGGCGCTGGCCGCCGCTGAAGTTGCGCCCGCCCTCCAGGACGGCGCTGTGGATGCCGCCGGGCCTGGTCATCACGGTGTCGAAGACGGCGGCGTCGTGCAGCGCGGCGGTGACGGCCTCGTCGGGGACGTCGTCGTTCCACAGCGTGAGGTTGTCGCGGACGGTGCCCTCGAACAGCGAGATGTCCTGGTCGACGTAGGCCAGCGAGGCGGCCAGCACGGTGCGGGAGATCTCCTCGCGGGGCCGCCCGTCCAGCAGGATCCGGCCCGACCAGGGGGTGTAGAGGCCGGTCAGTAGCCGGCCGAGGGTGGACTTGCCGCTGCCGGAGCCGCCGACGACGGCGATCCGGCGGCCGGGGACGACGGTCAGGCTGAGGTCCTTGATGATCGGCTCGCTGAGCGGGCTGTAGCCGAAGCGGACGTTCTCGAACTCCAGGGTGCCGTCCAGCTTGGGCCCGGCCGGCGGCTCGGGCCGGGCGAAGGCGGCGGCCACCGGGTAGCGCTCGACGTCGTAGAGCCGCTTGATGTCCGCGGTGACGTCCTGCAGCCGGCCGCCCAGGTTGGTGAGCTGGGTGACGGGTCGGCTGAGCGAGGCCAGCAGGGTCTGGAAGGAGACCAGGATGCCGACGCTCATCGCGCCGTCCACCACCCGCTGCCCGCCGACCAGCAGGATCAGCCCGCTGTTGAGCGCGGCCAGCATCGGCGGCACCACGGTGAGCACGGCGCTGGGGATGCCCAGCTTCTGCTTGGCGGTGACCACCTTGGCGAGGAAGCCCGCCCAGCGGCTGAACGCGTCCGGCTCGGCGCCGGTGGCCTTGACCGTCTCGATCAGCGAGAGCGTGGTGAAGGTGGTCGCGGTGAGGTTGCCGCGGTCGGTGCGCAGCGCGGCGACGGCGTCGGTGCGGGACCGGGCGACGGCCTGCAGCACGACGATGTTGAGCAGCGCCATGCCGACGCCGACCACCCCGAGCAGGACGTCGTAGCGGATCAGGACGGCCGCGTAGAACAGCACCAGCCCGAGGTTGATGACGGTCAGCGCGAGGTCGCGGGAGAGGATCTCGGCGACCACGTCGTTGCCGGACACCCGCTTGGCGACCTCGGCGGGGCGGCGCTGCAGGAAGAAGTCGACCGGCAGCCGCAGCAGGTGCCGGAAGAACCGGGCGGAGCTGACCAGCCCCATCCGGATCTCGATCCGCAGCAGGTAGTGCCGTTGGACGCTGGTCAGCACGAAGACGACCACGGCGGTCGCGGTCATGGCGGCCAGCAGCGGCAGGAGGTAGCCGCTCCCGCTGCCGGCCAGCACCCGGTCGATGAACACCCGGGTGTACGCGGGGATCGCGATGCCGGGCAGCACCAGCAGCAGGCTGGCGAGCAGCACCAGCGGCATGGCGCGCCCGGTGGGCAGCCGGCGTTCCAGCAGGGCGCGGGCGATGCCGCCCTTGTCGCCGCCGGGCCGGAAGTCCGGGCCCTTCTCGAAGGAGAGCACGATGCCGGTGAAGCCGGAGTCGAACTCGTCCCACTCCATCAGGCGCGGGCCGCTGGCCGGGTCGTTGACGGCGACGACGGTGCGCCCGTACCGGGTGCGGACGCCCTCGACGACCATGAAGTGCTGGAAGGCCCAGAAGACGATGACCGGGCCGTCGAGGTCGCGGAGGTTCTCGGCCTCGGTCTGGTAGCCGCGGGCCTTGAGCCCGTACGTGCGGGCGGCGTTGAGCAGGGTGGAGGCGCGGGCGCCGTCGCGGGAGACGCCGCAGACGCCGCGCAGGTCCTCCAGCGGCACCCAGCGGCCGTGGTAGGCGAGGATCATGGCGAGGCTGGCGGCACCGCACTCGACCGACTCCATCTGCAGGACGGTCGGGACGGCGTGCCGCCAGCGCCGCGGCGCGGCCGCCCGGGTGGGGCGGCCGCGGCGCTTCTTCTTCCCGGGCCCGGGCTGCGGGCCGGCGGCGGTCCGGGTGGCCTCGGGGATCGTGGCGGTCATCGGAGCCCCCTCAGCGGCCGAGGATCAGGTTGAACGGGGTCTGCTTGCCGACGTTGATCGTCGCGGTGACGGCGACCTGGGTGCCCAGCGGGTTCGGCGGGCCGCTCTGCGAGGTCCAGGAGTAGCCGCTGGGGGTGCTGGGGTCGGGTTTGAGCTCGACCACCACCAGCCGGGGCGCGTCCTTGCCGAGGTAGCGCTGGGCGGCGAGGTCCCCGCCGACCAGGCCGGAGACGGCCTCCTTGGTGAGCGCGTACGGGCTGACCGAGCTGACGGTGCCGCGCAGCAGGCCGAAGGCGCCGGCCGGGGTGGTGGAGACGTTGAGGTCCACCTGGTCGCCCGGCTCCAGGCCGACGGTGTGGGCGGCGGGCACGAAGACCATGGCGACCATGCCCTCCTGCGGGTCCTCGATCCGCTCGACCGAGACCACCGGGGAGCCGGGGGCGACGACCTGGCCGTCGGTGACGGACAGGCCGACCACCCGGCCGCCGAACGGGCTGGTGATCTCCCGGCTGCGGCCCTCGGCGTCCTCGACCCGGGCCACCGACTGGCCCTGCTTGACCTGGTCGGAGGGCTTGGCGAGGACGGTGCGGACCATTCCGCCGTACGGGCTCTGGACCATCGCGGTGCCGTGCGGGCGGGTCAGCAGGCCGGGGGCGTCGACGGTGATCGGGATGGTCCCGGCGAAGGTCCACAGCAGCGCGGCGGCCATGGTGATCATCACGACGAACAGGGCGATCCAGCCGCGCGGTGCGGCGAGCAGGGTGGGCGAGTCGAGCTCGTCCGGTTCGCGCATCCGCTGCAGCGCCTTGAAACGGAACTTCATCTTCTCGCTTCTCTCCGTGGCACGCCGACGTCCTGGCGCAGCGTGGGGGGCCGGCTGCCGATCACGAGCTCACCGACGGTGCCCTCGGTGAAGTAGTCGAGGCCGCTGGCCGCGGCGAAGTCGGCGGCGTCGCCGCCACCGAGGCCGCAGACCGCGAGGTCCATCGCCGTGCCGACCAGGTAGAGGGTCTGGTACAGCGCGCCGACGTGCTTGAGGATCAGCGGGTAGGCGACGGTCTCGTACTTCCACATCACCCGGCCGAAGCGCGCCGTGACCAGCAGCACGACCTGCGGGTCGGTCTTCATCAGGCTGGACTCGCGCGCACTGGCGACCAGTTGGGCGGTGGCCGGGCTCGGCTCGCTGACCAGCTCCAGCTCGTGCCGGTCGGTCGCGTAGTGCCACAGGCCGGGCTCCAGGCCGGCGCAGGAGGTGACCAGCGGGTACAGCTCCAGCTCGTGCACCGCGCCGCCGCTCGGGTACGGCCGGTCGGCGAGTTCCTGGCCGTCGCCGCCGGTGAAGGTCTGCCGTCGGCGGGCGCTGCGGTAGAGCAGCTCGCCGAGCTGCTCCAGGGTGATCGGCGCCTGCTCGTCGTGGTCGCGCACCGAGCGGCGCTGTTCCAGCACCTCGGTGAACGGCCGGTCGGCGCGGGCGAGTTCGTCCAGGTCCGGGACGGGCAGGGCGACCTTCGGGCCGGGGAACGGCGCGGGCGAGGCGGGCTCCGGGGCGAACCGGTCGCCGAACCGGTAGGTGCCCCCGTACCCGGCGACGGTGGTGGGCCGGCGGGTGCGGGAGTGGAAGGCGAGGTCGGCGGCCTGCCACTGGGCGAAGCGCTGCTCCTCGGCCTCCGGCTCGGCGCCGGGGGAGCCGTACGCCAGCAGGCCGGCCGCGGCGAACAGCCGCAGGGTCTGCCGGACGGCGTCCAGCGGCAGTCCGCCGGGCAGCTGGGCGAGGGCGGCGGGGCTGGTCCAGCCGGCCAGCGCGGCCAGCAGCCCGGCCGCCCGGGCGGTCAGCTGGACGGCCAGCGGACTGCCGGGGGCGCGGACCAGCAGGGCACCGTCCTCGGCCGAGGCGGAGGCGAAGCGGGACAGCTTCACCCGCCCCGTCGGGTCCGGGGTCGGCCCGGGCTCGGCGGCGCCCCGGCCGACCGGCCGCAGCCGGGCGAGCGGCTCGTCGGCGGTGCCGGTGACCAGGTGGACGGAGTGCTCCAGCAGCCCGGTGGTGCCGAGCCGGCGGCGGGTCAGCTGCCAGCGCAGCAGCCCGGCGTCGCCGTCCCGGGCGGCGACCAGGGCGGCCAGTTCCTCCTCGGTGTGCTCCCCGGCGGCCAGTGCGGCGACGGCCTCCAGGGCGCCGGGCGCCAGGTCGTTCAGGTTCAGCGCGCCGACGGGTGCGGTCAGCCGGACGGCGCGCGGGCCGAGCGGCGCGAACGCGCCGTCCGGGCGCAGCCGCAGCCGGCGGACCGTACGGGCGGTCGCGGGCAGGCCGGGCGTGTCCGCAGCGGTGGCCGCAGCGGCGGCGGGACCGGCGGCGCGGTCGGTGGTCAGAGCGGTGGTCAGAGCGGTGGTCAGAGCGGTGGTCATGGTGTCAGCACCCGGCCGTTCCTAGAAGAAGACGTTCTTCGGGTTGAGCTGCTCCTCGGTGTGCGGCGCGGCGAGCCGGCCCTGGCGGACCGGGACGTCGTAGAGCCGGCCGGGAGCGAGGCGGCGCCAGAAGTGGCGCATGCCGGGGGCGATCACCTTGACCACGCTGAGGTCGAGGTCGGGGCGGCTCTGGTCGAGCACGATCACCTCGACGCCCACCTTGGCGGCGCGCTCGACGCAGTCCCGGACGTGGCCGGCCAGGTCGTCACCGACGAGCGGGGTGAAGTCGGCGAGGGTGCTGGCGGCCTGCGCGCGGTCCGGCAGCAGCCAGGGCTCGCTCGCCACGGTCGCGGTCCTGCACCACTCCAGGGTCTCCAGGTCGTCGGTGCGGTAGAGGGTGTTGCCCTCCTCGTCCCGGCGGTCGACGAACGGAAGGAACTGGTTGACCTCGGTGAGCGCGCGGATCGCGGCGATCCGCGGGTCGGGGTGGGCGCCGAAGCCGACCATGATGTCCTCGACCGCGTGCTTGCGCCGGGAGACGGCGGCGAACACCGGCACGCCGAGGTCGGAGGTGATGTCCAGGACCCACAGCTCGCGGTCCACCGAGGCGTAGAAGGCGCGCATGGTGTCCACGTACGGGTCGTTCAGCGAGTCGAGGTCGAACTCGGGCTGGCTGAGCCGGTTGTACCACCACAGGGCGACGGCGTCGCGCTCGACGACCTCGCAGAAGCCCTGCAGGATCGCCTCCTCCAGGGTGTTGCCGCTGGCGCAGCCGTTGGAGTCGCCGACGCAGTAGAAGTGCTGCTGCAGGTCGGGGTGGCCGTACCAGGCGTAGCCGGAGGGGATGAGCCGCTCGGCGTCGTGGGTGAGCGACCAGGCGCGGGTCCAGTCCAGTTCGACGTCGGTCGGGAACGGGTCGGGCACCAGGTGCAGCCGGTGGTTGGGGTCGGCGTTCCACGCGGCGCGGCCCGCGAACTGGGCCTCGGAGAACTGCAGCAGGGCGTCCATGTGGACGGCGACCGCCGGGTCGAGGTCGCGGTAGGCGGCGCGCACCACCGGCTCCTCGCCGCGCCAGACCGCCGAGTAGCGCTCGATGGCCTCGCAGATCGCGCTGACCTTGGCCTGGATCTCGGACCGGCCCTTGCCGCCGCTCTGGCCGCGCATGTTGCGGCGCAGCAGGTCCATGTTGTCGTTGACCATGGCGAAGTTGTGGCCGGCGGTGAAGCTGTAGGTGATGCCGTTGCCGGTCTCCTCGTGCGCGCCGAGGCGGGTGATCGCGCCCAGGTGCGGGCTGATGTGGTGCTTCAGCCGGTCGTAGGTGACCTGCGGGGCCTGCACCCGGTAGCCGCCGTCGGTGGTGTGCCGGGCGGGGCTGGGCTGCAGGACGACCTTGGGGCTGCGCTCGGTGAGCAGCGACGGGTCCCCGCAGCTCGGGCACTGCGGCTGGCGGACCAGGGTGTGCTCGGTGGTCTGCAGGGTGGTGAGGTCGAGGCTGACCATGGTGCCGGCCAGCGCGGAGCAGCAGGCGTCGGCCAGGGTGCGGGCGGTCTCGGCGGCCAGCAGCTGGGCGGCCGTCGCCGGGCCGGCCGGGATCGCGGCGCGCAGCGGGTGGAACGGCACGCGCTCGCCGCGCTTGCCGGCCAGGTAGCGCTCGACCTGGCGGTTGCCGCTGACGCGCTGGGCCAGGCAGGTCCAGCAGCCGGTCTCGCCGGGGCGCAGCAGCGGGCCGAGCCAGGGGGCGGTGCCGGTGGGCTTGGCGAGCATCCAGGCGCGGCCGTCGGCGAGGCGGGCGGTGTTCAGCCGCTCCAGCACCGGGTGCAGGTAGTCGTCGGTGAGCGCGATGACCAGGGTGTCGGGGCCGGCGGTGACGGCCTCGTCCTCGGTGGCCGGGCGGGCCCGCAGGCCGGTCGCGGTGAGCGCGTCGACCAGGGTCGCGGCGGTGGTGTCGCCGAGGGCGAGCACCAGCAGTTCGGTGGCCCGGGCGGACTCCAGCGCCACGGCCGGGTCGACGCCCTGGGCGTCCCAGTAGGCGAGCACGTGGTCCGGCAGGTCGGGCCGGCCCTCGGCGAGGTGCCCGGCCGCCTCGTAGCGGCGCAGCGCGGTGAGCGCCTGGCCGAGCGGCACCGTGCCGCCCAGTTCCTGGAGGATCTCGGCGACGGTGCGCCGTCCGTCCAGGTAGGGCAGGAGGCGCACCGCGGCGGCCCCCGGGACGAGGTAGTCCTGTCCCTCTCCGAGCAGGAAGACCTTGTCGTCCACCGTCTCGGTGAGGAAATGGGCCTTGAGCCGCGGTCGCTCCATAAGTCATCCCCCTGTGTTCACAAGTGCGTTGCTGATATTGAACATGCCGTCAAAACGGCTGTACATACTGCAAATTCGAGCGGCCGGTCGATATACGCATCGCCTGGAATTACGTATTCCGCGGCGCCGGTACGTAGCGCGGTACGTATTCGTCCGGCGCGTTGACAGCCCGGTGGGGGAGGGGGTACTGGTGGGTCCGCGCGAGCGTACCGACGGGGGGTTGCGTTGCCTACAGGAGTTCTGCTGCACCGTGAACAGGAGCTGGCCGAGTTGGCCCGGGCGGTGGCTGGCGCGGGTGCCGGGCGGCCCGCGGTGGTGCTGGTCAGGGGCGTGCGGGGGATCGGCAAGAGTGCGCTGCTGCGGGCCGCGCTGGCCCGGATGCCGGGCGAGGCGGTGGTGCTGCGGGCCCGATGTCACGACGACGAGCGGGACTTTCCGTACGGGGTGGTGCGCCAGCTGTTCGACCCCATCATGCGCATGTCAAGCAATCCCGCGCAAGGCCCGGAATTCCCCGGCGGGGAATTCCTCGCGGAGGCGCTCCCGGAGCGTACGGAAAACTCCGGGAACGGCCGCGAACGGGTCCTCCACAGCCTTTTCCACGCCGCCCGGTCGCTGACCTCCCGGACGCCCGTCGTGATGGCCGTGGACGACCTCCACCTGGCCGACGAGGAGTCCCGGCACTGGTTCTCCTACCTCGCCCGCCGGCTCGACGGCCTGCCGGTCGCCCTGCTCGCCACCACCGCCGACGAGGCTGAGGACCCGCTGGCCGCCGAACTCGGCGCGCTCGGCCACGCCCGTACCGTCACCCCCGGACCGCTCTGCGACAGCTGCGTCGCCGAGCGGGTCGCCGAGGAGTTCGAGGCCCCGGTCGACCCGGAACTGGCCGCCGTCTGCCACAACCTCTCCCGCGGCAACCCGCTGGTGCTGGAGGAGCTCACCGCCCGGCTGGTCGCCGCCCGGATCTCGCCCGGCTCGCCCGACCTCGACACCGTCCGCCGGATCGGCGCCGGCACCCTCGCCGACACCACCCTCAGCTGGCTGCGGCAGCGCCACCCCCGGGCCGCCGAACTGCTCACCGGCCTCGCCGTCCTCGGCGCCGACGCCGACCTCGCCACCGCCGCCCTGCTGGCCGGCCAGGGCGAACTGCTCGCCGACGAGGCCCGCGAGGCGCTGCGCCGCACCGACCTGATCGAACCAGGCCCGCCCGAGACCTTCCGGCACGAGCTGGTCCGCACCGCCGTCCTGGCCCGCACCGACCCGCGGATCCTGGTCGCCCTGCACGAGCGGGCCGCCGCCCTGCTGGTCCGGCTCGGCGCCCCGGCCGGACGCACCGCCGAACACCTGATGTCCTCCGGCACCACCGGCCTCGACTGGGCCGTCCCGGTGCTGCGCACCGCCGCCCGGGAGGCCGCCGCCGACGGCCACTGGGACGACGCCGCCCGCTACCTCCAGCGCGCCCTCGCCGACACCACCGACCCGGAGACGGTCCGCTCGCTCACCGGACAGCTCGGCGCCGTCGAACTCCACCGGGACGTCTCCGCCGCCGCCCGCTGCGCCGCCGGCCTGGCCGCCGTCGCCGACCCGGTCGAACGGGCCCGGCTGCTGCGGCCCTTCACCGGCCCGGTGCTGGCCCTCGGCTCCTCCGGCGCGGCGACCGTCCCCTTCGGCGAGGCCGCCCACGCCCTCGCCGCCACCGCCGCGCCACCCGGCGACCTCCTGCTGCCGCTCGCCGCCCAGACCCTGCTGACCGGCCGGCGCACCGCGCTGCGACCGGCTCTCGCCGCGCTGCGCGCCGATGCCACCGCCCCCTGCGCCCCCGCCCTGCTCGGCGCCCTGGCCGCGACGGCCGCCGCCGGCGGGCTGCCCCGTACGGCCGTACGGCTGGCGGCCCGCAGCGTGCGCGGGGTCTCGCCCGCCGAGGCCGGCGTCGAGGTGCTCGGCGCGGCGATGGCCTACGCCTGGACCGGACGGCTGGACGAGGCGGCCGCCTGGGCCGGCCGCGCGGTGCGCTCCGCCCAGCGCTGGAACCACCGCGGCGAACTGGCGCTCGCGCTGCTCGCCCGCTCCGACATCGCCCACCGCCAGGGCCGGCTGGACGCCGCCCTGGCCGACGCCGAACACGCCGCCGAGCTGGCCTGCCGGGTCCGGGCCGAGGAACTCGCCGGCGCGGCCCGGGCCCTGGTCGTCCGCGCCCGGCTGCGCCGCGGCCTGCCGGTGGACGGCACCGGCCTCGCCGAGGTCGACCTGCCCGCCGAGGCCCACCCGCTGCTGCGCGCCGTGGTCCTGGAGGCCCGCGGCCTGCTCGCCGCCCACCGCGGCGACCACCAGCAGGCGCTGCGCCTCTTCCTGGAGTGCGGCCACCAGCTCGCCGCCCGGGGGATCGCCAACCCGGCCTGCGTGCCCTGGCGTTCGCACGCCGCCCAGACGTACCAGGCGCTCGGGGAACCCGCCGCGGCCCGGACCATCGCCGCCGACCCGCTGCCCGGCGGCGACGCCCGCCCCCGCCCCACCGAGGACCGCGGCCCTGCCATCGGCACCCGGGACGCCGGCCCGGTCCGGCTCACCCCGAGCGAACGCCGGGTCACCGAACTGGTCCTGCAGGGGCTGAGCAACCTGGAGGTCGCCGAGCGGCTCTGCCTCAGCAAGCGCACCGTCGACACCCACCTGGGCCGGATCTACCGCAAGCTGGCGATCAAGGGGCGGCCCGAACTGGCCTCGGCCGTCAAGGCGTTGTGACCGGCCGGGGACCGCACCGGAGACCGCGCCGGAGACCGGCCGAGGACCGCACCGGAGACCGGCCGAGGACCGCGCCGGAGACGGCGGAAGGACCCGGTCCCCTCGGCCGGGCCCTTCCGTCAGCCTCCGCCGCCCGCCGGCGCCGCGACGACGCCGAACTCGGCGCCCCACGGGTCGCGCAGCACCGGCGGCTCCTCGCGGGCCGGCCGCACCAGCCGCGCGCCCAGCTCCACCGCCCGGCGCACGGTCCGCGCCGGGTCGAGCGCGCCGAGGTGGGGCAGCCACTGGGGGCGGCCCTGGTCGCTCTCGACCACCCGGGCCTGCCCGACCCCGCCCAGTTCGAACTCCCCGTCGGGGGTGAGCCGGTAGCCGAAGACCGCACCGTAGAAGGACTCGGCGGTGGCGGCGTGCGGCACCCGCAGCTCGTGGCCGCTGATCGTGCCCGCCTCGTCGGCCAGCACCACGCCCTCGGCGCGGCTGCCCTCCCAGAAACCGACCGCGGCGCCCGAGGGGTCGACGGCGAGGAACAGCCGCCCGTTCGCCCCGACCGGCACCGGGGGCATCACCACCCGGCCGCCGTTGCGTCCGACCTGCGCGCAGCTGTGGTCCGCGTCCTTGGTGGCCAGGTAGATGTTCCACACCGCGCCGGGCGGCATCCCGGCCGGCGCGGCGCCGAAGCCGCCGATGATCTCCCCGCCCAGCACCGCCAGTTGGTAGTCGGGCGACTCGGCGACGAACTCCCAGCCGAACAGCGCCGCGTAGAACTCCCGGCTGCCGTTCAGATCGGGAGTGATGCAGTCAGCCCAGCACGGTGCGCCGATGGCATAGCGGGTACGTCGAGGCACGACTCGTCCTTCTCCTTGGTCATCGCGTGATCGATCAGGCCCGCCGCCTCCTCCGCCCCGCCCGCACCGGGGAGGTGCAGGCAGTGGGTCGGCGCCCGGGCGAGCAGACCGGCCGATCCGGCCGGCCAGGTCTGGGTCGTGAACTCCCATGGTGCCAGCCGGACTTCCTCGTCCGCACTGCGACACATCCGGATCAGCGCCGGGGGCGCCAGCCGGGCCCGTACCGGGACGACCGGGCCCAGGCACTCCGGGCGCACCAGCAGCACCTCGCCGCCGATCGGCGAGGCGACCGTGCGCCACATCCCCTCCGGAAGCCCGGCCCGCCGCAGCCGGGCCGCGGCCGCCCCGCGCGCCTCCAGCGGAGCGAGGTAGGGCAGCACGTGGCCGCTGCGGCGGTCCAGCACCAGCAGCCGGCCGGAGACGAACTCCCAGGAGCGCTGGGCCAGCGCGGCGGCCACGTTCGCCTGCTCCGAGTACGGCCCGCCGAGCAGGGCGACGGTGGCCCCGCCCCGGGCCAGCACCACGGCCGGGACCAGGCAGAACCGGTCCTGCAGCGCGGCGAACGGCGGTACGGCCGGCGGCACGTTGCCCCAGCCCCGGAACGGCCGCCGCAGCAACGGCGTGCCGTCGCTGCGGCGGACCAGGAAATCGCCCGGGTCGCCCTTTCCGGCGGCTCCGGAGAATTCCACCCGCAGCTGGTCCGGGTCCTGGGAAATCCCTGTGAGGTGCGGACCGAAATGGAACGAGATCTCGTCGCGGTCGGCCCGCACGAGTCCGACCTCGATGCCGAAGAAGGTCAGCACAATCGGCTCGATAACCGGCACTGTCGCTCCTGACAGGTTTGTTGCACATTCAATTTGCTAGCGCGCCCCGAGCGTGCCACCACGGCGCCCGGAGCGCGGCCTGACCAGGTCTCCGATCCCGCCCCGACCGCGCCCCGGCCCCGCCCCGGCCGCGGCCGGCGACACCCCGGGGGTGCCACGGCGGTCGGGCGGCGGCGCGGCACGGAACGGATCCGCCGGCCGGCCGCCGCGACCGGGGGCCCGTCACCGTCCGGCCTGGCTGCCCGTCGGCCGGTGGTCGGTGAGGAGACGTCATGTGGGCGTCGTGTCGGCGGCTTTGCCGCTCACTCCCAGCGCCAGTCGCCCGGGGTGTTGATGGCGGGCACGTCGGGGAGCGGGGCGGTGTGGATCGTGTCGGCGAGGTGGGCCAGCGCGGTGGACACGGAGGCGCCGGCGCTCCGGCCGGCAGCCGGCCCGTGGCCGGTCGCCGCCTGCGCGGACCCGGCGAGGACGCCGCAGACCAGGGCGATCGCGGCGGCGGCGGTACACGCGAACGTGCGCGAAGAAAGCATGGAATCCCCCAGGACGAACACGGTTTCGGAAGCGTTGGCCGGGCATTCACGCAGCCGCGTCGGTCGACCGCCGGTGAGGGCGGTCCGCGGTCATCGGCGGGCCCGGCCGGGGAGCTCGCCGCTCCCCGACGACCGAAAGTCTGCTGCACGCCGCGGGGTACCGGAAGGTGTTCGGGGCGGCAGGAAGATCGCCCTGGCACGATGGTGCCATTGCCGTTCCATTACCCTTCCCGCGTCGAATGCCCCGCGGACCGGAAAGCGGGGGCGCCGACGGTTGTCCCGGTCGGTCCGCCCTGGCATGATCAGGCGGCAACTTGCCCGGTCGACGTCGCCGGTCGGGGGGACGGACTGCGGGGGTGGTGCGCCGATGACGGACGGGATCGACGACGCCGCACAGGCGGTCTACCGGTTGATGCTGACCGATCACCACCTGGATGCCAAGGGCCTCGCCGCCAAGCTCGGCTTCACCGAGAGCAGGGTTCGAGCCGCTCTCGACCAGCTCGCCGACCTCCGCCTGCTCCGGCCCTCCGAGGAACTCCCGGGCGAGCTCCCCGGTGGCCTGCGGCCGGTCGACCCCAGGGTCGGCCTGCCGGCCCTGCTGCGCCACTACGAGTCCGTGCAGCAGCGCGCCCAGCAGGAGTTCGAGCGGCGTCAGGCGGCGATCACCAACCTGCTCGCCGAGTACCGGGACGAGTCGGCCCCGGAGGACAGCCAGCTGGAGCGGCTGATCGGGCTCGCCACCGTCCAGGCCCGGCTGGACGAGCTGGTCCGCTCGGTCTGCGCCGAACTGCTCACCTTCAACCCCGGCGGCGCCCAGTCCGCGGCCTCGCTCCAGGCGAGCCGCCCGGGCAACGAGGAACTGCTCGCCCGCGGCGTCGCGATGCGCACGGTCTACCTGGACAGCGTCCGCAAGGACCGGGCCACCGTCCGGCACGCCGAGTGGCTGACCGGGCTCGGCTGCGAGGTCCGGACGGTGCCCGCCCTGCCGCTGCGGATGATGGTCATCGACCGGCGGGTGGCCCTCGTCCCGATCGACCCGGCCAACACCCGCAAGGGCGCGGTGCAGATCTCCTCGCCCGGCGTGATCACCGCCCTGCTCTCGCTGTTCGAGCAGACCTGGGCCGACGCCACCCCCTTCGGCGCCCCGCGCGAACGCGACGAACAGGGCCTGACCCGCCAGGAACAGGAACTGCTCCGCCTGCTCGGCCAGGGCTACACCGACGAGGCCGCCGGCAAGCACCTCGGCCTCTCCCTGCGCACCGTCCGCCGCATGATGGCCGACCTCATGGACCGCCTCGGCGCCCGCAGCCGCTTCGAAGCCGGCCTCCTCGCCGGCCGCCGCGGCTGGCTCTGACCCGCCCCGGCCCGCCCCGCCCCCGCCCGCCCCCCGCGGCTCGGCAGTGGCGTAAGTCACGCCGGAATCGGGCGGTTTCAGGTGTTCTGCCCGGTGGTTTCCCGGTTGTCGGCGGCGCTGCCGGGTGACCGGAGGTCGGTGACCGTGTCGGGCCAAAATATGATCGGAAGCCACGATCGTCGGTTGATGCTGACGGTCGTATGTGCAACCTGGGGAACGGTTCGGGCCGTCTCTCTGTGTGCGGTGCGCCAGATCGTCCGGGGCGTCGCTTCCGTCGGTGAAAGGTACGCGCATGTCAGGTCGGAGGGGCGAGAGCCCGGCGCGGGGTGTGGACGTGCCCAGCGGGGAAGACGCCACGGGCTCCGTACCAGGGCCGCGCGGCGGCGGACGGGCGGAAGCCCGCCGTGCCGCGGCCGCCCAGGGCAAGGGCGGCCGCGGTGGCGGCAGAGCCGACTCCGGCGGCGGCCGGGCGGCGGCGCGCAAGAACGCCAAGCCGAAGAAGAACGTCAAGAAGATCGTCGCCTGGTCGGCGGCCGGTGTGCTGGTCCTGATCGCCGGCGCGGGCGGCGCGATCTACTTCAAGCTGAACGCCAACATCAAGTCCTTCGACGCCGACGCGATAGCCGGCGACCGCCCGCCCGAGGCGAAGGCCGACGCGGACGGCAACAAGCCGGTCAACGTGCTGCTGATCGGTTCGGACAGCCGCGGCAAGAACAACGCCGACCTCGGCGGCGGCGAGGACGGCGGCGCCCGCTCGGACACCACGATCCTGCTGCACGTGTACGCCGACCACAAGCACGCCGTGGGCATCTCGATACCGCGCAACGCGATGGTCCAGCTGCCGTCCTGCAAGCTCCCCAACGGCAAGTGGACCAAGGGCGGCAACAACGACCTCTTCAACGCCGCCTTCTCGGTCGGAGGCAGCGACGACGGCAATCCGGCCTGCACCCAGAACACGGTGGAGAAGCTCACCGGCATCCGGGTCGACCACACCATCGTGGTCGACTTCAACGGCTTCGCGGCGATGACCAAGGCCGTCAACGGCGTGGACATCTGCCTGCCGCAGCCGATCTACGAGGGGGACATCAACCCCAACCTGCACAAGAAGGGCGCGCTCGTCCTGCCGCAGGGCAAGCAGACCGTGGACGGCCAGAAGGCGCTCGACTACGTGCGCCTGCGGCACGGGATCGGCGACGGCTCCGACATCGGCCGGATGAAGCGCCAGCAGGCCTTCATGAGCTCGCTCATCAGCAAGATCAAGAAGGACGGGCTGAGCCCGACCAACCTGCTGCCGCTGGCCGACGCGGCCACCAAGTCGCTGACCGTCGACCCCGGGCTGAACTCCGCGGACAAGCTGCTCTCCTTCGGCCTGTCGATGAAGAACATCGACATGCACGACCTCAAGTTCGTGACGGCGCCCTGGCGTTACCGCACCCAGGACTCCAACATCGACCTCATCCAGCCGGACGCCAACCAGCTCTGGGAGACCCTCAAGGCCGACCGGACCATCGACGGCCAGAACGCCACCGGCCAGCAGCCGGACGCGCCCAGCGTCGCCGCCAGCGCGGCCGCGCAGCCGCCGGCGCCCACCACCCCGGCCGCGCCGGCCGGGGACGCCTCCAACGCCGCGATCAAGGTGTCGGTCTACAACGGGACCCTCGTCAACGGCCTGGCCGGCAAGGGCACCGACCAGCTGAAGGCCGCCAAGTTCAGCGCCACCACGGCGGGCCAGGCGGCGAGCACCAAGTACAAGACCACCACGATCGAGTACGGCACCGGGCAGAAGGCCAACGCCGAGAAGATCGCCGCGCTGTTCCCGGGCGCCGAGCTGGCCTCCGGCAGCTCGCGGGGCATCTCGGTGATCGTCGGCCAGGACTTCGCCGCGACCGTCGGCGCGGGCTCGCCCAGCGGGACCGCCGGGGCCACCCCGGGCGGGCCGGCCGCCCCGCAGCCGCTGCCCACCACCGTCACCAACGACGCCCGCTCGGCGGACGACGACATCTGCGCGAACACCACGTACGGCAGCGGCGGCTGACCGCCGCCACCGGACGGCGGGGACGACCCCCGGGCCGGCGTCCTCCGGGGCGCGGCGGCCCGGGGGTCGTGCCATGGTGGCGGTAGCACCGCCGTGGTCCCGAAAGGCCGACCCCATGCCCGAGATCGCCCTGCAGTTCGACATCGCCGCGCCCCGCGCCGTCGTCCTCGCCGCGCTCACCACGCACGACGGGCTGACCTCCTGGTGGACCACCGCCGTGGACCGGGAGGAGGACGTCCTGCTGTTCGACTTCCCCGACGTCCCCGAGCCCTTCCGGCTCCGCGTCGAGCGGGCCGACGAGGACCGGGTGGTGTGGACCAACGCCGGCGCCTTCCCGCCGCACTGGGCCGGCACCTGGATCAGCTGGGAGCTCGCCGAGCAGCCCGGGGCGCCCGAGCGCACCCGGCTGCTGTTCCGGCACGGCGGCTGGCAGCCGGGCAGCGAGGACGGCGTCCCGGCCGTGGCCGGCACCTGGGCGGAGCTGCTGGTGCGGCTGAAGGACTACGCGCAGAGCGGCAAGGTCCAGCCGTACTTCGTCACCGCCCACCGCCACGACGCCCCCTGAACCCGCCCGCGGCACCGCGGGAGGCCCGTCGGTGGGGCCCTGCGGCGGGCCCTGCGGTGGCGGGAGCGCGGCGTCGGGCCGACGGTGGCGGTGCGGCGCCGGCCCTTTCCGCCCCCCTGCCCCGGCGCGTCCGACCGTCGGGCCACCGCCGCCTCCGGAGCCCCCGCGACGTCCGTCCACGGCTCCGTCCCGCTGCGCGACCCCGGGTCGCGTCGACCCCGCGGTGGGTGACCGGCGGGCCGCCCCCGACGTCCGGGCCCCCGGCGCCCCGCCGAGGCATGGGGACGGGGACGAGTCCGGGGACGAGCGTGACCCTTGACCGCCCGCTGCGGCCCGCGAGCCGCCCTTCCCACGACGCGCCGCCGGGAAATCGGTGGCTTCCCCCCGTTCCCGGGTAAGACTGCACCCATGCTGGGGCTACCGGACGACATCCACGCTTTCCTCTTCGACCTCGACGGAGTGCTCACCCAGACCGCGAAGGTGCACGCCGCGGCCTGGAAGGACACCTTCGACGCCTTCCTGCGCGCCGAAGCCGCCCGCACCGGCGGGCCGTTCGTCCCCTTCGACGCCGTCGTCGACTACGACACCTACGTGGACGGCCGCCCGCGCCTCGACGGCACCCGGGCGTTCCTGCACAGCCGGGGCATCGACCTGCCCGAAGGCACCCCCGGGGACCCGCCCAACTCCCGTACCGTGCAAGGCGTCAGCCGGGCCAAGAACGAGCTGGTGCTGCGGCTGATCCACGAGCAGGGCGTCCAGCCGTACGAGGGCTCGGTCGCCTACGTGCACCGGCTGCGCGCGGCCGGCCTGCCCAGCGCGGTGGTCTCCTCCAGCGCCAACTGCCGGGACGTGCTGCGGGCGGCGGGCATCGAGGACCTGTTCGACGTGATCGTGGACGGCACCGTGGCCAAGGCCGAGGGCCTGCCCGGCAAGCCCGCCCCCGACACCTACCTGTACGCCGCCCGCGCCCTGGGCGTCGAACCCGCGCACGCCGCCGTCTTCGAGGACGCGCTCGCCGGGGTCGCCTCCGGCCGGGCCGGCGGTTTCGGCGCGGTGGTCGGCGTGAACCGCACCGGCCAGGCCGCCGAACTGCGCCGCGACGGCGCCACGGTGGTCGTCGACGACCTCTCCGAGCTGCTGGAAGGTGCGGCATGAGCCCGTCGGACAACTTCGCGATCGACCCCTGGCAGATCACCGAGCACGGACTGGACCTCGCCGCGCTGGCCCGCGCCGAATCCGTCTTCGCGCTCTCCAACGGGCACATCGGTCTGCGCGCCAACCTGGACGAGGGCGAGCCGCACGGCCTGCCCGGCACCTACCTCAACGGCGTCTTCGAGCTGCGCCCGCTGCCGTACGGCGAGGGCGGCTACGGCTACCCGGAGTCCAGCCAGAGCGTCATCAACGTGACCAACGGCAAGATCATCCGGCTGCTGGTGGACGACGAGCCCTTCGACCTGCGCTACGGCGAACTCGTCAGCCACAAGCGCTGGTTGGACTTCCGTGAGGGGATCCTGCACCGCGAGGCCGAGTGGACCTCCCCGGCCGGCCGGACCATCCGGGTGCGCTCCTCGCGGCTGGTCTCGCTCACCCAGCGGGCCGTCGCCGCCGTCGACTACCGGGTCGAGGCGGTGGACGGCCCGGTGCGGATCGTGCTGCAGTCCGAGCTGGTCGCCAACGAGCAGCTGCCCGGCGGCCCCGAGGGCGATCCGCGCGCCGCGGCCGTGCTGGAGGCGCCGCTGCAGTCCGAGGCGCACCACGCCAACGCCGCCAAGGCCGTCCTGCTGCACCGCACCCGCTACAGCGGCATCCGGGTCGCGGCCGGGATGGACCACATCATCGAGGGCCCGGAGCAGCTCGACACCGTCGCCGAGGCGGACCCGGACCAGTGCCGGATCAGCGTCACCACCGTCCTCGAACCCGGACAGGCGCTCCGGCTGGCCAAGTTCACGGCCTACGGCTGGTCCGGCACCCGGTCGCTGCCCGCCGTGCGGGACCAGGTCGAGGCCGCGCTGACCGCCGCCCGGTACACCGGCTGGGACGGGCTGGTCGCCGAACAGGTCCAGTTCCTCCGGGAGTTCTGGGACACCAGCGACATCGAGATCGAGGGCGACGTCGAACTCCAGCAGGCCGTCCGGTTCGCCGTCTTCCACGTCCTGCAGGCCGGCGCCCGCAGCGAGGAACGGGCCATCCCCGCCAAGGGGCTGACCGGCCCCGGCTACGACGGCCACAGCTTCTGGGACACCGAGACCTTCGTCCTGCCGGTGCTCACCTACTGCCTGCCCGCCGCCGTGAACCAGGCCCTGCGCTGGCGGCACACCACCCTCCCGCTGGCCCGGGAGCGCGCCGCCCAACTCGGCCTCTGTGGCGCGGTGTTCCCGTGGCGGACGATCCACGGCGAGGAGTGCTCCGGGTACTGGCCGGCCGGCACCGCGGCCTTCCACATCGGCGCCGACATCGCCGCCGCCGTCGCCCGGTACGTCCGGGCCACCGGGGACGAGGAGTTCGAGCGCGAGTACGGGCTCGAACTGCTGGTGGAGACGGCCCGGATGTGGCGCTCGCTCGGCCACCACGACGTCGCCGGGAGGTTCCGCATCGAGGGCGTCACCGGCCCGGACGAGTACAGCGCCATCGCCGACAACAACGTCTTCACCAACCTGATGGCGCAGTCGAACCTGCGGGCCGCCGCCGAGGCCGCCGTCCGCCACCCGCGGGAGGCCGCCGCCCTCGGCGTGGACACCGAGGAGACCGCCGCCTGGCGGGACGCGGCCGCCGCGATGTTCATCCCGTACGACGAGGACCTCGGCGTCCACCCGCAGGCCGACGGCTTCACCGACCACCAGGTCTGGGACTTCGAGAACACCCCGCCGGAGAAGTACCCGCTGCTGCTGCACTTCCCGTACTTCGACCTGTACCGCAAGCAGGTGGTCAAGCAGGCCGACCTGGTGCTCGCCATGCAGGTCCGCGGCGACGCCTTCACCGACGAGCAGAAGGCCCGCAACTTCGCCTACTACGAGCGCCTCACCGTCCGCGACTCCTCGCTCTCCGCCTGCACCCAGGCCGTCATCGCCGCCGAGGTCGGCCAGCTCGACCTCGCGTACGACTACACGGCCGAAGCGGCCCTGATGGACCTCCACGACCTCGGCGGCAACACCCGCGACGGCCTGCACATGGCCTCGCTCGCCGGGGCCTGCATCGCCCTGGTGGCCGGCTTCGGCGGGCTGCGCGACTTCGACGAGGCGCTGGCCTTCCGCCCCCGGCTGCCGTCCGGGCTGATGAGGCTGAGCTTCTCGCTGCTGGTCCGCGGCCAGCTGCTGCACGTCCGGATCAGCCACGAGGAGACGACGTACACGCTGCGCCGCGGCGAGGTCCTGCACCTGCGGCACGACGGCGAGCCGGTGCAGGTCAAGGCCGGCCGGCCGGTCTCCCTGCCCACCACCACCCCGCCCGGCCAGGAAAGGGTCGCCCAGCCCCCCGGTCGCGAACCCGCCCGCCGCCAGCCCCAGGCGGGCCTGGCCGCCGGCAAGCTCGGCCAGCCCGACCACCTGGCGGCCGAGTAGCCGCCGGGCGGCGGGCCCGCGCCGGCCCGTGTGGCGCGGGCCCGCACCGGCCCGTGTGGCGCGGGCCCGCACCGCCACTCGTTCGGCTCACTCCGGGTGCCCGGCCGCCCCGCCCGTCGGAGGGTGCAGGTGTCCTGTGCCGAGCAGGGCGGAGGGAGGACACCCGTGGCGAGCGTGGCCGAACAGATGGTGGAGGTGCTCCGGCAGGCCGGGGTGGAACGGGTCTACGGCGTGGTCGGCGACAGCCTCAACCCCGTCGTGGACGCGATCCGCCGGGCCGAGGGGATCGCCTGGGTGCACGTGCGCAACGAGGAGGCCGGCGCCTTCGCGGCCGCCGCCGAAGCCGAACTCACCGGCCGGCTCGCGGTCTGCGCCGGCTCCTGCGGTCCCGGCAACACCCACCTCGTCCAGGGCCTCTACGACGCCCAGCGCAGCGGCCTGCCCGTGCTCGCCCTCGCCTCGCACATCCCCTCCGGCCAGATCGGCACCGGCTTCTTCCAGGAGACCCACCCCGAGCGGGTGTTCACCGACTGCAGCAGCTGGTGCGAGATGCTCTCCGCCCCCGCCCAGCTGCCCCGGCTGCTGAGGATCGCGATCCAGCACGCGCTCGGCTCGCACGGCGTCTCGGTGCTCGCCTTCCCCGGGGACGTCGCCGCGCTGCCCGCCGCCGGACCGACCGGCACCAGCCACTTCCTCACCGAACAGGCCGTCGCCGCGCCGCCGTGGTCCCAGGTGCAGGAGCTGGCCCGGCTGCTCAACGCGGCCCGCAAGGTGGTGCTGTTCTGCGGCGCCGGGGTGCGCGGGGCGCACGCCGAGGTGACGGAGGCCGCGCAGGCCCTGAAGGCGCCGATCGGGCACTCGCTGCGCGGCAAGGAGTGGATCCAGTACGACAACCCGTACGACGTCGGCATGAGCGGCCTGCTCGGCTACGGCGCCTGCCACGAGGCGCTGCACTCCGCCGACCTGGTGCTGCTGCTCGGCACCGACTTCCCGTACGACTCCTTCCTGCCGCAGGCGCACACCGTCCAGGTCGACCACGACGCGACCCGCCTCGGCCGCCGCAGCGCGTTGGAGCTGGCCGTCCACGGCGACGTCGCCGCCACCCTGCGGGCCGTGCTGCCGCTGCTGGACGAGAAGCACGACCGGACCTTCCTCGACGGCATGCTGCGCAAGCACTGCCGGGCGCTGGAGGACGTGGTCGGCGTCTACACCCGCGACATCGAGAAGCACCTGCCGATCCACCCCGAGTACGTCGCCGCCGTCCTCGACGACGTGGCCGCCCAGGACGCGGTGTTCACCGTCGACACCGGCATGAACAACGTCTGGGCCGCCCGCTACCTGCAGCCCAACGGCCGCCGCCGGGTGATCGGCTCCTTCCTGCACGGCTCGATGGCCAACGCCCTCCCGCACGCCATCGGCGCCCAACTCGCCCACCCCGGGCGCCAAGTGATCGCGATGTCCGGCGACGGCGGCCTCGGCATGCTGCTCGGCGAGCTGCTCACCGTGGCGAAGCACCGGCTGCCGGTGAAGACGGTGGTCTTCAACAACGGCGCACTCGGCATGATCAAACTGGAGATGCTGGTCTCCGGCTACCCGGAGTCGGAGACCGACAACGGGGACGTGGACTACGCCGGGATCGCCCGGGCGATGGGGATCCCGGCCAAGCGGGTGACCGAACCGGGGCGGGTGCGGGAGGTCCTGGCGGAGGCCCTGGAACGGCCCGGGCCGGCCCTGGTCGACGTGGTCACCGACCCCAACGCGCTCTCCGTCCCGCCGCACATCACCGCCGCCCAGCTCAAGGGCTTCGCGCTGGCCGCCGGGCGGACGGTCCTCTCCGGGGGCGTCGGACGCATGATCGACCTGGCCCGGAGCAACCTGCGGAACATCCCCCGGCCCTGAGCCGCGGGCCCGCGCCCGGGCCGCGGCCGGGGGCGCGGGGTGGGCGCGGCCGCCTTGCCTCTGGGGCAAATTTCTTGCCCGAGCGGCACGGGAGGTGTCCACTGGGCACATGACCACCAGCTCCACCGGCGCCCCCGCCGCCGGCGACCGGCTCGACGACCAGGAAGTCGTCGGCCTCGCCGCCCGCCTCCGCGAGCACCGGCTCAGCAGCCGCCTCACCCTGGAGGTGGCCGCCGCGCGGGTCGGACTCTCCCCAGCCTATCTGTCCCGGCTGGAGACCGGCCGTCGGCAGCCCTCGCTGCCCGTCCTGCTCGGCCTGGCCCGCGCCTACGGCACCTCGGTGTCCGGCCTGCTCGGCGAGACCCTGGCCGAACCCGACCCGGTGGTCCGGGGAGGCGCCATAGAGCCCGGCCGGGCCGGCGGCTGGGGCTACCGCCGGGCCGGCGCCCCCGGCCGCGCCATGCAGGCCCTGCGGGTGCACGTCCCGCCCGGCGTGCAGGACGCGGTGGTCCGGGTCCACCCCGGCGAGGAGTGGCTGTACGTCCTGCGCGGCGAGCTTCGGCTCACCCTCGGCGAGCAGGTCCACCGCCTCGGCGTGGGCGACTCCGCCCACTACGACTCGCTCACCCCGCACTGCATCGCCGCCGAGTCCGACCACGGCGTCGAACTGCTCTTCATCCACACCCTGCTGCAGAGCCCCGGCGGCGAACTCTGCCTCGGCGGAGGCCCCGCCGCGACCCACTGACCTGCCGTCAGAACACCTCGGAGGAGATCACCATGGCCGATCCCGCCACCGCAGCCGCCACCGCCACCGCAGCCGCCACCGCCACCACAGCCGTCACCGCCACCCCGGCCGTCGCCGGCGACACCCCCGCCGGCCCGAAGACCATGGACGCCGGCAAGTGGGCCAACAAGCGGGTCTACCTCCGCCTGGTGATCTACACGGCCGGGATCCACGTCTTCGCCGGCTTCATCATGCTCCTGTTCGAACTCGGCAGCCGCAACAAGTAGTCCACCCCCGACGACGCGTGGGGCCCCCGCTCCGGCGGGCGCCCCACGGCGTCACGCCCGCCGCCCCGCAGCGGCATCGCCGTGGATCCCGGCCTGCTGCCCGCAGGTCCTGCCCGGCAGTCGGCGTGGCGGCCTGCACGGCTGCGGCCCTTCGCCCCCTCTCAGGCCCCGCGCAGCAGCTCGCACAGGGCCTCTACCGCTGCCGGGAAGGCGTGGTCCGGAGGGGTCGCGTAGCCGATGACGAGGGAGGGCGGGGCGGCGGTGGCGGTCGGGGCGGCGCGGTGCCAGGCGAGGCCGTTGAGGGAGAGGCCGGCGGCCCGGGCCCGGGTGAGGAGTTCGGCTTCGGGGGTGGCGTCGGGCGGGAGGCGGAGGACGGCGTGCAGGCCGGCCGCGATGCCGGTGACCCGGACGTGCGGGGCGTGTTCGGCGAGGGCGGCGACCAACCGGTCCCGGCGCCGTCGGTAGTGCAGGCGGCAGCGCCGTACGTGGCGGTCGTACGTGCCGGAGGTGATCAGCTCCGCCAGCGTCAGCTGGTCGAGCACCGGGGACATGGTGTCGGCCAGCGCCTTCAGCCGGGCGACCGGCTCGACCAGGGCGTCGGGCAGGGCGAGCCAGGCCAGCCGCAGTCCGGGGGCGAGGCTCTTGGCGGCCGTTCCGGCGTACACCACCCGCTCCGGGTCGAGCGCCTGCATCGCGCCGAGCGGCTGCCGGTCGTAGCGGAACTCGCCGTCGTAGTCGTCCTCGATGACGTACCCGTCCCGCTCGCGGGCCCACCGCACCGCCTCGGCCCGCCGTTCCGCGGACAGCGGGGTGCCGGTGGGGAACTGGTGGGCCGGGGTGAGCAGGACGGCGCCGGGGCGGGCGTCGAGCCGGTCGACCCGGGCGCCCTGCTCGTCCAGCGCCAGGGGGACGGTGCCGAGCCCGGCGGCCCGGATGACGGCGTGCTGCGGGGGCAGCCCGTACTCCTCGACGGCGAGCGGGCGGCTGCCGCGTTCCCGCAGGGCGGCGCAGAGCAGACCGAGGCCCTGGGTGACACCGGTGCAGACGAGCAGGTGGTCGGGGTCGGTGCGGACGCCCCGGACCCGGGCCAGGTAATGGGTGAGGGCCTGCCGCAGTTCGATCCGGCCGAGCGGGTCGCCGTAGTCCAGGACCTCGTGCGGGGCGGTGGCGAGGGCGCGGCGGGCGGCGGCGAGCCAGGCGGTGCGGGGGAAGAGCGAGAGGTCGGGCCGCCCGGCCATCAGGTCGTGCCGGATGGCCACCCGGTCTCCCGGCCCCGCGTCGGCGGCGGCCGGTCGGCGGCCCCGGGCGGGCGGGTCCGGTACGGCCCGTCGGGCGACGGTGGTGCCGGAGCCCTGCCGGGAGTTCAGCCAGCCCTCCGCCGCGAGCTGGCCGTACGCCTCGACGACGGTGTTGCGGGCGATCCCGAGGTCCTCGCCGAGGGCCCGGGAGGAGGGCAGCCGGGTCCCGGGTGCCAGCCGTCCGTCCTGGACGGCTTCGCGCAGGGCGTCCTCCAGGGCGGCCCGCAGCCCGGCGCCGGCGGCGCGCCGCTCGCTGAGGTCCAGGTGCAGGTCGCCGCCGAAGGAGGTCCAGGAGCTGGTCACGGGGCCCATTCTCGCGCGGCGAGCGGGCCGGCGGGGCGGGTCTGCGGGCCGGCGGGGCGGGTCTGCAGGACAAGTCGGCAGGGCTCGGGGGCGTCGGGCCGGCCGGGCCCGGGGGGCCGGGCCGACGGGGTCCCCGGGTGGTGTCGGCGGGCCCCTCGACGGTGGTGTCGAGGCGGTCGGAGAAGCCCCGGCCCCGCTCCGACCCGCCCCGGGGCCCGTCCGGCCGAGTGCCGGACGGGCCCCGGGGCACGCTCAGGCCAGGCCGCCGGTGGCGCGGAGGTTCTGGCCGGTGACCCAGCGGCCGTCCGGCCCGGCCAGGAAGGCGACGACGTCGGCGATGTCCTCGGGGTGGCCGAGGCGGCGCAGCGGGGTGAGGCCGGCGACCCGGGTGAGGGCCTCGGGCGGGTTGGTGCCGCGCAGGAGGTCGGTGTCGGTGGCGCCGGGGGAGACGGTGTTGACGGTGATCCCGCGCGGACCGAGTTCGACGGCGGCGACGGCGGTGAGCTGTTCGAGGGCGCCCTTGCTGGCGGCGTACGCGGCGATGCCGGGGACGGGCCGGACGGTGTTCGCGGTGGAGATGTTGACGATCCGCCCGCCGTCGCGCATCCGGCGGGCGGCGTACCGGACGGTGGCGAAGGCCGCGCGGGTGTTGACCGTGAGCACGGCGTCGAGCTGGTCGTCGTCCAGGTCGGCGAGCGGGGTGGGGGCGAAGCGCGCGGCGGCGTTGTTCACCAGGACGTCCAGTCCGCCGAGCCGCTCCTGCGCCTGCTCCATCAGCCGCTCGGCGGCGCCCGGTTCGGCGAGGTCCGCCCGCACGGCCCAGGCACGGCCGCCCCCGGCGGCCACGGCCCGGACCACCTCGGCGGCGGCCTGCTCGTCGCGGGCGTAGCCGAAGACCACCTCCGCGCCGTCGCGGGCCAGCCGGTGGACGATGGCCCGCCCGATGCCCCGGGAGCCGCCGGTGACGACCGCGGCCCTGCGCTTCGGCGTGTCCGCCCGGTCCTTCGGCGTGTCCGCGCTGCCGTTCGGCGTGTCCGCCCAGCCCTGCGGTGCGTCCGACCCGTCCTTCGACGCGTCCGTCCCGCCGTGTGCTTCCGCCATGCTTCCTCCACGTGGTGTTCGCCGGCGCTTCCGGAGCCGCTGTCGTACCCGCGCGCTACCGTGCCGCCCATGGCGAACTTTGTACTCGTGGCGGGCGCTTGGCTCGGTTCCTGGGCCTGGGACGAGGTCGTGTCGGAGTTGCGGGCGGCCGGGCACGGGGCGTACCCGGTGACGCTGTCCGGGCTCGCGGAGAAGCGGGCGGCGCCGGCCGGGCAGCAGGCGCACGTGGCGGACGTCGTGGCCGAGGTGGAGGGCCGCGACCTGCGGGAGGTCGTGCTGGTCGGGCACAGCTACTCGGGGATCCCGGTCGGCCAGGCCGCCGAGCGGATCGGCGACCGGCTGGCCCGGCTGGTCCTGGTGGACGCCAACGTGCCGGTGGCGGGGGAGTCCTTCGCCGACCAGATACCGGAGCCGGCCGGGCTGCGGGCCGATCTGGCCGCGCACGGGGGCTGGTGGCCGCCGCTGCCGGCCGCCGAGTTCGCCGGGCAGGGGCTGACGACCGGGCAGATCGCCCGGATCGTCGAGCGGGCCACCCCGCACCCGGGCGCCTCGCTGACCGAACCGGCGCTGCTGGAGGGCTCGTTGGCCGCGCTGCCGACGGTGTACGTGAAGTGCCTGCTGGACTGGCCGGAGCCGCCGCCGGCGGTCGCCGCGCTGGTCGCGGCCGGCCACTGGCGGCTGGCCGAACTGGACACCGGGCACTGGCCGATGTTCTCCCGGCCGGCCGAACTCGCCCGGATCCTGGGCGAGTCCTGACCGCGGTGGGCGGCGTCCCCGCGCGGCCCGCGGCCGCGGCCCGCGCGGGCGCTCAGACCGACAGGTAGACCGCGCTGCCGACGCCGGCCAGGAAGCAGTACACCGCGAACGGCGTCAGACTGCGGGTCTCGAAGTACTTGGTGAGGAACCGCACCGAGACGTACCCGGCCACGAAGGCGGCGACGCTGCCCGCGAGGACGGGGCCGAGCACGGAGGAGTTCTCCGGCTTGAACAGCTCGGGGACCTTCAGCACCGAGGCGGCCAGGATGACGGGGGTGGCGAGCAGGAAGGAGAACCGGGCGGCGTCCTCGTGGTGCAGTCCGCGCAGGATGCCGGCGCTCATGGTGACGCCGGAGCGGCTGATGCCGGGGAACAGCGCGAGGATCTGCGCGGCGCCGATCCAGGCGCCCTGTCCGTAGCTCAGCCTGGTCAGCCGCTGGTCGGAGGCGACGTCCGGGTCCAGGCCGGGCTCGTCGACCGGGGCGGCGTGCCCGGCCCGGCGGCGGCCGCTGCCGCCGCGCTTGAGCCGCTCGGCGCCGAGCAGCACCAGCCCGTTGAGGGCGAGGAACACGGCGGCCGGGACGGGCTTGCCGAGCGCGTTGCGCAGGGCCTTCTCCAGGACGAGGCCGGCCACGCCGACCGGGATGGTGGAGAGGATGAGCAGCCAGGCGAGCTTCTCGTTGCGGCTCTCCACCCGGCGGTGGCGGACGGAGCTGAGCAGCCCGCCGACGACGCGGACCCAGTCCTTCCAGAAGTACACGACCAGCGCGAGCGCGGTGGCCAGGTGCAGCGCGACCAGGGCGGCGAGGTAGGAGGAGCCCTCGGCGGTCATGTCGAGGTCGTGCTGGACCTTCCCGCCGATCAGGGCGGGCAGCAGGATGCTGTGGCCGAGGCTGGAGACCGGGAAGAGTTCCGTCACACCCTGCAGCAGGCCGACGCCTATCGCTTCCGGGTAGGTCAGGGTGGACATCGCGCACCTTCGCTCGGGGGTCGGCGGTGATCGGCCGTTCGGCGGTGATCGGCCGGGGTCGGCCGGGATCGGCGACCGGCCTGATCCGGTGGCCTCCGCGAAGCTACTACGGGCATGTAGACGTTCGGCAGCCCCGCTGCCAGAAGTTCATCGACCGTACGCCTGGGCGACATCGGGGGCGAGGTGCCGGATCAGCGCCTCCGCCGCGGCGGCCAGCAGGGTGGTGGACGGGACGGTCCGGTGCGCCGCGTCGCCGAGCAGGACGACGGCGGTGACCGCGAGCGGGGTGCCCACCAGTGGCAGGGCGACGGTCAGGACGGCGGGCAGGCGGTGCACGGTGGCTCCCGGGGGTCGGCTTCCCGCCGCCGGTGCGACGTCGGGTTGGTCGCACGCCACGATGCAGCCTCCCCCGACGGAAGGTTCAAGTCCTCTGCGCCCGGCGGCCGAAGGCCCGGCGGCCGACGCCCCGGCCGCCGGAAGACCCGGCCCCGGCAGGCCTTCAGCCGGTCGCGACCCGCCGCCAGCCGGACCCGTCCGCCGCCACCGGCGCGGCCGCGAAGTCGTACCGCAGCAGGTCCGGTCCGAGCGCGAGCAACGAGACCGACGAGGACCCCCAGATCCGTCCGTCGCCGAAGTCGCGCCGCTGGACGAGCGCCGCGTCCTCGTCCGGCGCCAGCCCGTCGCCGGCGACGATCGGCAGCCAGCCGCCCCAGGCCCGCGCGGTCGGCCCGTCGCCGATCGGCCGGGGCCGGGGCACGGCGTCGAACCGGGCGCGGAAGTGGGCGGCGCGCGCGGCCATCAGCGCGCTGATCCGCTCGGAGGCGGTGCGGTGGGCGGCCAGGCCCTCCACGCCGTCGTTGAGCACCACGCTGAGGCCGGTGGGCAGGTCGTGCTGCTCCAGCCGCCCGCCGCCCCAGCTGGCGACGCGGGCGCCGTCCGGCCGGACCAGGACGAGGTGGAAGGGGTCGTACGGGGTGAGGTCGAGGTGGCCGATCCCGCCCTCCGTGACGGCGGTGAGCGGCAGGTGACCCCGGGTGAGCCGGGTGCCGGCGGGGGCGAGCGGGCCGAAGCCGTTCAGCAGGCAGGCGGCGGTTCGCCGGGCGGGGTCGACGGCCAGCCAGGTGCCGCCGGCCGCGAGGTCCAGTCCGCCGAGCAGGCCGGGCCGGTCCGGCCAGTGGTGGCCCGGCGGCAGCCAGGCGCGCCCCAGGTACTCGTCCCGGACGGACAGCATCAGCACCGGCACGGCGGCTCCGGGTTCGATGCTGACGAACGCCGTGCACACGACCTGCCCCCTGACCTCGTCCTGTCAGCGATCCTCGCACGGCTGTTCGCCGGCCGGAAGTGGCCCAAGGAACCCGGTGCCGAATGCACCAGGACGGCGGGCCACTGTGCTCCTAGGCTGGCGCTCATGACGACGAACGACACCGTGACGGTCCCGACGACCCCGACGACCCAGGACAGGACGACCGCCGCCCACGTGCCCGCCCCGGCCCGGCGGCTGGTGATGCCGAAGCTCGCGCCGGCCTTCTACCAGGCGATGGTCGCCGTGGACCAGGCCGCCCAGACGGGCCTCGACCCGGTGATCGTCGAACTGGTCAAGCTGCGCGCCTCGATGATCAACGGCTGCGCCTTCTGCATCGACAAGCACTCCACCGACGCCGTCGAGCAGGGCGAGCGGGAGCACCGCCTGCTCTCCCTCCCCGCCTGGCGCGAGACCCCCTGGTTCACGGCCCGCGAGCGCGCCGCGCTGGCCCTCACCGAGTCCGTCACCCTGCTGACCGAGGGCCACGTGCCGGACGCCGTGTGGGCCGAGGCCGCCGAGCAGTTCGAGGAGGCGGAACTGGCCCAGCTGGTCGCGCTGATCGCCACCATCAACGCGTGGAACCGGATCGCCGTGAGCACCCGCATGAGCCCGGCCGCGAAGTGAGCGGGGCCGGGACGATGACGACCCACGGAGACCGGACGACCCACGGAGGCCCGACGACCCACGGAGACCCGGCAGTGCACGACCCGGCGGCGCAGGGGGACCTGACGGCCCTGCGGGAGAAGGCCCGGCTGCTCCGGGAGCTGCACCGCCCGGGAGAGCCGCTGGTGCTGGCCAACGTGTGGGACGCGGCGAGCGCCCGCCTGGTGGCCGCCACCGGTGCGCGGGCGGTGGCGACGGCCAGCGCGAGCGTCTGCTGGTCGCTCGGCGGCCCGGACGACGGCAGCGCCGACCGCGATCGGGTGCTGGCCCGGACCGCCGACGTGGTCCGGTCGGTGGACCTGCCGGTCACCGCCGACCTGGAGAGCGGCTACGCGGCCACCGCCGCCGGGGTCGGCGAGACCGTCACCGCGCTGCTCGCCACCGGCGCGGTCGGGGTGAACCTGGAGGACGGCGAGCGCCCCCTGGCGGAGGCCGCCGAGCGGATCGCGGCGGCCCGGGCGGCGGCGGACGCGTCCGGCGTCCCGCTCTTCGTCAACGGGCGCACCGATGTGTTCCTGCTGGGGCTCGGCGCACCGGAGGGCCGGCTGGACGAGGCGGTCCGCCGGCTGCGGGCGTACGTCGAGGCGGGCGCGGACGGCGTGTTCGTCCCCGGCGTGACCGATCCGGAGACCATCGCCGCCCTGGTCGCGGCCGTCCCGGCCCCGCTGAACGTGCTGGCCGGACCGGGCTCGCCGTCCGTCGCCGAGCTGGCGAAGCTCGGTGTGGCCCGGATCAGCCTCGGCCCCGGCCTGGCCAAGGCGGCGTACGCGGCGGTCCGCCGGGCCGCCGAGGAGGTGTACACGAGCGGCACCTACACCGCCCTCGACGGCGGGCTGACCTACCCGGAGCTCAACGGGCTCTTCACGGGCTGAGCCCGGCCGTCGGAGCCTTGCCAGCCGGAGCCTGGCCGTCGGAGCCTCGCCGTCGGGTGCCCGGCTGCCAGGAGTCCGGCCGTCAGGAGCCTGGCCGTCGGAGCCTCGCCGTCGGGTGCCCGGCTGCCAGGAGTCCGGCCGTCAGGAGCGGACCGCCCCGGGCGGCCGACCGGACGGGGGTCGGTCGGCCGCCCGGGGCGGTCACCCGCGGCCGGGGTCGAGGAGGTGGCCGGCGGCGCAGGCGTTCCGCCGGTCGCCGAGGACCGGGAGCACCGGCACGTCCTGCAGGCAGACGACGGCCGCGGTGAGCCCCCGGCCGTCCGCCGGGGTGCCTTCGCGGCCGTCGACGGCGCCCTGGCCGGCGAACGCGGGGGCCGCCGGGGCGACCAGCGCCGTCGCGGTCAGGGCGAGGGCGAGCGGCCCGCGCACCCCGGTCAGCCGATCTGCCCGCTGAGGCCCGGGTGGCTCATCTGGTTGGTGCCGACGGCCTCGACCTCGTTGGCGGTGTGCCCGACCACCGGGAGCTTGCCCGCGGTCTGCAGGGCGAGGTCGGCGGGGGAGAGGTTGAGACCGTCGGTCAGGCCGCCGGTGGCGTCCGGCGAGGAGGCGGTCTGGGTGGTGGCGGAGGCCGCCGGGGCGGCGAGGGCGAGGCCCGCCAGGGTGAGGGCGGCCAGGGTGGCGAGTTTCTTCATGCCCTGCCGAACGACCCGGCCGCCCTCAGGTCACCGGGTGGCCGGGACCGTCACCCACAGGGTTCGCACGCTGTTGCTGACGAACGACGCGATCGGCTCGGCGGTCCGTCCCTCCGCCAGGGCCAGGCCGGGGAAGCGGCCGAACAGGTGGCGCAGCGCCGTCTCGGCCTCCAGTCGGGCCAGCCCGGAGCCGAGGCAGAAGTGCGGGCCGTGGCCGAGCGAGAGGTGCCGGGCGGGCTGCCGGGTGAGGTCGAAGCGGTCGGCGTCGGGGTAGTGCCCGGCGTCGCGGCCGGCCGCCGCGTACGAGGCCAGCAGGGCCTCGCCGCGCCGGATCACCACGTCGCCGACCTCGATGTCCTCGATCGCGTAGCGCAGCGGGAACTGCCCGACGGGCGAGTCGTAGCGCAGCGTCTCCTCGACCACCGCCGACCACGGCACCGTGCCGTCCAGGACGAGCCGCAGCTGGTCCGGGTGGGCGAGCAGGGCGCGGACGGCGTTGGTGATCAGGTTGAGCGTGGTCTCGTGCCCGGCGACCAGCATCAGCAGCAGGGTGCCGACCAGCTCGGCCTCGCTGAGCCGGTCGCCCTCCTCGCGGGCGGCGATCAGGTCGGTGGTCAGGTCGTCGCCCGGCTCGGCCCGCTTGGCCGCCACCACCGAGGCCAGCAGCGCGTTCAGGTCCCGCTGCGCGGCGAGGGCCGCCGCCGGGGTGGCCGCGCTGGAGACCAGGGTGTCGGAGAGCTCGTGCAGCTCGTCCTGCTGCTCCAGCGCGAGGCCGAGCAGTTCGCCGATCACCTGCATCGGCAGCGGGTAGGCGAAGTGCCGCCGCAGGTCGAACGGGCCGTCCAGCTGGGCGACGTCGTCGAGCAGCGCGAGCGTCCTGGCCTCGATCGCCGGGGCCAGGTCGGCGATCCGGCGCGGGGTGAAGGCCTGCGAGACCAGTCCGCGCAGCCGCCGGTGGTCCTCGCCGTCGGCGGTGACCATGCCGGGGACGGAGATGAAGTTGGCCAGCGGCCAGCCCTCCGGCAGCCGTCCCTCCCGGAACGTCGTCCACAGCCGGGCGTTCTTGCCCACCCGCGGGTCGGCGAGCAGCGCCTGGAGGGTGTCGTGGTGGGTTATCGCCCAGACCACCACCCCGCCAGGGAGCTCCACCAGGACCGCGGGACCGGCCGCTCGGAGTCGGGCGTTCTCGGCGTGCTGGTCGGCTCCGAAGGGGTCGAGTCTGACGGGCTCGGGGCGGGCTCCTGCGGAGCCGTCGGCGGTGTCCATGCGGGCCTCTCGGGGGCTGGCGGGCGGGGCGGGGTGAAGGCGCTGTACAGCACCGGCAGAGCGGTCAGGGCCCGCGACCAGGGGGACGGTCGCCACGCCAGGTCGCCCGGCGGTACGGCGAGTTGGAGGTCCGGAAGCCGGTGCAGCAGGGTCTCGACGGCGGTCTCGACGATGATCCGGGCCGGGTGCTGGGCCGGGCAGACGTGCCGGCCGGCGCCCCACGCGAGGTGCGCCCGGTTGCCGCCGAGGGAGCCCTGCGCGGCGGCGGAGACGCCCTGGGCGGCCGGGTCGGCGTTGGCCGCGGCGAGGCCGAGCACCAGCATGTCGCCGGCGCTGATGTACTGGCCGCCGAGCACGGTGTCGCCGGTGGCCCAGCGGCCGGGGAAGTTCTGGGTCGGCGGGTCGCGCCAGAGCACCTCCTCCAGCGCGTCCGAGACGGTGAGCCGGCCGCCGGTCAGGGTGGCCCGGAAGCGCCGGTCGGTGAGCAGCAGCCGCAGGGTGTTGCCGGTCCAGTTGATCGAGGTCTCGTTGCCCGCGACCATCAGCACCACCAGGTGGTGCACCGCCTCCTCGTCGGTCAGCCCGGCCGGGTGGGCGAGCAGCCAGGAGGTGAGGTCGGCGCTGGGCGCCGTCCGGCGGCGCCGGACCAGGTCGACCAGGATCGCCTGGAACTCGGCGCCGGCCCGCTGGGACTCCGCGCTGCTGTCCACGAAGTGGCTGATCAGCTCGACCAGTCGGGGCCCGGCCTCCGACGGCAGGCCGATCAGCTGGGTGAAGACCAGCAGCGGCAGCCGCCGCGCGTACTGGGCGATCAGGTCGGCGGTGCCGTCCGGTCCCCAGCTGTCGATCAGGCCGTTGGCGGCGGCCTCGGTGGTCTCCCGCAGCTGGTGGTGGTCGATCTGGGCGAGGGTGTCCGAGACGGCCGCGCGCAGCCGCTGGTGCTCGGCGCCGTCCAGGTTGAGCAGCGTCGGGCGCCAGGACGTCATCGTCAGCAGCCGGGAGTTCGCGGGCAGCCGGCCCTCGGCGGGCACCCGCCAGCGGCGCGAGTCCTTGGAGAACAGCGCCTCGTTGCGGGTGAGTTCGAGCAGTTCGGCGTAGCCGAGCACGAGCCAGGCCTCGACCCCGGGCTCCAGCTCGATCGGCGCGACCGGGCCGTAGTGCGCGCGCAGTCGCGCGTACAGGCCGTGCGGGTCCTCGGCGACGCCCGGCCCGTACAGCGGGGTGAGCGGCACCCCGACGGGCAGGCCGACGGGCCCGGCCGCCCCGCCGTGCGCGACCGGGCAGCCGGAGGCGCCGGGGTGGGCGCCGGGTTCGGAGGCGCTCATCCCTGCAGCTCCAGGATCGAGCTGCGGTGCAGGTGGTCGACGAAGTCGATCAGCAGGTCGTACGACTGCCGCCGGTCGCGCGCGTCGCAGAACAGGATCGGCACCTCCGGCAGCAGGTCCAGCGCCGAGCGCAGCTCCTCCTCCGGGTAACTCGGCGTGTCAGGGAAGGTGTTGACCGCCACCGCGAACGGGATGCGCTGCTCCTCCAGTCGGCCGAGGACGTCGAAGCTCTCGTCCGGGCGGCGCAGGTCGACCATGGCGATGGCGCCCAGCGCGCCGCGCGACAGGTCGTCCCAGAGCGGCCAGAACCGCTGCTGCCCGGGTGTGCCGAACAGGTACAGCGCGAGCCGCGGGTTGAGCGTGATCCGGCCGAAGTCCAGCGCGACCGTGGTGGTCGTCTTGCCACCGCGCCCGGTGAGGTCGTCGACGCCGCTGCTGGCGGCGGTCATGGTCTCCTCGGTGCGCAACGGGGTGATCTCGCTCAGCGAGCCGACCAGGGTGGTCTTTCCGACCCCGAACGGCCCGGTGACCAGGATCTTGACCGCGCCCTGCACCGAGGACGGCAGGTACTGCGGCCCGCCCGGGGCGGCCCCGGCGGCCTCGGCGGCGGCTTCAGCGGAGTTGGCGGAGGCCAACGAGCACCTCTTCCAGGAGGGTTGTGGGCAGGCGTTCGGCCTGCGGGACGGGTGGGAGCACCTGCACGGCGCCGAGGTCCCACAGGTCCCCGACCAGCACCTTGACGACGCCGAGCGGCAGCCCCAGGTGGGCCGCCACCTCGGCGATGGACAGCAGGCTGTGGCAGAGCGCGAGGATGCGCCGGTGCTCCCGGTTCAGCAGGGCGTGCTCGGGCAGCTCCGGGGGTTCGGGCAGTTCCGATCGTCCGGGTAAGGCGCTGACCAGGCTCTCCACGGCCAGCTCCGCCCGGGTGGGGCGGCTGCGCCCACCGGTGATGACGTACGGCCGGACGGGGCCGCTCACCGGTGGCCCCCCGCCGCGTGGTCGACGCGCGGCGGGCTGGTGAGGTGGGTGCCGATCCGCTCGACCAGGACCTGCATCTGGTACGCGACCAGGCCGGCGTCCACCGCCTCGGTGGTCACCACGGCCAGGTGCGCCCCGGCCCCGGCGGCGACGATGAAGAGGTAGCCGCCGCCGTACTCGATGATGATCTGGCGGGTGGCGCTGCCCGGGCCGCCGAAGCCCGTCGCGACGCCGCGGGCCAGCGACTGCAGGCCGGAGCAGGCGGCGGCGAGGCGCTCGGCGTCGTCGCGCGCGATGCCCGCGCTGCGGCCGATCTCCAGGCCGTCGTTGGAGACGACGACGGCGTGCTGGACCTGGGGGACGGCGATGATGTCGGCGAGCAGCCAGCCGAGATCGGGCGTGGTGGTCATGGGAGTCTCCGGAGCGCTGGGGAAGTCGGGGGAAGCAGAGCGGGAAACGGTCAGGGGGAGCCGGGCGGGGACTGGCCCCGGGCGCGGGCGGCCGATCGGCCGCTGGCGGTCCCGGCCTGGAACATCGCCATGAACGCCTGCGCGTCCCGGGCCGAGCGGTACGGCGGGGCGGCGGGCAGCGGGGGAGCGGCGTGCTGGGCCGGGCGGTCGGCGCGGTCGCGCCGGTGGCTCCGGCGGGGCAGCGGCGGCGGGGTGTCGCCGGTGCCGGGGGCCCGGCCGGGCGGTGGGGTCTCCACCAGGGGGTGACCGGCGGGAGAGGCCGGTCGGGGGTCGGGGGTGAACGCGCGGTCGTCCGGCCCGAGGGCGGGGACGGTGGGCGGCAGCGGCTCGGTGAGCAGCGCGTTCGGCAGCAGCACGACCACCCGCACCCCGCCGTAGGGCGAGGGCGCGGAGCTGAGGGTGACCCGGAAGCCGTACTGCTCGGCGAGCCGGCCGACCGCGGCCAGGCCCAACTGCGGTACCTCGCCCAGTCGGGAGACCTCCAGGGTGCTGCCCCCGGCGAGCGCGGCGGCGGCCTTGGCGACGGCCTGCTCGGGCATGCCGACGCCGCCGTCGTCGATCTCGATGACGGCGCCGTTGTGCACCGGCATCAGGGTGACGAAGACCTGGGTGCTGGGCGGGGAGTAGCGGGTCGCGTTGTCCAGCAGCTCGGCGATCGCGTGGATCAGCGCCTCGGCGGCGGCGCCGACCACCGCGGTCTCGATCCGGGAGCGGACGACGACCCGCTGGAACGGCAGGATGCGCGACTGGGCGCCGCGCACGACGTCCTCCAGGGTGACCGGTTCCGGCCAGTGCCGTCCGGCCCGCGCACCGCACAGCACGGCCAGGGTCTGGGCCAGTCGGGCCTGTTGGGCGGCCGCGTGGTCGGCCTTGAGCAGGCCCTCCAGCAGGGCCGGATCGTCGTGGGTGCGTTCCATCTCGTCCAGCAGCGCCTGCTGGTCGTGGGCCATCACCAGGATCCGGCGGGCGACGCTGAGGAAGGCCCGCTGGGTGGAGGCGGTGAGCTCCTGCTCCTGCTGGACGGCGGCCTGTTCGGCTCCACGGCGGGAGAGTTCGGTGCCGAGCTGCTCCTGCAGGCGGGCGAGTTCGCGCTGCAGCCGGGCGGAGCGGCGGCGGTGGGTGACGGACACGGCGTGGTAGCGCGCGGCGGCCACGAGGGCGAGGACGGCGAGTACGCCGGTTGCCGTTACGGACCACTGAGTCATCGTCACGCGGCGAATTCTAGGGTGATGATCCTACGAAGGTGTGAACGGATCTCGCCAAGTGACCGGATCTCGTCAATATCGAGTCAATCCGGCCTCAAACCGGACTCGTTCGCCTCCGACCACCCCTTCTGACGGCGCCTCGGAACGGTGTCACCGGGCCGCCCGCGCGACGGCGGCGTCGCGCCTGATGGCCGATTCCCGTCCCGGGATGTGTGGGGCGTGTGTGCGCGGTGTTGCGGAAGGCGTGACGTCCGGTGCAGGAGCGGCGGGGCCTGTCGGCCGGCCGGGTCCTCGGGCGGAGCGCGGACCCCTCGCCGGTGGTCCGCCCCGGCCCCTCGACCGCGGCGGGCCCGGCGGTCCGGAGGCGGCGGCGCGGGGCGGCGCGGGGCGGCGCGGCCGAGGAGCGGACGCCCGCGGGGCGCCGCCCGGCGGGTGGTCGGACCGCCGGGCGGTGTCCGGTTCTCGTCCTCGGCCCGATGCGCTGCCGCGGGAAGTCGGCGGGCCCGACGTCCGGTGCGCGCCTCCCCGGCCGGAGGGCTTGCCGGACGGCTTCCCCAGCCCGGTGGGGCGGCCGGGGCGGCTCGGCTCCTCACGCGGGCCAGGTGCGCAGGCCGGTGGTGAGGGTGGCGATGAGGCGGTCCTGGGTGGTGGTGAGGTCTTCGGCGAGTCGGAAGGCACCGGCGGTGGTGAGCGAGGCGAAGCCGTGCGCGAGGGACCGGACGGTGCGGGCGGCGTGGATCGCTTCGGAGCCGTCCAGGCCGTACTCCCGCAGGACGGCGATGATCACGCCGACGAGCCGGGCGGCCGCCCGGGCCAGGTCGTCGTCGGGCTGCGGGGCCTGGGGGAGGGCGTGGTAGCGGTGCGGGTGCTCGACGGCGTACGCGTGGTAGGCGCGCAGGACGGCTGCGACGGCGTCGTCCCCGCTGCGCCCGACGGCGGCGTCCGCGAGACGGTCGGCCAGTTCCTCGGTGACCCGGACGGCGATCAGCCGCCGGAGTTCGGCGAGACCGCCGCTGACGTGCTTGTACAGCGAGGGGGTGGCGACGCCGGCCCGGGCGGCGACGGCGGCCAGGGTGAGGGCGTCGGCGCCCTGGTCGTCGATGAGGGCGAGGGCGTGGTCGACGACCTGGTCGGGGGTCAGTCCTACGCGGGGCATGGTCGGGTCTCCGTACGGAAGCGGGCGGGGCCGGTCGCTCAGGCGAGGTCGGCGAGGAAGGGCAGCAGGGCGTCCGCGGTGGCCTGCGGGTTGTCGGCCATCGGGTAGTGCCCGGACCCCTCGATCATCGCCTTCCGCGCGCGCAGGGCCGCGACCTGCCGGTCGGCGACGAGTTCCGGCTTCGGGAAGTCGGGGTCCTTGCTGCCCATGACCACGAGGGCGGGGCACCGCACCGCGGCGGTCCAGCCGGTCGGCGCGGAGTCGCCGGTGACGTACCCGCGGGTGGCGGTCTTCCGGCCGGGGGTGCGCAGGGCGGCGACCAGCCCGTCGACGTAGGCGTCGAAGTCGGCGGGCTTGGCACCGGGGAAGGCCATCCGGCGCAGGTAGAAGCCCCAGAAGGCGGGCCAGTGGACGAGTGCCGCGCCCATCAGGCCGAGGACGCCGCGCATCAGGACGCCGGGCTGCGGGTTCTCGACGAAGGCGTCGATCAGGACGATCCCGGCGATCCGCTCGGGCGCGTCCCCGGCGGCCTTGACCACGGTCGCGCCGGTGTACGAGTTGCCGGCGAGGACGGCGCGCCGGATGCCGAGGTGGTCGAGCAGGGCGAGGACGTCACCGGCGATGGCGGCCGGGCCGTAGTCGTCCCAGGTGAGGGAGGAGTCGCCGAAGCCGCGCAGGTCCATGGTGATGACGCGGTGGCCGGCCGCGACGAGCAGCGGGCGCAGGTGCCGGTACGCGGCGCGGCTGTCGAGCATTCCGGGGAGCAGGACGACGGGCGTGCCGTCGCCCTGGCGGGTGTCGTCGAAGGCGATCCGCCCGCCGGGGACGGTCAGGTACTGGGTCTCCGGGGTGATGGTGGCGTTCATGGTGGGCCTCCTCGGTCCGCTGCTGCGGGGCATCGGCGGTACTGCCGATAGCCATAAAGCTAAGGCTAATAGCCTTAGCCGTCAAGCCCTCGGCCGGCGAGAGTCGAAGAGGGGTCGAAGAGGGGGTGGAAGAGGAGGTGGAGAGGGAGGGATCCGGGCCTTCAGGCCCCCTCGACCTTGAACGGGTCGTGCTCGCTGAGCAGCTTCTCCAGCCGGGCCTGGTCGACCCGGCTGACGATCTCGGCGGACTCGTGCCGGTCCCGGACCACCTTCGCCAGGGTGAACGCGGAGGTGACGGTGTAGAGGAGGCCGATCCCCAGGAACGCCCGGGTCCAGCCGCCGACCGGCAGGTAGGCGATCCCGACGGCGAGGGCGACGCCCGACAGGGCGAAGGAGAGGACGGCCTGGACGTAGTACGCGGCCGTGGTGTGGTTCTTCATCGGTGCGCTCATGGCGTCAGGATGCGGCCGCGCGGTCGGGCCGCACATGAGTAGGAGTACTCAGATGGGGTGCTCGTATGAGGTGTCGTTCGTTGACGTCCGATCACCTGCTCCCCGGCCGTCCCGGACGGATGGCTTGGAATCAGGGCGTCCTAGGATTAACGTCTGATAACGCAGCGCGGTCGTCAACGCCGTACCCAGACGGCACCGTGCGCCGTCGCCTAATCCCACCGGCCGGCCTCCGGGCAGGTCAGGGAGCCGGGGAACCACGTTCCCTGGGGTGAATCGGCGGGGCTCCGGCCCGGCCGTAGGAGACCTTCCTGCTCCGAACCCGTCAGCTAACCCGGTAGGCGCGAAGGAAGGAAAGGAGCGCGCCTCCGTGGCGTCGACGCACACCCCGGCACACCCGGCCGGCCCCGCAGCCGGTACCCAGCTACTCGACCACCCCGGTCCGGACGGGCCGGAGTCCCGCGGCCCCGAGTCCTTCGGGCCGGAGTCCTTCGGGCCCGAGGCCGAGACCAACCGCCACCGGATGCCGCGTCAGACGCGCGGAGCCTCCCCGCTGCTCGGTGTCACCGCCGTCGCCGCCACCCTGGGTGCCACCGGCTTCGCCGCGGCCCCTCCGGCCGCCGCCCCCGCCGTCGAGGCCCCGGACGAGAGCCCGGTCGCACTCTCCGCCGACCCCGGTCTGGCGCTCGCCGCCCGGATCCAGCAGCAGGCCGACAGCCAGCGCACCGCCGCCGAGGAGACCGCCCGCGTCCAGGCCGCGCAGGAGGCCGAGGCCAAGGCCGCCGCCAAGGAGGCCGAGGCCAAGCGGGCCGCCGCGGAGGCCGAGGCCAAGCGCGCCGCCGCCCTCACCCTCCCGGTGAAGGACTACCGGCTCTCCGCGCACTACGGCCAGAGCGCCCGCTACTGGGCCAACCTGCACACCGGCCTGGACTTCGCCGCCGACACCGGCACCCCCGTCTACGCGCTCGGCCAGGGCACCATCACCTCGGCCGGCTGGTCCGGCTCGTACGGCTACCGGATCGTCGAGACCCTGCCCGACGGCACCGAGATCTGGTACTGCCACCTCTCCTCGATCATCAAGGGCTCCGGCGGGGTCACCGCCGGCCAGCAGATCGGCAAGGTCGGCGCGACCGGCAACGTCACCGGCCCGCACCTGCACCTGGAGGTCCGCCCGGGCGGCGGCGCCCCGGTCGACCCGGAGCCCTGGCTCCAGCAGCGCGGCCTCACCCCGTAACCACACCCCGAGAAGCCTCGGACGCCCCTGGCCGCCCGAGGCCGCCGGACACCGAGGAGCCCCCGACCGCACGCGGCCGGGGGCTCCTCGCGCCGTCGCGCCGCTCTCACTCCTCCGCGGGCAGCTGCGCCAGGTAGGCGTCGATCTCCTCCGGGCCCGGCTCCGGCGCCAGCTCCGGGAACTCCTCCACCAGCAGCCGCGGCAGCCCCGGCACCGTCCACTCCCCGAACAGGTCGAGCGCCGCGCCGACCGCCGCCTCCTCGAACTGCCCGAAGTCCCCGGCCAGTTCGTCCGGCATCGGCCGCCCGAGCGCGGTCAGCTCGGCCAGGTTGCGGTAGCTGCGCCGCATCAGCCCCTGCTCCAGCAGCCGCCGCGCGCCGTCCGTGGCCATGCCGACCGACAGCACCCGGCCGGGCCCCCAGCCCTGCTCGTCCGGCTCGTCCAGCCAGCCGGCCGCCGCCAGCGCCTCGAACGCGGCGAGCCGCTCCTCCTCCGCGAGACCGCCGAAGCCGGCCAGCCAGTCCCGCACCGCCTCACCGTCCGTGACGTCCACCCCGTGCGCGTGCAGCAGCAGGGCGTACAACCGGGGCCAGGTCACCAGGTCGGCGCGGCGCAGCAGGCCGGCCGCGACCTCGCCCTGCCACTCGGCCTCCGCGTGCAGCCGTTCCTGGCGCTTGGCGTTGAGCCGCCGGGCGGCCCGCTGGTGGTCGACCAGCAGCCGGACGGCGGCGCCGTACGCGAGCGGGTCCGCCTCGGGCGCGGGTTGGACGTACAGGTGGAGCCGCTCGTAGAGCAGGTGCTCCACCGCGTTGGAGGTCAGTTCGGGCCAGCCGTCGTGCATCCTGCCCTCGCCCAGCTCCAGCAGCGCCAGCACCGTGCGCAGCGGCTCCTCGGCCACCGGCGCGCGGCCCTGCTCGGCCGCCCAGGCGAGCAGGTCGGCGGCCCTGGTGCGCGGGGCGAGCCGCAGGTCATCGTCGTTCATAGTCCGAACGGTAGCCGTCGGGGGCGGGTAGGGTCGGCTGCCATGGTCCCCGTACGACTCACCGGCCCCCGCCTGGCCATCCGCGAGTACCACCACACCGAGGGTGACGTGGACGCGCTGCACGCGCTGTTCGGCGACCCGGAGGTGACCCGCCACCTGCCCTTCGCGCCGCACGACCGCGAGACCTGCGCCGACCAGATCGAGCTCTACCTGGAGGAGGCGATGGCCGAGCAACGGGACACCTACCGGCTCGCCGTGACCAGGCTCGCCGACGCGCCGGACCCGCAGGACGCGACCCCGATCGGGCAGGCCTCGCTCACCCTCGACGGGCACCGCGGCGCCGAGCTCGGCTGCGTCCTCGGCCGCGAGTCCCGGGGCCGCGGCTACGCGGGCGAGATCACCCGCCTGCTCTGCGACTTCGCCTTCCGCACCCTGGAGCTGCACCGCGTCGATGCCCGGGTCGCGGTGGGCAACACGGCCTCGGTCACGGTCCTCACCCGGCTCGGGTTCCGGCCGGAGGGGCGGGAGCGGCAGGGCGGATCGGAGGGCGGCGCCGGCGCCGACGGGTACCGCTACGCGCTGCGCGCCGACCAGTGGCCGGGCCCGGCCGGGGGTTAACCCCACCCCCGATCCGCCAGGCCTCCGGATGCCCCCGCCACCCGCCCCCGGAGCAGACTGGACGTCGTCAGGGAACACGAACGAGCGTCAGAACGAGGGGCCGGGGCCGGGACATGAGCAGCAGCCGAAGCACGCGGGACCACGAGTGGGACGTCCTGGGCGGTGACGGTCAGGGCCACCAGCCGCTCCCGACCCGGGCCCACCGGACCGAGCACCCGCCGGCCTTCTGGCAGGCACCGTTCTCCGCTCAGTACTACCGCGAGGTCGGCTACGCGCTCACCGCCCTGCCGGTGGCGATCGCCGGTTTCACCGCCGCGATCACCCTGTTCTGCCTCGGCCTGGGCACCTTCGTCACCGCCCTCGGCCTGCCCGTGCTGGCCGGTCTGACCACGGTGGGCCGCGGCTTCGGCCGGCTGGAGCGGGCCCGGGTGCGCGGCATGCTGGGGCTGGACGTCCCCGGTCCGAAGCCGGTGCGGCAGGTCCGCCCGGGCGGCTGGGGCGCGATCACCGCGCGGCTGGCGGACGGGGCGGGCTGGAAGGCCGCGCTGCACCAGGTGGTGATGTTCCCCTGGGCGGTCTTCAGCTTCGCCATGACGCTGGTGTTCCTGCTGCTCGGCTGGGCGATGGCGCTCTACCCGGTCTACCACTGGGTCTTCCCGACCTACACCTCCTGGCGCGGCTACCGGGTGTTCGACTACACGGACAGCCACCACGTCCAGCACGTCTACTACATCGAGGGCACGTGGCAGATCGCGGCGTTCTCGGCGGCCGGGGTGCTGCTGGTGTTCCTCACCGCGCAGCTGGTCCGCGGCCTGACCAACGTCAACCGGGCCGCCGCCCAGGGCCTGCTCGGCCGCTGAGCCGCCGCCAGGTACCGGCCCCGGCCCCGGACGACGGCCCCGGCCCGGCCCCGGCTCCACCCTCCGCCCCACCCTCCGCCCCGCCCCGCCCCCGTCCGCTCCGGCCTCGGTCGCCCTCCGGGTGCGGGCGGGGCCGGAGCGTGTTCGGATGACCGCGTGTCCGCCACCGGCCTTCCTCCCGTACCCCCGGACGTCCTGGTCACCTCGCGTCCGTTGGACGAGTACTGCGCCCAGTTCGACCTGACCCGGGCCCGGCTCGCGGCCCTGCCCGGCCCGTTGCTGGACTGCCCCGGCGGCGCGGCCGGCCTGGCCGCCGAAGCGGGCGAGCTGGGCTGCCGGGTGATCGCCGCCGACCCGGCGTACGCGCTGCCGCTCCCGCTGGTCGCGGCGGCGGCGCGGTCCGCCCGGGCGGCGATGGCCACCGCGATGGCCGACCGCCCGCACCTGTACCCCTCGTCCCGCCGCGACCGGCCCGACCGCTACCTGCGCAGCTGGGACCGCGCCCGTCGGCTGTTCGCCACCGACTCCGCCGCGCACCCCCAGCGGTACGTCGCCGCCGCGCTGCCCCGACTGCCCTTCGCGGACGGCACCTTCGCCCTCACCCTGAGCGGCTACCTGCTCTTCGCCTACCCCGAAGTGTTCGGCCCCGAGCACCAGTTGGCCGCCCTGGCGGAGCTGGTGCGGGTCACCGCCCCGGACGGCGAGGTGCGCGTCCAGCCGCTGCACGACGGGCGGGGCCGCCGCTGCGGCCACCTCGACCCGTTGCGGTACGCGCTCGGCGAGCGCCGGATCGCCAGCGAGGTGCACCGCTTCCACCGGGCCGGGGACGACCGCGTCCGCCGCGTGCTGGTGCTGCGGGCCGCCGACCGACGCCGCCGGACGGGACCGACCTGCGCGTAGCGGTCACCCTGTAATGGTCACTTCGCCATTTCACTCCTATACTCGCGGCATGGTCCAGTTGACGATCCGGCGTGCCGGGACAGCCGACGCCGAGCGGCTCACCGCGCTCATCCAGGCCTCCCGCGCCTACCGCGGCGCCTACTTCGCGATGATCGACGGCTACCGGGTGAGGCCCGACTACCTCGCCTGGCACGAGGTGCGGATGGCCGTGGACGACGCCGACGACCGCCTGCTCGGCTTCTACGCGCTGATCCGCGAACCGGCCGAATTGGACCTGATGTTCGTCGCCGACGAGGCCCAGGGGCTGGGCATCGGACGGCAGTTGATCACGGACATGCTCGACCGCGCGCGGGCGGCCGGGATCGCCGCGGTCAAGGTCGTGTCGCACCCGCCCGCGGAACGCTTCTACCTGCGGATGGGCGCCGTCCGCACCGGTACCCGGCCGCCGCAGCCCAGGACCCCGTGGGAGCAGCCGGAACTGCGCTTCACCGTCTAGGAACCGGCCTCGGAGCTCACGATGGGCGCGGCGGGCGCGGAGGCCTCGGAGCCGGCGGTGGGCGCGACCGGAGTGGAGGGCACCGCGGCCGACTGCGCCGGCACGAACGCCGGCACCTGCAGCCGGGAGAGGATCTTCTCCGCCAGCCAGCTGCGGTCCGAGCCGTACGGGATGCCCCGCGGATCGACCAGCTGCCCCGCCACCGCGTCCCGCAGCCGCTGCGCCCCGGCGACCGGCAGCCGGGAGAGCAGCCCCCGGGCCGCCAGCAGCGCGTGGTACTGCTCGAAGCCCGAGCGCGGGCGCTCGATCGCGTCCAGCACGCTCGCCAGGTCGGCCAGCGCGGGATCGCCCTGCATCAGCGCGAGCGCCTGGATCCGCCGGCCCTCGGAGCCGTCCGCGAAGAGGGCCCGCACCTGGTCGGCGGTCAGCGCCGAGCGCCGGGCGGTCGACCGGACCTCGGCCACCACGCCCTCCGGCCCGGAGGGTGAGCCCGAAGCGGGCGGCAGCTGCGCGGCCAGCGCGGCGGGGTGCTCCGCGCTGCCGCCCAGCAGGCCGAGCTGCTGCATCGCGCGGACCCGCAGGTCGTCCGCGCCGACTTTGTCGCCGTGCCGGTCACGGTCCTGTCCCGCGAGGAAGAGGTCCAGCGCCCGGTCGGCGTCGTTCAGCGCCCGGGGCAGCGCGAGCCTGGTCACCAGCCAGCCCGCGAGGAAGCCGAAGACCAGGAAGTACAGCGCCAGCGCGGCCGCGAAGGGCACTGCGGCCTCGCCCCCGCCGAGCGTCGGCGCCAGCGCCGTCCCGAGGCCGTGCAGCCGCTCGCCGAGCGAGCCGAGCTGGGTCAGCCCGACGCCCAGCAGCACCTTGGTCAGCCAGTCCGAGACCTGCTCCAGGTTGGTGTTGGGCGCGTACGAGCCCTGCGGCTCGTCCGAGCCGCCGCGCACCCGGGGCACTCCGAACAGGAAGCCGAGCCCGCCGCCGAGCGCCGTCGAGGCCCCGGCCACCACCAGGCCGCCGCCGAGCGCCTGCCAGGCCCGGTCCCGGTCGAGCGCGAACAGCAGCAGTCCGATCAAGCCCGTCCCGGCCAGTACGCCGGCGACGCCCCGCTGCGCCGTGCGCAGCGTCGAACCGCCGCCCGGCCGTCGCGTCCTCGCCATCGCCCACCCCCTGTGCCCGTGCCGCTCCGCTCCGGAACCCGCGCCGACTCTAGCGCCGCGGTGCCGCCCCGCACGCGCGGACGGCCCCGGGAACGCGGACGGCCCCGGAAACGCAGACGACCCGCGGGCTGCTCCTCCGCGCCGGCCCGTGCACTGGCCAGGCGCCGAGGCACCGGGGATGTACCGGTGAGCCCGCGGGCCGGGTGACTGCTGTGGATTTCGCCTGCCGGAGGCCGCCAAGGGCCTCACCCTGCGCAGGCAGGGGCGGCTCTAGCGAGCAGCCACCTCACGCATCCTGATGGAACTCAATTCAGGATCACCTCCTTTCAGTGTGACGCCACCATAGGCAGCCCACCGGCGGGAGGGCAACGGATTTATCCGGCCCCGCTCGGGCGGTCTCCCACCGGCTCGTTCACCCGGTGGTCGAGACGTCGGCAGACCTCGGGACCGCCCGCCGTCACCGGTCCGTGCCGGAACGGTGCTCCGCGGGTGCCCGGGAACGCGAAAGGCCCGGAGGACGAATCCTCCGGGCCTTTCGGCTACTGAGTAGCGGGGACAGGATTTGAACCTGCGACCTCTGGGTTATGAGCCCAGCGAGCTACCGAGCTGCTCCACCCCGCGTCGGTGAACACAACAATACGTGGAAGTCGCCGAGAAGGGAAATCGCGTTTCCCGGGGGCCCCGGGCCGCTCCCCAGGCGGGCCGGCGACGGCCTCAGGCCGTGCCCCCGGCGGGCCGTCTGGCGGCGCGGGGCGCGTGCCGGGCCGAGCGGGCCCTCGCCCAGGCCGCGAAGCAGACCAGCGCGACGAAGCAGGGCACCATCAGCACCCCGTACACCACCAGGAAGCCGTCCGTGCCGAGGTCGGCCGCGGCGTTCCAGGTGCCGTGCAGCACCATCGCCAGCAGCAGCCCGGCCGGCGCCGCCAGCCGGGCCAGCCAGCGCCGACCGGTGGTCAGGGCGACGGCCAGGCCGATCCCGGTGAGCGCGGTGAACAGCGGGTGGGCGAACGGGGAGAGCAGGGCGCGCAGCACGAAGGTCTGCACGGTGCTGTCGAAGTCGCGCAGGCTGGGCGGGTCGCCGAGGCCGATGCTGTCCAGCCGCTGCCGCTGGTCGCTGGTGAAGGCCCGGCCCAGGTAGAGGGCGTTCTCGGTGAAGGCGAAGCCGCACGCGGTCATCCCGCCGAGCACCACCCCGGCGGCCAGGGTGCGCGGTCGGGACCGGCGGTGCGGGGCCCCGCCGGCCGGTGGGGCGGGGGAGAAGTAGGGCAGCGGCCGCAGGTAGGGGCGCAGCCGCAGCCGGCCGCGGGCGTGCGGCCCGGCCGGGCGGCGCTGGTACGGGCGGGGGCGCCGGGGCGCGGGTGACCGGCGCAGCAGCGGCGCGCAGGGGCGACCGGTGCGGCGGCCGTGGCAGCGCAGCCGCCGGCCGAGGGGCAGCAGCAGCACCAGCAGGGCGGTGGCCTTGGCGCTCTCCTCGATCACCGGGGTGGCGATCCCGGCGCCGAGCAGTTCGCCGAGCCGGCCCTGGTGCCTGGTCAGGTAGCTGGCCGTCCAGTTGTTGGCGAGGATGGCGACGCTGGTGGCGGCGCAGGCGCCCCAGCCGAGGCAGAACACGGTGTGCCGCAGCGGCACCCGGGCGGTGAGGTTGAGCCAGGCCAGGCCGCCGAGCACGAAGGGCAGCGGGACCATCGCGAGGCCCAGGCCGACCAGCAGTCCGACGGTGCCGGTCTGCCGCTGGACCAGGCGCAGGATCAGCACCCCGCAGCCGGCCATGGTCAGGACGGCGGTCGCGGTGACCGAGGAGAGCGCCACCGAACGCCGGCGCCCTGGCGGAGCGACGGGGGAGACCCGGGCGACCGGAGCGGCGGCGGGGGCGGCCCGGGGTGGCGCCGACGGCCCTCCCGGACGGGGCAGCAGACGGTGGATCCGGCGCCTCCGGGGCCCCGGGATGGTCCGGGTGTCTCCGGTGCGCGGGACCGTCTCCGGTGCGTCGGCGGCGACCTGAGCCGCCGTCCGAACAGTCGTCCGAACGGCCGGCCGGGGCCCGCCGCCGGACGGGCTGCCCATGCGGCACAGGGTAGGCCACGGCAGCCGCCCGCCGGGAGGACTCGGGACGAACCGGCCGTCCGGGAGCGGCCCGTACGGCCCGGGGCGCGGCCGCCGTTCGAACGGCGGCCGATGGGTCAGCGGCGGCGGAACAGCAGGTCGTGGACCACGTGGCCCTTGGCGATCCCGGCCCGTTCGAACTTGGTGACCGGACGCCACTCCGGTCGTGGCGCGTAGCCGGGGATGCTGCCGTCCGGGTGGTCCGCCGGCTCCAGCCAGCCGGTGCCGTCCCCCTCGGGGTGCAGGTTCTCCAGCTCCGGGGAGGCGGACAGCACCTCCAGCATCTGCTCCGCGTACGGCTCCCAGTCGGTGGCGCAGTGCACCAGGGCGCCGGGGGCGAGCCGGGGCAGCACCAGGTCGAGGAAGGCGGGCTGGACCAGCCGGCGCTTGTGGTGCTTCGGCTTGGGCCACGGGTCGGCGAAGTACACCCGCAGCCCGGCCAGGGAGGCGTCCGGGAGCATGTCGCGCAGCAGGATCACCGCGTCGCCGGCGGCCGTCCGCACGTTGGTGCAGCCGTCGCGCTCCAGCAGGCCGAGCAGGTTGCCGTGGCCCGGGGTGTGCACGTCGGCGGCGAGGATGCCCATGGCCGGGTCGGCGGCGGCCATGGCGGCGGTGGTCTCGCCCATGCCGAAGCCGATCTCCAGGGTCACCGGCAGGCCGCCGAACAGCTCCTCCAGGTCGAGCGGGGTGCCGTCGATGGGGATGCCGTACTTCTCCCAGCTCCGGTCCAGCGCGCTCGCCTGGGCGTTGGTCATCCGGCCCCGGCGCGGCTGGAAGCTGCGGATGCGACGCTCCCGGTGCTGGGCCTCGGTGGCCTTGTGCGGGTACATCGGCGCGGGGTAGGCGGCCGGCGCGGCGGACAGCCGGGCGGACGGCGAAGGCGGGGGGATCGGGGCGGTGGCAGTCACAATCACCCGAGTCTACGGGGCCGCGCGGGGCGTCCGCCGGGGTGTGTGACGGGGCTCATCCGGGCTCCCGCCGGGGGGACGGTCCGCCTGCGGGGCCCGGCTCGCTCAGCCGCCCGCCTCCAGCGCGGCCAGGGCCCGGCGGGCCACCTCGCGGCCGATCGGCAGCGAGGCCGTCGCGGCTGGAGAGGGGGCGTTCAGCACGTGCACGGTGCGGCGGGGTGAGCGCGGGTCCGCCGGGTCGAAGCCGGCGAAGGCGAAGTCGTCCAGCAGAGAGCCGTCCCGGGCGACCGCCTGGGCCCGCACCCCGGCGGCGGTCGGCACCAGGTCGGCTTCGGTCACGGCGGGCAGCAGGCGCCGGACGGCGGCGGTGAACGCCCGCTTGGACAGCGACCGGTGCAACTCGCCCACCTCGTACCGCCAGTGCCGTCGCAGGATCCGCCAGGTGCCGGGGAAGGCCAGCGTGTCCGCCAGGTCGCGCGGGCGCACGGTGCGCCAGTCGTACCCCTCCCGGGCCAGCGCGGGCACCGCGTTCGGGCCCACGTGGACGTCCCCGTGGACGCCCCGGGTGAGGTGCACGCCGAGGAAGGGGAAGGCGGGGTCGGGCACCGGGTAGACCAGGCCCCGCACCAAGTCCCGCCGCCCCTCGGCCAGTTCGTAGTACTCGCCGCGGAACGGCACGATCCGCACCCCGGTCCCGTCCCCGGCCAGCCGGGCGATCCGGTCGCTGTGCAGCCCGGCGCAGTTCACCAGCACCCGGCACCGGAGCTCCCCGGCGGTGGTGCCGACGGTCACGCCGTCCCGGCGGCGCGCCACCGTCCGCACCTCGCTGCCGGGCCGCAGCTCGGCCCCGGCCGCCCGGGCCAGCCGCGCGTAGGCGGCGGCGACGGCCGGGAAGTCGCAGATGCCGGTGGTGCCGACGTGCAGCCCGGCCAGCCCGGTCACCTCCGGCTCGTACCGGGCGATCCCGGCCCGGTCCAGCTCGGTCACCGGGATCCCGTTCGCCCGCCCGCGCTCGGCCAGCGCCGCCAGCCGCGGCAGTTCGGCGGCACCGGTGGCCACGATCAGCTTCCCGGTCACCTCGTACGGGAGGCCGTGCTCGCGGCAGAACGCCACCAGTTCGGCGGCACCCGCGACGGCGAACCGGGCCTTGTACGAGCCGGGGCGGTAGTAGACGCCGCTGTGGATCACCCCGCTGTTGCGCCCGGTCTGGTGCGCCGCGAGTTCGGCCTCCTTCTCCAGCACCGCGACCCGCAGCCCCGGCCGCGTCCGGGTCAGCGCGTACGCCGTGGCCAGCCCGACGATCCCGCCGCCCACCACCAGCACGTCGACCTCGTCCGCCACCGCCCGCTCCTCGCCCACCGGCCGCCCCCGCCACCGCCGATGCTGCCACGGGCACCCGGGCCGGTCGAGACCACAGCGCCCGGGGCCGGGCCCCCGGCGCCGAAGGTGAACGGCCGGGAAAGCGCCACCCCCGTGGGCCCCTCCCCGACCGCTCACCAGCTCTCACACGCCGACCCCTCGGCCGGCGCGCGGTTCGTCGGCCTCCCACGGCGCGGGGCGCTCCGCAGCGCCGGTACCCGGTTCCCCGTGCGGTGTCGGCGCCGCTCGCCCCGGCCGCTTCCGGCTCTGCGACGGCGCGGTCCCCCGACCGTGGCCGTCGCAGCTGCCGGGGTGTTCGGGGTGCCGGCCCCGGCCTCCCGCCGTGTCGGTACCGCGCCCGAGCCCCCCGGCCGTCCCCCCGGACCGCTGCCCTCGCGGTGGCCGGGCCGCCTGTTCGCCCTGCCTCCCCCGGCAGGGTGGCTTCCCCGGCCGGGCCGGGGAAGCCGGGGCCTGCGCCCCTACTCCTCCCAGGGCCAGTGGGCGTTCGCCCCGGCTTCCAGGAGGGGGATGAGGCGGAAGGCCGCGTCGCTCAGCCCGCCGAAGGTGTGGCGGTGGGCGCCGCCGCTGGGGGCGTGGGCCGTGGCGTAGCCGGCCAGGTTCCAGGTGTAGACGGGGACCCGCGCCGGGACGGCGGCGAGCGGGTCGCCGCCCCGGTGGTTCGGGCCGGTCTGCTCGTCGGTGACGATCACCACCCGGTCGTGGCCGCGGTAGTGGGTGCGGACGGCCTCGGCGGTGTTGGTGCCGCCGAGGTTGGAGAAACGGTCCAGCACCCGGAGCACCGCCTCGCCGCGGCCGACCTGGATCACCCGGCTGGTGGTGCCGAACTCGACCAGGTCCGCCCGGGCGGCGCGGACCTTCAGCGCGGTGCCGAAGATCGCCGCCGAGTCCGCCCGGTTGAGCTCGGTCGGGCCGTCGGCGCGACCGAACATCGAGCCGGAGCGGTCCACCAGGATCAGCGTGCGGCCGGGCAGCTCCGGCACGTTGGCCAACGAGTGCCCGAGCGCCGTCTCCAGCGCGTGCCCCCAGCGCAGCGAGGGCGCGTGCCGGTGCGCGGACAGGTAGCGGAACGGGAACTGGCGCGAGCGCCGCACCTCGCCCTTGTCGGAGATCCGCCGGGCGACCTCGGCCGCGACCGCGTCCGACACTCCGGCCTTGTCGAAGTTGCGCAGGTTCCGCACCAGGGCCATCGGCCCCATCGACGGGATGACCGCCTCCCAGACCGGTGCGTCCAGCGGGCCCTGCAGCCAGCCGGCCAGTGCCTCCCAGGTGAGCCCGGCGGCCGCCAGCCGCTCGGCGCCGTCCTCGGCGGTCACCGCGGCCCGGCGCTGTTCGACGGGCAGCGCGAGCAGTGCGCGGTTGGCGGTCAGCAGCCGGTCGGACGCGGGCGGGACGGCCTCCTCCGGCCGGTGCCGGCGGTCCAGCGCGTACGCGAACAGCGCACCCTGCCAAGGCTTTTCCGGGTCGGGCGAGGGGTGCGTCAGCTCGATCACGTCGCCGAAGCGGTAGCCCTTGCCCGCGGTGTCGTACTTGAGCAGCGAGCGGGCGTCGTAGAGGCGGCGGACGGCGTCCGCGACACCGCGCTTGAGCGGCTTGGGCAGCGCCCGGCCGTAGCGCGAGGTCCAGTAGGCGAGCAGTTCGCCGGGCTCGTCGGCGCGCCGCAGCACTGCCGCGACGGCCTGCCGGGAGTGCCCGTGGGCGCCCGCGTCCAGCCGGGCTCGGGTGAACTCGGCCGCTCCGACCAGGGCGGCCGTGCGCATGTGGGCGTCGTGGCGCAGCCAGCGCAGCAGCCCGAGAGTCCATTCCGGCTCGGCGACGGCGAGTTCGCGCACCAGCGCGGTGTACCGGTCGTCCCGGTCGCCGCCGCGCTCGTAGCAGGTGTCCTTGCCGACCATGTTGGCCACGGCGAGCAGGTAGAGCTCGGACTTGCGGTCCCGGACGTGGCCGGTGCCGCCGTTGTGGTTCCGGGTGAGCTGCCCGGTCGTGGTCACCGGCGAACTCGGACCCGCCGTGGCCCTGCGGGCGTTGAACCTGGACATGCGACAGCCCCCCTCGGCCTGTTGGTGTCAGTGGGAGGGAGGCATGCCGCTGCAGGGGTGCCCGAGATCGTGCCGGCCGTGGGACGGCCGACGTCGGCGGAGGTGTATGCCTTGTGCTCTACCCGATTGAGCTAGCGGCCGCGCTCGCGCGCGGCACGCCCGGGAATCGAACCCGGAACCGCAAGATCCGAAGTAACCCCCGCCTGCGCACCGGGCACTCCGAAGCGCACTGCCTCCCGAGATCAAGGATTCGGCTGCGGTGTAGGTGCTTCACCGCGCCCCGTGGGGGCACTCCACAGAAGTAACCGCTGCCGTCGCACCGGGAGGTGCGGAAAGAACTATTCACGTGTGGGTGTCCAGAGGTCGAAGGCGGCTGAGGTGACGAAGCCGCTCTGGCCGCTGAGCTACACCGGTCTGACACCGGTGGCGGGATTCGAACCCGCGACCTGCCCATGTGGAAGTGGAAGTAACCTCTGCCTGCGCACCTGGACGAGAGAGACCATAGCCAGGCCACTCTCGCGGGCGCACCCCATTTACCGCCGGGACGGCCCGTCAGGAGGCGCCGCCAGGAGACGTCGTGGGGACACCGCCCGGCCGACCCTCCGGATCACGCCGGGGCGACGATCACCGCCCGGGCCCGCTCGGTCAGTTCCCGGACCCTGCGCTCGCCCTGGAACGGCTCCAGCCGCCGCAGCATCTCCACCACGTACTCCCGGCTGCGCTGCGAGGAGATCCGGCCGGCCACCTCGACGGCGCGCTCGCCGGCGGCGACCGCGGCGTCCAGGTTGCCCGCCTCGGCCTCGGCCATCGCCGAGACCACCAGCCGCAGGCCGTGCGAGCGGACGAAGCCCTCGGTGGGCTTGGCCAGCGCCTCGCGGGTGAACTGCCGGACCTTGGAGGGAACTCCGAGGTCGCGGAAGCACTCGGCGGCGTCGGCGGCGAGGCGGTCGTAGGCGTAGAAGTCGATCCACGCCGGATCGGGATCCCCGGCGCGCGCCCGTTCGAGTGCGCTCTCCGCCGCCCCGAGCGCCGTCGCACACGCCGCCGCATTGCGGGCCTTGGCCTGGGCCCGCGCCTCCACCAGGTGGAAGAAGCTCATGGTGCGGGCCGTGGCCAGGCTCCGGTTGCGCTCCAGGGCGGCCTGCGCGAGGTCGACCGCCTCCTCGGCGAAGCCCCGGTAGCCGGCCTGCAGGCTCATCGAGGCCAGCACGTAGCCGCCGAGCGGGACGTCGGCGGCGGCCCGGGCGAGCCGCAGCGCCTGGATGTAGTACCGCTGGGCGGCCTCGTGCTGCCCGGTGTCGAAGGCCATCCAGCCGGCGAGCCTGGTCAGTTCGGCGGTCGCGCCGAACAGCGCCCGGCCGACCGCGTCGCTGTACGAGGCCAGCAGCAGCGGCGCCGCCTCCACCCGCAGGCACTCCGGCACCATCGACGAACGCCAGTCCCCGCCGCCGTACTTGGAGTCCCAGCGGCGGGCCTCCTGGGCGGCCTCGCGGAGCTTGGCGGCGTCGGAGTGGCCGACCCGGTAGGAGGACGTGTCGCTGGGGGAGCGCGGCACCTCGCGGGCCACCGAGCCGTCCGCCGGGGTGATCAGCCAGCGGGACACCGGCGTCGCGTACGCGGCGACCGAGAAGGTGCCGGCCAGGCTGTCGCTCCACCGGCCGCCGCCGGGGCCCCGGCGCAGGTCGAGGTCCACCCGCCACAGATCGGTGGCGGAGCGGACGGCCTCGGCGACGTCGCGCGGGAAGGCCAGGCCGAGTTCGGGCGCCGGGTCGGTGTCGCCCAGGCCGATCTCCTCCAGCGGGACGGGCCGGCCGAGCTTGCCGCCGATCGCGGTGGCGATCAGGTGCGGGACGGGCCCCTGGGGGACCATGCCCTTGCTGACCCAGCGGGCCACCGAGGTCTTGTCGTACCGCAGGGTCAGCCCGCGCTGGGCACCGAGGTCGTTGACCCGGCGGGCCAGTCCGGCGTTGCTGATCTGGGCGAGGGTCAGGAGCGTGCCGAGCCGTTCGTTCGGTCCTCGTGGGCTGACGGTCATGGTGGCGGCGGCACCTCCTGGCGGCCTTGTGCGCGGGGCCCGGGCGGCACCGGGCCGTAGCTGCTGTACCTAGAGTAGTCGGACGCGTTCCGACGGTTAAGAGGTCGCATTCCGGATGGCGGGATCGCGCACTCGGGCACGCGGCACGCGGGTTGGTCCGGACCACTCGGATCCGGCCGACCGCGCCGCGCGCCGGAGCGCCGTGCTCCGGTCCCGTGTTCACGTGCGCCCGGCCGTGCCCCCTGGCCCGACCGGCTGGTCGGCGATTCGCTGGTGGTCGTGGGTCGGCCCGCCGTCGAGGACCCGGCGGGCCGGGGGAAGCCGTCGCCTCAATCCCCGCGGGCGGCGGTCACGTCCGGGAGGGCATGCGGATGCCCTCCCGGGCCGGGCGACGCCTTTCGGCCATCTCGCGATGCCCATGCCAAAGGCGGCCCACCGGGCGGTCCGGGCCAGGGAGGGGGAGGCCCGGCCCGCCCGATTCCCTCCGCCCGCCCGCCCGATCCCCACCGCCCACCCCGCGGCGAGCCCGCCACCGAAGCGGAACCCGCGACACCGGCCACAGCGGCGCCCCGCGGTGGCACGATGTCTCCTGACGGCGCGCCGAGTTGCGGGGGCACGTCCGGACACGCGCGGGACGCCACGGCACATCCCACCGGCCGCCGTTCCGGGCGGCGAACGCGCCGCCCTGGAGCAGGTCCTCGTCCGGTGGAGGCGCGATGCGGTGGCTGACGGGCTGGTGCACGGGCGCGTCCAGGCCCGGCCCGCCGGGGTGCGAGCCGCCCGGTACGGTCGCCCCGATCGCCGCGCGCCCCCTGTGGACCGGGCCCGACCCCCTCTGGGCCGTCGGCGACTGGCGCCCCGAGGAGATCCGCCTGGCCACCCTCCGGCCCGGCGCCCCCGCCGTGGTCACCACCGGCCCCACCACCCCCGACCCGGTCGAGGACACCCCCGCCACCACCCGGCTCGCCATCCTCGGCCACTGCGGCGCCACCGACGCCGAACTCGCCGCCGGCCTCGCCGCCGCCCGCGGCGGCGCCGTCCGCCACCTGACCGCCTGGCCCGGCAGCTACACCGTCGTGCTGCGCGCCGGCACCCGATCCACCCTGCTGCTCACCGACCTCGCCGGTGCCCAACCGGTCTTCCACACCCCCTGGGGCGGCGGCACCGCGTACGCCACCGCCGCCCTCCCGCTGGCCGACCTGGTCGGCGCCCCGCTGGACACCGGCCACCTCGCCGCCCGCCTCGCCTGCCCCGAATCCCCGGAGGCGCTCGGCACCGGCACCCCCTACCTCGGCGTCCAGCAGGTGCCGCCCGGCCACGTGCTCGGGATCCGCGGCGGCCGCCCGTACCTCTCCTCCTACGACGAGCCGGCCGGCGCCGAGCAGCCCCGCGACGAGGCGCCCGCCGTCCGCGAACTCACCCGCGCCCTGCTGGAGTCCGTCCGCTCCCGGGTCCGCACCACCGCGCCGGTCCCCGAACCCGCCGGGCGGGCCAGGCTCGGCGTCGACCTCTCGTACGGCACCGCCTCCGCCACCGTCGCCCTGCTCGCCGCCGCCGTACCGCTGCCACCGGCGCCCGCGACCGCCGCCGCACCCGCCGCGGAGGCCGTCGCGCAGGCCGCCTCCCCGGTCGCCGCCGGGAGCAGGAGCGGCGCGGTCAAGGGCTCCTGGGCCCGCGCGGCGGTCCGGGAACCCGCCGCCCCCGAGCAGTTGGCCGCCGTCACGCTCGACGAGACAGAGGCCCCGGCCACCCTCGCGCTCGCCCCGGACACCCCGCGCCTGCGGCACACCGTGCTCGACCCCGGTCCCGACACCCTCCCCTACGCCGGGCTGCGCACCGACCCGCAGGCCGGCCGCCTCACCGACGAACCCGGGCCCGAACTCGTCGCCACCGCCCGGGCCGAGGCCCGCTTCGGCGCCGGCGGCACCGACCACCTCACCGGCTACGGCGCCCGCCAGGTCCTCGACGGCCACCCGGCACGGCTCGCCGACCTGATCCGGGCCGGGCGCCCGCTCGAACTCCTGCCCCCGGTCGCCGCGTTGGCCGGCGCCGACCGGGTCGTGGCCGGCGTCCTGACCGGTGCGCTGCGCACCCCGCTCACCGTGGTCCGGGCCGCCCACCGGCTCTCCCGGGTCCGCTACGCCGAGGCACTGGACGAGGCCGCCGCCAAACTCACCGCCCGCCACGTGCCCGAGGGCGGTGGGACGGCCGGCAGCCGCTCGGCCGTCGACCTCGCCTGGTGCGTGCCCGGTCCGGCCGCCCGCTGGCTCTCCGACGACGCGCTCTCCTCGGTGGCCCTGCGGCTCCGCCTGGCGGCGCGCAAACCGGCGCCCGACCAACCTCCCGGCGCGCACCGCGCCCGGCACGCCCTCTACCGCCAGGCACGCTCCTTCCGCACGCTCGTCCACGCGGCCGAACTGCCCGGCCAACGCCTGCACGCCCCCTTCCTCGACAACCAGGTCGTCCGCGCCGCCCGGCTGCTCCCCGACGACGTCCGCCTCCAACCCGGCGCCCGGCACGCCCTCCTGCACGCCGTACTCACCGGCGCCGGCCGCACCGACCTGCCCCCCGACTGGGGCCGCGGCCCCCGCCCCGACCGCACCGCCCCCGCCCGCGCCGGCCTGCGCCTCGCCGCCGACGGCCTCGCCGAACTCTTCGACGCCCCCCTCCTCGCCGAAGCCGGCCTCATCGACCTCCCCGCCGTCCGCGCCGACCTCGCCCACTCCGCCGACCCCGCCACCCCGCTCTCCCCCTCCGCCCTAGCCGGCCTCGCCGACCTCGTCGCCACCGAACTCTGGCTCCGCCGCATCCGCGCCCGCCGCCACGGCGCCTGCTGGACCGGCCTCCCCCACCGCCAACCCCCGGCCCTGACCCGCTGACCCGCCGCCCCCCGTCGCGCCAGCGGCCGGCCCTGGGCTCCAGGGCACTGCCTCTCCTGCGCGTCCGGCGCCACGGCGCCTGCCGGGCCGGCCTCCGTCACCGCCAACCCCCGGCCTCACCCCTGACCCGCCGCCCCCAAGCCGCCGCCCCCCCGTCGCGCCAGCGCCCGGCTCCGGCTCCGGTGCCCCGCCCGCTCCCGGGCGGGCCCATTGCGACGGCCCCGCTGGACCGACCTCCCTCACCCCGCCTCCGGCTTTCACCCCCTTTCACCTCGGCCGACCCGCCGCCCACGCCGCCGCCTGACGCTGCGCCCTGCGCCCGGCTTCGCGGGCCTGCCGCGACGGCGCCTGCCGGGCCGACCCTTCACCACCGCTGACCTCCGGCCCCCGCTGACCCGCCGCCCCCCGTCGCCGACCCCCGTCGCGCCAGCGCCCGGCTCCGGCTCCGGTGCCCCGCCCGCTCCCGGCCGGGCCTGCTCGTCGCCCTCTCGGCGCGGTGGCGGGGTCGGCGTCGGCGGGGCGGGCCATGATGGCGGAGGTGTGGATCCGGGGTGAGGAGGGTGTGCGGTGGCCGGTGGGAGCGCGGGGCGGGACGTACCCGTGGTGCTGTCGGTGCTCGGGCGGCCGCCGACCGGGCGGCCGGCGGGGGTGCTGGCGGCGTGCGACGGGTCGGACGGGTCGCTGTGGGCGCTGGACCGCGCGATGACGGAGGCGGAGCTGTTCGGCCTGCCGCTGTACGTGCTCGCCGTGGTGAACCCGGCCCCGGCCGGCTATCCGCCGGGCATGGCAGAGCTGGTGCAGGAGAGCGTGGAGACGCTGGTGGAGAGCACCGCGGACGGGCTGCGCCGCTCGGTGACGGCCGTGCAGCGGCAGCGGCAGACCCCGTACGCGGGCGAGCTGTCCCTGCACGTGGTGCTGGGCAACGTCATCGAGGTGCTGCTGGAGGCGGCGACCCGGCAGCACACGCTGGTGGTCGGCACCCGGGGCAACGGCGGCTTCGCCCGGCTGCTGCTGGGTTCGGTGAGTTCGGCGGTGGTGCACCACGCGGCCTGCCCGGTGCTGGTGGTCCCGGCGCCGCCCGCGGGCTGAAGCGGCAGGTCAGGGCGCTGTCGGGAATGTACCGAGATGGTTCACCGTTCACCCATCTCGTACACATCTGACAAGACGCCCCCTGGAGACCCCCGCATGAAGGTCGAGATCTGGTCCGACATCGCCTGCCCCTGGTGCTACATCGGCAAGCGCCGCTTCGAGCAGGCGCTGGAGGACTTCCCGGGCAAGGAGCAGGTCGAGGTCGTCTACCGTCCGTACCAGCTCGTCCCGGACGCCCCCGAGACGGCGAGCCCGCACCGCGCCTGGCTGGCCGAGCGGTACGGCCCGCAGTCCGTGGCGATGGACGCCCGGGTCGCCGAGCTGGGCCTCGCCGAGGGCATCACGTACGACTTCGACGCCGCGCTGCACGCCAACACCTTCCTGGGCCACCGCCTGCTGCACCTCGCCGAGTCCGAGTACGGCCCGGCCGTGCAGGGCCGGCTGAAGGAGGCCCTGCTCAAGGCGCACTTCACCGACGGCGTCGACGTGGGCGACCGCGCCGCGCTGACCGACGTCGCCGTGTCGGTCGGCCTGGACCGGGAGCGGGTGACCGCCTACCTGGCGGGCGACGAGGGCACCGCCGAGGTCAACGCCCAGCTGGCCGAGGGCCGGGAGCTGGGTATCAGCGCCGTCCCGACCTTCGTGTTCGAGGGCAAGTGGGCGGTCCAGGGCGGCCAGGACGCCGGGACCTTCCGCAAGGTGCTGGACCAGGTCGCCGCCGAGATCGGCGAGCGCCGGCCCGCCCCGGTGCAGGTCGCCCCGGCCGGGGAGGCCTGCGCGGACGGCGCCTGCGCGATCTGATCCGCCGTCACCGGCGAGCCCGAGGCCCGTTGCGGGAGCACCTGACGTTCAGGAGCACCTGAAGCGGGCCTCGGCCCAGTCGGCGACGTTCAGCGCCGACCAGATCCCGTGCGCCGGTGTGACCACCAGCCGGATCGACTTCTGCCCGGCGAGCGGCACGTGCACCGGCACGGCGTCGTCGCCGACGGCGAGCGTCCGGGAGCGCCACAGGGTGGTGCCGTCGCCGCTCTGGACGGTGAAGACCACGCCGCCCGGCGAGAGCGTGGCGTCGTCGACCCCGGCCACCGCGTCGAAGGACGTGCAGCTGCGGTTGAGGTCGATCACGGTGGTCGCGGGGGCGTGCACGGTGAGGGCGTGCGAGTGGTAGTCGCCGCCGATCCAGCCGCCGTCGCGCTGCCAGAAGTCGTCGCTGCCCTTCTGCCGGATGCTCGGCTGGGGCGGTGGCACCCGGTGCCGGCCGGGCTTGACCACGGGCAGCGCGTCCGCCCAGAAGTCGGTGGGTGCCGGGGGCGTGGGCGGGACGACGGTCGGGGTCGGTACCGGCGGCGGGGTGGGCGTCGGGACGACGGGCACCTCGGGCGTGGGCAGCGGCGGCAGCGGCGGCTCGGGCACGACCGGCGCGGCGGTGGTCGGCTCGGGTGCGGCCGGACTGGGCGCGGCCTTGGTGGGCTTCGGCGGTTCGGGGGCGGGCGGCGCCTGCGTGGGCTTGGCGGACGGCTTCGCGCTGGGGCTCGGCGCGGGCTGTTCGGGGGCCGGCGCGGGGGGTGCCGGAGGCGCGGTGGTCTCGGGGGCGGGCGCCGGGGGGGCCGGCGGTGCCGCCGCCGGGGCCGGGGCGGCCGGGGCGCTGGTGGCGGGGGGAGCGGCCGCGGGGGGTCTGGGTTCGGGCGAGCCGGTCAGCGCGTACGCGGCGACGGCGGCCGCGGCCACCGCGACGGCGGCGGCGATCCCGGCCTTGGCGGCGGTGCCCAGGCCTTCGCCGGCCACGGCGGCGGCTCCGCCCCCGCTCCCGCCGGAAGCCGCGCCGGCACCGGCACCCGCCGTACCGGCACCCGCGCCGACACCGGAGCCGGCCGTGCCCGCCGCGGCCGAACCGGCGGTCGAGCCCGCCGCGGCCCCCGAGGACCCGGCGGCCGCCACCGCTCCCGCCGCACCGCCGACCGCGGCGGCACCGCCGACGGCGGCCGCGGCGGCGCTGAACCCGCCGACCCCGACCCAGACGAGCACGCCGCCGGGCAGCAGCGCGCGCAGGCCGGTGTTGATCTCGGTCAGTTCGAGGCAGGCCGCCGTGCAGCGGTCGCACTCCTTGAGGTGCCGTCCGACCTCCGCCGAGGCCCGCTTGCGCAGCGAGCCGCGCGCGTACGCCCCGAGCCGGTTGGCGTAGGCCTCGCAGGTGCTCTCCTGGCTGCCGGAGACGTGGGCCTGCAGGAACGCGGCGGCGAGCCGGTCGCGGGCCCGGTGGGCCTGGACGGCGGTGGCGTTGGCGGTCTTGCCGAGCATCACCGCGACGGTCTTCGGGGACTCCCGTTCGACCTCGGTGTGCCAGAGCACCACCCGGTCGTCCTCGGGCAGTTCGGCGTAGGCCTGCATGACCATCCGCTGGTCGGCCATCGCCATCGCCCAGGCGTCGGCGCCCGGGTCGGCGAGGTCGAGGTCGACCACGGCGGCCGAGGTCTGCGCGAAGACGGCGAAGTCGTCGACGAGTTGTTCGCGGCGCTCGCTGCGGTGCCAGGCGGCGGCGACGTTGCGGACGGCGGTCAGCAGGTACGCGCGGACGGCGAACTCGGGGCCCTTGCCCGCCCGCAGCGCCTGCAGGGTGCGGGCGAAGACCTCGCCCGCGAGGTCCTCGGCGGTGAAGCTGTCCCGGCAGCAGGTGCGCGCGTAGCGGCGGACCGACTCGGCGTGCCGCCGGTAGATCTCCTCGTACGCGGTGTCGTCGCCGGCCCGCACCCGGGCGGTCAACTCGGCGTCGGAGGGCGGGCGGTCGCCGTCCACCGGGTCGGCGGGGGCGGGCACCGTCGGCCGCGCGGGCCGGCCGTCGCCGGCGAACGGCTCGCCGACGAACGCCTCGGGCGCGACGCCGCCCCGGCCCGCGGGGGCCTGACCGGGCACCCGCCCGGTGGGCAGCGCGGCGGCGGAGGCGGAGAGCGATTCGCGGCTGGGCATCCCGGCCTGGTCGGGGACGTACCCGGCGGCCGGACCCGGTGCGGAGCCCGGGACTTGGGCCGCACCGCCGATCCCGCCACTGCCGCCGCCGGTCCCACCGGCAATGCCGGGACCACCCGCACCGCCGACCCCGCCGGGGCCCGCGGCGGACCCTTCGGCGGTACTACCGGAGAGCCCCCCGAAGTCGAGGCCGTACCCGTAGTCGTTCTGTTCCTCGGCGCTCACAACGGACCCCAGATTCCACGACAGCCCCCGTAGTGTGGCAGGGCGCGCGGGAGTGCGTAGGCGCACGGTTCCCCGGTGTGCGGCGCCGACGGCGCGCGAAGGGCGCGCATCGGGACATTGGCTCCAACCACGGGCAAAGGATGGCATAGCGCAGGGACCGGCGGTAGCCGGACCGGCCGTTCCCCACTCTTCCGTGGGGCCGTCGTGGATGTGTTCGCCCAGCGCGCGGCTAGGGTCGCACGACGCCCGCGCCCGGCGCGCGCGCCGATCCCGCGCGCCGGTGATCCGCCCAACTCCCGTACCCGCCGGGCGCGACGGCCTCGCCCCGAGCGGACGGCCGCGCCCTCCTGCCGTGGCGACCGGGCCCGTCGATCGTGGCGACCGGACCGCCCGGGGCCGGAGTCAGCGAGCCCGCAGGCCGTCCAGCAGTATCTGCAGCAGCCGGCCCGAGGGGCCGGCGACCGGTTGACCGTCCGTCTGCGGAGAGACCGGGGAGAAGCCGACGGCCGCCGGCGTCGAGACCGACGGCCGGGCCGCGTGCACCGGCACCGACGCGGTCAGCACCAGCACCACGTCCGACACCGTGACGCCCGGCCGCAGTTCGCCCGCCGCACCGGCCCGCGCCACCAGCGCGGCCAGCAGCTGCAGCAGCAGCCGGGGATCGGCGTCGGCGGCCGACGGCTCGACCGCTCCGCCCGAGCGGGCCTCCTCGCCGCGCAGGTCGAAGCGGACCGACGCCGGGGGTTCCGGAGCCCGCTGTCCGGGCACCCGGCCCAGCTCCTCCGCGTACCGGAAGGCCTCCGGCGGCAACAGCCGTCCGGCACCGCTGCTCACCGCGCGGGCCAGGTAGCCGGCCAGCGCCTCCCAGGCGCCGTCGCCGCCGTACAGCGACTCGCGCGCCTGCGCGGTCAACCAGGCGACCTCCTCCGCGGCGATCCGCTGGACCAGCACCTCCTTGCTCGGGAAGCGCCGGTAGACGGTGCCGACCCCGACCCCGGCCCGCCGCGCGACCTCCTCCATCGGTGCGCCGTAGCCGAACTCGCCGAACACCTCGCGGGCCGCCCGCAGCACGCTCTCCAGGTTCCGCCGGGCGTCCACCCGCAGCCGGGCCCCGGGCACCGGCACGGTGGCCGACGCGGGTTCGGCCCGGTACGGGACGGCCGCCTGGACCGTTCCGGCCTGCGCGATCCCGGCCTGCGCCAGTCCGCCCTGCCCCGGCAGGTCCACCGGGCCGCGCTGCTCGGGGACCATGCCCGGCCCGGCCTGCGGTGCACCGGCCAGCCCCAACACCTGCTTCTGTTCCATCATCCCAACTCTCCCCCGCAGGCGTCCGAATCCGGACCCTGTCGTCGCCCGCCCCTGCACCCCCCGGTGCAGCTCAGCCCGTCAGAAATGACCCGATGAACCATCGCTCGTGCCGCCCGTCCCGTTCCGGTGACCACGGTTCGTGCCGCCGGGCCGGGTCCACATCCGGCTCGGCGCGTCGGCACCGTCCGGGGCCCTGTCCGGGAACTACCCTTCCCCGGATGACTGTGCCCCAGTCGGTTTCTCACGCCAACGCTGGAACTGGCCGTAATGGCCGCTCCACGGTGCGTCGCCGCCGATTGTCATGGCGGCAGCCGCGCCGGTACACAATCCGACCATAGTTCACGGCTCTTCGCGGCCGAAAGTGCGTCAGAAAGTCGCCCAGGAAGCACAACTGGCCACGCCCGTCACTCCCGTCGCAACCGGCCCCGTACGGACTGTGGACAAGACCACCTCCGCCGGTCCTTCATAGGGGGGCGTGATGGGGGGGACACCCCCGGCCGCAGGGCCGGGACGAAACGTCACATCGGCAGGAGGTGCACCATCAGGATCCTGATCGCCGGCGGCGGTTGTGCCGGTACGGCCACCGCCCTCCACCTCCAGCGCGGCCTGCGGGAGCGGCTGCGGCGGGGCGAGGTGGAGATCACCGTCGTCGAGCCGCAGGCCTACGTCACCTACCGCCCGCTGCTGGCCGAGGTCGCGGCCGGTTCGATCGACCCGAGACACGTGGTCGTGCCCCTGCGCCGGGTCCTGCCGGACTGCCGGGTGCTCACCGCCCGGATCACCCGGATCGAACACGCCGCCCGCCGCGCCCTGGCCGACGCCGCGGCCCCGGGCGAGCCCGCCGCGCCGATCGAGCTCCCGTACGACGTCCTGGTGGTGGCCCCCGGCTCGGTCTCCCGGACGGTCCCGGTGCCCGGCCTCGCCGAGCACGGCCTCGGCTTCTCCACCGTCGGCGACGCGGTGGGCCTGCGCAACCACGTCCTGCAGCAGCTCGACCTCGCCTCCGCCACCCGTGACCCCGCACTGCGCCAGGCCGCGCTCACCTTCGTCTTCGTCGGAGCCGGTTACGCGGGCGTCGGCGCGCTCGCCGAACTGGAGGACATGGTCCGCGTCGCCGCGCGGGGCTACCACAACGTCCGCGCGGAGGACCTGCGCTGGGTGCTGGTCGAGGCGAGCGACCGGATCCTCGCCGAGGAGTCGCCCGAGCTCGCCGAGCACACCCTCGGCGAACTGCGCGAACGCGGCGTCGACATCCGGCTGGGCACGACCCTGGAGTCCGCCGTCGACCGGGTCGTGGCGCTCTCCGACGGCAGCCGTTTCGGCGCCCGCACCCTGGTCTGGACGGCGGGCATTCGACCGTCCCCGCTGCTGCGCGACACCGACCTGCCACTGGACACCCTCGGCCGGGTCCGCTGCCTGCCCACGCTGCAGGCGCTCGGACCGGACGGCCGCGCCCTGCCCGGCGTCTGGGCGGTGGGCGACTGCGCCGCCGTACCGGACCCGAACGCGGACGGCGCACCCTGCGCCCCCAACGCCCAGCACGCCTTCGCCGAGGCCGAGCTGCTCGCCCGCAACATCGCGGTCGCCCTGGACGGCGGACCGCACGCGCCGGGCCTGGCCGACTACCGGCCCGGCCCCGCCGCCTGCTCGACCTCGCTCGGCCTGCACCGGGCCGTCGCGCACACCCGTCGCGGCGGCAAGCTCACCGGTCGGCGGGCCTGGTGGCTGCACCGGGCACGGCACCTGCGACGGCTGCCGAGCACGGAGCGCCGGGTGCGGGTGCTGATGGACTGGGTGCTGGGCGGGGTGTTCTCCCGGGAGGTGGTCTCGCTGGGCGCGATGGAGTACCCACGTTCGATCATCGAGGACGGATTCGACCCGAAGTTCGGGCGGCCGTCCGACGCCGGACCGGATGCTCCCCGCTGAGTGCCGCGGTGGAGCCGGTCGTCGCGCTCTCCGACGGCCACGCCGGGCGCGCGACTTCCGGAATCGGGCCTCCGCCTGACAGGATCAGCCCGACCTGGTCATTACCCCGTGTGCCGCTGCGTACGCAAAAAGTGATGATATGCCTGGAAAACGAGGAAGCGGCCGTCGTTTGAACCTCATGCGCTGGAGCGCCCGGCTCACCGGAGCCCCGTGGCGTGCCACCCCGACCAACGGGGCCGGCACCGACGAGGGCACGCCCTGCGCCGACGGCGTCGTGGTGCCCAGTCCCCGCGACCCGACCAGCCCCACCACCGCCGCCGAACTCCTCGACCCGCACAAACCCCAGAACCTGCGCGAGGTCCTCAACCGCATCCCCGCCCCGGTCGCCGTCACCTACGGACCGCTCCACCAGCTCGGCTACGCCAACCGCGCCTACCGCGAACTCTTCGGCGAACGCCCCACCGGCCTGCCCGCCGGCGAAGCCCTCCCGGAACTCGGCACCATGGGCGTCCTGCCCCTGATGGACCAGGTCATCCGCGGCGGCCGGCCGCGCAGCGTCAAGGCCCGCTGCATCCTCGGCCTCACCGGCAACCGCTACTACAACGTCTCCTGCGTCCCGCTCGGCCCCGGCGACAGCACCGACACCCCCGTCGAGGGCCCGCCCGCAGGCGTCCTGATCTTCGCCGCCGAGGTCACCGACCAGGTCCTCGCCGCGGCCCGCCTGCGCGAAGCCGAACGCCGCCAGCGCGAGGCCGCCGTCACCCTCCAGCGCAGCCTGCTCCCGCAGAAGCTCGACCAGCCGGCCGACCTGCGGGTCGCCGCCACCTACCAGCCGGGCGGCGCCGAGGCCGCCGTCGGCGGGGACTGGTACGACGTGATCGCCATCGACGGCGGACGCACGGCACTCGTCATCGGCGACGTCATGGGCCGAGGACTGCGGGCCGCCGCCGTCATGGGGCAGCTGCGCACCGCCGTCCGCGCCTACGCCCGTCTCGACCTGCCCCCGCACGAGGTGATGCGCCTGCTCGACGGCCTCGCCATGGAGATCGACGCCAACCAGATCGCCACCTGCACCTACGCCGTCTGGGACCCGCAGCGCCGCACGCTGTCCTACGCCTCGGCCGGCCACCTCCCCATGCTGCTGCGCTGCCCCGACGGAACCATCCTGCGCAGCGAGGAGCAGAACGGCCCCCCGCTCGGCACCGGCGGCGGCCTGCACGTCTCCCACACCCTGCGCCTGCTCCCCGGCACGACCGGCGTCCTCTACACGGACGGCCTGGTAGAGCGTCGCGACGAGGACATCGACCAGGGCCTCGACCTCCTCGCCCGCACCCTGACCGGCGCGGTCGGCGCCCCCGAGGTGGTCTGCGCCCGTCTGCTGCGGGCGATGGGGGTCACCTCGGACCACGATGACGACGTCGCCGTGCTGGCCTTCCAGCTGCCGGCGGAAGCGGTCGCCGGAAATCCGCTTGCGGAGCTTGACGCGGCCATCCCCGAGGTCTAGTGTTCTTCGAGTTGCCTGGCAGGGAGCACCGGACACGCATCGGCGCGGACGGTCCCGAGGCAGCCAATCCTCTGAAACACCACTTCCCAGCGGGCTGGGTCGCGTTCGCGTTTCCGCGGTGCGACACGGTCCTGATGCGGCGTGCTCGTTTTATCGGATTGCGGCTGGATTCGCTTTTCGGAGCGGGGATCGGCTAGAGTTTGAAACGTCGGACGGGGCGTCAAACCCCGCAAGACGCCAGCGAGTTGGATGAAGAAAGCCCCGGAAACGGAGCGGAAAACGTCTGATAAGCTGGAAACACGAAAGAACGAAGCCCGGAGGGCCCGCTGGAAGGCGGCTCGAAGGAAGCGTCCGTTCCTTGAGAACTCAACAGCGTGCCAAAAGTCAACGCCAGATATGTTGACATCCCCGGCCTCGGTCGTTTGATCGGGGTTGGAGATTCCTTTTGAAATAAACACTAGCGAGGACGCAGTGCGCGGGGCCGCCTTATTCCGGTGGTTGCCGTGCCGCTCAACGCGGGTGTGGACCCGATTACGGGTAAACATTCACGGAGAGTTTGATCCTGGCTCAGGACGAACGCTGGCGGCGTGCTTAACACATGCAAGTCGAACGGTGAAGCCCTTCGGGGTGGA